>DATAEE010000392.1:0-4378 GCA_036258175.1 Vicinamibacterales bacterium
GCCGTAGCAGAAGCCGACGACGCCAATCTTGCCCGTGCAATCGGGACGGCCTTTCAGGTAGCCTGCGGCCGCCACGAAGTCCTCGCGAGTCTTCGTCTGATCCAGCTTGCTGAACAGCTCGCGCGCCTTGTCCTCGTCACCAGGGTACTCGCCAAGCGGCGTGAGCGCATCCGGCGCAAAAGCCACGAAGTTGTCGAGCGCCACGCGCCGCGCGATGTCCTCGATGTGTGGGTTCAGGCCGCGGTTTTCGTGGACGACGAGCACGCCCGGCAGTTTGCCGGCTGCCGCGGCGGGCCGGGCCAGATAGCCCTTCATCTTTCCTGTTCCCTGTGGAGAGTCGTACTCGACCGTTTCGGTCTTCAGCCGCTTGTCGTCCTTGGGGACCTGCTGGGCGGCCGCGAACTGCGGGTTGAGCGCGTCGAGCAGCATCACCGCGGTCATTCCGCCGACCGCGAACTTTCCAGCGCGATCGAGAAATCCGCGCCGGTCGATCTGACCGTGCACGTATTGATCGAAGAGGTTCAGGAGCTCCTGATCGAAATCGCTGGCCTTCTTCCGTTCCATTTCGGTGCCTCCCCCAATTGCGCAGCATACCCGCGTAGGGTCGGGTGTCACAAACGACCCCAAGCTCCGTTATACGGTTGAGCGACAAGGCGCGCACGGCGCGCCTGCGAGGGAGCGGCGCGGGGCGCAGGGGCCCCGCAAGCGACCGAGCCGGGGAGTGGGGCGGAGCCCCACGTTAGTATGACCGGAGCAGCAGGTATCGCGCTGGACACGCCCGTGAAAGCCGTCGCGAAGGACCTGACGACCCCGGCGGGTCGCGCCACCAGGGATGTGAGAGACGAGGCGCTCGAGCTGTTCGAAGCTCATGGAGCATCGCTCTTCCGCTTCGCCCGGCTGATGCTTCGCACTCCCGCGGACGCTGAAGATGTTGTGCAGACCACGTTCGTGCGGCTTCTCGACCACCTGGCGCGTGGGGGACTGCGCTCGAATCTGAAAGCGTGGCTGTTCGCGGTCGCCGCCAACCTCTGCCGCGATCAGCTGCGCGCTCGCAGGCGTTGGCTCGGGTTGCTGCCTGAGCACGATCAACTGCTGACGACGCCGCCAGCGCTCGAGTCGCGAGACCCTGTCGAGCTGTTCCTGGCAGTGGTCCGCACTCTGGCGCCGCGCGACCGCGTGCTCCTCGCGCTCAAGGCTCAGGGATTGTCGTATCGCGAAATCGCGGCGGCGGCCGGCCTGCGCGAGAATTCGGTCGGCCGCCTGCTGGCGAGGGCCCTGGCGCGATGGGAACGCGCCAGGGCCGCTATGTCGCACACGTGAGGGACTCATGTCGAGATGTCTGAATGAGGCGCGCATTCGCGCCGCGGCGGATGGAGAAGCGACCGAGATCGAGCAGCGTCACGTGGAAGGATGCGCCGAGTGCAGTGCGCGCGTGACCGCCGCCGATGGCGCAGGCCGCGAGTTCGCTGCGATGGTGTCACGGGTGGAACCGCCGGCGAATCTGACGACCCGCGTCGCGCGCGCACTGGCGGCTGATCATCCCCGTGCCGGCGCCACGACGCTTCGCGATTTCCCGAGCCCTCGATGGGGCGGCCGCGTGTTGGCAACGGCGGGCCTCGTCGCTGCCGCGGTTCTGGCGGTCGTGTTCCTCCTGCCGCCGCTCGACGCACCGCGCACGCTATCCGCCGCTCAGATCCTGGACCGCTCGCTGCGGACGATGACGCCGGCGAGTGGGACCGAGCTCCGCGAGTTCGATCTGGAGCTGCGCCTGCCGCGCGTCGTGGCGAACCACGCCGGCACCTACCGCATCGAACAGCTCGTCGATCACGACGCGCCGGGACGTTACCGCATCGTTCGATACTCGCCGGACGGCACGGTCCTCTCCGCGATCAGCGAAGAGCCGGCCGAGGGACGCCGGACCGCCGTCGTCCGGGCCGACGGACAGACGTTCGCCTTTCGATTCACGATCGATCCCGGCCAGCCACTTGGCCTGCGCGAGCTCGAACGGGACCACGTCGAAGCAGTGATCCGCCTGCTGCAGGCGGCAGCCGGCCAGACGGTCAGCGAAGTCGATACCGGCCGCGGCCGCCGATACGTCGTCGAGTTGCCGCAGGTGGCGGATACGGGTGCCTCGGGATTCTGGGAGCTGAGCCGCGCGCGCGTCGTCGTCGATGCAGCCGATTTCCAAATCCTCGAGCTTACCGCCTCCGGTTCGTATATGAGCGATCCGTTCTCCGTCTCCTTCCGGCTGCGGCGGCGGACCGTGCGTCCGAGCACAGAGGTGTCGGCGGATCAGTTTCAGATCCCGCTCGACCCCGACGCCATCGTGATCGAAGCGCCTGGAACCCAGGATGTCGGACAGGATCTCTTGGCGGGTGCGCTCCGCGAGCTCGTTCGCTCGAAGCGGCCATGACGACGATAGCCACCCGGATTGGCCGATTGACGAGAGCCGAAACGCCCGCAACGACCCCGATGGGTCGTATCGCAGGGTCGGACGCGATCCGTATCGAGGGTCTGACCAAGTACTACGGACGTGTCGTAGGACTGGAGCATCTCACGCTCGCGGTGCCTCAGGGCGTAGTCTTCGGTTTCCTCGGGCCGAACGGCGCAGGCAAGACGACAACCATCCGGCTTCTCCTCGACCTGCTGAAGCCGTCGGCGGGCGCGGCGTGGATCGGCGGCTTCGACTGTCACCAGCGGAGCGTCGACGCGCGGCGGCTCGTCGGCTACCTCCCGGGCGAGCTGCCGATTTACCCGGATCTCACGGGTCACGGGTTCCTCCGTTTCCTGGCGGCCGTGGGACGGCGTCCCGTTGCCGCGGCGCGACTCGAGTGGCTGCTCGGCCGGTTCGACGTCAGCGAAACCGATCTGCGACGCCGGATGCGTGACTACTCGCAGGGGATGAAGCGGAAGCTCGGGATCATTCAGGCATTGATGACCGACGCGCCTGTGCTCATCCTGGACGAGCCGACGGCCGGCCTGGATCCGCTCATGATTGAAGCCTTCGCCGAAACGCTTCACGACGTCGTCAAGCAGTCGGGTGCGACAGTGTTCCTCTCTTCGCACGTCCTGGCGGAGGTGGAGAAGACCTGCGATCGGATCGCGCTCGTCCGTCGAGGACATCTCGTCGAGGTGAAGGGCGTCGAGGAGATCCGCCGGGAGTTGCCGAAGCGAGTCACCGTCGAGTTCTCGATGCCGGTCAACGGCCATCTGCCTGCGGTCGACGGCGTAGCCGTTGTCTCTCAAGGCGCCCGGTCCTGCGTGCTCGACGTGCGCGGACCGCTCGGTCCGCTCCTTGCGGCCATCCGGGATCTTCCGGTGCACGACCTGAAGATCGAGCCGACGGGCCTCGAGCAGCACGTGCTCAAGTTCTACTCGGATGAGGAGGCGCCTTGATTCTCACGCTGACGGCACTGGTGGGGCGGTCGCTTGCGCGCGTCCGCGGAGCGCTCCTTGGCGTCGCGGGGCTCCTGTCGGCGTTGCAGGTGGCGATCGTGCTCCAGGCGGCGTCGTACGATCAGCCGACATTCGAGACTCTCGGACGCCTGACGCCCGAATTCATCCAGCGATGGCTGGGCGACAATATCGTCGCTTTCGCCTCGTTCGGCGGCCTGGTCGCCTTTGGCTACTTCCACCCGGTCGTCCTGCTGCTCGTGGCCATGGTTGCGGCCTTCGTGGCCTCAGAGCCGGCCGCCGACGTCGAAGGGGGCCAGGTCGATCTTCTGCTCTCACGGCCCGTCGCACGCCACTGGCTCGTGACGCGTTCGGCCGTGTTGTCGCTGGTCAGCCCGCTGATGCTCGCGGCGCTGATGATCGCGTCCACCTCGGTGGCGGTGGCGGCCTTCTCGCCGCCGTCGGCGCGTGGGCCCTCGGCCGTCACCCTGGTCACGCTGGCTGCGCACCTGGTGGGCGTCGCCTGGTGCTTTGGCGCACTGTCGCTCGCGCTCGCAGGGGTCGCACGGCGGCGCGCGGCCGCTTTCGTCCCGGCCGCGATAGCCGCCGTCGCACTGTTCTTCGTCAACCTGCTCGCCGCGTCCTGGAAGCCGGCACGCGTCGTCGACGTGTTCTCGCCGTTTCACTACTATCGAGGGACCGAAATCGTGGCCGGTTTATCGAATCCGGCAGGCGATCTGTTCCTCCTTGGCTCCGCCGCCGTCATTCTCACCGCGCTGTCGTACTGGCGTTTCCGCACGAGAGATCTCTGATTTACGTCGGGCGTGCGCCCGGCGTGTGGCCCCGTGTCTCGCAGGAAACCTGGCCATGACGGCGCTGGCCGCGATGTTCGTCACGCTTGCCGGTGCGCGTGTCGTACGCGAGCCTCAGTTTCTGATGCTGCTCGGCCTGCTGCTGGCGACCACGGCACTCTCGGTCCGCTGGG
>DATAEE010000393.1:0-8450 GCA_036258175.1 Vicinamibacterales bacterium
GACGCGCTGGCGGCACGCCGGACCTATCCCGACGGAGGCGTCGATCGGATGGCGTGCTGCTCGCTCTTGAAGACCGAGGCGCTCACACGAACGCTCAGCGGCGAATGGCCTCGATTCCGCTACGACCATGCCTCAGGCAGGTACGTACGCGACGACAACACCCAGCCGTTCACCGGGGTGATTGTTGGCGCCCGCGCTGATGAGGAAGGGAGCCGATCGAAGGAGCGATACTTCTCAGCGCGGACCGTTCAAAACACCTGGAACGTCGGCGATCAACCGCCGGAGTTCTGGAACCAATACAAGACCGACTTTGCGCCAGGGACTCACGTGCGGATTCATCCCTTGCTGGACTGGACCGAGCTGAATATCTGGGAATACATCGGACGCGAGGAAATTCCCGTCGTCGACCTGTATTTCGATAAAGGCGATGGAACCCGCTATCGTTCTCTCGGCTGCGGCCCCTGCACCAAGCCGATCGAGTCGACCGCTAAGACCGCAGACGATGTCATCGCCGAATTACGAGTCGGACGTTACGCGAACGTCCCGGAACGTGCGGGACGCGCGCAGGATGCAGCCGATGGAGGAGGTCTCGAAACGCTGAGACGAGATGGATATATGTGAGGCTCGCCATGAGCGAGCTTTCCGGCTCGGCCGAAGACGAGCCGCAGAGCGAATGGCGGGGTCGACGAGACTCGAACTCGCGACCTCCGGCGTGACAGGCCGGCGTTCTAACCAGCTGAACTACGACCCCGCATGGTCGTTCGATAGTCCGATCGTCCGATACCTGACGCGATTCACCGATACATCGATATCCCGATGACATGGCCCGATCAGCGATCCGCCATGGCCCGATATCGTGGTGGGCGGTACAGGATTCGAACCTGTGACAGCCGGCGTGTAAAGCCGGTGCTCTACCACTGAGCTAACCGCCCTCAACGAGCGCCAACTGCCACCGTAAACATCCAATTATAGGTCCCGCTTGTGGTTCAGGCAAGCAAGCCACTCCGCCAGACGAACCACGTGAGAACGATCGCGAGCCCGACGACCGCGCGGTACTCGCGATTGGCCATCGCGCGCGACAGACTGAAGCGGCGCGAGGCGACGTGCCCGGACGCATAGCGATCGTAGGCATCGCCAAACCGAGACCGGAGAAACGCTTCCTCGGTTCGGACGGCGGCCGTGATGAACGTCGCCAAATACACGCCGACGAGAACCGCGACGATAAGGCTCGCAGAAGCTACGGCCAGTCCAACGCCCATCAGCGTGGACCCGACATACAAAGGATGGCGCACGAACCGGTAAGGACCCGAGGATGTCACCTCGCGCCCCTTGTCGAGATGCCCAGCGGCCCACACGCGCAGTGCCTCACCGATGATCGCGATTGCCCCGCCCCAGGCGAGCGAACGTGGCGTCGGCCGCGCGACCCAGACCACGATCGCGCCGAAGAGAAACCCCAGCGGGACGCGCAACCGCGCCAGGCGCGCGAGGCTCACGATGCGCCCGGCTCCGCACGGCTCTGAGCCAGTCTACGCTCCACGGCCGCCTCTACTTCCGTGACCGTGATGTCCTCGAGGCACCACGCGCGGGCTGTACAGCGCCGCTTGTGATGACATTCGCACCGTTCGAAGCGTGACAAACAGATATCCGCAGGCGACCAGGGTCCGTTGCGAGCTGGACTGGTCGGCCCATAGAGTCCGACGACTGGCGTATTCACTGCAGCGGCAATATGGATAGGACCGGTGTCACCCGACACCATCAACGATGCCGCGCGCGCAAGCTCCACGAGATCCGAAATGGCGGTGCGGGGTGCTACAACCGCGGTCCCGCTCGAAGCCTCAGCGACACTCCGAGCCAGCGCTTCCTCTCCGGGTCCCCACAGAACAACCGGCATCAAACCAAATCGGTTCCGCAGCGTTGCCGCCAGCGCTCCGAAGCGATCCGGAGGCCAGCGCTTGTTCGGCCATGCGGCGCCCGGGTTGACGAGGGCGAAGGCCGCCCCACGGGCGACGCGCCTGACCTCGGAGAGCGCAGGCGACTCGCGCGCTGCGAGTGGAAACTCGAGAAGGTCGGTCTTTACGCCCAGGGCTGCAACCAGCGCGAGATTCTTGCGCACAACGTGCTCTGAGGCCTCCGGCGTGGCGGTCTCCGAATAGAACGGCCGCGCGGTCCGCTCCCGGAGATGCCAGATCGAAAAACCGAGTACCCGGCTCGCGCCCGACGCGCGAGCAAGCACTGCCGATTTCAGCAGGCCCTGAAGGTCGATCGCCACGTCGTAGCCTCGGGCGCGGAGCACGCGAGTGACGTCGAGCCAGCCGACCAACGTGCGAGCGCGCAGCACAAGCGCCTCGTCGACGACGGGAACGAGATCGAGCAGCTCGCGGTGCTGCGCATCCACCAGCCAGTCGATCCGCGCGTGCGGCGCAGCCCGTCGGAGCGCCGCCGCCGCCGGCAGCGCATGGACGATGTCGCCGAGCGAGCCGAGCCGAACGATCAGAATCCTGTTCAAGATGATCGGAGGCGCGCCAGCAGATCGCGGGTCGAATGATCCTTCGGATCGCCCACGATCGCGATGCGTCCGCCGTACCGCCGCACGATCTCGCGCTCCGGAACGGTGTCGACGGTGTAATCGGTTCCTTTGCAATGCACGTCGGGATGCAGCAACTCGAGCAACGGTCCGACCGTCGGCTCCGAAAAGATGACGACGTAGTCCACGCCGCGCACACCGGCCACGAGCTCCGCGCGGTCTTCGGCCGAGAGGATGGGACGCCCCTCGCCCTTCAGGCGCCGCACCGAGGCGTCGTCGTTCACCGCGACGATGAGTCGATCCGCCTCCGCGGCGGCACCCTGAAGATACCGAACGTGCCCGGCATGCAGGAGGTCGAAGCAGCCGTTCGCGAACGCAATGATGCGTCCGGCTGCGCGATCGTGCGCGACCAGCTGCGACAGCTCGTCGCGGCTAACGAGAACGCCCATCCCTGGAATCTGCTCGCACCGCCTGGCGCAGCTCCCGCGCCGACACAGTGGCGGTCCCACGCTTCATGACGACCAGGCCGCCAGCGTAGTTGGCAAGCCGTGCCGCCTCGTAGAAGGACGCGCCGGCGGCGAGCGCCAGCGTCATTGTTGCGATGACCGTATCTCCTGCACCAGTGACGTCAGCAATCTCGTCGGAGCCGAAGATCCCGATGTGGGCCGTAGACCGATTCCGCTCGAAAAGCGCCATGCCACGGCTACCTCGCGTCACGAGCACCGCGTGGGCGTTAGTCCGGTCGAGCATCTCGCGCCCGGCGCGCTCGAGCGTGCGAGTGTCGTCGCCGATCCGCACGCCGAGAAGTTGCTCGACTTCAGACTCGTTCGGCGTGCAGGCGGTCATCCCACGGTAGCGTTCGAGCGCGTAGCGAGAGTCGACGAGCACGGGCCGCCCGCTGGCAATCGAGCGGCGCAGGCGCGCGACAAGGCCAGGCGTCACGAGCCCGGACCCGTAGTCCGACACCAGTAGCGCGTCGGCACCGCGCGTGGCCGCAAGCGCGCGCGATTCGATCGACTGCCGGGCCGTCGCCGCGGATTGATTCGACGCTCGATCGATTCTCACGACCTGCTGCTTGGCGGAGTGGATGCCGCCCGCAAGAATGCGGGTCTTGGTTGGCGTCCGGTAACCAATCGGTCGAAGCACGTGTCGTGCGTCGACCGTTCGCGAAAGCGATTGGAGCATCCGCCCGCCCGGTTCGTCCCGTCCCGCGATCCCGATCGCGCGAGCCTGGCCGCCGAGCGACGCGACGTTCCGCGCCGCGTTGCCGGCGCCGCCGGGAAGAATCTCGGTCGTGTCGTACGTGAGGATGAGCACCGGTGCTTCGCGTGAAACGCGGGAGACCCGGCCATAGATGAACTCGTCGGCGATGAGATCGCCGACGATCACCACCCTGCGGCCCGCGAACGCGTCGATCAGCTTCAGCAGCCGCGCTGGCGTAGTATCCACGTCGTCGCTTCCATCAGGTTGTTGGCTACGTGCGCGGGCGTGACGCGAGCGCTCGGACGCGCGAGGGCTGAAACGCCGTACCCCGTTCGCACGAGCACGCCGCGGCCGCCCAGCGCGACCGCCGGCTCCAGGTCGTACCATCGATCACCGACGGCGAAGGAGCACTCGGGGTCGATGCCCAACGCCTCGATTGCGCGCCTGAACATGCCTGTCGCCGGCTTCCGGCAATCACACCGGATCCGATAGGTCTTTATCTCGGCATCAGGCAGATGAGGGCAGTAATAGAGCCCGTCAATCCTGGCGCCGGCCGCCTCCAGCCGTGCGATCAGCTCGCGATGCGTCGCTTCGACAAATGCCTCATCGATGAGCCCGCGGCCGACCCCGCTTTGATTCGTGATGACGACAACCTTGAAGCCGGCGCGATTGAGAAGCCGAACCGAGTCGATCGTCCAGGGAAAGAACCGCAGGCGGTCCAGCCGATCGAGGTAGCCAGCCTCCTCGATCAGCGTTCCGTCGCGGTCCAGAAACACGGCCGGGACGCTCACGAACTTGTCCTGAGCGACGTGGAGAGGTTCAATCGATGCAGGATCGTTTCGACAACCCGCTCAGCGCTGATGCGCTTCATGCACCGATGGTCGATCGGACAGTCCCGCAACATGCACGGGCGGCAGAACACGTCAGCCGTCAGCACGTCATGCTCTCCCTCGGGCGCCGTCGCCAGCTCGTTCGTGGGGCCGAAGATCGCGACGACAGGAAGGCCGATTGCCGCCGCCAGATGCATCGCACCGGAATCGTTCGAAAGGAACGTCTCGCAGGCCGCAATGACGCCGATCAACTCGCTGAGACTCGTGCGTCCAATCAGATTCACGACGGGCGCCGCCGATTCTATCGCACGTCCCGCATCCCGATCGGCGGCGGCGCCGACGAGCACGACAGCGATTCCACGCTCGGAAAGCTGCCGCGCGACCTCGCCGGCGCGTTGAGGCGGCCAGCGCTTCGCCTGGCCGTAGGCTGCGCCAGGCGCGAAGCCAACGATCGGTGTGCCCTCTCGCATGCCGACGCGCTCGAGCAAAGCGCGGCCTCGCGCGCGTGTCTGCGCGGTCGCCACGATGCGCCCGATTGACTCCGCCTTCGGGAGGTCGAGTCCACTCATCAGCGCGCGATAGTACTCAGCCTGGTGGACCCGCCCGCCAGGCCGCCGCACTGCGCGCGTGAGCAGCGCGCGGCGCAGATTTGCTCGATATCCCCAGCGTTCGCGGATACGGGCGCGTCGCACGATCCAGGCCGAACCAAACGAGTTCGTGAGAAGGATTGCCAGGTCGGCGTGAACGGACCGCAGTTTCGCGATCTCGCTGCGGCGGCCCTGATCTTTTTCTTTCAACGCGAGAACGGCGTCCGGCGCGGCATCAGTCCGCTCCGCGAATATCGGCGCAAACGCCGCCGGCAGCGCGAAGGTCAGATGAGCGCCCGGAAAGCCCGCGCGCACCATCGCCAGCGCCGGCAGCGCCATGACGATATCGCCGAGCCAGTTCGGCAGTCGGACCAGAACCCTATCTGCGTTCATCTGCGTCTATCTGCGGCCTGCCTTCATCTACGTTCAGCTGCGAGTCGGCGTCTTCGGATGCTGCGGCAGGAAACATGCCCGGGACGGCAGCGATCGAATCCGAATCCCGCCAGCGCCGATGCATCCACAGCCAAAGCTCTGGATACCTCCGCACGTACATCTCGAGGACGTCGGTGCAGCGCTGGGTGAAATCCCGGATGGTCTCTGGAGAGGCGGCATCGTCGGTGCGATGCGGCGGTTCCACGGCGTGCTCGTAGACGAGCCGATAGCGCGAACCGGGCAGGGGCAACGCGAAGACCGGAATGACGCGCGCTCCGGTCCGCAGCGCGAGCGCCGCCAACGCGGATGTCGTCGAGGCCGGCCGGTTGAAAAAATCGACGGTGACCGCGTCGGTGCTCTGGATGTGCTGATCGATGAGAATCGCGATTCCGTTGTTCGCCGCGAGGAGTCTGAGCACGCGTCGAATCGCGCCCTTTCGGTAGAGGACGCTGTTACCCGTGCGCGTTCGCGCCCGCTCGAGCAAGGCGTTCAGCCAGGGGTTGTCCAGCGGCCGGGCGAGGACAGCGAGCGGCGGCAGCGCGAGCGCGTGCGCGAGCGCATTCAGCTCCCAGAAACCGAAGTGACCTGTATAGAACAGGACGCCACGCTGCGCCGCATGCGCCGACTGCGCGCGATCGAGACCTTCGAACTCAATCCGCTCGAGCATCTGAGCGGACGTCATCGTCGAGAACTTGAGCAACGTCGTCAGCAGCCGTCCGAAGTGCGCGAAGGTTGCGCGCGCAATCCGCCGGCATTCCCGGCGCGACCGGAGGGGAAAGGCGGCGCGCAGGTTCTGGACTGCGAGTCGCCGATGTCGCATGTCGAGCGCGTAGAACACGAGACCGATTCCGCTGCCGAGCGCATGCACGAGCCGATGGGGCATCAAACGGACACAGACGAGCACCACTCGGACCGCGAAGTACTCGAGCAAGTGGCGGAGGCGCTTCAAGAGCGACCCTCCATCGGACCCGCATCGGTCGCAGCACGGCTGCGGACTGCCGTCACGCGCGTGCGAAGCCAGTCCTCGAACTCGATCTCGGGTTCAATTCCGACCTCCAGCGGAAGCACCAGGAGCGGCAACGCCAGAGGTTCATGCGGACCGAAGCGGACTGCATCCTTGGCTGTCGTGAGAAGGGCCTGAGCCCCCACGGCCCGCGCTCGTTCGATGAGCGCATTTACTTCCGCGCGCGAGTATTGATGATGGTCTTCGAAGTAGAGCGCGCCGAGCACCGTCCAACCCGCCTCCTGTGCGCTCGCGGCGACACGTTCCGGACGGGCAATGCCGGCCACCACGAAGACAGGTCCAGCGTCGGCCGTGACCGCCGGCGTCGTCACGCGCTTCAACCGATAGACTCGTCCGGCGCCGAGCGCTGTCACTCGAGCCGGTTCGCAGTCGCTCGCCAGCACAGCGTCAGCAGCCGCAATCGCGTCGAGCGGTTCGCGAAGGCGTCCCGACGGCAGAGTACGGTCGCCGAAATCGGCGTCGGTCACGATCAACAGATCAACGTCGCGCGCGAGCGCAAGGTGCTGGAATCCATCGTCGAGCAAGTGGATGGTGCAGCCGAACGCCCGCTCCGCCAGACATCCGGCTGCGTACCTATCGGGCGAAACGAGGACGGCAACGTCCTCTAGCTCGCGCGCAAGCATCAGCGGTTCGTCTCCCGACTCCTCGAGGCGTCCGACGAGGCGGTCGGGCTCGCGGACGACGACGATCCCGTCGCGCGGGCGAAGGCGTCCGTAACCACGGGTAAGAATCGATGGCCGCTCTCCCCACGCGACCAGCCGGCGCGCCAGGTGCGCGACAGTCGGGGTCTTCCCGCTCCCGCCGAGCGACAGGTTGCCAACGCTGACGACCGGTTTCGCGAGACGCCGGCGCGCGTACGGACGCCGGCTGTACCAGCGGCGTCGAGCGCGGGCGGAAGCGGCGAAAATGGCGCTGATCAATGCACCAGGCGGAACGGACGAACGACCGCCTCAGACCTCGTGTCGTAAGGGAAGACCCGCGCAATCGCGTCTAACGTCCGATGCTTGGCGCCACGGTTAGCCTCTACGAGCGCCCGCGCCGCCGCGCCAAGCCGCGCCCGGCGAACCGGATCTTCCAACAGGCCAACGAGTGCGCTCGTCAGCCCAGCTTCGGACGCGACCTGTTCGGCGGCGCCGTTGTCGAGAAACGTCTGTGCGATCTCTGCGAAATTCTGCATGTACGGGCCGAACAGGATCGCCTTACCAAAGACGGCTGGCTCGAGGATGTTGTGCCCGCCGGCATCCACCAGGCTGCCTCCCACGAAGACCGCCGTGGCGATCTGAAACAACGCCGCCAGCTCACCGAACGTATCCAGGATGACGACATCGGCTCGCGGCTCGGCATCCACGGGCAGCTCCGACCGCCTGGCCGCGCTGAAACCCTCGCCCGAGACGAGTTCTGCGACTTCGTCGAAGCGTTCTGGCTTGCGCGGCGCCAGGATGAGGAGCGCATCCGGCCTCAGGCGCTTCACACGCCGGAAGGCCGTGAGCACGGCGCTCTCCTCTCCTTTCAGAGTGCTCGCGGCAATCACCACGGGCCGGTCCTCACGCATACGGAAGTAGCGCAAGACTCGCTGGCGGCCCCGTAGGCTGCCTGCAGCTGGTGCTTCCAGCGAGTCGAATTTCAGGCTGCCGGTCATGACGATCTTGCCCGGATCTATCCCGACGTCGATCAGACGCCGGGCGGATTCGTCGCTCTGCATACAGGCAAGGTCGAGATCGCCGAGCACGCGCCGGAAGAACGGGCGGACGAACCGGTACCTCGGATAGGACCGGGACGAAATACGGCCGTTGACGAGCACAGTACGGACGCCTCGCGACCGGCAGGCGCGAAGCAGATTCGGCCACAGC
>DATAEE010000394.1:0-2299 GCA_036258175.1 Vicinamibacterales bacterium
GCAGCGGCACATCCAATGGCAGCTCAATATTCGACGCGAGTTGGTGGTAAAGTGCCCCGGGTTTGTCGGAGGGCCGTTAGTGCGAGTTACGGCACTGCGACACACCACACGGTGGCCTCGCCGACCGAACGCTTCGGCGATGAGCACACCGGGTCATTGGTCTTCCAAGTACGAGCGCGCGGCGGCGTGCCGCCGCGCGCCCCCTCCGCCGAGAACCGAGGACGGAAGGTGACGATTGATCAGCGGTCGGTGCAAGCTCGACCTCATAGGATGCCCTCTGCGTGGCGATCGTCGGACGGACCAAGCTGGAGTATCCCCGGATCGCCGGCATCTTCGATCGCGGCACGGCCGTTCAGCTGCTCATAGTAGTCCGCTTCATATTCCGCCGGCGGCACATAGCCAATCGGTTCGAGCAGTCGGCGGGTGTTGAACCAGTCGACCCACGTGAGCGTCGCGAACTCGACGGCCTCGAGATGGCGCCACGGTCCCTTCCGTTGAATCACTTCGGTCTTGAAGAGACCGATGATCGATTCGGCCAGGGCGTTGTCATACGAATCGCCACGACTCCCGACCGACGGCTCGATGCCGGCCTCGGTGAGCCGGTCCGTGTAGCGCATCGACAGGTACTGCGTCCCGCGATCGCTGTGATGCACGAGGTCCTCGCCGTCGGCGCCGCGGCGGTCGTAGATCGCCTGCTCGAGGGCATCGAGCACGAAGTCGGTCGCCAGCGACGCGGAAACGCGCCACCCGACGATGCGTCGCGCGAACACGTCGATCACGAACGCCACGTAGACAAAACCGCGCCACGTGGCCACGTAGGTGAAATCCGCGACCCAGAGCTGATTCGGCCGCGTCGCCGTGAAGTGGCGATCGACGAGATCGGTGGGCCGGGCGCTGGCCGAATCCGGCCGGGTCGTGATCTTCCAGGCGCGGCCGCGGCTGACGCCGCGGAGCCCCATCTCCCGCATGAGGCGCTCGATCGTGCAGCGCGCCACGCGGGTGCGCTCGCGGCGCAGTTGCTTCCACACCTTCCGCGGGCCGTACACCTGGTCGTTGTCATCCCAGACGCGCTGGATCGCCGCCCGCAGCTCGGCATCGCGCTGCGCCCGCGCCGATCGCGTCGTCGCCGCCTGGTGCTGCGCCTTCCGCAGGAAATACGTGGACGGAGCGATGGGCAGGACCGCGCAGATCGGCTCGACTCCGTACACGTCTCGGTACTGATCGATGAAGGTGACCATCACTTCGCTCGGCGGTCGAGCTCCGCCTGGGCGAAAAACGCGGACGCCTTGCGCAAAATCTCGTTGGCCCGCTTCAATTCGACGTTTTCACGCTGGAGTCGCTTCAGCTCCTCGCGCTCACTGGTGGTCAGGCCCGGGCGCTGGCCCGTATCCCGCTCGGCCTGCCGCACCCAGCGGCGCAACGATTCCGTCCGAATCCCGAGTTTCTCGCCGACCGACCGAATCGCCGCCCATTGGGACGGATGCTCGGCGGTGTGGTCGAAGACCATCCGGACGGCACGCTCACGTACCTCCGGCGAATGCTTGCTGGGTCGTCCCATGGGCTCCATCCTGCCCAGAAATCTGCGACCCGCCCCCGGATTAGGCGGCCTTCGTAATGGTCACCTGAAATCCAAGGGCTTCGAGTTGGCGGACATGTCGCCGCGCCACGCGGTCAGCGTGTCGGCGGTCGAGATAATCGGCGCCGAGTTCGTGGTAAGAGACGCCGTCCCGCATCAGGTAGTACGCGATCTCGAGCATCTGGTGACCCACGGCGACGACGGCCTTCTTATGCCCGCAATGGCGTTTGACACGAAGATAGCGGGCTTGCAGGGCGGAGTTCTTTTTCCGCGTCGCGGCCAGCGCCCCCTGGATGAGGGTCGCACGCAGATACCGGTTGCCCTTGCGCGTTTTGCCGCTCCGCCGTTTGCCGGCACTCTCGTTTTGCCCGGGGCACATCGCCGCCCAACTGCACAAGTGGGCCGCGGTCGGAAACCGCGTCATGTCTCCACCGGTTTCAGCCACGATGATCGTCGCGGTCTTCCGATCCACGCCGGGGATCGTATCCAGCGCCATCAGCATGGGTTCGAAAGGGACGAGCCGCCGATCGAGTTCGGCCGTCAGCCGTTCAATCGCTTCGTCGAGGAAATCGATCTTTGCGAAGATCTGTTCGATGAGGAACGCGTGGTGTGGCCGAAACCGTCCCTGCAGCGCGCGCCGGAGTTCAGGTAACTTCTTGCGGAGCTTTCCTTGCGCGAGATCGGCCAGTACTGCGGCGTCTGTCGTCCCCTTGATCAGCGCCG
>DATAEE010000395.1:0-15785 GCA_036258175.1 Vicinamibacterales bacterium
TGACACACGAGCGGTCGGAAGGCAGCAGGTGGCGAGGAGTGACGTCGGTCACCTCCGGGCCGCGCCTTCACTCACACCCACTCGCGCGCGCGGCGTTTTGAGAGCGGCGCCGCGCAAGCCTGCTGTCTTCCGGCCGCTCGTCGTGTGTACAATCCTCGCCAGTCATGCCGGGAACGAAGCCGCCGATCGCATGCCGGCTCGATGCGCTGTCTCCCGCCGAACGCCAACGCCAGAAGACGCTGCGAACGCAGCTGGACGCGGCAGTCGTCCGTGTCAGCGAGACGGCTGACGGGTACGTCTTCATCTACCGTGACGATTCCGATGTCCTGCTCCAGGCGGCGGAATGGCTGGCGCTCGAGCGTCGCTGCTGTCCGTTCCTCGACTTCGAGCTCGGGTGGCGTGCTGACTCGCAAGCTCCGACGCTTCGCGTGGGCGGGTCGGATCCCGCCGTAAAAACTTTCATCGCGGACACGTTCATCCGCGCGTCTTGAGCGCGTTCATCCAGATGGGGTCGTGACCCGGCTTCGCAGCCGCGCTTCTGATTCCTCGTCTGCCGGAAAGAACGTTTCAATCCGGAGCTCCTGCAGCGTGACGTCCTGAGGCGTCCCGAGCGTCATGATCGCGCTGAAAAGCCGGATTTCCAGGCCCGGCGCGTTCAAGTGCACCGGCAAGAGCAGCTCGCTGGTGGCGGAAAGATTCGATCGCACGGACGGTCCGGCGAGCTCGCGCACTTCCGCGAGCAGCGCAGCCGCCGTTTCATCCTCCTTGAACTCGCTCAGCTCGTGCTGCGCCCTGCTCCACAGGTAGCGGGCGACCTGATCCCAGTTGACGATGAACCGGCGCAGGCCGAGCGGATGGAAAACCATGCGCAGCAGATTCGGGGCGCCCGTCGACAGCGCCGGGTCGACGAGCGCACCGAGCATCGCGGCGGCCGCCGCGTTGGCCATCAGCAGATTGGAATAGCGGTCGAGGACGACCGCGCCGTAGGGTTCATGCCGATCCAGGATGAACTGCAGCACGCCTCGGATGTGACGCATCTCCTCTGCGGCCAGCGGTGTTTGCCGATAGACATGCGCGTAGCCGCCGGCTTCGAGCAGCCGGTTGCGTTCGCGAAGCGGTACGTCGAGCGTTTCGGCGAGCGCGATGAGCGCCTGCCGGCTTGGCTGCGTCCGGCCGGTCTCGATGAAGCTGACGTGGCGAGGAGAGAATCCCGCCCGCAGCGCGAGGTCGAGCTGGCTCAAGCCGCGCGTCGCGCGCCACTCGCGCAGCAGGCGTCCGACCGGACTGGTCCGCGAAGTGGATTCTGTCGCGTCACGGACAATTGGCTCGGGAGTCATGCGGCCATGCTATCCGCAGGGCCTGCACCGGCACCATTACTTCCGAGGTAATTGCCGGCGATCGCGGCGTCAGCGATCCTCCTCGTCAAGGAGTGACACCATGACGCCGCACCGCATTCTGCAGGTCAACGCCCTGTCCACCGCTGTTTCGGCGATCGCCCTGCTCGCCAGCCGCGGAATCCTCCCGCGGTTCTTCGGTCTGTCCAGTCCCCTGCTGCTCGACGTCGTCGCCATAGGCTTCCTGGTCTACGCGGGTGCGCTCGTGCTGGTGGCAGCCCGCCGCCCGGTCCATCGACAGGCGCTCATGGCTTTCGCGATCGCGGACGCCGCGTGGGTCGTCGGCAGCGCGGTCGCCCTGCTGATGTTCTGGCCGCAGCTCGAACCACTTGGACGGATCCTGATCATCGCCGTCGCCCTCGTTGTCGAAGTGTTTGCGACGCTGCAGTATCGTGCGGCGGGTGCGATTAAGCGCGAATACCCTCAGCCAGCTTGAGCGACGCGAGCCAGTCGCGCGCCCGAGTGACATCGCGCTGGGTTAGATGATGCCCGGCGGGCTGCATTTCGACAGTGACGTCCGCTCCGGCGGCGCGAAGCAGGCTCGCGAGCCGTTCGATCTCGGCGGCGGGAACGAACGGGTCGGCCGATCCATTCGACAAGAGCACCGACGCGCCGCTCGGTGGTGGCGGCGCGTCGGGAACGAAGGGCACCATCGCGCGAAACAGGACGGCCGCGGCGAGCACGCCGGGTCGTGACAGCAGCAGGCTGGCCGCGATGTTCGCGCCGTTCGAGAAACCGACCGCCACCACGCGGCGTGCATCGAACCCGTAGTGGTCTGCCGCTTCGGCGATGAAGTCGGCGAGCTCGGCGGTCCGCCGCTTGAGGTCCTCGACATCGAACACGCCTTCGGCCAGCCGGCGGAAGAACCGCGGCATACCCTGCTCCAGGATCTTGCCGCGCGGGCTGAGCATCCCCGCATCCGGCATCAGATTCCGTCCGAGCGGCAGCAGATCGTTCTCGTCGCCACCGGTGCCGTGCAGCAACAGCAGCGTCGGGAGGCCCGGCCGCGCCGGCGGTTCGTACCGATGGATGAAGGACAGCGTCACGACCGTTATCGCGCGTGCGCGGCGGTGTCCAGATTGAGCGGCGGCAGCGCCCGCTGGATCGCGGCGCGGTGCGTCTCCAGCCAGGGCGGCAGCACGAGCGATTCGCCGAGGTGCGCCGGATCTTCGTCGACCGAGAATCCCGGTCCGTCGGTCGCGAGTTCGAACAGCACGCCACCCGGTTCCTTGAAGTAGACCGACTTGAACCAGAACCGATCGATCACTGGTGTCGCACGTGCCCCGCCCGACTCGACACGCGTCCGGATTCTGATCTGGTGTTCTTCATCTGACACGCGCCACGCGAGGTGGTGCACGCTGCCGACGCCCCACATTCCACGCCGCGCGTCCGGCGTCTCGCGAATGTCGACGACGCCGTGCGCGTCGGGAAACCCGTACCGCGTCCAGCCGCTCTCGCTGCCGAGTTGCTGGAACCCGAGGACGTCCGTCAGGAACGCTGTAGTCGTTCCAGCTTCCTGTTCCCATAGCTGAGCGCCAAAGAGTCCGCGGACCTGCCGCTCGGCGGCCACCGGGCTTCCCTCCCACGGCGTGAACCCTCGCTTGCCGTTTCCTTCGACCAGCGCCACGTGGAGCCCATGCGGGTCGTCGAATGCGAGCACGTTCTGGCCGAATCGGACTTCCGACCGGACGTTTGTCGTCGCGTATCCCTCGAGCCGCGTTCCCCAGAACGAGAGCGAGTCGGGAGGAACCTCGAGGCCGACCTCCATCGCCAGGCCATGTCCTGCGCGAGAAGGGGCCAGCTGAGCCCACGGAAAGAACGTCAGGTCAGTGCCAGGATGCCCTTCGGCGTCCGCGTAGAAGAGGTGGTAGGTGCCCGGGTCGTCCTGATTGACGCTGCGCTTCACCAGGCGCATACCGAGCACGCCGGCGTAGAAATCCAGATTCTCCTGCGCCGGCCCTGCAATTGCCGTGATGTGATGAAGTCCGTTGACCCGATCCATGGGATCGTCCTTTGGTTGAGTTACCTGCGAGGAAATTGATCCGGGTTGTCGGTAAAGACGGCATCCACCCCGTAATCGTACAGGAACTTCGCCATCTCCTCGCGTACTGATGGATACGCGCCTGTGTTCGAGGATCGGAACGTCCACGGGGTCACGGTGAGCTTCGCGGCGTGCGCCCACTTGACGACCTCAGGACGCATCTCGACGATCGCCTTGTTCGGGCCGAGCCCGGTTGCCCACGTCGCGATCTCCCGCAACTTCTCCGACGAATCCACGCGGTCGAGGGCACGCGCTTCGACGAGAAATACGCGCGGAACGCTGGCCAGCTCCCGCGCGAGGTTCTTGAGGGTCGTGTCGTCGAACGACTGGATGATTACCGCCGTCGCAGAGTCGCTGACGAGCGAATTACGGGTCAGCACCTCAGCGAGCAGCTTTTCCGGGCTGACACCCCGCGTGCGATAGAACTCGGGATCTTTGAGCTCGGGATAGAGTCCGGCCTTACCGCGAACGAGATCGATCGCTTCCTGGAACGTGGGCACGCGCGCGCCCACGAACTTCTGATCGAACCACGTTCCGGCGTCCAGCCGCTTGATCTCCGCGAGCGTGAAATCGTGTACCGGCCAACGCTTCGCCAGCGCGGGGCCGCTCTTGTCCTCGACGAACCGATCGGGGAAGACATCCTCAACGTTGGTGGTCCGCTCGAGCGTCAGGTCGTGGATGCAGACGAGGACGCCGTCCTTCGACACCGCGAGGTCCTGCTCAACGAAGTCAGCCCGTTGCTCTAACGCCAGTCGATAGGCTTCGAGCGTGTGCTCCGGGGCGTACGCCGACGCACCCCGATGCGCGACGAGCTGCTTCTTCTCCGGCGCAGGCATCAACGCGACACAGGCGATCAGGCCAACAGCGATGGTTCGCACGTGAACAAGCCCTAAGCCCTAGAACGTCAACTTCACCCCAAGTTGAAGCTGCCGCGCGTCGTATGTCGACGTGATCGTCCCGAAGGACCCTTGACTGCGATTGCCGTTCGGGCCGCGGAAATTCGAGCGGTTGAACAGGTTGAACGTCTCCAGTCGAATCTGCAGCCGCGTGTCGTTGCCGACCGGCAGTCCGAAATCCTTGGACGCCACGAAATCAAACTGCCAGAACCACGGCCCGCGCACGCTGTTGCGCTCGGCGTTGCCAAACGGCTGGCTCGGATCCGTAGGGATGACGACGCTCGCCGGATTCAGGTAGTTCGTGACCGAGTTCCTGTCGCCATACGGATCACCGACGACGTTCGGACGGTAGTTGTTCGCGCCGCGGAAGTCCTGCTGGATGCCGGACACCTGGAATGCCGCCGCCGGCGTGTAGGTGAGATTGACCGGCTCGCCGGACGTCATGGTGTTCACGCCTGCGATCGTCCATCCTCCCAGAACGGCATCCGTGAGCGCGTTCGAGTCAGACATCCAGCGCTTGCCGCGGCCGACTGGAATCTCCCAGACGAAGCTCGTGGTGTTGTTGATCGGTTGATCGTACGGCGAAGTCCCGAAGTCCGCTTCGAGGTTGTAGAAATCCTGCGGCGCCGGGAAGTTTCCATTCGGCCCCTCGAGCGATCCGGCGCCGTTGTCCTTCGCCTTCGACCAGGTGAGCGAGTTCAGGAACATCAGACCCTGCCGCATGCGGTACTCATACTTCACCTGGAGGCTGTTGTATCGCGACTTGCCGCCATTGAACGAGTACGTAATGTCCGCGAACTGGGCGATGGGACGTCGCGCCTGGAGCGGGATCGTGCCCTGCGGATTATTCGGACTGGCCTGATTGAAGTTTGCGAAGAGAAGCAGACCGTCGGCCCGATTACCGACGTAGGCGACGTCCACGACCATGTTCCGTGCAACCTCGCGCTGGACGGAAATGTAGTAGCTCTGCACGCGGCTCGATCGGTAGTCCTCGGGCATGTAGGTGATGTTGGCCGCGAGCGGGTTGAACTGCGATGGATCCGCGAATCGGTCGGGATAACCGGCCTGCGTCGTCCGGAATGCGGGATCGAGCGGGTTGGTCTGGGTGGCGACGGCGTTGACGACCTGCGGACCGTTGATCGACAGGATGTTCGCGGCGCCCGCGCGATGGAAGTGCACGTAGCTGATGCCGTAGCCGCCCCGCACGACCGTCAGATCGAGCGGCGACCATGCGAAGCCGAGCCTCGGACCGAAGTTGTTTCGATCCGGCTTGATGAGCGCGCGATCCTCGAGCGAACCATCCCGAGCGATGAGCATCGTGCGCGTGTCCGGATCGAAGTTCGAGAGGAGGTTGTCCGCTTCCCAGTGCGGCGTGGCGTATTCGTACCGCAAGCCGAGGTTCAGCGTCAGGTTGTCCGTCAGGCGGAAGTCGTCCTGAACATATGTGAAGTGCATCTGCTGGCGAAGGTTTGCAATCAGGATGTTGCTCAGGGCGTACTGGCTGCGCAGCCCGAACATGAAATCGGCAAGGTTGTACAGGTTATTGGCCGCCGCTCCGCCAGGTCGTGTGAACTGACCGGTGTACGAATCACGTCCGTACAGCGGGTTGACGTCCTGCACCTCCGTGGTGATGTGCTGGAACTCGTATCCAGTCTTGAGTGAGTGACGCCCGGTGACCCACGTGTAGTTGATCTTCGGATTCCAGAGCTCTGGATATTGCCACTGCGGATTCGTCGCCTGTCGACCCAGGTCGGAGTACCCGTTGATCAACTGCGTCGGGAGACCGCCTGCGATTCGCGGATCGGTGGGAAGACCGGCGATTCCGTATGCGTCCAGAGCTCCCTGAGAACCGAGCGCCAGCGGATCCTTGCCAGCCTTCGTGCGAGACCAGCCGAACCGGCCTTCGAGCAGGGATGTCGCCGACCGGGCCCACGTGAAGCCGGCGGCGAACTGCTTGTTCGTGACGTACGTGTTTCCGTTTCCGCTTCCCCCCGACGGTAACGGGAGCGGAGGGTTGTCCACCAGGTCGGCGTCGCGGTAGCCGTAACGCCCGAAGGCCGTCAGGGCCGAGTTGATCTGAAAATCGGCCTTCCCGCTGATCTTGTCCGTCGTGTTACTGAACTCCTGGAGGATCGAGTAGTTGTTCGACGCCGCGGTCGACGTCGGGTCGGACAGCTCCGCGAGGACCTTGCGTGCGAACGCGGTCATTGGAATGGGCGTGCCCGCCGGGTACGTGATACCCGTCTGAGGATTGCGCACTGCCACCGACAGGATACCTTGACGCTGAACCGGGTTCGGAATCGTCTGGAACGCGACGTTCTGTCGCGTCTGGCGAAACCCTTCATAGTCCGTGAAAAAGAACGCGCGGTTGCGCCGGAACGGGCCGCCGAACGTCAAGCCGAACTGGTCCCGGCTGAGCGGTGGCTTCTCGCCGTTGGCCGGAAGGAAAAACCCAGTCGCGTTGAGGCTGGTATCGCGGAAGAACTCCCACGCCGCGCCGCGAAAGCTGTTCGTGCCGCTCCGTGACGCGACGTTGATCACGCCTCCGCTGCTCCGGCCGTACTCGGCGCTCATGTTGTTGGTGACGACCTTGAATTCTGCGACCGCGTCGGGCGACGGCTGCATCACCTGGTTCGAGAAGCCCTGATTGCTCGTCCCGTAAGCGTTGTTGTCGATGCCGTCGAGCAGGAAGTTGTTGACGGTGCTGCGCAGCCCGTTGATGTTGAACGAGCCCTCCCGCACGGTGGACGCCGATCCGGTGTTGAGCGCCGACAGCCGCACGCCCGGGCTCAGCAGCGCGAGTGCCGAGTACTCGCGCCCGTTCAGTGGCAGCTCGGCCGCCTGCTCGCCCGTGATGAGATGCCCGCGCTGACTCGAATCGGTCTCGAGCATCGGCGAAGCGCCGATGACCTCGACCGTCTCGGTGAGCGCGCCAGGCGTCAACCGCAGATCGACGCGCTGCCTGGCGCCCACGGTGACCTGCACATCGTCGGCGACCGCGACCGAGAACCCCTGGAGTTCGGCGGTGACCTTGTACCGTCCGATGCGGATCGTCATGAACTCGAAGTTGCCGTGCTCGTCGGTGACGCGCGTCAGCGCGATGTTCGTGTCGAGGTTCGTCAGTGTGACCGTCGCGCCGGGCACGACTGCTCCACCCGTGTCTCTGACGGTACCGACAACGGAGGCGGTATCGAATTGCGCGTAAGCGACTGGCGCAGCCAGCAACACCAGGGCGAACGTCAAAGAGGTGAAAGTTGAGCGTGTCATGCGCGGCACCATACCAGCCCTCCGCAACGAGCGTGTAAACCCGTTGGATGCTGCCCGGGACATGCGTTACCGTGACGCCGTTGCCGGCGAAGCCGTGGCCGGCATCCGAAGCGAGAAAAATTCCGTCAGGCGCGACGCCGCCGGCGGATCGAAGTTACTGAGACCTACGAGGACATACCCGAGCTCCGGATAGATTCGGAGGTCGCCATTCATTCCGGGCGCGCCGCCGCCGTGGCCGTATCGACGGAGGGCGCCATCGCCCTGAATCCCGAACCCGTAACCATACTGCTGTTCTTGAGGTTTCGTGGCTTCGGCGAGCAGCTTTTTCGAGACGAGCCGGCCGGATTCCAGCGCCTGAGCGAATCGGAAGAGATCGCCGACGGTCGAGTAACCGCCGCCCGCGGCGGTTCCCCTCCAAGGCAGGGTGTCGGTGTTCGCAACCCAAGCCCCGTTACGCCTCATGTAGCCCGTCGAGCGATGCGCCACCTTCTCCGTTTCTGGAAGTGAATCCGTGGAGGTCATCCCGGCCGGCTGAAACACTTTCGTCCGCACGTACTCGTAGTACGAGAAGCCGCTCACTTTTTCGATCAGGGCGCCGAGCAGAACGAAGCCGTAGTTCGAGTAGCGATGCTCGGCTCCAGGCTCGTGAACAGGAGCGCGCGATCCGTAAAGCGCGAGGTAGTCGCGATGCTCGCGTAGCGTGAGCCGGTTCTTGGTGAATTCAGGTCCGAAGATGTCGCCCGTTCCTCCGGTGTGCGTGAGAAGGTGACGGACTGTGACCTTTGAAGCGACGTCTGCATTCGGGTAATCGGTAAGATGCTTCCCTATCGGATCGGCGAGCGCGATCTTGCCGGCGTCGACCAGCTGGAGCGTCGCGATCGCCGTGAACATCTTGTTCATCGATCCAATGCGGAACTGCGTGTCGAGCGTGTTCGGCGTTCCAGCTTCGCGGTCCGAGCGACCGTACGCCCGCTCGAACAGGACCTTCCCGTGCCGCGCAACGAGCACCGCACCCGAAAACTGATCGTTTTTCGACATCTCGTCGGCGCGCGACGCCAAGGCCGTCAGCGCTTCGCTTTCGGTAAGCCGCGGCAGCGCCATGTCCGGCGGACGTGGCACGATCCGCAGGCCGAAGTTCGCGATCTTGGGCGGCGCTCCGGCGTCGAGCGTGAGTTCGAGCCGCGCCACGTTATCGCCCGCGCGCTCCTTGACGAGCGCGACGAGCGTCGTGTCGTCGCTCTTCTCGACGCGCACGAGTTCGAAGCCGCCTGTTTGCTCGCGGAACCCCAGCGTCTGTTCCACCGGCGGTGGCTCGCGCCGATACGTCTCATCGAACGATCGAATGCGCTCCCGATCTCCTGAATTGAAGGCGGTCAACCAGGCCGTGAATACCTTGCCCGACTGCGTATCAGGTACCGACGGCTGAGCTGGAGACGTTGCGATGAGGAGGGCAAGGATCAAAGAGCGTGCGGTCATGGCCAGCCATCGTAGCCCATCTGCCGCTTGCCGATCGGCGACCTCATCGATAGCATGCCCGGATGGACCGGCAGGGTCCGGCGCCGCCGCGCCTCTCGCGCGAGACGCGGCTGTTGCTGGTCACGATTCTGGTCGCCATGGCCGCGCTCTGGGCTCTCGCGAGGATTCGTTTTCCAGAGCGTCCGGCAACGCCGAACCCCGTGACGCCGCTGCTGACGCAGTTCGCCGTGTCTCCCGGGTTCGACGAGCTCGCGACCCAGGTATCGACGCTCGAATCGCGGCTTCTGCCGTCGCTTGTTCCCGTCGACGTCACGGGTGCCGCCGCGGCGACGGCGCTCCGCGTCCGCGACGACATCGGCGCGACGCTCTTGCCGGCCCCCAACGGGGAGCCGACGCACCCGGGTCCTGATCCGTCCACGATCCTCGCGCACGACGCGGTCTCCGGCCTCGCTCTCGTCCGGATCCCTGGCGCGCCCGCACCGGAGCTGACGGTCTGGTCGCCGCAGCGGCTCGACCGGCCGCGGTATTTGTTTGCCAGTGACTTTTCCGATCGAGACGCATCACTGCGTCCGGTGTTCGTCGGACGTCTTCATCCCGCGACGAATCCGGGCTGGCCCGGCGAAATCCTGGTACTGCCGGTTCGGACCGCCGTCGCGCCGGGCGACCTGCTGTTCACGACCGACGGCGCATTGGCGGGGCTCGTGATCCCTCACGCCGCGGCGCTGGCGCTGGTTCCCGGCCAAACGCTCCTCAATGTCGTCGACCTGCTTCGCGCTCAGGGAGCCGCTCCGAGCGGTTGGCTCGGAATCGAGGTGCACGGCCTTACGCCTGCGCTAGCATCGGCAACTGGCGCCCGCACTGGTGTCATCGTGTCGCGCGTGTCTCCGGACGGTCCTGCGGCGGCGGCGCTCACCGCCGCTGACGTGATCGAGGCGGCCAACGGCGAGCCGATCGCCTCGCTCGGCGATTGGCGCACGATCGCGGCGCGAGTGCGACCCGGCAGCTCGGTGACCCTGACCATCAGGCGGCGCACGGAGTCCTTCAACGTGACCCTTACTGCCGCGGCTTTGCCGACGCGGCCAGCCCGTGAGCCGCTCGGTCTGAACCTTCGAACGCGGGCGCAGGTCGGTGCCGAAGTCGTGGATGTCGCCAGCCAGTCAGCTGCGGCGCGCGCAGGAATCGTCGCAGGCGATGTCATCGTCGCGATCGGCGATATTCAGAGGCCGACGGCGCCGCAGGTGACGCAGGCATTCGCGGGATCGACCGGGCGTCCGCTTCTCGCCGTGGTCGCCCGGGGGGAGAGTCACCGCGTCGTGGCCTTGAACACGAAATGATTCCCGATCCGCTCGATGCCCGGCTCGGCTACGTCACGGAAGCGGGACGTCCCAGCCCGCGTCGCTGGATGCGCGTCCGGCTTGCGCTCGGCTTGTCGCCAACCCCGGCACCGGGACTCGTCCTGCTCCCTTTGGGCGTGGCGCTCGGTCCGTACGGCCTCGGGCTTCTTTCCCCCACCGTCTTGTCGCACCTGGATCCGGCCGTCTCGGTAGCGATCGCCACGCTCGGCGTGTTCATCGGACTGGGCCTCGACGCGCGCCGGCCATACGAAGGCCGCCTGCTCGCCGCTGCCAGCGTCGAGGGCGCGCTGACGATCAGTCTCGTCGGCGCCGGCATCCTGATCGCGCTCCGGTTGGCCCAGATCGAATTGGGCCTCGCGGCATGGGTGGTTGCTCCGCTCCTCGGCATCTGCGCCGCCTCGTCGTCGACGGCGGCCATCGAAGGATCGGATTCGTCCGGCGTGCAGGTCGCTCGCATCGGTGATCTCGACGACGTGCTGCCGATCGTCCTCGGGGCCGTAGCGCTCGCGGCGCTGCGTGAGACCGATTCGGCCAGATTGGCGGTCCTCGCCACGCAGTCGGCGGTGATCGCGCTGGCGATCGCATTCGCGGGATGGCTACTCGTCTCGCAGGCTGCGTCGGAAAGCGAGCAACGAGTGTTTGGGGTGGGCACGTTGCTGCTGCTGGGCGGCACAGTGGAGTACCTGTCTCTCTCGGGTCTTTTTGCCGGTCTCATCGCGGGCGCAGTCTGGAACGCAGCCGGCGGACCCGGCCGCGATCGGCTCGAGCGGGACGTCCGCCACGTCCAGCATCCGCTCGTTGTCCTGCTCGTTCTCGTGGCGGGTGCTCGTTTTATCTTCTCGCCGGGCGTCGCGCTCCTTGTGTGCGTGTATCTGCTTTTCCGCATCGCCGGAAAGATGGCCGGCGGCTGGATCGCGCGCCGGATCGCGGGGCGCGACCTGCCGCCTCGCCTCGGTCTGTATCTCGTCTCGCCCGGTGTGCTTGCTATCGCATTCGGCCTCAATGCGATTCAGGCTGCCGGACCGGATCGCGCCGCCATCGTTCTGGCGGTCGCCGTGGCGGGCTCGTTCGGATCGGCGGTCATCTCACACTTCGTGCACCCGCGTGAGGCGCCGTCATGAAGCGCGCGCTCGCGGTCGTGCTCGTCATCGCGGCGGTCGTCTGGGCGCGCCAGATTGGCGCGATGGATACCGTTCCGCGGAGCACCGCGCTCGCGCTTGGCCTGACGCTCGTCGTGGCGTCGGTCGCCGGCGATCTGCTACGCCGCTTTCGGCTGCCTCGCTTGACGGGCTATCTGCTGTTCGGCCTGATAGTCGGCCCGTATCTGGCGAATCTGATCACTGAGCCGATGGTCCGCCAGCTTCAGGCGATCAACGGCATCGCAACGACCCTGATTGCGTTCATCGCGGGACTGACGCTGAACCTGGAGCGTCTCGGCCCGCGCCTCGCGGGGATCGCGCGGCTGACGCTGACGACGGTCGCCGTCGCGATGACCGGACTGTTCGCGCTGGCGTGGCTCGCCTGGCCGTGGCTGCCCGTCGCGCCGGACGCGACCGGGTTGCCCCGGCTCGCGATGACCGTCCTTCTGGTGATCATCGTGGTGAGTTTCTCACCCACGATGACGGCCGCCGTCATCTCGGAAACCGGCGCGCGCGGGCGGCTGAGCGATCTGGTGCTCGCAATTGTCGTGTTCGCCGATCTCGTCCTCCTCGCGCTCTTTTCGCTGTCGATGCAGCTCGCACGGACGGCTCTGGGCGCTGCTCCGGGCGACGACGTCAACGTGCTCGTACGGCTGGCGTGGGAGATCGGCGGCGCCGTGGCATTCGGCAGCCTCGTCGGCGCGCTGTTCGCGCTCTATCTCAAGTACATCGGCCGGGAAATCACCCTCGTCCTGATTGCGGTCTGTGCGCTGCTCAGCCAGGTCGGATTCACGCAGGGATTGGCGCCGCTCCTGGCGGCGATGGCCGCGGGCATCGTGATCGAGAACCTGGCGGTGGCTCAAGGCGACGCGCTGAAGGCCGCCGTCCAGCGCGGCGCGCTTCCCGTCCTCGTCGTTTTCTTCGTGGCCGTTGGATCGTCGCTCCAGCTCGAAGTGCTGGCCGCGCTGGGTTTCGCCGCCGTAGGCCTGGCCTCGGCGCGGTTGCTGCTCATCCATCTTGGAGTCCGCGCGGGCATCCGCTTCGCGGGCGTCGAGCACTCGTCGGCGAGATATGCGTGGACCGGCCTCGTCTCGCAGGCGGGTGTCACGCTGGGGCTGACCTCCGTCGTCGCGGCGGAGTTTCCCGGCTGGGGCGTTCAGATCCAAATGCTTCTCGTCGCGCTGATCGTCATCCACGAGTTGATCGGCCCCGTTCTCTTCAGACACGGGCTCGCGCGTGCCGGAGAGATCGATGCGGCTGCGCCCCGGCCTCTGATCGTGGTCTCAAACCGTGAGCCGTATCTCCACAATGACGATCAGGCCGGTCGCATTACGCACACGGCTGCGACGGGAGGAGTCGCCGTGGCGCTCGACGCCTTGATGCGCGAGCGCGGCGGCGTCTGGATCGCTCACGGCGCCGGCGGCGCCGACCGCGCCGTCGTCGACCAGTTCGACAAAGTGCGCGTGCCGCCGGACAGCCCTTCCTACGATCTTCGCCGGCTCTGGCTCGACGACCGGGAGTTCTCGGCGTACTACGCAGGGTTCGCAAACGAAGGGCTCTGGCCGCTTTGCCATCTCGTCGACGTGCGCCCGATGTTTCGCGCCGAAGACTGGGCCGCGTACCAATCGGTGAATGCGCGGTTCGCCGCGGCGATCGACGAGGAGCTGGCGTCGTTCGAGACGCCGGTGTTCATCCAGGACTATCATCTCGCGCTCGTCGCGCCGCGCCTTCGCGAGCGCCGGCCGGCGGTGCGGACGGCACTCTTCTGGCACATTCCTTGGCCGTACCCGGATCGCCTGCGCATCTGCCCGTGGCGGCGTGAGCTTCTCGCGGGCCTTCTCGCAAACGATCTGCTTGCCTTTCAACTCGATCGGGATCGGCGGTACTTCGTCGCCGCCGCGGAAGAGGAGCTGGACGCCGAGATCGAAGCAAACGGCGCGATCGTGCGTTTCGAAGGGCGTCCGACCGCGGCGGTGTCCGTACCGATTGGAGTCGATTACGACCGCATTCAATCAGCCGCTGCCAACCCCGCGCTCCCGGACGAACAGCGGAAGCTCTCACAGGCGCTCGGGTTGTGCGCGCCGATCCTGGGTCTCGGCGTGGATCGGCTCGACTACACGAAGGGAATTCCGGAGCGACTGGCCGCACTGGATCTATTGCTGACCATGCGGCCGGAGCTGTGTGGCCGCGTGACGTTCGTGCAGATTGCGGTGCCCTCGCGGTCCGAGCTCGAAAGCTACAGCGCGATCGCCTCCGAGATCGCCCGGCGTGTCGCGGATATCAACGAGCGGCACACGAAGCCGGGCCTGCCGCCGCCCGTCTGCTACCACACGGGCGCACTCGACATGCCGAGTCTGGTGGCGCTCTACCGGCTCGCCCACTTCTGCGTCGTCAGCTCACTGCACGACGGGATGAACCTGGTCGCGAAGGAGTTCGTGGCGGCGCGGGATGACGAGGATGGCGTGCTGGTCCTCAGCGCGCTGGCCGGGGCGGCGCAGGAACTGCGGGAGGCGCTCATCATCAACCCCTATGACGTGGAAGACTTCGCGAACGCGCTGACGCGAGCCATCGACATGCGGCCGGAAGAACGGCGCGTTCGAATGCGCGCCATGCGGCGCGTCGTCGCGGGCCGCAACGTGTTTGGATGGGCGTCGGAGATTCTCGAGGGCCTGGAGAGCATCTGGTCCAAGCCGCTCCGGTATGCGGCGCGAGCGCCGGAGGATGCGCCGGTGTGATGGGCCGGAGGGGACTAGGGACTGGGGACTGGGGACTGGGGACTGGGGACTAGAGACCAGCGCTTGGGGGTTTAGGCGCGAGTCCGAAGCCGTCCGAGAGTAGCCGTTCCACCACCTCAATCACTCCCGCGCCGGCGCCGCCGGATGTCACCAGGCTCGCGTGCTCCTTCAACGCAGGGATCGCATTGGCAACCGCGACACCGTATCCGCACGCCTCCAGAAACGCGTGGTCGTTTTCCGCGTCGCCCATGGCGACGACGCGTGCCGCCTGCAGCTTCAGCTCCGCCAGCGCGTGTCGAAGCCCGGTTGCCTTGTTCACGCCGGATGGCAGAATCATCACGGCGCCCTTGTTGAAGATGATCTCGAGCTCGAGCCCCAACTCGCGGATGGCTTCGAGCACCCTCACTTCCTGGGGTTCTCTCGTCGAAACAATGACCTGGCCAACCGAAAGCGGAACGACGTTTCTGGCTCTCAACAGATCGAGGAACCGCTGGCTGGGCGCTCCGCACAGCGCGCGTACATCACCGGTGTCGGGCCGATGCAGGACGCCGCCATTCTCGGCGACGACGCGGTCGAAGATTGGGAGCGCCGGGAACACGCGTCGGAGGTCGTCGAGCTCGCGGCCGGTGACGAGCAGAAGACGGAGCCCTGAGGCCTTGAGTCGATTCAGTGCGTCAAGGACCGCCGGGTCTACGCTTCCACAGGTTGCAAGCGTGTCGTCGTAGTCGACAGCGAGCGCGCGAAACTGCTGAGAGACTCGTGGCATGATTACGTGACCGCTCCAAGGATAAACCGTATGAAGCACACGCTCGGCGCGTCCATCGCCGTAACGCTCCTTTTGTGCAGTCTAATCGCAGCTCAGCCGGCCAGATTCGATGTGGTTCTGCGCGGCGGACGCGTCATGGATCCCGCATCGGGCCTCGACGAGGTCAGGGACGTGGGGCTGCTGGACGGGCGCGTGATGGCGATGTCGAAGCAGCCGCTCGACGGGCGCGACGTCGTGGACGTGCAGGGCCTGGTTGTCGCGCCGGGTTTCGTCGATCTGCACGCGCATGGGCAGGATCCCGAGAGTAGCAAATGGCAGGCGCATGACGGCGTCACGACCGCGCTGGAGCTCGAGGGGGGCGCGCTGCAGGTCGCTGACTGGTATGCGGCTCGCGAGGGCAAGGCGCGCCTGAACTTTGGCGCGACCGTCTCGCACGTGCAGGCGCGAGGCGCCGGCATTCTCGAAACGAACTCGCTGAAGGGTCCCGGCATCTACAAGCCGGCTACGGCCGACGAGCTCGCCGAGATCGAGAAACGTCTTCAGCAAGGGCTGGCGCAGGGTGCGCTCGGCGTCGGAATGGGGCTGGCATATACGCCCGGCGCGACGCGCGAGGAATCGTGGCGGGTGTTCAAGGTCGCAGCCGGGCAGGGCGTTCCCGTATTCGTACATGTGCGCTCCGCGGGGATGATCGAACCTGGCAGCAGCATCGAGGCGAT
>DATAEE010000396.1:0-1563 GCA_036258175.1 Vicinamibacterales bacterium
ATCCGTGCTCGAGCAGACGCCAGGCGTCGTCGATGTCGACTGGTATGTCGCGGCGCCGCAGGTGAAGACGTCACTCGTCGTTGACGAGTCGCGCGCAGGTGCCGCCGCCGTCACCGCGTCGCACGTGTCGGCTGCCGTCCAGATGGCGACCGAAGGCCGTACGGTCGGCCTCCTGCACGATGTGAATGCGCGCGAGGATGTCCCGATAGTCCTACGCTTGCCGCGCTCCGCTCAGGGATCCTTGGCCGCCGTACGCGAGCTGCGCCTAGGCCCCAACCTCGTCGCCGTCGGAGAGCTGACGCGCGAAGAGACGCGCACGGAGGCGGACAGCCTGTATCACAAGAACTTGCTCCCAGTGACCTACGTGACCGGCGACCTGGCGGGCTCCGCCGAAAGCCCGGTCTACGCGATCCTGCGCATGAACAGCGTCATCTCGAACATGACGGTGCCGGAAGGCTACGCATTCGAGATCTACAACACGCGTCAGCCGTTCGACACGACGAAGTACGCGATGAAGTGGGACGGCGAATGGCACATCACCTATGAGGTCTTCCGCGACCTTGGCCTCGCGTTCGCCGCCGTGCTCGTGCTCATCTACATCCTCGTCGTGTGGTGGTTCGAGGCCTTTGACGTGCCGCTGACCATCATGGCGGCGATTCCGTTCTCGCTCGTCGGCATCCTGCCGGCGCACGCCGCAATGGGCGCCTTCTTTACGGCCACGTCGATGATCGGTTTCATTGCCGGCGCCGGTATCGTCGTGCGGAACTCGATCATTCTGGTGGACTTCATCGAGATGCGAGTGCGGGAGGGCATGCCCCTTGCCGACGCTGTCGTGGACGCTGGCGCGGTCCGCTTCCGCCCGATGGCGCTCACGGCGGCGGCGGTGATCGTCGGGTCCGCGGTGATCCTCTTCGATCCGATCTTCCAGGGCCTGGCGATTTCCTTGATGGCGGGCGAGGTGGCGTCGTTGCTGCTCTCGCGGGTCACCGTTCCCGTCTTGTATTTCATGAGTCACCAGAAGCGGCATACGACTGCTGCGTCAGTGGTGCCATCACCAGCGGGAGCACTGTCATGAGTCCGGTCGAGAAGGTCTCACGCGTGCTGGTCGGCGTGGATTTCGACGACGCCTCCGCATCGGCGCTGAGGATGGCGGGAGTGCTGGCCTCGACCTGGGATGCCGACATTACCGTCTTCCATGCGTCGACACCGGACGCGCCCGCCTATTTCACCGGGGATCTGATCGAGACGCTCGAAGCCGAACGCGAGCAGAGTCGCGCCGGCACGGCCGCGCAGGTCCGCGCCGTGGCGGAGGAGCAGGTGCAACGTGCTGTTCACGTGGTGGTCGAAGAGGGTCCGCCGGGTGATGCTCTGGTACGAATGGCCGCCGACTTCGATCTGATCGTCGTCGGTACACACAGGCGACATGGCGCACGGCGATGGTGGCTTGGCTCGGTCGCGGAAACCGTCGTCCGCCGCTCACCGCGGCCGGTGCTGGTGGTTCCTGCCGGTGCGGGCGTGCCCGACGCACGTCGCCCGATCACCATTCTCGCCGCCGGAGGCGAT
>DATAEE010000397.1:0-24947 GCA_036258175.1 Vicinamibacterales bacterium
GTCGTGGGTGCCGCGTCGATCATCGACCGCGGCGCCGAGCCCAACCGCCTCGACATTCCCTTCCAGCCTCTCGTGCACCATCCATTGCCGACATGGGATGCGGCGGTTTGCCCGCTCTGTCAACAAGGCATCCCTGTCGTCAAGCCGGGATCGCGTGCGTAACGTCGGGGTGATCTGCGCACGCCCGACCTGAAGGTCGGGCCTACTCCGTCGCTATGAGAACTCTGAAACTGGTCGTTCAATACGACGGCACCGATTACGTCGGCTGGCAGCGGCAGCCGAACGGCACCTCCATTCAGGAACTGATCGAACGAGCCATCGAGCCGATCGAAGGACGGCAGGTGACGGTCGTCGGCGCCGGCCGAACCGACGCCGGCGTGCACGCGCTCGGGCAGGTGGCGAGCGTGCAGCTTGAGTCATCGATCGATCCCGCCGCGCTCGCGCGCGCGCTGAACGCCACGCTCCCCGAGGACGTGCGCGTCGCGTCAGTCGAAGAAGCCGCGACGGACTTCAACGCCCGTTTTTCCGCGACAGGGAAGGTCTACGCGTATCGGATCTGGACCGGACCGTTCTTGCCGCCCTTTGAACGTCGATACTTCTGGCACGTTCCGGCGTCCCTCGACGTCGATCGGATGCGCGAGGCGGGCCGCGCGCTCGTGGGAACGCATGACTTCTCGGCGTTCCGCGCGGCCGGGAGCGACGCGACGACATCGGCGCGCACCATTCGCGAGCTTCAGGTCGAGTTCGAGGCCGAACGCGTCATCGTGACGATTGCGGGTGACGGGTTTCTCCGCTACATGGTCCGTGCGATCGTGGGCACCCTTGTGGAGGTCGGACAGGGACGCCGTCCCGTCGAAGGGGTAGCGGCCACGCTCGCGTCACGCGATCGATCGCAGGCCGGGCCGACGGCGCCGGCGAAAGGATTAGTGCTGGTGAGAGTGAAGTACTAAGTCCGGGCGCTACGGTGCGGAGGTCGCGCCGGCGCCGCCGTTCTGAGTGTTGCCCCAGACGACGGTCTCGCGATTGAGGCCGTCGGAGCTGCCCCAGACAACCGCCTCGCCGTTGCTGACGCCGAGCGAGTCGCTGCCCCAGACGACCGCGCTGCCCCAGACGAACGCGCTGCCCCAGACGACGGCCTGCCCCATGGCAACTGCTCGTCAGCGATGACCGTGTAGGGGTTCACCGGCGCCAGAGAGGGCACGAGCCACGGGGATCCTTCAGGGCTGCGGGTATCGATCGCACGCGCGTATCTGACCGCGCCCTCGCCGTTGAGCGCGCCTGCCCCGCGGGTCAGCGGGTCGTACTCGACACCGTGATCGTCTCGGACGGCCGTCGCCGTGTAGTGCAGGACCGCCTTGACGGCATTCGGCGTCAGGTCTGGAGCGCCGGGGCCGCCGGTCGCGCGGTTCGCCTCGACCATCAGCGCGATGACGCCGCTGGCAACAGCCGTCGCCATTCTCGTCCCGCTGAGCGACATGTAGTCGGCGTCGCTTGCGTCTCGGATTTGCGGATAGTTCTGATACAGGGTGCTGTTCCGCGCGGCCGCGGCAACGATTCCGTGGCCCGGCGCCACCATGTCCGGTTTCACGTACGCGTCGTACCACGTCGGGCCGCGAGAACTGTATGAGGCGATCCGGTCGTCGCTTCGCTTCACGGTCGCCTGCGTGTCCAGCGCGCCAACGGTAATTGCCGACGGTGCATTGCCCGGGGAGATGACCCCGGCATACCCGGGGAGCCCCGTCTCGGGATTCTTTCCGAAGTTGCCTGCGGCGGCGACCACGATGATGCCGGCACGCGAGGCACGCTCGACCGCCTGCACGAGCGGGTCGACGGCCGCCGGCTCGAGAATCGGATGACCGAGCGACAGGTTGATGATGTCGATGCCGAGCGTCGTGCGGTTGTCGACCGCGAAATCGATCGCCTCGATCACGTCGCTCGTCAGCCCGCCACCGTTCGCATCGAGCACCTTGAGCGACACGATGCGCGCGTTCGACGCGACTCCGCGTCACGCTGACGGGCTGGACGACCGCTTGCCTGACTGCGCGATCGTGCCGGCGACGTGCGTGCCGTGGCCGTAATCGTCTCGGCCGGTCATCGACACCGGCCACATCCCGCTGGTGAAGTCATACGACGCCGTGAGGCGACTGCCGAACTCCGTCGACGCCTCCACACCGGAGTCGATGACCGCAACGCCGACGCCGCTCCCCGTCCACGTTCCGTCCACGCCCAGCGTGTCGCGCAGCGCCTTCGGCCGCAGCGGTGTCGCGGGGGACGGAGAGAGATCGGGGTTCAGGACTTGGCCGACGACGCCCAGAAGCCCGCCGACGGTGTTGAGCAAGCCACCGGCGAGGCCACCGAGCAGTCCGGATGATCGCACCCGAGCGTCGGCCGAGATGGAGAGCACGCCGCTGTCTTCGGCGAGCACGGACAGGTCGTGGTCGTGCAGGACGATCGAGAACGCGCGAAGCGACGAGTGCTCCGCGGAGATGCGGTCGCCGTGCGCGCGGAGCGCGTTGCGCAAGCGGTCCTGGGCACCGTCGCGCACGCGCACGATGGCGCGCGTCTGTTCGCCGCGCGGCGCGCGCGAGAGGAGCTGCGCGACGGCGAGATCGACACGTGCCCGCGATCGAGGTCTAGTGGACCCGGCGGCCGCGCCGACGCTACTCGTGATCGACGCTAGAGCGATAACGATGGTGATGCGGAGAGCGGTTCGCATCGGTCGGCTCGGACACCAGGGTCCGGCCCCGACTAACGCAACAGTTCAGCCAACCCCGACTGTTCGTCCAACTTCCCAGCAAGTCCTTTCACTGCTGTGCCTTAGGTTTCTTTCCCGACGTCAGTCATTTCGGCACGTTTGCGTCCGCGTGTTCCATTTAGAGACTGCGGCAAAATACTGAACTGCCTTAAGTCCCTATCAAATGATGATTTGTGAATATTTGTGCCGGAACGAGACAGCATTGAACAGAACCGGAACACACGAGGTAGGGTCTGATCAGAGCGCGAACGTCGTCGCCAGCCGCTCGCTGAGCGCCTGGGCGATCGCCGTTGCGAGCCTCAGGTCCGCGTCGGTGAACGCCGAAGGGGTCACGCTGTAGAGCGCCAGCACGCCGCACGCCTGCGTTCCAGAAACCAGGGGGACCGCGAGCATGCTCTGAGGTTGCTCGCCAGATCCGTTGACCCGGCCCTGCAGGTCGAGCCGGGGGTCGGCGTTCAACATCGGCTGGCGATTGGCGGCCACCCAACCGCTGACGCCTTCGCCGAGGCGGATCTTCAGTCCCCGAAGCGCCCCGGCGTTCACACCCGCAGCGGCAGCCGTGCACAACGCGTTCGCCCCGTTCACGCGCAGGAGCGCGGCGTCCGTGACGCGAATGCGCGTACGCAGCGCCGACAGCAGCGCCGCAATCGCCGCGTCGGTGCCGCCGCCGGACTCGAGCGCGCGCCCGACCGCGAGGGCCGTTCGCAGCCGCTCGGTTTCCTCATCTGCCTCGCCACGGCGATCCGCATCCGCGAGCGAATGGATGGACCCGCTGACGGCAGCGAGCCGGTCTTCGCCCGTAGGTGCATCCTGGAGGCTCTCCTCAACGGCGAACTCGTCCGCGAGGCGAAGGAAGGTGTCGACGACCTGCGGATCGTACATCCAGCCTCGGCGTTCCCGCAGGATCTCGAGCGCAGCCGCCGTGGACAGTCGTGGCCGGTACGGCCGGTCCGAGGTCAGCGCGTCGAAGCAGTCCACGACCGACAGAATCCGCGCGCCGATTGGAATCTGATCGCCGCGCAGCCGATCCGGGTAGCCGCTGCCATCCCAGTTTTCGTGATGGTGTCTGACGATCGGCACGACCGGATACGGGAAGTCGATCGTCGACAGGATCTCCGCGCCGATCGGCGCGTGCCGCTTCATGATGTCGAACTCGGCGGGCGTCAGCCGTCCCGGCTTGTTGAGGATGTGCTCCGGGATCGCCAGCTTGCCGGTGTCGTGCAGCAGCGAGGCGGCCTCGATGGCCTTAATCTGGCCTTCGTCGGTCACGCCGATTTCGCGCGCGAGCCGCACCGCCTGGCGCTGGACGCGTCGGATGTGGCCGTGGGTCACCTGGTCCTTGGCGTCGATCGCCTGCGCCAGGGTCTCAATCGTCGCCAGGTACTGCTGGTTGATGGCGGCCAGGTGCACGAGGTGATCCTGCGTGCGCCCGAGGGCGTTCTTGAACGCGAGATAGACCAGCGCCGGAAGGGGGACGACCATCGCGATGACCGCCAGCTCGAGCCCCTTCGTGACGAACGTCGCGAGCAGGCCGGCCATCGAGGCCGCCGCCAGATACGTGAGGCCGAGCGGCAAGAAGTGCTCGCGCCAGATGGGAACCGTCGACGCTTTCTGTTCGAGCGCGACAGCACGCGCGACGAGCCCCGTATTCAGGACGAAGCAGAGCGTCGTGAAGAGCACCAGCGGTCCGACCAGGGCGCGCGGTGGCACCGGCGCCTCGAGCAACCCGCCTCCCGGGACGAAGAAGAAAAAGACGGTGGACGAGATCCACATCGCGAGAGCGGGAGCCGCCGCGTTGAAGAGAATCTTTTCGCGCGTGCGCGCCGTGTTCCGGAAGCCATACGACAGGACGAGACCGTCCAGCGCGGCAGCGATCGTTCCGCCTGGCGTCCCGACGAGCAGCGCGGTCGCGATCGAGAACGTATCCGCGATCGAAAAGCTGATGGGCATCGCCGGGATCCGCAGCCGGGCGGCGGCGCCAGCGACCGTCAGTCCCAGCAGGACGAACAAGTACACACCGGGAAAATCCTGGACGAGCGTCCACACTGAGTGCGCGAGCAGAGGAAGCCCTGCGCAGACGACAATCCACACGTAGCGCGCAGAGGCGCTCTTCGGCTGTGGCATTCGGGGGGTGAGAGCTGGGGTCCATCTATTCTACGCCACCCGCCGGCCCCGCTGCCTTGAACGTGCCGCTAAGACCCGGTATCATCAGCGTTTACCGCTGAAGAGCGTTCGGTCCGATCCAGACGTCACGATGTCTGCTCTCGACGATACCCTCGCCACCTGCCCGCCCGGTTCTGCCGAGGAAGGACTCGTCCGGCAGATCGATTTCGAACGGCTGCCGCGCCACGTCGCCATCATCATGGACGGGAACGGACGATGGGCCGCCGAGCGGCATCTCCCGCGCGTCGAGGGTCATCGTGCCGGGATCGATTCGGTGCGAGACATCGTGGAATCCTCGGCGCGGCTGGGGATCGAGGTCCTGACCTTGTACGCGTTTTCGGTGGAGAACTGGAAGCGCCCACAGGCCGAGGTCTCCACGCTCATGACGCTGCTCAAGCGGTACCTGCGGCTCGAGCTCAACACGCTCGTCCGCAACAACATCCGCTTCCGCGTCATCGGACGGCCCGACGCGCTCGCCAACGACGTCCGCCGCGAGCTCGAGGACGGCGAGACGAAGACGGCCGGCGCGACCGGCATGCTCTTCAACATCGCGCTCAACTACAGCGGCCGCGCGGAGATCGTCGACGCGGCGCGGCGATTGATCGAACGAGGCGTGCGGCCCGAAGATCTCGACGAGCAAAGGTTTGCCGACAGTCTCTACACCGCCGGGCAGCCGGATCCGGACCTCCTGATCCGGACGAGCGGCGAGATGCGCATCAGCAACTTCCTGCTCTGGCAGATTGCCTACGCCGAGATCTGGGTCACGCCCACCCGCTGGCCCGATTTCCGCAAGCGCGATCTGTTCGAGGCGATCGTCGCCTATCAGAAGCGCGACCGGCGCTACGGCGGCATCAATCAGCCAGCCGTCGCTGGACGCTGATTGACTCGAATCCTCAGCGCCCTCGTTCTTCTGCCCATCGTTCTGGCAGCGATCTGGTACTCCTACTGGTCGACGCTCGTAATCGGTACCATCGGAGCGGCGCTCGCGTTCGTGGAGTACGCCGCAATCGCCGAAAAGCTCGGCGCAAAGGTGGAGCGTCTCGTGGGCGGCGTGGCGACGGTGGCGACGGTCGCTGCGTTCGGCTGGCCCGGCGATCCGCTCGATGCTGTCCTGCTGACCGCCCTCGTGACGCTGGGCGCGCTCTCGGTCGCAATCGCGCGTCCCGCCGCTTCGATGTTGACTGGAGTGACCGCCTCGGCATTTCCGATGCTCTACATCGGTCTGCCGATTGGCGCCATCGTCGCGCTGCGGCGAGCGGCTGACGCAGGCCCCCTGCTGCTGCTCCTGGCAATCGTCGTTGTCAGCGATACGGCGCAGTACTACACTGGTCGTCTGCTGGGTCGCCGTCCGCTCGCGCCCGCGATCAGCCCGAAGAAGACGCGCGAGGGCGCCGTCGGCGGTCTCGTCGGCGGCAGCCTGATTTCGGTGATCCTCGGCCGCTGGTGGTTGCCCGGCGCAGCGCCGGCGGCCTGTGCCGCGCTGGGCCTGATCGCCGCCGCCGCCGGCATCGTCGGCGATCTGTTCGAGTCGCAGCTCAAGCGCGGCGCGGGTGTGAAGGACAGCTCGACGCTCATCCCGGGCCATGGCGGCGTTCTGGATCGGATCGACAGCTGGTTATTTGCCGGCCCCGTTTTCTACGTGTTTGTGAAGTACGTGTTGTGAAAAGAATCGCGATCCTGGGTTCCACCGGCTCCATCGGTTGCAGCGCGCTCGCCGTCGTGGATGCGCATCCCGACCAGCTGTCCGTCGTCGGGCTTGCCGCAGGCGAGAACACCGCGCGGTTCGTCGAGCAGGTCAGGCGATACCGGCCTCGCGCTATCGCGATGGCTTCGGCCGACGCGCTCGCGGAAGCGCGCGCCGCGCTCGGCGGCACGGCGCCCGACGCGATTGGTCATGGACCGGATGGCCTCATTGACGTCGCCACGCATCCCGACGCGGACGTCGTCCTGTTCGCCTCGTCCGGGACGGCCGGGCTGGAAGCGGTGCTGGCGGCGATCGACGCCGGCAAGACGATCGCGCTCGCGAACAAGGAAGTGCTCGTCATGGCGGGCGCGCTCGTCATCGCGGCGGCGCGCCGGCGCGGCGTCGCCATTTTGCCGGTCGACAGCGAGCACAACGCGATCCACCAGTGCCTGCACGGCCGGCGCCCTGAGGAAGTGCGGCGCCTCGTGCTCACGGCGTCGGGCGGTCCGTTCCGCGATCTTTCACGGGACGAGCTCGGACGGGTGACGCCTGATGCCGCCTTGAAACACCCGACGTGGAAGATGGGCCAGAAAATCACCATCGACTCCGCGACGCTCATGAACAAGGGCCTCGAGGTCATCGAGGCGCGCTGGCTTTTCGACGTACCGCCGGACCGCATAGACGTCGTCGTTCATCCGCAGTCGATCGTTCACTCGATGGTGGAGCTCGTGGATGGTTCGGTCATCGCACAGCTTGGCGTGACCGACATGCGGCTTCCTATTCAGTACGCCTTCTCGTATCCGGAGCGGTGGGATGCGCCCAGCGCGCGACTCGACCTCGAGCGGCTTGGCCGGCTGGACTTCCTGCCGCCGGATCCGGATCGATTCCCTTGCCTGGGGCTGGCCGCCCGTGCACTTGCCGACGGCCGCGCGCTCCCCGTCGTCCTCAACGCCGCGAATGAAGTGGCGGTCGCCGCGTTCCTCGAGCGGCGGCTGCGATTCACCGGCATCGCCGAGGTCATCGAGCGTGCGATGGACGAGTTCGAGCGCGCGAGCCCGGATGTGAAATCGCTAGGCCAAATCCGTCATCTGGATCATCAGGCGCGCGGCCGGGCCTGGGAATTGGTAAGATCGGAATCGTGACCAATCTCTGGGCGTTCCTCTTCGTTCTCGGCGTTTTGATCTTCGTCCACGAGCTTGGCCATTTCCTCATGGCCCGTCGGTTGGGCGTCCGCGTGCTCACCTTCTCGCTCGGCTTCGGCCCGAAGCTGCTCAAGTTCACGCGCGGCGACACGGAGTACGCGATCAGCGCGATTCCGCTCGGCGGCTACGTCAAGATGGCCGGCGAGAATCCGGACGAAGCACGCTCCGGCCGGCCCGATGAATTCCTCTCGAAGACGAAGTGGGAACGGTTTCTCGTCTACATCATGGGTCCGGCGATGAACCTGCTGCTCGCGTTCGTCGTCACCGCGGCCGTTCTCTACCAGGGCGCGGAGTCGCCGACCTACGAGCAGGAACCGCCGATCGTCGGTGCGGTCATCAAGGACTCGCCGGCGGCGCGGGCTGGCCTCCAGATTGGCGATCGCATCGTCACCGTCGCCGGCCGCGAGATGAGGACGTGGGATCAGTTCTTCATCGAGATCGGTTCCAGAGCGGACCGCGAGACGGAGATCGTCGTCGACCGCGGCGGCCGGCGCGAGACGATCACGGTGACGCCGGAGCCGAAGACGAAGTACGAGGTCGGCGAAATTGGGGTTCTGCCGAAGACGCGCCTGCAGCTTGCGGAGGTCACGCCGCGCATGGCCGCGGATCGTGCCGGTCTGCGGCGCGGCGACGTTATTGCGGCCCTCGACGGCAAGTCGGATCCCGAACAACAGGCGCTCATCGCCCACATCAAGTCGAATCCGAACAAGCCGCTGCGATTCTCGATTGTGCGCGATGGTCAGCCGATGGACGTCACCGTGACGCCGGAGGGCGATCCCGGATCGGCGCTCATCGGCATCCGCATCAGCCCTTACGAATTCCGAATTATCCAGCCGGGGTTCCTGGAAGCGCTTCGGCTCAGCCTCGTCAAGAACTGGGAATGGACAAGACTCATCTTCCGGACGCTTGCCGGCCTGTTTACGCGCGAGACGTCGGTGCGGCAGTTGATGGGACCCGTCGGGATTGCCGAACTATCCGGCGGCGCGGCGCAGCTCGGGTGGACGCATCTCTTCAACCTCATGGCGATGATCAGTCTCAACCTCGGGTTGCTCAACCTGATGCCGATTCCCGTCCTCGACGGCGGTCACGTCTTCATTATGTTGCTCGAGGGCATCGCGCGGCGCGATTTCAGCGTGCGCATGAAGGAGAAGATGCTCCTCGCCGGTTTCGTCGTCCTGATGATGCTGATGGTGACGGTGATCTACAACGACCTCATGCGTGTTCAATGGATCGAGCGGATGATTCCGTGGAGATGATCCCCGGCAGCGCATGAATGCGCCGCCACCATACGCTGATCAGCACGATCGCCACGAATATCAAGCCGATCGACAGGCCGGTCCAGAGGCCGACCACGCCGAACCCCAACGCGAAGCAAAGCGTGTAGCCGACCGGCAGGCCGAACAGCCAATGGCCCGCGAGGTTCCAGATCATCGGTGACCGGGTGTCCCCGAGGCCGCGGAGTATCCCGGTCGCGACGCCCTGAACGCCGTCGAAAATCTGGAACACGGCCGCCACTCTCAGCACGCGGACGCCGATATCGACGACGCTTTGATCCGCGGTGAACGCCCCGAGTAGCAGCCGCGGTATCCCCATGAACGCCGCGGCCGCTGTCACCATGAAGCCGACCCCGAGCGCCAGAGCCGTCCAGCCGGCGTTGCTCACGCCCGCCGGATCACGGCGTCCGACCGCCTGCCCGACACGCACGGCGCCGGCGGATGACACACCGTAGGGCACCATGAACGTCGCAGCGGCAAGATTCAACGAGATCTGATGCGCCGCCAGTGACGCAGGCGCCAGCCGTCCTGCGAGCGCCGTCGCGGTCGCAAACACGCCGACTTCGAGCGAGATCTGCGACGCGGCCGGAAAGCCCAGTGCGAGGAGCCGCCGGAAGCGCGGCATCTCCAGGCGAATCGGAAACCATGACGCGGTATGCCACTCCCGGTACGCGATCGTCCCGAGAAGAAAAAGAGTCATGTACGCGCGCGCGGCCACCGTCGCCCACGCCGCGCCGCGCACGCCCATCGCGGGAGCACCGAGCTTGCCGAAGATCAGGATCCAGTTGACCAGCGCGTTGATCAGGTTCGCGCTCACGAGCGCGAACATGACCGGCCGTACCACGTTCGTCGCCTGCAGATAGCGGCGGCATCCCGCGAACAGCAGGAGGGGGGCGACGCTCCACGCGACGACGCCGAGGTAGTCGCGCGTGAGAGGAAGAACCCTGGCATCGAGCCGCCAGTAGTCGAGCGACCATACCAGCAGCCACACGACGAGAGTGATGGGAACCGTCAGAACGATCGCGAGCGCGATGCCGTGCACGAGCCACCGGTGGCATTCGTCGATTCGACGCGCGCCAAACGCCTGCGACACGAGCGTGTCGAGGCCGAGCAGGAGACCCATCCCGAACACCGCGACCGCGATGAACGTATTCGTCCCGATGCCGGCCGCCCCAATCGCTTCCGGACCAAGGCGTCCGACCATGAGCGTGTCGACGATCCCCATGGCGATCCAGCCCAGTTCGGCGAGGACGACAGGGCCGGCGAGCGCGAGCATCGGTCGAAGCTCGCGCGCGAGCCCCTCCCGCGCAGGACGCATGGAGTATTTTTTGCTCATTTCTGTTTGCTGATTTTGGAATGCTGATTGACGTTCAATCAGCAATCAGCATTCAGCAATCCACATTGAGCTACCATCCGGCTCCCCTTGCTTTCTGCGTCAGCTTGATTCGTCGCGTCGGGTCGAACATCGTCGCGATCACGTGCTGCACGCGGCGCTGAAAGTCGGTCGGGCCGACCGCGACGCCGCGCAGGTTTTCCGCTTCGCCGTACCACCCGACGTTGTAGTAGAAGGTCAGGTCGCCGGTCTCGCCGTGCAGGTTCATCTCGAGCTCACGGAGCGATCGGCTCTTGCCGCGATCTGAAGTGACACGGACCGGCGTTCTCGTACGCACCTGCCAGCGATCCGATAGCCGTGTGGATTCAGTCGATTGCCGTTTGGAGCCGCAGGGCATCTGCCCACCGGCAAGGACACGTGCGTCTAGGAGTGCTTCTTCGAATACCGCGTCGCCACGTACTGATCGATGAGCGCGCGGAACGCTACGGAGAGCTCGTCGTAGGTGCCGCGCAGCGTCGTGTAGTGCTTCCCGTCGATGAAGACGGGACAATTCGGCGCTTCGCCCGTGCCCGGCAGGCTGATGCCGATGTTCGCTGCCTTGGATTCTCCAGGACCGTTCACGACGCAGCCCATCACCGCGAGCGTCATCGTCTCGACGCCGTCGTACTGACGTTTCCACTCCGGCATCATCTCGCGAATGTAATCCTGAATCCGCTCCGCGAGCTCCTGGAACGTCGTGCTCGTCGTCCGGCCGCAGCCGGGGCAGGCCGTGACGCTGGGCGAGTACGACCGGATGCCCAGCGCTTGAAGGAGCTCCCACGCGGCGTATACCTCGTCGCGCCGATCTCCGCCGGGACGCGGCGTCAGAGAAACCCGAATCGTGTCGCCGATGCCTTCGTTCAGCAGGACGCCCATCGCCGTCGCCGACCACATCATGCCTTTCATCCCCATCCCGGCTTCGGTGAGTCCGAGATGGAGCGGCTGATCGGTCTTTCTGGCGAGCACGCGGTAGATGGCGATAAGGTCGGGCGGGCGCGACACCTTGCACGAGATGATGATCTGGTCCTTGCGCAAACCGGATTCGAGCGCGAGCTCCGTCGACTGGAGCGCCGACAGCACCATGCACTCGTTGATGATTTCTTCCGACGTTCGCCCGAAGTCGCGGTCGGTGTTCTCCTGCATCTTCGCCATGACGAGCTCCTGATTGAGCGAGCCGCCATTGACGCCGATGCGCACGGGCTTGTCATGGTCGCGCGCGACCTGGCAGATCGTCGCGAACTGCTCGTCGCGGCGCCGGCCGGTGCCGACGTTGCCCGGGTTGATGCGGTACTTGTCGAGCGCGCGGGCGCAGTCAGGAAACCGCGTGAGCAGGAGATGCCCGTTGTAGTGAAAATCGCCGATGAGGGGCGCCGTGCAGCCGGCGTCGAGCACGCGCTGTTTGATCTCGGGGACCGCCGCGGCCGCCTCGGGGACGTTCACGGTGATGCGTACCAGCTCGGAGCCCGCTTCCGCCAGCTCGACAATCTGCCGCGCAGTCGCCGCCGCGTCGGCTGTGTCGGTCATCGTCATCGACTGGACAACGACGGGGGCACCGCCGCCGACCTGTACAGAGCCCACTCGAACCCCGACCGTACGGTGCAGCCTCACAGATTGCATTGAAATTCCTTCGATCATAGCACTCGTCCAATCGGCCCCGCTTTTGCAGTCAAGCCCATGAACTCGAGCCGCCGGGGCGCTGCGAGCTGCCCCCGGGAGATGCCACGGCGTTCGCGGTGAACGACTGGGGAAGGCAACGTCTTCTCCAGTTGATCGCGTCAAGCGTGCGTGGCGGGACCAGGAGCCCTCCCGTCCTGGCGGCCCGGTGCCTGAAAGGACTCTTCGACATGATTCGTATCGCTTCATTAACGATCGCCGCTCTGGCGCTGACGGTCTCCATCGCGCAGGCGCAGACCTCGGTCTCGAACGCCGATATTCAGCGTCTCCAGGATCGGATTTACGACGCGAGCAGCGATGTGTCGCGCGTCCGCTCGCAGGATGCCGAGCTCGCGTCGCGACTGCAGAGTGACCTCGATCAGATGCGCGACGAGGTGATCTACCTCAAAGTGAAGCTCCGAAAGGAAGGCAGCGTTCCACGGTCAGAGTACACAGCGGTGCGCGACCAGATCGATCGCATCGTGAGCCGTGCCCGCGGCGAGAACGTCTCGAGCAGCAACATGGGCACTGGTGGCCGCGGCACGTCGAGCGACCGGTACGAAATTCCGCCGCCGCCGCCGCCACCGTCAGCACGTCGCACCGGCCGGCGCGAGATCCCGGCTGGTCAGGAGCTCGACGTCCGCCTGCAGACGGAGCTGAACTCCGACACGGCGCAGGTCGAAGATCGCTTCGAGGCCACCACCGCCGCCGACCTGATCGTCGACGGCGAGGTCGTCATTCCGGCTGGGTCATCCGTCCGTGGAATCGTCACGGCGGTGGATGACGCAGACCGCATCGATCGGAAAGGCCGCCTCAGCCTGTCGTTCGATCAGATCGTCATCAACGGCCGGAGCTATCCGATTCGCGCGACCCTCGTCGAAGCGCTCGAGAGCGGCGGCTACAAAGAGGATGCTGCGAAAATTGGCGCTGGCGCGGGCGTTGGCGCGATCATCGGCGGGATTCTCGGCGGCGTGAAGGGCGCGTTGGCGGGCATCCTGATTGGCGGCGGCGGTGTCGTGGCGGCCACGGAAGGGAAGGACGTCGAGCTGCCGCCCGGAACTATCCTCCGCGTCCGGCTCGATTCGCCATTGACGCTTCGCTGATCGGCGTTGGGGTTTTCCGGACACGCCCGACCTAAGGTCGGGCCTACGTCATCTCTTTAAGCGCACCTCGCGCGGCGTCGACCGTCTCGTCGACGTCGCGCGCGGTGTGGGCACCTGAAAGAAACCAGGCTTCGAACTGTGACGGCGGCGCGTAGACGCCGCGCGACAGCATGCCGCGAAAGAACGCGGCGTACTGCGCCGTGTTCGCCGCGCCGGCCGTTCGCACGTCGCCGACGGGCGAGCTCGTGAAGAACGGCGTCAGCAGCGAACCGGTCGCATTCACCTGGAGCGGGATGCCGTTCTCACGCGCGGCCCACGCGAGTCCGCCGGCGAGCCGCTCGCCGAGCGCCGCCAGCCGCGTGTAGAGGCTCGACGACAGCGCATCGAGGGTCCACAGTCCCGCCACCATCGCCAGCGGATTGCCCGACAGGGTGCCGGCCTGATAGACCGGCCCTTTTGGGGAAACCAGATCCATAAGATCGGCACGTCCGCCGTACGCTCCAACCGGCAGCCCGCCTCCAATAATCTTTCCGAGGCACGTGAGATCCGGACGAACTCCGTACAGCCGCTGCGCGCCGCCTGCTGAGGCGCGGAAGCCGGAAATGACTTCGTCGAAGATGAGCACCGCGCCCTCCTGCGTGCTGAGCGTGCGGAGACCTTCGAGGAATCCCGGCACGGGCGCGACGACGCCCATGTTGCCGGCGATCGGTTCGATGATCACCGCAGCAATCTGCCGGGGATTGGCCGCGAACAGGCGCTCGACCGATCGGAGGTTGTTGTAGCTGGCGACCAGCGTGTCGTTGGTCGTCCCGGCCGTCACGCCCGGGCTGGTCGGCACCCCGAGCGTCATCGCGCCCGAACCTGCCTTGACGAGAAACGAGTCGGCGTGGCCGTGATAGCAGCCGTCGAACTTGACGATCCGGTCGCGGCCGGTCGCGGCGCGGGCGACACGGATGGCGCTCATGGCTGCTTCAGTGCCGGAGCTCACGAAGCGGATGCGCTCGATCGACGGCATCAGGGCGCGAACCCGCTCCGCGAGCTCGATCTCCAGCTCGTGCGGCGCGCCGAAGCTCGTTCCATTTGCCGCGGCGGAGGCCAGCGCGCGGCGCAGGCCGCGCGGCGCGTGGCCGTGGATGAGCGGCCCCCATGACATCACGTAGTCGATGTATCGATTGCGATCGGCGTCCTGAATGTGGGCGCCGGCGGCGCGCCGGATGAACAGAGGATGGCCGCCGACCGCGGCGAAGGCGCGGACGGGACTGTTGACGCCGCCGACCAGCACGCGCGATGCGCGTGCGAACAGCCGATCGGAGCGTTTCGTTCGGTGGGCCATTCTGGCAAAATACCACGCGCTGTCCCGATGACATACCGACTTTCGCTCGTTGCGATCGTCCTCGTGGCTGGACTTGCATTGAGCCCGCAGGGTCGGGACTTCGACCTCGTCCTTGCCGGCGGGCGCGTGATCGATGGCACGGGCAATCCGTGGTACGTCGCCGACCTCGCCGTGAAAGACGGCCGCATCGCCGCGATTGGACACGGGCTCGCAGCCCGCGCGGTCCGGACGATCAACGCGTCGGGCAAGTTCGTGTCGCCCGGCTTCATCGACATCCATTCCCACAGCGATCGCGGCCTCGGCGATCCGGCGCTCCGGCAGAACCTCAACATGATCGCGCAGGGGATCACGCTTTCCGTCGTCAATCAGGACGGCCGCTCGCCCGACTGGCCGCTTCGCGGACAGCGCGCGAAGTACGAGAAGCAGGGCGTCGGCAACAATGTCGCGTTGATGGTGGGCCACGGTACAGTGCGGCAGCGCGTCATGGGCTCTCGCTCGCGCGAGGCGGCGACCGAGGCGGACATTGCCGCGATGCGCGCGCTGGTCGAAGAGGGAATGCGCGATGGCGGGTTCGGCCTGAGCGCCGGCCTCGAGTACGTGCCCGGGCGTTTCAGCGACACGCGCGAGGTCATCGAGCTCGCGAAGGTGGTGCGTCCGTTCGGCGGCTTCTACATCAGCCACGAACGCAGCGAAGGAAAAGATCCGATGTGGAAGGTTGCCTCGGATCCCACGCCGTCCGTTGACCTGCTCGCGGCAGTCGAAGAGACGATTGCGGTCGGCCGCGAAGCCGGAATCCCCGCCGTGGCGTCGCACTTGAAGGCTAAGGGTGCGAACTACTGGGGCGCGAGTCACGCCGCGACTCGGCTGATCCGCGACGCCCGCGACGCCGGGATCGAGGTGTACGCCGACCAGTATCCGTACGACACATCGGGCAGCGACGGTTCGACGGTTCTGATCCCCTTGTGGGCGGTTGCGGCGCCCGGGGCTGACGTTGGCGGTCAGCTCGGTGAAACCGACGGCCGCGGGCGAGGCGACGCGAAGAAGAACCTCTCCACGCGGCTTGCCAATCCGGCGGACGCGGCAAAGATCCGTCGCGACATCGACCACGAGATCGCGCGGCGCGGCGGCCCCTCCCGCGTCGTCGTCTACGACCACCCGAACAGTAAGTATGTCGAAAAGAGCCTGGCGGACGTGGCAGCGGATCTCGGGAAGTCACCCGCCGACGCGGCGATCGAACTGCAGTTGACCGGCTACGAGAGTCCTGGCGGTGGCAGGATGCGAGGTTATTCGCTTTCGGAGATCGACATCGAACACATCATGCAGCAGGATTTCACCGCAACCTGCACCGACGGCGACACAGTGGCGTTCGGCGACGGCGTACCGCACGCGCGCTTCTACGGCACGATGCCGCGCAAGATCCGCCGCTACGTCGTCGATCGGGGCGTCATCGGCCTGGCGTTCGCGGTCCGGTCGATGACGTCGCTCGCGGCCCAGATCATGGGGCTCACCGACCGCGGCGTCATTCGTCCCGGCGCGTGGGCCGACCTCGTCGTTTTCGATCTCGCCACGATCGCCGACACCGCGACGTTCGTGAAACCGCATCAGTACCCCACCGGGTTACCGTACGTGCTCGTCAACGGCGTTGCCGTCGTCGACAACGGAAAGTTCACGCAGGCGACGCCAGGGAAGGTCCTTACACCATCGGCAGACGGATGGCGAGCTGCGCACGCGAAGGTCAGTCGCAGGTAAATCCTACCGGAACCGTATCGGCCTCCAACGTCCCAATCGAAGTACAAATGGGTCATCGACGGTAAGTTCCGATGACCCATCAACATGCGGATGGTCAGATCATTGACACCCCGGCAGGGCAATTGCGCCGGTTCTAGGCGTGGGACACGTTCAAAAGGTTCTCATCGTCGAAGATTACGACGACCAGCGCGAGGCGCTGGCGGCGCTCGTCGCGTCGTGCGGCTTCCGAGTCGTCTCCTGCCGATCAGTTGACGAAGCGGCAGCAATTCTCGCGTCGGACCATCCGTCGGTGCTGATTACCGACGCTCGCCTCGCCGGGCGCAGCGGCCTGCAGCTCCTCAGTCTCGTCGCGCGGCAATACCCCGACGTCATCCGCATTCTATTGACGGGCTACGACGACATCGAGCTGCGAAAGGAAGCGGCCCGCTCCGGCACCCGTTTTCTGCTCAAGCCGCTCAAGTTCGCCGAGCTCGAGGCGATCCTCCACGCCGCCAAACAGCCGACCAACTTTGCGAGCCAGTAGGCTGACAGCCTTTGCTACTATCCAAACTGTCCGCGACTCGGACAGGATCTCCACTCGATGCGCGCGTCCTTCGGTTCATGCCCGGGAGGCAGTCTTGCGCTGATCGTGGCGTTGTGCGCCGCAGCCGGCGGACCGGCGCAGACGCCGACACACTCATCACCGTTGCGCCCTGAGCCGACGGCGATCGACCGCGCGTTGCCCGAGTTCCTCGAACGACTTCGCGTCGACGAGTACGCCTACTTCCGAATCGTCAATCGGTCCTGGACCGCGAGAGTCTGTGACGTTTTTGCGTCGGTCCTGCCGGACGTCCCCGTCGTCCTGCTCCACGGTGACGCGCACGTCGAGCAATACGCGGTCACGAGTCAGGCGTGGGGTCTCGATGACTTCGACGATTCTGCGCGCGGTCCGTCGCTCGTCGACATCGTGCGGTTTCTGGGGTCCATCGACCTCGTCGCCCGGCGCCGCGGCTGGTCCAGTGACCTGAACGACCTGTTCGACCGCTTCTTCGAAGGATACCGGCGCGGCCTGGAAGAGCCCGGCACGCTTCCGCCCGAACCCGGGTTTGTTCGACGATTTCGCGCGGAGCCTACGCGCGATCGCGCCGCGCATCTCGCTTGGGGCGAACAGAGAATGGAGCCGCTGCCCGACGAGGTGAAGGCGAACGCCCTCTCGGGTCTCGCGTTGTTCGCGCGGCGCGCGCATCGAGCGCGTCCCGACCTGGCGCGGGGGTATTTCACGATCCGGCGCATCGGGTGGCTTCGCATGGGAGTCGGAAGCGCAGCCAACAACAAGATGCTGTTTCGTGTGGAGGGACCGACGTCCGATCCTGATGACGACGTGTTGCTCGAGGCAAAAGAGCCGAGTCGTCTCGACGGGCTTGGCTGTCTCCAGCTCCCTTCGTCCACGGAGGCGGTTCGCGTGATCGCCGGTTCCCAACAACTGGGACGGATCCACCACGACATCCTCGGCGTCGTTCCGGAGCAGGAGCCCAAGTGGGGTGTTCGAAAGTGGTGGATCCGGAGCTGGGAGCCGTCCTATCGCGAAGTGCGGGCAGACGATCTCGATTCAGTCAAGGACCTGTCGGCGCTGGTGTACGACTCCGCATTTCAGCTCGGGGCCGGTCGACTCCATGGGACATCACCGGAGAAAGCGTCGTCGCTCCGACAGGCGGAGCTGGCGGCCGTCGGGCGGCTCGAAGGCCGGCTGCGGCAGTCCGTCAAGGAGCTGCTCGGAGACATGGTCGCCGGCTGGCAGGAATTTCGGGATAGCATACGAGTCCAGCGGAGACATTTATGATCCAGCCTTCGGGTTCAGTTCGGCTTCTGATCGGAGCGGCGATCGCCATCGTGATTGCCTGTGCGCCGGCGCCGCGTCAGCGCCCGGTTGAAATGGGACCGGTTGACACAGGCGCCGGTTCGCTCACCGAAGCCAGGAAGTATCTCGAGGGCCTCTGGTCGCTCGAGTCGTTTGAGGTCTACCCGCCCGGGAAGGGGCCGGTGGCCCTGAAAGGCACCGGCACACTCGTCTACGATGACTTCGGCAACCTCAAAATGGATATCCGCGCGGACGAGGCGTCGGCCGATGTCCTGCGCGCCGCCGGCATCGACATCGCGGATGGGATGATCAGATCCGAGGGCCGCACCGTCGTCGACCTCCAGCACAAGACGCTGACTTACGTGATCGCGGGGCAGCCGCCGGCCGGCGCGGCGGGCCCGCTGGGGTTGAGCCGTCCGCGTCACTGGCAGGTCGAGGGCGACGTGCTCACGCTGACGACGAAAGATGATGCGGGCAATCCTTTGTCGGTTGGACGCTGGCGGAAGGCCAAGTAGGATGAGGAGGCTGTTCGTGCTCATGTCGTCTTTCGCGTTCGTGGCATTCCTTATTGGTTCGACCGCGGGCGCGGCCGCGCAGCAGGCAGCGAGCACGAACGCTCCCGAGACCTTCAACGCGACTGCGAATGTAAAAGGGGAGACGGCGTCCCTGACGGCCACCGTCGACGCTCACATCCGGCGGTACACGCCAAACTTCGATCGGACTTCCGTGGAATCAGGGCTGAAGCACGGCGGATATAGCGGTTTTGTCGCAGCACTCCGAAAGGCACCCGTTGTCGGTCACGTGACGCTCGCCAAGCGGGAAACGCCCATCCGCTACGCACGGGAACAGACGACCGAGAAGGGCCGGACGATCACGCTCGTCACGGACAAACCGGTGTTCTTCATTGGCGGCGGCGCGGGGGACCCGAAATCACGCGCCGGATTCGAAGTCGCCGTGTTAGTCCTCAACGTGGACGCGAAGGGGACGGGTGACGGGCTCCTGGTGGCGGCCGCCCGCGTCAAGCCGGGCCCCGACGAAGGCACTGTAGTAGTCGACGACTACGCCGAAGCGCCGATCACGCTCACGAACGTTCGGCGCAAGTCAAACTAGCCCGGGGCTCAGAGCAGCCGGGCCGCCTGCCGCGCGAAATACGTCAGGATGATGTCGGCGCCCGCGCGCGAGATTGACGTCAGCGTCTCGAGCATCGCGCGCTCTTCGTCGATCCATCCGCGCTCGGCTGCGGCCTTCAGCATCGCGTACTCGCCGCTGACGTGGTACGCGGCCGTCGGCACGCCGAACTCCATCTTCACCCGCGAGATGACGTCGAGATAGGGAAGCGCTGGCTTCACCATCACGATGTCCGCTCCTTCGTCGAGATCGAGCCACACCTCGCGCAGTGCCTCATCGACGTTCGCCGGATCCATCTGGTGCGATCGACGATCACCGAAGGCCGGCGCCGAGTCGGCCGCTTCGCGGAACGGGCCGTAGAACGCCGAGCAGTACTTCGCCGCGTAGGACATGATCGCGACGTTCGTGAATCCACGTTCATCGAGCGCGCGGCGGATGGCGCCCACGCGGCCGTCCATCATGTCGGAGGGCGCGACGATGTCGGCGCCCGCAACGGCGTGAGAGAGTGCGGCCTTGACCAGTTCCTCGACGCTGGCGTCGTTCGCGATTTCCGTCTCGCCCGTTGCGTCATCCTTGACGAGGAGACCGCAGTGCCCATGAGACGTGTACTCGCAGAGGCACACGTCGGTGACGACGATCAGGTCGCGCACGTCCCGCTTGATCGCGCGCACCGCCACCTGAACGGGCGCGTCGGGATCGGAAGCGCCCGAGCCTGCCGCGTCCTTTCGTGACGGCAACCCGAAGAGGATGACGCCGCCTACACCCTCCTGCTTCGCGGCCGCCGCCTCGCGCACCGCTTCGTCGACCGACAACTGGAACACTCCCGGCATCGACGCGACCGGGCGGCGCTCGCCCGTCCCTTCCCGGACGAAGAGTGGATAGATGAAGTGATCGGGCGCGAGCTTCGTCTCGCGCACGAGCGCGCGCAGCGCGGGCGTCCGGCGCAGCCGCCGCGGTCTGTGCGTGAGCGTCAGCTGCGCGACGCGCGTCGTCGTCATGCCGAGGTTTCCTGACCCCTGACGCGCGCGCCGTGCGACCCGGACACCGGTGCGTGCCTCTCGAAGTAGTCGACGAGAGACTGAACGAGCGCGGGAATGGTGTACGTCGTGGGCATGACCGTCGTCTGGATGCCCAGCTGCTGTGCCGCTTCGGCTGTGACCGGCCCGATCGAGGCGACGACGGTCGTCCGCAGCAGGTCGGCCGCCGGCTCCTCGCCGAGCATTTTCACGAAGTTCCTGACCGTCGAGGCGCTCGTGAACGTAATGGCGTCCACCTGTTTGTCGAGCAGCATCCGGTAGATGTCGCGATCTCCCTCACGCTCGCCGCCGACATCGGCGGGCAAGGTCCTATATGCCGCGACCTCCGTGACCTCGGCGCCGGCCTGACGCAGCTCTTCCGCCAGCAGCTCGCGCGCGATGTCCGCCCGCGGGAGCAGGAATCGCTTTCCCTTCAGATCGCCCCGCGCCTTGAGCGCGTCGACGATGGCCTCGGCCCGGTATTCCTCGGGTGTGAGGTCGACCTTGATGCCGTAGCGCGCCAGACGGCCGGCGGTCGACGGTCCAATCGTGCAGATCTTGACGCGGCCGAGGGCGCGCACGTCGCGCGGTCCCGCGAGCAGCCGCGCCATGAATTGATCGACGCCATTCGCGCTCGTGAAAACGATCCAGTCGTACGACGACGCGTCGGCCGCGGCGCGATCCAAGTCCGTGGTGTCGTGTGGCGGCGCGATTCGGATGGCCGGCGCCTCGATCGCATCGGCGCCCAGGTCCTCCAGCAGCTCGATGAGCTCTCCCGCCTGCTCTCTCGACCGTGTGACGACAATGCGGCGGCCGAACAGAGGCCGCTCGTCGAACCAGCGGAGATGTTCGCGGAGCGCGGCGACGGCGCCGACGACGAGTATCGCAGGCGTCTTGTTTTGCGCGAGCGATCCGTCGCCGGCAATCGTTTCGAGCGTTCCGTCTACCGTCTTCTGGTCGGGGGTCGTCCCGTTGTAGATGATCGCCGCCGCTTCCTCCGGCGCCAGGCCGTTGGCGATGAGCTTGCGAACGATGCCGGCCACCTGCCGCGCGCTCGCGTAACAAACGATGGTGCCGCCGAGGCCGGCGAGGCGCGCCCAGTCGACTTCGGGCGGCTCGTCGGTTTCTGCTTCATGGCCGCGCACGAAGACGAGCGTATCGCCTGCGCCGGGATACGTCACGGGAACGCCGGCGTATCCGGCGGCGCCAATTGCGGCGGGGATGCCCGGGATGACTTCAAAGGGCACGCCCTGTTCGTGCAGGAACATCGCTTCGCGGCCGCCGCTGTCGAACACGTACGGGTCGCCCCACTTGAGCCGCACCACCGATTTGCCTTCGCGCGCTTTTTCCGCGAGGAGGAAGCAGATCGCGTCCTGCTGCATCGGCTCGGGCGCCGCCGGGCCGACGTCGATCCGTTCGGCGCTGACGCGTGCCGACCGGAGCAGCCGGCTGTGAACGAGGTGGTCGTACACCACGACGTCGGCCGCCTGAAGCGCACGCAGGCCGCGCACGCTGATGAGTCCGGGATCGCCAGGTCCGGCGCCGACAATCGAGACTTTCATCACTTCAAACCCCAGAAGCCTACCGCCGAATGCCCAGGCCGTCGAGAATTTCGCGTCCCCCTTCGGCCGCCAGCTCTTCCGCGGCCCGAAGCCCGATGTCACGAGACTGCGACGCCGGTCCCCGCACCTTCGCACGCGCGACCCGCGCGCCATCGGGACTCGCGACGACGGCGACGAGCTCCAGCCAGCCATTCTCGATCGTCGCGACGGCGCCGAGCGGGAGCTGACAGCCGCCGCCGATCGCATCGACGACGGCACGCTCCGCGTCGAGCGCGAGCGCGGTCCTGCGGTCGGACACCGCGGCGACTGCATCACGCGTCGCCGCGTCGTCCTCGCGGACTTCGATCGCGATCGCGCCCTGGCCCGGCGCGGGAACGCATGTGTCGAACGGAATGAGCGCCGAAATCCGATTGCCGAACCCAAGCCGCCTGAGTCCTGCGGCCGCGAGCACGAGCGCGGCGAACTGACCCTCATCGAGCTTGCGCAGCCGCGTATCGACGTTGCCGCGCACCGGTTCGAACTGCGCATCCGGCCAGGCGGTGCGGAGCTGAGCGACACGGCGGATGGAGCCGGTGCCTACTTTTTTCCCTTTGCCGTGGGGCCCCACCCCCACGGCCCGCCACGCCTCGCTGTCGCTCGGCGCGCTGGTTCCAGCGTCCGAGCTAAACGCGGGCAAGACAACCGCGTCCCGCGGATCCTCCCGCGGCAGCACGCCGCCGATCGCAAGGCCCGCCGGCAGATCGGCCGACATGTCCTTTGCGCTGTGGACGGCGACGTCGACCGCCCGGCCGAGCAGTGCTTCCTCGATTTCCCGGACGAACAGGCCCTTGCCGCCGTCCTCGGACAGCGGCCGGTCCTGGAGTTGATCGCCGCGCGTGCGGAAGATCACGATCTCGCACGGTCCTCGTCCGGCCGTCGTGAGCGACTGCGCCACGGTCTGCGCCTGCCACAGCGCAAGCCGGCTGCCGCGAGTACCGATCCTTATTGGCATCCGGCCTTCATCTGCGTTTATCTGCGTCAATCTGCGGCCCGTCCTCGCGCTCCACATCAACGGAGAGCGCGAACAGGCGGGCCAGCGCGTCCGCCCAGGTCTCGATCGTCCGCTGATCGGGCGCAGACTTGAGCTGCTCGGTCGGCGTCAGCAGCAGCTTCTCCACGATGAGCCGCGTGACGTCATCCACGCGGGCGCGGGCCTCGGGGGTCATCCCGCTCAGCTTCGGCTCGAGGCGTTTCAGCTCGGCGCGCCGGATGTCCTCGAACCGCTGGCGCAGCGCGACCACGGTCGGCACGGCGTTGCGGGAGCGCAGCCACGCGATGAACTTGTCGACCTCGTCGGCGACGATGGCGTCCGCGCGATCGACCTGATGGGTGCGCCGCGTCAGAGTCTCGCTGACGATCCCCTGCAGGTCGTCGATGTTGTACAGAAAGACCTGCTCGAGCTCGCCTGCAGACGCCTCCACGTCGCGCGGCACCCCGAGGTCGATGATGAACAGCGGGCGATTCCGCCGAGTCCGCATGACGGCCTGCACGCGGTCGCGGTTGAGCACCGGCTCCGACGCGCCCGTCGCCGTCACGACGACGTCGGCGCGTTCGAGCACGCGGCCGATATCCGACCAGGGCACCGCCGATCCCTGGACGCGGAGGGCGAGCGTCTCCGCCGAGGCGAGCCTCCGGCTCGCGACCGCAATCTCACCGACGTGCTGAGACCGGAGGTGCGTCGCGGTGAGCTTCGCCATGTCGCCGGCGCCGACGATGAGCGCGGTCAGGCCGGTCAGCTCGCCGAAGATCTTCCGCGCCATCGACAGCGCGGCGTAGCTGACTGACACTGCCCCTTCGCCGATCCCGGTTTCGGCGCGGACGCGCTTGCCGGCGGCGAGGGCGCAGGTGAACAGGCGGTTGAGCAGCGGTCCCGTCGCGTGCGCGTCGGCCGCCACCTGGTAGGCCTGTTTCACCTGGCCGAGAATCTGCGGCTCTCCGACGACCATCGAGTCGAGGCCTCCCGCCACGCGGAACAGGTGCCGCGTCGCCGCCGCGTCGAGCTGCAGGTAGAGATGCGGGTCGAGCCGATCGACCGGCAGGCCGTGATAATCGGCGACGAAGCGGCCGATGGCGGGACGCGCCGCGCCCGGGTCCGCGACGGCGTAGATCTCGACGCGGTTGCAGGTGGACAGAATCACGAACTCGTCGGTCGCGCGCCGCGCCGTGAGCTCGCGCACCGCGCGCGTGACGTCGCGCGTCGAGAAGTCGACCTGCTCGCGCAGCTCGATCGGCGCCGTTCGGTGGCTCAGGCCGACGAGGATCAGCGACATGGATCTCTGTAGGCACTAGGCACTAGGCACTAGGGACTAGGCACTGGGCACTAGCCACTCTGCCGATGGACCAAACGCCAATCCACTGATTGACAGAGTGCCTAATGCCTAGTCCCTAGTGCCTGATACCTAGAAATTGTGACTCCGCGTCAGAAAGTACCCGACCGGGACGAAGTTCAGGAGCACGATAGCGAACCCGACGGCCGATAAAAGCGCCGCGCGCCGGCCGGTAAAGCCGAAGCGGCGCGCCACGAGCTGGAACGAATAGACCGTCCAGCAGATGAGCGCGACGAGGATCTTCGGGTCGACGATCGTCATTGCCTGCACGCGCGGGTCGGTGAACTCGGGGCGCGCCCGGATCGCCCAGACCGCGCCGATGGCGACGCCGACGGTCAGGAACAGCCAGCCGATCCGCACGGCGCGGTCGTTCATGACGTCGAGCCGCGCCAGCGGCGGGAGCCGTCGATAGAAGAATCCGACGTCCTTTCCCTTGATCTCCTTGAACAGGAGCACATACGTGATGCCGATCACGCACGCCAGCGCGAAGCTGGCGTACGCGAACAGCATCGACGCGACGTGGAGCGTGAAGAGCGGCGTCCTCAGGACGTCAGATCGCGCCTCGGTCGCGTCGGGCGTGAGCGCGGGTATGAGCTGCAGCGCCGCGAGAAGCGGCGCGATGAAGGCGCCGATCGTCCGCTCGTCGGTCGTGATCTCGATGTAGAGGTAGGCGAGCGCGAGCAGCCACACGAACGCCGAGACCGCCGCCGTCGTCCCGGCGATCGGCGCGTAACCAAGCTCCATCGTCCG
>DATAEE010000398.1:0-11401 GCA_036258175.1 Vicinamibacterales bacterium
GAGAATCAGGCGCCGCGGTTGACAGACCTGGAAGGCGCGGCTAGCGTCTCGCAGATGAAGCGTAACTCAGCCGCGATCGCGCTGTTGGGGCTCTCGGTGGTCGGCCTGTCTGCTGTTGAGCCGGGCAAACCTTCCGTTTCGGCGCTGGAAGTGACCGCCTATCGCGCAATCGGTGCGAAGCACCCGGATCCCGCCGTTCGCAATGGTGATTCGCTCGCGGAGCGATTCCTGGGACCCGACGAACGCGACATCCTCAAGAAAGGTGGATCCGAGTCGATCCTGGCTGCGCTGCCGCTGGGTACCGAGGACGCCTGGAACAGCCTCGGAATCCGAAAGCCGTTTGCATTCGCCGTGCACGTCCGGACACGCCATATCGACGCCGTATTCGAAGACAGCTTGAAATCCGGCGCCCGCCAGGTCGTGATCCTCGGCGCGGGGCTGGACAGCCGCGCCTATCGCGCGCCCGACAGCGTGCGCCAGACACGCGTGTTCGAGGTCGACTTTCCGCCAACCCAGGAATACAAGAAGAAGCGCGTCGCCGAAATCTTGGGCTCGCTTCCCAGTCACGTCACCTATGTGCCGATCGATTTCACCAAAGAGGATCTCGGAACGGTGCTCAGCAAGGCGGGCTACGACCCCAAGGTCAAAACAATCTTCGTCTGGGAAGGGGTGACGTTCTACATCCCTGAGGCCGCGGTCGATGCTACCCTGCGCTTCGTCTCCGGCAACTCGCCGCCGGGCAGTCGGATCGTCTTCGACTACTTTCTCGCGAGCGGACTCAAGGCGCCCAACCCGACGCTGAAAGACGTGATGCAGCGGCTGGAAGCCGCCCGTGAGCCGCTGATCTTCGGCCTCCCGGATGACGACCCGGAAGGCTTCATCGGCCGCCGCGGTCTCGCGATCGGCTCCAACGTTCCGATGAAGGAGTTGATCCCGCGCTTCCTGCCGAAGTCACAACTCGCCGTCAGCAAGGACGTTGGCAACGCCCAGGCCTCCATCTGCACGGCCGTCGTGCCCGAAAAATAATCACTCACTCCTCAGCGCGACGGTCGGATTGATCGCGAGCGCGCGCCGGGCCGGCACGAGCGACGCTGCGAGGCTGAGAGCGCCGAACACCAGGGCGGCGAGGCCAAAGACAATCGGATCCGCCGCTCCGACGCCAAAGAGCAGCGACGCCAGCAGCTGCGACGAAGCAAGCGCGAGCAGCAGACCGACGACGAGGCCGCTCGCGGTCAGCACTGCGCCCTGCCGGAACACGAGCCCCAGCACGTCGCGCGGCGTCGCACCCAATGCCACCCTGATACCGAACTCCCGCGTCCGGCGCGCGACCGAGTAGGCGGTCACCCCGTAGACGCCGAGTCCGGCGATGAGGACGGCGACCACGCCGAGCGCGCCGGCGATCCCGCCAGCGAGGCGCTGCGGGAGGAGCGCGATCGTCGACATCGAGTCGAGCGTGAACGTGCCGATGACCGGCAAATTCGGATTCAGTTCGGCCACGATCGCGCGCACCGCTGGAATCGCGGTCGGACCGGAGGTCCGAATGACCAGCGACACCCGCGGGACGTAGGCCTGCGCGTACGGTAAATAGATGAACGGCGTCGGCTGCTCGTTGAGCGCGACGTACTTACCCGTCTTCTCGACGCCCACGACCTCCACCTGCCGCTGCCCGTCCTCATCGGTTCGAATCAGCCGCCGGCCGATCGGATTCTCCCCCGGCCAGAGCTTCGCCGCGGCGACTTCGTTGACGATCGCCACGTCGGGCCGTCCCTTGATGTCAGCGCGGCTGAAGTCCCGGCCGCCAACGAGCGACTTCCGCAACGTGCGGAAGTAGCCGGGCTCGACAATGTTCCAGTCCTCCAGGCCGATCGCCTCCTTCTCTGTTTTGCCGGCAGCCCAGACATCGCCGAAGCCGAAGCGCCCGCCGTCGAGCGGGAGATCGATCGACGCGGCAACCGACTCGACACCGGGCACCGCCGCGACCCGTGCGATCACCTGGCGGAGAAACGCGGGACCGCTCTTGTCGTTGTGCCTCGCGAGCGAAAGATCGAGGCCGACAATCTCGACGTTCGCCGTGTCGAAACCGGGGTTGATCGACGCGGCATGCTGGAGCGCGCGGGCGAAGAGCCCTGCGACGACGATGAGGAGCACCGACCCGGCGACCTGGGCTGCGACGAGTACCTGCCGGAGACGGAAGCGTCCGAACCGCGCGTCACGATCGCCCTTGAGCGTTTCGACCAGATCCGGTTTCGACGCCTGGAACGCCGGCACGAGGCCCGTGGCGAGGGCCGTCAGACAGGTCACGGCGAGGCCGAACAGGACGATACGGGTGTTGAGTGGAAGCGAGAGCGCCAACGGGATTGGAATGTTCGGCAGCAGCGCGAGGAGCAAGCTGGTCATCCAGCGCGCCACGACCAGCCCGGCCGCTCCGCCCAACAGGAACACGGCGAGCGACTCGACGACAAGCTGGCGAACGAGCCGGAGGCGCGACGCGCCCAGCGCGAGCCGCACGGCCGTCTCCCTCCGCCGCGCCGCGGCCCGAGCGAGCATCATCCCCGCGATGTTGATCGAGGCGACAACCAGTACGAGGCCGACGATCGCTCCGAGGATCGCCATGAACGCGCCGACGTAGGTGCTCATTTCGCCCGGGATGGGCGTCGCTCGCATCACCTTCCAGCCCACTCCGCGGTTGGTGTCCGGATACATCTCTTCCAGACGCTTTGCGATGGCATCGATCTCCGCCTGCGCCTGCTCGATGCCGACGCCGGGCGCGAGACGGCCGCCAATCAGAATCCAGGAGCCGCCCCGCATCGGGCGCCACGTCGTCCCGGGCTTGATCTCGGACACCATCGTCAGCGGCGCCCACAGCTCCGGGCTGAGGAGCGTCGTCCCGCGAAACCCGAGCGGCGCGACACCGAGAACCGTGAAAGGTGTGCCGTTGAGAATGACGGATTGACCGACGATGAACGGATCGGCACTGAACCGACGTCGCCAGAGCCGGTCGCTCAGCACCACGACGGGTGACGCGCCAGGAGCAGTGTCATCGTCCGGCATGAGAAGTCGTCCGACCTGCGGCGTTACGCCAAGGACCTGAAAGTAGTTGCCGCTGACGATCGTGGCGTAAACGCGTTCGGCTCCTTTGGCTCCACCGAGTGCCACCGAGATCGGGTCGAGGTCCTGGGCGTAAACGCCGCTCAGTTTCGTCGCCTGGGCGGCAATGTCCTGGAAGTTCGCGTACGACGTGTTGTCGAACTCCTGGCCGTTTCGTGTTCGGCCGATGTCGACAACGCGGTCGGGATCGGTCACGCCGACGGGCCGGCGCAGCAGGAGCGCGTCGGCGAGCGTGAAGATCGTTGTCGTCGCGCCGATGCCGATTGCGAGTGAGAGGACGGCAGTCGCCGTGAAGAGCGGATTCCGAACGAGCAGACGAATGGCGTGACGAATATCTACGAACATGGTCGTAGATACGAATTTGGCGCGCGCCAGTTCACGAAATTGTCATCTGTGACGGAGACATGTGCGGGTAGCGACTACCCTTTTTGTCGTTCGAAATATTCTGTGAAAAAGCGCGTACAAACGGCCCGAATCTGTCGTTGACTAGAGTGCGACCCTCGTCGCCTGGCGCTCTCAAAAATTCCCGTCACGCAGAGGTTTTATGACGCGTCATCACGCACGGTCCGTTCGAGCGTTTGTCGCCGGCGTATCGTTGCTCGCCGGAATCTTTCTTTCTGCGCAAACGCCGCCTGGCGAACCCGGGCGAATGGTGCCGGACACGTTGCGCGTGCATGCCGAACGCAACGGCCGCGTGCGCGTCCTCGTCGAGTTAAAGCTCGCCGCGGGCCGTCATGTCGCCGAAGGAAATCTGCGCGCGGCCTCGGAGATCACGCGGCAGCGAGGCGAGATCCTGAATGCGTTCGCGCGCATCGACGCGAAGCTCAGGCCGGCGGATCGCCGCGTGTTGTACCGCTACCGGACCGTCCCGTACATCGCGCTCGAGGTTACGCCGGCGGGACTCGCCGCGCTCGAGCGCGCGTCGACCGATGTCGCCCGCGTGGTCGAAGACGAGATCCTGCGGCCGGTGCTCGCCGACAGCGTTCCGCTCATCCAGGGGGATCAGGCCTGGGCAGCCGGCTACGACGGCTCCGGCACGACGGTCGCGGTGCTCGATACAGGCGTCGATGCGAACCACCCCTTCCTGGCGGGCCGGGTCGTTGACGAGGCCTGCTTCTCGACCAGGTCGAACGTGAGCCTTTCCGCATGTCCGGATGGAACCGATCAGCAGATCGGCGTCGGCGCGGCGGCGCCGTGTACATCAGTTTTCGAATGCCTTCACGGCACGCACGTCGCCGGGATCGCGGCGGGCAACGGATCGCTGGCTGGTCAGCCGTTCTCGGGCGTCGCTAAGGGCGCCGACGTCATGGCGGTGCAGGTGTTTTCGATCATTACCGACCCGGGGACCTGTCCGAGCGGGAATTGTCTGGGCGCGTTCTCGTCCGACATCATCGCCGGACTCGAATACGTCTACGGTCTCGCCGCGTCACGCAACGTCGCCGCAGTCAACATGAGCCTCGGCGGCTCGTCGACCTTCACCACGACTTGCAACAGCCAGCCCTACAAGCCGGCGATCGACAACCTTCGGGCCATTGGCGTCGCGACAGTGATCGCAGCGGGCAACAGCGGATCGGGCAATGGCCTCTCGGCTCCGGGCTGCATTTCGACCGCCGTCAGCGTTGGGTCGACCGACAAGCAAAACCAGGTGTCCTCGTTCTCGAACGTTGCACCGTTCCTGTCGCTCTTCGCTCCCGGAAGTTCGATTACCTCGTCGGTGCCGGGCGGCGGCTTCAACGCGTACAGCGGCACGTCGATGGCGACGCCGCATGTCACTGGCACCTGGGCAATCCTGCGCCAGGCGGCGCCCACGGCCGGCGTCGGCCTGATTCTGGACGTGCTGCGGCAGACCGGTCTGCCAATTACTGACACGAGGCCGATCGGCGCGGGCACGACGATTCCGCGGGTAAGCACCTTCGAGGCGCTCGGGACCCTCGTGCCGGTCACGCACGCGGTGCCGGTTCTGACGTCGACCTCGCCGGTGCGGTTGCGGGCCAGTACATCGCCAGTCTCCTTGAAACTGATTGGAAGCGGCTTCGACGCGATGTCGGTCGCGTACTGGAACGGCGCGCCGCGACCGACGACCGTTGAGAGCACAACCGAGCTCATCGCCCAGATCAGCCCCGCGGATCTCGTCGTGGGCCAAACGGGCCAGGTCCAGGTATTCGGGCCGGAGCCCGGCGGAGGGATCAGCGCGTCGCTCGCGGTGCCGATCGATCCCCCGCCCTCGCTGACGCCCAACACGACGCTGGTTGCGCCCAACACGCCGGTCACTGTCACGCTCGCCTTCGGCTACGGCGGCACGAATGATTGGCTCGCGCTGGCGCGGGTCGGATCGCCGAACACGAGCTACTCGTCGTTCACGTACGTCGGCGCGGGAGTCACCCACCGCACGTGGACCGTCAACGTGCCGTTGGCGCCGGGTGAGTACGAGTTCCGTCTGTTCCTGAACAACGTCTTCACGCTTGTCGCGACGAGTGCGCCGATCACGGTCGACAGTTCGGTGAATCCTGTGCCATCTATCTCGTCGCTCTCGCCGATGGCGACGGTCGCGGGCGGGCCGGCGTTCACGCTCACCGTGAACGGTTCCGGATTCGTTTCATCGTCCGTCGTCCGCTGGAACGGTGCGAACCGGCCCACCACGTTCGTCAATGCGAGCCGCTTGACGGCGGCGATCCCGGCATCCGACATCGCGCAAATCGCCTCCACGCCGGTGACGGTCTTCTCGCCCTCGCCCGGCGGCGGGACCTCCTCTGTCGCAACTTTCAACGCCACAGGACCACCGGCGATCAGTGTCAGCACGACGACGGCGGCGCCCGGCACGACCGTTACGGCTACGCTGATAAACGGAACGGGTGCAGTCACTGACTGGTTGTCGTTCGCGTTGACGACGGCCTCCAACAGCAGCTACGTCTCGTTCGTCTACGTCGGGTCTGGCGTGACGACGCGGACGTGGACCGTCACGATGCCGTCGACACCGGGGAACTACGAATTCCGCTACTTCCCGAACGGCGGCTACACGCGCGCGGCGACGAGTCCGACAGTGACGGTGCAGACGGGCAGCGGCGGACCCGCCCCTGCGCCAGTCGCGACGTCGCTGTCGCCGTCCTTGGTCAACGCCGGATCGGCCGGTTTCAACCTGACGGTGAACGGCAGCAACTTCGTTCCGTCCTCCGTCGTCCGCTGGAACGGTGCGGATCGGACGACGACGTATGTGAGTTCGACCGAGCTTCGGGCAGCGATCGCGGCCGCGGACGTCGCGGCAGCAGGATCGGCCAACGTCACGGTCTTCACGCCCGCTCCGGGCGGCGGCACGTCGGCAGCGCTGGCATTCACGATCGGGTCGGGATCATCCGGAGGCCCGCAGCTGACGGTGAGCGCGACGACGGTCGCGCCCGGCGGAAGTGTGACGGTCACGCTGACGAACGGCGCCGGAGGGATTGGCGACTGGCTGGCATTCGCGCGGACGTCGCAGTCCAATACCAGTTACCTGAACTACACCTACGTCGGTCTCGGCGTGACGACGCGGACGTGGACCGTCACCGTGCCGACGACAGCGGGGACCTACGAGTTCCGGTTGTTCCTTAATAATGGATACACGCGGGCGGCGACGAGTCCGACAATAACTGTTCAATAACGGTTCGGGGTTCAGGGTTCAGGGTTCAAGGTAGGGTTCAGGGTTCGGGGTTCGGGTGCGGTTCCTGGTTCAGGGTCCGGTTCGAGGTTCGATCCGAACCGTGAACCGCACCTCGAACGCTGAATCTTGAACCTCACCTTGAACCCTGAGCCTTGAACGCTGAACCGTTCCGTTCAGGTTCAGCGCTCAGCGATGCAGTAAAGCGACTTCCTGCCGCGCAGATAGATCTCCCCATCGACGAGCGCGGGCGAGGCATTGAACCCGTCGTCCAACTTGTTCTGTGCGATCACCTCGAATGCCGGACCGTGCTTGAGGACGACGGTGGTCCCGTCCTGGCCGGGGACATAGACTCGGCCGGCTGCGCCAGCGGGTGATGCGAACACGTTCGGCGCGCCTTCGAGCCGGGCGAGCTGATAGTGCGGCTTGCCGGTGGCGGCGTCGAACGCCGACAGAATCCCGCTGTTCGACTTCAACAAATAAAGGATGCCGTCGTAGAGAAGCGGCGACGGCACGTACGGCGTGTCGCGGTCGAGCGACCACACGAGCGCCGGCGAGTTCGTGATGTCGTCGCGTGCGTCGGCGAGCCGGACCGCCTTCAGATTGTTCCCGCGGAAGCCCGACGTCAGGATCACGATGCCGTCGGAGGCAACCGGCGATGGGATCGGGTTCATCGTCAGACCACCGCCGTGCCAGAGGAGCTTGCCGGTCTCGAGGTCGTAGCTCCTCACCTGCTTCATGCCGCTCGTCACCACCTGCGGCTTGCCACCGGAGACAACGACGAGCGGCGTCGCCCAGCCGTCGATCTCGTCGCGGGCGACGCGCCAGCGCTCCTCGCCGCTGCGCTTGTCGAGCGCGACGATGAACGACCCGGCCTGGTGATCCCAGACCACGACGAGCGTGTTGCCGTGGAGCGCGGGAGAGCTCCCCTCGCCGAACTGGTTGCGCATCGTCTTGTCGCCGAGATCTTTCTGCCAGATGAGCTTCCCTTTCATGTCGTAGGCGTAGATGCCGCGCGACTCGAAGGATGCAATGACATGCTGGCCGTCGGTGACTGCGGACGGCGAGGCCCAGGTGCCCCACTCGTTGTGCGCGCCTTCGTGTGGCGTGTCCTCGCGCGCGACCTGTTCCCACACGACACGGCCGTCCTTCCGATTCAGTGCGAGCACGACGTACTTGTGTGCTCCTGGCGTACGGCCGCGGGCCGCATGCGCAGCGTCGCCGGTCGCGTCCACGGGTACGGCGGTCAGCACGAAGATGAGGTCGCCCCAGACGACCGGGGTCCCGAAGCCACGGCCGGGAATCGTCTTCCTCCACCGGATGTTCTTTGTTTCGCTCCACTCGGCCGGCGGCTTCGCCTGCTTCGACGCGCCCGTTCCGTGGGGCCCACGCCACTGGGGCCAGTACTGTTCGCCGTCTGTCCGCCTCGCGGATATGACAGTGGTGACAACAGCGAGGGCCATGGCGATCGACGCGGTCGCTAGCTTCCGGCTCATGTGGGCAGTCATCCTCCCTGACCTACTTACGCCGCACTTCGGCCGGCCGTTTATCCTCGCTGCTCCAGCTTGTGGGATGTGGGATGGGAAATTAGTGTGCCGGGCTGCAGGCAGCCGACCCCGAATCGGTGAACGTCTGGCCGGCCATGGGAATGAACTCCCAGGCGTAGTGACCTTTGCTGAGCGTGAATTTCAACACACCGTAGGTGCTGTTGTTCTGAACCTCGCTGTGCCGGGCAGTCTTCTTGAGTTTGTAAACGCCGGCGCCGCCCGTCCCGACGAGGAACAGCCGCAGGCCGTGCTCCGGGTCCGGGTCGCCTTTTTGATTGAGCGGAGCAAAGCGCTCGTACAGGTGATCGTGGCTGTTGACGACGACGTCGGCGCCCGCTTCGTACAGAATCTTCCACACTTCCCTCATCTCGGGACTGCCACCGTGAGGACCTGAGCTGTACAGCGGCATGTGCCAGTACGCGAGAACGCAGTCGGACGGGTGCGAGGCGAGATCCTCACGCAGCCATGTCGCCTGCGGTGAGCTCGCGTCCACGACTGCAGTGCCGTTCAGAGAGATGATGTGCCAGGCGCCAAGGTCGTAGCTGTAGTACCCGCGGCCGCTCGGGCCGGCGTTGTCGCCGAAGTACTCGAAATAGGGCTTGCCGCGGTCCGTGGCGAGATCGTGATTGCCGAGCGTCGGGCGCGTCCTCGCCTTATGCCGCCCCCACGTCGGTTCGTAGCAGTCCTTGAGCTGTTTTGCGCTGCCGGTTGGATACGCATGATCGCCGAGCGTGAAGACCGTCCCCTCGATCTTGTCCAGGAGCGCCGCGGTGGCACGCGCGCCTCCGATCATCTCGCAATTCGCGATGTCGCCCGCACCTACCAGCACCACACTCCCGTCGCCGTCCTGAGGCTGTGACGCCGGGCGCGCCCAGGCACTCATCACGATCTGGACAAACGCGAGTACCGTCAATGTCGTCGTCCGCAAGTACGATCTCCTTTTTCGGTCGAGTCGATCCGTGCCGTCATGCCTCGCCGTTTCCTGACCGATGGGATCGGCGGAGCATTTGCGGGAAACTGTTCACCTGCGGCGTGAATGCGTGGAGGAGCAAATGGAGATTGTAACTCATCGCGGCCGATCGCCCGCCGCAATCGACTATCGTAAACTCGGAGCGCCAGTCATGCCTTGGAACGTCCGGAATCTGCTTGGCTTCGTCCTGCTCCTGGCCTCCTCCATCGTCGCCAGCACACATGCGGCGAGGCAGCCGGCGCCAGGTGACGGGCCCCGCACGATTCAAGGCAGGGTTTTCGACGACGCGAATCGCAACCAGACTCGCGACCCGGCCGAAGCCGGTCTATCGGGGATCGTCGTCTCTGATCAGTTCTCAGTCGCGACGACCGCTTCGACCGGCGGCTGGCAACTCAACGCGGCGCCCAACGCCCGGGTTGTCTTCGTCAGCGTGCCGGATGGCTGGACGGCGAGCGGCGCGTTCTGGCGCGCGATCCCTGCCGGCACGGCCGCCATTGAATTTCCGCTCACGCGTCGCCAGACCGCGAGCGAGTTCACCTTCATCCACGCCTCCGACACCCACCTCAGCGCGGCAAGTCTGCCGCGGATGAGGCTGCTGCGCGCGCTGGTCGAGAAAACGAAGCCGGCGTTCGTGCTCATCACGGGCGATCTCGTCCGCGATGCGCTGCGCGTCAGCGAGGCCGAAGCCCGCGGCTACTACGACATGCTCGTGGCGGAACTGAAGCAGTTTCCGGTTCCGGTCTGGACCGTGCCCGGCAACCATGAGAACTTCGGCATCGAGCGCGAGAAATCACAGGTATGCACGACGCATCCGCTCTACGGGAAGCAGATGTACCGGCACTATCTCGGGCCGAACTACTACTCGTTCACGTGGGGCGGCATCCGCTTCCTCGGCATCGACTCGGTCGACATCGACGACATGTGGTACTACGGCCACGTCGATGCGGCGCAGCTCGAGTGGATCAAGCGGGATCTGGCGACGGCTCCGGATACCACGCCGGTCGTCACCTTCAATCACATCCCGTTCGCGAGCGCGGCCGAACGGCTGGACGGTTACACCGAGGACCCGCCGGCGCCGACGTTGATTCGCGTGAACGGCAAGCTGCTCTTCCGGCATCTCGTGTCGAACAGCTTCGACGTGCTGGCGGCGCTGCGGCCGCACCGGCTGGAAATCGCGCTCGGCGGCCATCTCCACACGCGCGAAGTGCTCGAGTACCAAACCGAGGAGGGCCTCCGCCGGTTTCACCAGGCCGGCGCCGTCGTTGGTTCGAACGAGACGGGTGGGCTGAAGATGTCGTCCGGCGTCACGCTCTACCGCGTGCGGGCAGGGGTGGTGGATGGCGGGACGTTTCTGCCGCTTTAGTGTGTCGTCACTCGTTCGCGCCGGACTTCTGACTGGCGTGATCGATGGACTTTTCTCGAGCATCCTGAGCGTCGCCGCGTACGGCTCGACGGTTGCGCGTCTGTTTCAAGGGGTCGCGTCTGTCCCCCTCGGACGAGCGGCGCTCGAGGGTGGAACACCTACGGCCGCGCTCGGCCTTCTCATTCATTTCTGTGTGGCCTTCGGATGGTCCGCGGTGTTTCTGTTTCTCGTCCGGTCGGCCTGGATCCGCCGCATCCTGGCATCGCGGTATGGGGTGCTCAAGGTCGCCGCGGTGTACGGACCCTCGATATGGATGGTGATGTCACTGGTGTTGATTCCGCTCGTCGCGCGTCGGCCTCCGACCCTCAACGCGCGCTGGTGGATCCAGTTCGTCGGACACTTCCTGTTCGTCGGATTGCCGATCGTCTGGTCGATCAGCCCTCCCGCCGATCGAGGTGGCGGATAGGGCCTGGTTTCTACTGCTGGAGAAGAGCTGCGATAATAGCCGGGTCGGGGCGTAGCGCAGCCTGGTAGCGCACCTGCCTTGGGCGCAGGGGGTCGCTGGTTCGAATCCAGTCGCCCCGACCACTTCTAAGTCGTTAGTGCTTCACGACTTCGTCGGACTCAGGCACGTCCGAAACAGGCAACACATCATTCCCACAAACCGCCTCCTTGTGGGAATTCTTCTCGGCTTCGGCGTGTGCGCGTCGGCGTTCGGCCTGCTCGCGCTCGTGACGTTCCTTCCGCTCGATGGCCAGCCCGAGCGCTTTCGCCGTCGATTG
>DATAEE010000399.1:0-2473 GCA_036258175.1 Vicinamibacterales bacterium
CCGCAGGTAGGTGATGACGGCGTCGAGGTCACCGGCCTGATTCGAAGCGGTATACGGATAGCCGGTCGGTTTATCCGAAGCGCCCCACCCGAGAAAATCGAACGCAATGACTCGACGCGGCGGCGAGAGATGAGGAACCAGACGATCGTAGAGGTGTAAGTTGTCGGGGAACCCGTGCATCAGGATGATCGGCGGTTCCTCTCCCGGATAGTCCCGGACGTAGAGCCGGTGGCGATCCCGCGGGACGAAAACCTCTCTCACAGTCGTACCATCGGCAGCGGCGACCAGGGATGTGATCGCAGGCGCGCGAGCGACAGCTGGACGAGCCGCTTGTGAAAACCCGCGCTGGGCCATGTCAAAAACATCTCCTTCAGGAACTTTCGCGACAACCCGAACCTGAGCAACCCACGTGACACATCAATCCAGTCCGAACGCCGGAACGGCTCGACGAGCCAGTCCGGATGGCCGCGATACGGCGTAACCTTGTGGTGCTCGAGGATCATCGCGGAGATCTCGGCCGTCCAATGTGGCCTGTTAGATTGGACGAGATGAGCGCGCGCCAGTTCGATCGATGGCGCCAGGTAGTCGAACGTGCCGTCGGTCCAGATGCCGAGGTCGTGAAACGCCGCGGCGATCGCGATCTTCTCGAGTTGCTCCGACCCGGCTGAGATTTGCACGGCACACAGATTCACGACGCGGTACGTGTGGTTTCTGTAGGCCGTGAAGTCACCGCCGAGCGCCGCGCGATGCGCGTGCAGCACGTCGTCCAGAGTCGCGATCGCCGTCAACATGGCCTTGTCGCAGTCAGTCCCTGGCTCACTTGTGTGTCTCCTCTGCAGCGGCCCTGGGGTTAAATCCGAGCACCGGTGTGGCCGTGACGGGCCCGCTGCAGAAGAGACACACAAGTGAGCATCGGGACTGGGAGGCGCTTAGACCCGAGCGGCCACCGCCGCGCCAGTCGCTGATTCGGCTCGCGCTTGAGGAAGCCGCGCGTCGATCCAGCCCTGGATGTCCGCCATCACCCCCTCCTTGCCGATGTCGTTGAGGAGGTCGTGGTAGTGACCCTCGTAAAGCTTGAGCGTCTTGTCCTTGGATCCGGCGGTCTTGTAGAAAAACTCGCTGCCATGGCAGACGGTCGCCTTGTCGTCGGTGCCGTGCATGATGAGCACCGGCAGCGTGATCAGCGGGAACTCCTCCCGGAGCCGCTCGTCCGCGCGGACCAGCGCGGCGACAGTCATCGCCGGCTGCGCTTCGTTTGCGGTCAGGGCGTCGTTGTTGAGCAGCTCGACCGCCTTCGGATCGCGCGAAAAATCCTCGTTCTTGAGTTTGAGCACCGGGAGCCGCGGGGCGATGTGGCTCAGCCCCTTGATGGCCGCCAGGGCAAAGCCGGGCGCCGGCACCTGGAAGGCGAAGCTCTCGCAGATCAGGCCCGCGAGCTCCGCCTGGTTCTCGAGTGTGTAGACGCACGAGACGACGCCGCCGGCGCTGTGGCCGAGGAGGAACAGCGGCAGTCCCGCGTCGCGCGATTTCGCGAGCTTCACGGCCGCGGCCACGTCACTGACATAATCCGCGACGTTCTCGACGTAGAACCGCTCGCCGTCCGACTGCCCGCGGCCGCGCAGATCCAGCGCGTAGGCGGCGAGACCGGCGGCGGCGAACTGCCCGCCCGACCACAGGTACTGACCGCCGTGCGAGTTGACGCCGTGGCAGATGACGACCACGGCCCGTGGGTTGTCGGGTCGCCAGGACCGAACGAATATGCTCACGCCGCCCGAGCTCTCGAGTCTCTCTTCCCTTGGGGGTTGTTGAGTCATGACAATTCCTTCAGGCCTTGATGAACGCCAGCAGGTCGGCGTTGATCGTGTCCTTGTTGATCGTGCACATGCCGTGCGACAGCCCCGGATACACCTTCAGCGTGGATCCTTTGACCAGCTTCGACGACAGCATCGCCGACGCCCCGATCGGCACGATCTGGTCGTCGTCTCCGTGCATGACGAGCGTTGGGACGTCGAACTTCTTCAGGTCTTCGGTGAAGTCGGTCTCCGAGAAGGCCTTGATGCAGTCGATGACGCCCTTGAAGCCGGCCTGCATGCCCTGCATCCAGAACGAATCCCTGACGCCCTGTGAAACGGTCGCGCCCGGTCGATTGGCGCCGTAGAACGGCGTCGTCAGATCTTTGAAGAACTGCGAGCGGTCGGCGGTGACGCCCGCGCGGATTTGATCGAAGGCCTCAATGGGCAGCCCGCCGGGATTCGCGGCCGTCTTCAGCATCAGGGGCGGCACCGCGCCGATCAGCACCGCCTTGGCAACGCGCTTCGTGCCGTGACGGCCAATGTAGCGCGCGACTTCCCCGCCGCCGGTCGAATGCCCGACGTGCACGGCGTCGCGTAGATCCAGCGCTTCGGTTAGCGCCGCCAGATCGTCGGCATACGTGTCCATCTCGTTACCGTTCCACGGCTGACTCGATCGGCCG
>DATAEE010000400.1:0-3245 GCA_036258175.1 Vicinamibacterales bacterium
AGACAACTTCCTGTTCGATGGGACGGTCGCCGAAAACATCGCCTACGGAACGCCCGACGCATCGCGCGCGGACATTGAGCGCGTCGCGAAGATCGCCCATGCCGACGAGTTCGTCACCGGATTCGAGAAGGGTTACGACACCGTCGTTGGGGAGCGCGGGGTCAAGCTGTCAGGCGGGCAGCGGCAGCGCGTCGCGATCGCGCGCGCGATCCTGGCGGATCCGAAGATCCTGGTGCTCGACGAGGCGACGTCGAGTCTGGACAGCGAGAGCGAGGCGCTCATCCAGGACGGCCTGCGCTCGCTCCGTCGCGGCCGGACCACGTTCGTGATCGCGCATCGGTTGTCGACCATCCGTAGCGCCGATCAGATCCTCGTCATCGAGGAAGGGCAGATCGTGGAGCGCGGAACGCACGAAGAGCTGCTCGCGAAGGGCGGCCGCTACAGGCAGCTGTACGACAAGCAGTACAACTTCGAGCGGGATCGTTTCATCAATCCCGGCGAGGACTTTACGCCGGAGCTACCGCAGGCCCCGGTTACGCGGACGGTCAGCAATCAAAGGCTCTGAGCCTTGTCATTGGCGATTGGGGATTGGAGATTGGGGATTGATGACTATTGAGGATTGTTGATTGGGGTCGATTGGCGGCGGCGTGCGCTCTTGCTCTGTGCAGCAGCACCTCGCTCGTGTCGCAGGACCGGCCGCGACAACGGCCGAACATCCTGCTCATCCAGGCCGATGACCTCGGGTACGGCGACCTGAGCGCCTACGGCCAGTCGAACTTTCAGACGCCAAACCTGGATCGCCTCGCCCGCGAGGGAATCCGCTTCACGCAGTACTACTCTGGCAGCACTGTGTGCGCGCCATCGAGAGCGGCGCTAATGACCGGATTCCATTCTGGGCACGGCTGGATCCGCGGGAACGGCGAGTTCCCGCTGCGCGACGAAGACGTCACGGTCGCGATGGCGCTGCGCGACGCGGGATATCGGGCGGCGGTGATCGGCAAGTGGGGGCTTGGCCGATCCGGAACGAGCGGGCAGCCCGATCGGAAGGGATTCGGTCTTTCTTTCGGGTTTCTCGATCACCGCCACGCGCATCGCCAGTACACGGATCACCTGTATCGCGATGCGCAGCGCGTGCCCGCCGATGTCAACGGCGATTATGTCAACGATCTCTTCACGCAAGAAGCGACGGCATTCATCGAGCGCGCCGATGCACGTCCATTCTTCGTTTATCTCAACTACACCGTGCCCCATGCCGAGCTGCGCGCGCCGGACAACTCCGTCGCACCGTTCAAAGGACGATTCTCGGAGACGGGTTTCATGAACGAACAGGCGGACGCGCGCCCGACCGGACCTGACGACACGTCGCTTGGCTATCGATCGCAGCCCGCTCCAAGGGCGGCGTTTGCCGCCATGGTGACGCGCATGGATCGTGATATCGGCCGCCTGGTGGACCAGCTGCGCGCGCGAGGGCTCGACGAGAGGACGCTGATTCTCTTCACCAGCGACAACGGCCCACATCGGGAAGGCGGAGCGGACCCGGCGTTCTTCAAGAGCTCGGGCGGCTTGCGCGGCATCAAGCGTGACTTGTACGAGGGTGGCATTCGCGTGCCGCTCATCGCACGCTGGACCGGGACCATTCCGGCAGGGCGTGAAAGCGCGCACGTATGGGCGCATTGGGACATGCTTCCGACTCTCGCCGAGCTCGCGGGTGCGCGAATCCCTTCAGGGCTGGACGGCATCTCCATGGCGCGTCCGCTCCGGGGTGAGCCGCAGCCGACTCACGAATTCCTGTATTGGGAGTTTCACGAGCGGGGATTTCAGCAGGCGGTTCGCATGGGACGCTGGAAGGCCGTCCGGCTCAGAAAGGACGGACCGCTCGAGCTGTACGATCTCGAGGCCGATTCGGCCGAGCAGCACGACGTCGCGGCCGCGCAGCCGGCTATTGTCGCAAAGATCGAGAGATACCTGCTGACGGCCAGGACGGACAGCAGCCTCTGGCCGGCGGAACGAGAAAACTCACGGCAGTCGCGTCGCTCCTCGTCGCCGCGGCGCTTCCGCTGCTCGTGTATGCGTTTTCGTTGAACCTCCAAGGCGTCGCCGGCACGACCGGTAACGGTGTTCGGAATCGTTTGCGCCGCGGCAGGCACGGGTCTTCACGGCGTGGCCGTCATGCTACGGCGACGGGCGCGCGATCGCGCACCAATCCTCAATCGTCAATGATCCCCAATCGCCAATCATCAATCGACAATCAATCGCCAATCTCCAATCCCCAATCCACAATAGAATGAGTTCCTGATGCAGTACATCTTCACCATGAAAGGCCTCGGGAAGATTCATCCTCCCGATAAGGTCGTTTTACGAGATATCTGGCTGTCGTTTCTCCCCGGCGCGAAGATCGGTGTCCTCGGCTTGAACGGCGCGGGCAAGAGCACGCTCCTCCGAATCATGGCGGGCGAGGACAAGGACTTCGGCGGCGAGGCGTTTCCCGCCGAGGGTATCTCCGTCGGATTCCTGCCGCAGGAGCCGGGGCTCGATCCGAAAAAGAACGTCCTCGGCAACGTCGAGGACGGGGTAGCAGCTATTCGCGGACTGTTGACGCGCTTCGACGAAGTCAACGCCAAGTTCGGCGAGGACATGTCGCCTGAAGAGATGGATAAGCTTCTGGGCGAACAGTCCCGGCTGCAGGATCGGATCGACGCGGCGAATGCGTGGGATCTCGATTCGCGGCTCGAGCTCGCGATGGACGCGCTGCGGCTGCCGCCGGCCGACGCGGACGTCAGCACGCTTTCGGGCGGCGAGCGCCGCCGCGTCGCGCTGTGCCGGCTGCTCCTGCGGTCGCCCGATCTGCTGCTGCTGGATGAGCCGACGAACCACCTCGACGCCGAATCGGTCGCCTGGCTCGAGCGCTTCCTGAAGGACTACCCGGGCACCGTCGTCGCCGTCACGCACGATCGGTACTTCCTCGACAACGTCGCGGGCTGGATCCTCGAGCTCGATCGCGGGCACGGCATCCCGTGGGAGGGCAACTACTCTTCCTGGCTGGATCAGAAGAAGCAGCGGCTGGCGGTCGAGGAGAAGCAGGAAACCCGTCGTCAGCGCACGCTCGACCGTGAGCTGGAATGGATCCGCATGTCGCCGCGAGCGCGACAGTCGAAGGGGAAAGCGCGCCTCAACGCGTACGAGGATCTGCTCAACGCCGACACCGCCCAGAAAATCGATCAGGTCGAGATCTTCATTCCGCCAGG
>DATAEE010000401.1:0-27462 GCA_036258175.1 Vicinamibacterales bacterium
AGCGCCGCTTCAAGGTCTCCAGGCCAGCCGAAGCGGGAAGCCGCGCAGCAACTCGAGCCGTGTGGGCGGCGCGATCGGGGCCAGGCGCGAGTTGGGAATGTCCTCCGGCAGTCTGATGTAGAAGTCGAGGCCGAGTGGTGAGGCGATCTCATCCTGAAAGAACTGTCCCAGGCTGCGATGCTGTGGATCGATCCGGCGCAGCAGCTCGTTCTCGTAGAAACCGATGGTGATGGCGTGGTACGCCTGGCGTGTCCCCGGTTCCCACGCCGGTTTCTGGCGCGCGAGCACCACGGCGAGTCGATCGAGGTCCGCCACGAGGCTGCGATTCAGCGGCTGGTCGAGTACGTAGAGCCCAGCCTGATGGCTCAACAGCTGCCTGACGGTGATTCGCTCCTTGCCCTGCTGCGCGAACTCCGGCCAGTACGTGCACACTCGCTCTTCGTAGTCGAGCCATCCGCGCGAGTGAGCGATGGCGAGCGCCAGCGCGGCCAGACCCTTCGTGGCGGAGTAGATGATGACCATCGTGTCCTGCTCCCACCGGTCGCCGGTCTGCTTGTTCCGGATACCGCCCCACAGGTCCACGATCTTCTCGCCGTGATGAAACGCGCAGCACGCGCCGCCCAGTTCACGGCGTCGCGCGAAGTTTTCGGCAAACGCGTCGCGTACGGCCTCGAAACCCGCACGCACGTCCCCTTCAACGCGGTGTGATTCGCCTGCAGACATGGATCCCTCCGCTCAGAGATCGGTTACGCAGGAATCCTGCCGGCGGAAAAAGTGGCGTCAGTAGAGGAAAACGCGGATCGGTCGCTTATCTGCCGCGGAGTAGTCCGCAGTGCCTGCGGGTTTCTCGACACCGCACGCAGTCCCCCCTACGCGCGCGAATCTACGCGAACGTCGCGCGCGGCACTGGCAGACTGGATCGTTGTCCAGCCTCGTGCTAGAACACTCTACCGGCGCCCGATGGCATGATGAATCGACGAACGTTCCTGCGAACGGCTGGCGCGCTCGTGCCGCTGTGGTACGACCCTTTAGGGTCGTTCCACTCAGAGTCGTTCGAGCAGCCCTCCCCCCGCTACAAGCTCGGCCTGCAACTCTTCACGATGCGCGCTGCAATGGCTCGCGACGTCGACGGCACGCTGAAGCGCGTCGCCGGCCTCGGGTACGAGGAAGTAGAGACATACGGCTTCGACCCCGTGGGAATCCGCTATTACGGGCTCGACGGAAAGGCCTTTGCGCAGCGGCTCCGCGACAACAACCTCGCGAGCCCCAGCGGCCATTACGATCTCAATCGTTTCATGACGACGAGCGTCGACGATCTCAGGCGCTATGTCGACCGCTGCATAGAGGGCGCGCGGACGCTCGGGCAGGCGTACATCACCTGGCCATTGCTCGACGCCGATTCGAGAACGATTGAGAAGTTCAACGTCGCCGCCGAGCGGCTGAACATCGCCGGCGGTCAGATCAAGGAAGCCGGGCTACAGCTGGCGTACCACAACCATGATTTCGAGTTCGTCGAGCAGAACGGGCAGATCGGCTACGACATCATCCTGAAGAACACCGACGCTGCGCTGGTCAAGCTGCAGATGGATCTGTACTGGATCGCGCACGGATCCAAACTCAGCGCGAACGAGTGGTTCAAGCGGCAGCCCGGCCGCTTCGTGATGTGGCACGTCAAGGACATGCACCGGACCAGCCGGGACTACACGGAAGTCGGGAACGGCACGGTCGATTTCACGCGCATCTGGGCAGACGCCGGCCTCGCCGGCTTGAAGCACTTCTTCGTCGAGCAGGGGGGCAATTTTACGCACGATCCCTTCCGCAGCATCGCCGACAGCGCCGAGTACGTGAAGCGCGTGCTCCTGAAGTAGGCGATACGGCTCTCATGGCGCCTTGCTCTCGGAGGTGGCAGGGTCGAAGCCGCAACGTTCGCGGATGCGTTCCCGGAATCGTTCTCGCTCCTCAGGCGTCATGCGCTCCCAGCGCTCAGCCACGCGATCGGCCATTCGATCGGCCATGCGACGGCGGATAGCGGAATGGGAGCGAGAGCCACCGTGGCGCCCGAACCCGCCGAAGAGGATCCGACACAACGCGAGTATTCCAATCGCCTGCCAGAAAGTGATCTGGGGCCAGCCGAAGAGCGGTGGCAGCAGCCAATTCCACAACAGGCGCACGACTTCGCCGCCGATGAAGGTCACGAGCACGATCCCCAGCAGAGCCGCCGGGACGATGAAAATCCATTTCCGTCTCATCTTCGGGCCCTCATGCTTTCGTCAATTCGTCGTAGATGCTTTGCAGTCGCTGGCGCAGACGCAGCACCGCATAGCGTTTGCGCGAGAGCAGCGTGTTCACGTTCACACCAGTCTCGCTGGCGATCTCCTTGAAGCTCAGGCCTTCCAACTCGTGCGCCACGAACACTTCGCGCTGGTCCGCCGGCAGCTCGTCGACCGCCATCGCGAGTTCATCGAGCAGCACATTGCGGGCATACACTGCCTCCGGTCCGGCATCGGGCGAGGGCAGCAGGTCTTCCAACTGCAGCAGCTCGACGTCCTCGTCCGAAACGGCGATTTCGTGGAAGCTTTCCGGTTTCTTCTTCCGGAAGAGGTCGGTGATGCGATTGCGCGCCACACGAAACAGCCAGCCGGTGACGTGCTCGATCGGCATCAGGAGGCGGTTCGCTTCCACCAGCTCGTAGAAGACGTCCTGCAGAATGTCCTCGACGTCGCGCGGATCGGGCACCCGCCGCCGAATGAAGCTGCGCAGCCGGGACTGCTCCCGCTCGACGACGTCGGAAATCCGCCGGTCCTGTTCGCGCGCCATCCGATGCAGGCCCGCCGCGTCTTTCATCTATTGATGTAGACGGATGAGCGGGCGCGGATATTGTAGGGGCGGGTCAGACCTCGGCGAGGCGCGGGCGCCGGGCGAAGAGGCCGTGCAGGATCCGATCGAGGCCGGCGAACAGCCCGCTGCGCGTCACGAAAATGACGAGGAGCGCGCCGAGCTCGACGAGGTTCTTGTTGACGATCAGGTAGCTGCCTTCGGTCGGGATTGAATAGAAGTAGCCGACGAAGGGCGGAGTAGCGACGTAGAACAGCAGAACGAACGCGATTCCCGCAAGGCTCGCGAGCCGCGTGAAGAGACCCAGGATGAGGAAGACCCCGACGAGCGTGAGCCCCCACATCGTGATGTAGTCCGCGTAGCCGAGCAGATTCGGCTGACTCGCCAGCCACCTGAAGAAACCGGCAAACGGTCCCCGCGCCTGTCTCAGGTAGCCGGCGGCCGACCACGACGGCGACGTCAGCTTGGCAATGCCCTCGTAGAGGAAGTGCCACCCGACGAAGATTCGCATCAGCGTGATCGCGACCAGCGCGCGGCGGGAGAGCGTTCCGTCATCCATTCAGCGGTCCTTAAACTTTGAAGTCCGCGGCGTCGAACGACAGCCGCGTCTTCGCCTCGATCGCCTCGTTCACCTTGAGCACCGCGACAGCGGTCTCATACGCGACCTCCGACGGGCAGTTCAGTTTCGCCTTGCCACGCACGGCGTCGAAGAAGTTCTGCAGATGCGGCTGGTGATACGGGTCTTTGAGCGAGACCGGAACCGTGTGGCGGTCCGGCGCGACCGACTCGCGCACGTCCGCGACCGCGGCCCCTTCGCTCGTCGCCCGCGTTTCCTGAACCTGTGGCGCGCTGATGTAGCCCTTCTGAATCCACTCGTCCCACGCCGGCGCGTTCGGATCGCGGTACAACTGGCCGGCGTAGTTCAGCTCCGACTCGGAGATGATGAGCGTCCCCTGATCACCCATGAAGTTCTCGAAGTAGCCCTGGCTGCCGTTCGTCGTCTGCGTTTGGTAGTAGGCCTTTGCGGGCCCCAGCGGCGTCGCGTAGTCGTAGACGACCATCACGGTGTCGTACCACTCATGGTTTTTCGGATCGTAGTACAGCAGTCCGCCGCTCGCCGTCACGTGCGAGGGATTCGCGCCCAGGAACCAGCTGTAGATGTCGATCTGGTGCGAACCGAGATCGACGATCGGTCCGCCGCCCAGGCCTTTGTACCAGCGCCAGTTGCGGAACTGGTGCATGTCCTTGAAGCCGTACTTCTTGAGCCGATCCGCCGGAATCGCGTACCGATCGGGCGCCCCGAGGTCGGGTGTGACGCCGCGGTTCCACTGCCCGTTGACCGTGACGACCCGGCCGAGCAGCTTCGCCTCACCGATCAACTTGTCGTAGCAATGCAGGTAGCGCGGATTCGAGCGCCGCTGGTGCCCGATTTGAAGGAGCTTGCCGGTCTCGCGCGCGGCCGCGACCATGTTCCGCGCCCCTTCGAGCGTGGTCGACATCTCCTTCTCGCAGTACACTTGCTTGCCCGCCTTGAGGCAGTCAATCGTGTGCCGCTCGTGCCAGAAGTCGGGGGTCGCGACCATGACCGCGTCGAGCTCTTTCTCCTTGTCGAGCATCTCGCGGTAGTCCTCGTACGCGTTGGGCTCGTGCTTGTACCGCTTCAGGGTGTTGACGACGCGCCGCAGGTTGTACTCGGTCCAGATGTCGCAGACCGCGCGGAAGCGCAACCCGGGAATGCGAATCATCGCGTCCGTCAGGACCTGCCCCTGAGCGCCGGCGCCGAGAAGGGCGACGTTGACGACCTGGACGTCCGGCGACGCGGACGGTACCGCGACCGCCTCAGCCAGCTTCGCCGACTGGTGCTGGCGCTGTTTGTTCCACGCATAGCCGAACAGACCGAGCGCGGGGACGGTGGACAGTCCCATCAGCACTTCGCGCCGATCGAGTTTTCGCGGTCCCTTGTCGTTCTCGCCAGCCATGGTTGATCTCCTGTGGGCCTAACAAATCTATTCTGCCGGGCCTTCGAAGTGAAGAAGGTCGGTTCCCTCGCTCGGCTCGGGAAGGAGCCACGCCTCGAGCCCCGGCGTGCGTGCGCAGAGCGCCTCGATCTCTTCAGTACTCATCAGCATGAACGCGGTCGTGAGCGCATCCGCCACCGCGGTTGCGGCAACTCTGGGCCCTTCGTCCACCGGGTGTACGAATGACGGCCGCGGCAGTGCCACCCAGGCAGCGAGCCGTCCGCGCGCCGGTTCGCCGGTGCGCGGATCGCGGATATGGTCCTTCTTGCGCACGCCCGAGGCGCCAAGCGCCGTCTGGCGGACAGAGAGCCGGCTCAGAACCCGCGACGGTGCCGCCGGATCGCTCAGCGTCAGCGGCCAGCCGCCGCCCGCGGGCGGCTCGAGCGCAAGGACCGAGCTGAACCCGCCGTGGACGAGCGCGACCTGCACGCCCCACTCTTCGAGCAGTTCCGCCATCAGGTCCACCGCGTAGCCCTTCCCGACGCCGCCAAGATCGACCTGCACCCCCGCCTTCGTCGCCGACACGATGTAGTCGTCCGGATTCAGCTCGAGCGACGGCAGCCCCGTGCCGATCGAGATATCGAATGCCCCGCCGGTCAGGTCGAACATGTGGCGTGCGATTACGAGGCACTCGATCGTGGACGTCGTGACCTGGGTACTCTCGCCTGCCGCCAGGCGGTTGACGCGCGAGATGTCGCTGTTCGGCACGAAGCGGCTGAGCTCGCGCTCGAGGCGGTCCGTCAGATCGAACGCTGCCTGCGCCGCCTGAGCGGCGTACGCGCCGTCGGGGTGCACCGCGTACACCTCGAACACGGTCGCCATCGCCTCGTGCGAGAAACGCCGGACGTCGCCGAGCTCACGAGGTTTCTCGATCGCGACGCCGCCGGCCGCATCTTCCATACGGAAACAAAGCGGGCGCTCGTAACAAGCGCCCGCTCCATGTTGGTGGAACGACGTCGACTACTCGGTCAGCGTCCAGCCCTGGCGGTAATTGTGCTGGATGAACTGATCCGCGTCGGGCACGTTGGTGACCTTCATGCTCGCCGCATCCCACATCAGCCGCGTGCCAGGAAAGTGCAGCGCGACGTTTCCGAGTAGCACCGTTTCCGTAAACGGGCCGGCGTAGTCGAAGTGCGACACCGCCTGCCCCTTCTGCCGGATCGCATCCAGCCAGTTCTTCTCGTGACCGGGCCGCCCCTCGGGAACGCGCGGGAGCGTCTTCGGCGGGCGCGGATTGAAGGCAGCCATGGCGCTCTCGGGAATGAGCCGCGGGCTTTCCGAGTAGGTCTCGCACCACATCTTGCCCTTGCTGCCGACGAAGATCGTGCCCGACTCCGGCATCCGCCGCTCGGGCTCGAGATCCTCGGGCCGCTCGGGAAGAATGCCGCCGTCGTACCAGTGCAGCCTGACAGGAGGCATGTTGTCGCGCGCCGGGAACGACAAGTGAATGACCGTTGACGGCGGATAGCTGTCGTTGTACTCAACGCGCTTGCCGAAGCCGCGCTCGCCTGGCGTCGGCGGCAGGAAGTTATACGCGAGCGTCGCGACGACGCTCGTCGGCGCACCGAGCTTCAGGACGGTGTACGCCGCGTCCATCACGTGGCACGCCATGTCTCCCATGGCGCCGGCACCGAAGTCCATCCACGCGCGCCAGCCGAACGGGTGATACGTGCGATGAAACGCACGCATCGGCGCCGGTCCGATCCAGAGATCCCAATCCAGGCCGTCGGGCACCGTCTGCGTTTCGGTCGGCCTGGGCATGCCCTGCGGCCAGATCGGGCGGTTGGTCCAGCAGTGCACCTCGCGCACCTCGCCGATCGCGCCGGCGCCGAACCACTCCTGCATGAGGCGCAGGCCCTCTTCCGAGTGACCCTGGTTCCCCATCTGCGTCACGACCTTGTACTTGCGCGCGGCCTCGGTCAGGGCGCGCGCCTCACTGATCGTTCGCGTCAGCGGCTTCTGCACGTACACGTGCTTCCCCAGCTGCATCGCCGCCGTCGCGATCACCGCGTGCGCGTGATCCGGCGTCGCCACGACCACCGCGTCGATGTCCTTCTGCTTTTCGAGCATCTGGCGGTAGTCTTTGTACTTCGCGGCCTTCGGATGGTTGTCCCACGTGCCGCGCCGCGCGATCGCCGCCTTCGCCGCCTCGCTCTCGTCGCAATCGCAGAGCGCGACGATGTTGTCGGTCTTCGCGACGTTCTCCATGTTCGATGTGCCCATGCCGTGCGCGTAGCCGACGATGGCGACGTTGACGGTGTCGCTCGGCGCCTGGAACAGGGGGCCGCCGAGCACGTGGCGCGGCACGATCGTGAACCCGGCCGCGGCGGCGGCGGTGCCCATGAAGGCGCGGCGGGAAACCGTGGTGGGGGGTTTTTTCTCAGTGGTCATCGTGTGCTCTCCGGCATGATGTCGTTTGCGACGGCCCGGCGCGGCGGCGGCGGCGGCCCGTGCGCGACGCGCTCGCGCCAAATGTACCAGAGGTCGACCATCGCGCGGGCGAAGTCATGCCAGCGCAGCTTCGACCCGGGCTTGTCGTGCCACGCCGGCAGAACCAGCTCATACAGACGATCGCGGCGAGGCGGCTCGCCGGGGGCGACCGGCAGCCGCAGGTACCGAGCGATCAGCTCGACATCGAAGATCCACTCGCTGCGGAAGGGGGCCGCAAACAGCGTGGCCGTCGCCGCATTCACGCGCAGGACCTTGGCGCCGCACTGGGTATCGTACACCGGCAGGTCGAGCGCGTGCGACACCGCAGTCGCGAAGACCCGGCCGAGGTAGTGGCGGTGGGGCTTCCGCTTGATGTCGCGGCCCATCAGCATGACCCGGGATCCGAGCACGAACTCCACGGCTGGACGGTCGCGAAGCACCGCCAGGAAGTCATCGATCGCCCGCAGCGGCGTCGCGAGATCGGCGTCCAGGAAACCGACGAGTGCGGCCCGCTCCGCGATCCCCGCGAGCATGCCCACGCGCACCGCCTCACCCTTGCCGCGACGCTGCTGGTGCCGGAGCGTCGTCACCGCTTCCGGCGCCACCGCGCGCATGCGCTCGAGGATCTCTCCCGTCCCGTCGACGCTCCCGTCGTCAACCATCACCAGCCGCACGCCGGGGTGCGTCCTGACGAACGTCAGGAACGCGTCCGAGTCGAGGCGCCCCGCCTCGTTGTAGCACGGCACGACCAGGGCCAGTTCGGTGGGCGTCATGGCGCGCTTGCCGCCCGCCACAGTGCCATAGAGGACGCTTGGGCGGCAAGAAAACGATCCCACAAGCCGCGCTCGACGTACAGCGTCATTAGGACTTCCGGCCGAAGGCCGTAGAACTCTGACACGTACCGATCCCCGAGGCCGGCTTCAATCGCCGCCGCGTGATCCATCGAGGCGACCACGACTGGCGCGTTCAGCGCGAGAGCGTCCCCCGGTGCCGTCCAGTAGCCGACATGCGGCATCGTCCGGAGATACCAGGGGAGCGGCCATTGCTCGTGCGGCGCCGCGACGACAGACACCAGCATTCGCGATCCGTCAGGATGCAGCGCCGCCAGTTCCCGGATGCGAGTTGCCATGCGGACGGCGTCGGGAACGGTCTGTGCGTAGACATAGGGGTTCCGCGGATCCGCGGCATATACAAATGATGCGCGCCAGGCCTGCCATCCCAGATGTCCTGCCGCCACAAAAAATGCCGCAACCATGACGACGCGCACGACCCGGGATTTCGCCGGGTCGAGAAGCGTCGAGCATCCGATTCCGGCGGCCACGATCACCGCGACGTAGAACGGCAGAAGGTTCCAGGGTGTCTTGTACGGGATTGCCGAGAAGATGACCGTTGCGAGGAGCGCGTTGCAAGTGAGATAGCGGGTCCAGAAGGTCCGTCCGGGGCGGGCAGGATCCGGCGATCTCCACGCTGTCACCGCTCCGACGATCGCCAGAGCGAGCACAACACCCTCACTCCACCACAGGCCTCCGGACGAATAGTACGTGAGCAGGCCGAGATAGAAGTCCCACGGGTGCACGTGATCGGACGCACCGAGACCCCGGTCGAGGTACGTGTTGGCCCCGCGAAACGGGTCGAGGACAGCGTCCGGCGCGGTGAAAAACGACGAGTAGAACATCGCCGCAACAGCCACCGCCGCCGCGGTACTTACGACGATCGCTCTCAGCCATCGCCGGTCAGCGGGAACGATCCGCCCTTCAGGTCCCAGCGACCACCATACGATGGCGCAAGCGGCGAGGGCCGCCGGCAGGACGATGACTGACGTTTCTTTCGTCGCGATTGCCAAGCCGGCCGCGATGCCGGCCATCGCCGCCCATCCGAGTCCCCCACCGGTTGCCATGCGCCCGACGGCGATCACGAATGCGAGCGTGAAGCACGCGAACAGCGACTCCTGAATGAACATGCGCGAGTAGAAGACCGTCGCGGGCGAGAGCGCCATCAGCACCGCGGCCGCCGCTGCCGCGGTTCGGCCAATGTTTGGTGCCAGCAGCGACAGCAGCAGGATCGTCACCACTCCGAAGATCGCGGTCACGCCGCGGAGGGTCCGTTCGTCGAGGGAGGCGAACGTCGTCTGGCCGCGCAGTTTCGCGGCCGGCAGCGTCAGGTAGTACAGCGTCGGACCGTGGTGGTCGTGCGCGTCGTACCGGTACTCGCCGCGTTCCAGCAGCTCACCGAACTTGACGGCCTGGTTCGCTTCGTCGTGGTGCATGGGGCGCGCGTCGAGGCGCGCGAAGCGAAGCGCCAGCCCGCCGGCCAGCGCGATCGCGATGAGCGCGCCCACGCACGCGCGGGTCATTTCGGCGTGCCGTAGACCTCGACTTCGACGTAGTGGTTCAGGTCGTTCGTCGTGTTCCCGTTGGAGTAGAGCCGGACGTACCGGCCCTTCGCGCCCTTCGGATCGATCAACCTGCCCTCGGCGACCTCGACGTATTCCTTGTCCTTCCCGGGCGCGATCTTCGCCGAGTTGTCATGGTCGTTATTGAACACGGTGGTCACACCCGTCTTGAACGCGGGATCGTCCGACACCTGGACGATGACGTCGCGGTAGACGCGCGCCTGGCTGTGATAGTGCCAGATGAGGATCGCGTGGAGCGGATGCGATGCGCCGAGATCAATCTGGACCCACTGAGGAGCGGGCCCGAGCTCGATGAAGTATCCGTCGCCACCCGACTTCTCGCCGTCGTTGACCATGTCGAGCTCGCCGATGACCGGCTGCGTGTCACTCGACGTCGCAGGTTTCTTCGTGGACAGGAGGACGGTGCCCTTGGGCACGTAGAACGGCCCGCGCGACTTGCCGGTGATCACCTCGAGGTTGGAGCTTTTGATGTTCGTGGGGGTGCCGACGAACATCGGCTTGGGGAGCTTCAGTTTCAGCTCGACCTTATTAGGGTCCTGCTGCGCCGCGATCGGGGTCAGGGCGAACGCGAACAACAAAGAGGTTGAGAGTATGCGCATCGTCATGGAAGTCCTTCGCGGTAAAGCCTATGTCTTCCGCCGATCTTACGCTACTCCGCTCTCGGGACGGACATTGGCCGAAGCAGGAGTTACTTGCTCTTCGGCTTGAGCTCCCACAGCACGTTGACGATGACCCAGCGGCCGTTCCACTTGGCCATGTGCATGTAATCGATCCAGCCGGACATCGTGGCGCGCACGCTGGCGGCATTCTGAAAAACGTCCAGAATCACCACGTCCTTCTGCATCTGCTCGGGCGGGGTCTCCTTGCCGCCGCCATTGCGCGTGTTCTGCACGAGCGTCATCGCGCCCTGCTGCCCCAGGCTGCTGCGGCCGTTCTGTGGGTTCGTGTTCACGATCCGCTTGGCGAGCTCAGGGTGAAGCGCACGTTCCATGCGCGCCGCGTCACCGGTATACCAGCCTTCGACGTAATCGAGCGCGGTGGCGCGGATGGCGGCTGATTCGTCGGTCGCCTGACGGTTGGTAGCGCCGCCCGGCAGCGTCATGGCGAGAAGAACGAGGATGATGGGTCGATACATCGCGGACTCTCCTGACTGGACCGAGTAAGCGCGCAATTATAGCCACTGTGGCTATAGTGTAAAAGCTCACTATGCAGCGGTTTCGCTCTCTCTCCGGTCCAGAATCACCTCGGGTGCCCTCGGATTGGGCCCACGGTATTCCGGGGGCCCTCCATCCGGCTGGGCGGACTGAATCGGCGTTTCGCCCGGAAACCGGCGGCAAGTCGCGAAATCCTCAAATAAACCTGTCCGCTCCCCGTTTGGTCCCCAGGCACGCCGCCTGCAGAGTCGCGGCACGCCTGCGAAACGCCTGCGAAGTGCACGTCTCGGTCGAGGCGCCGGACTAGGAGGACACATGAAACGGCTTGTTGTGGGAATGATTGCCGCGGCAGTTCTGGCGTCGATGGCGAGCACCGCCTCGGCCCAGTCCAAGACAATCAACTCGGAGATGAGGACGGCGACGGCCACTGTCGAGGCGATCGAAGCCTCGACCCGCACAGTCACGCTCAAGAAACCGGACGGGACCTTCGTGACGATCGTCGCGGGGCCGGAGATCAAGCGGTTCGATGAGATCAAGCTGGGCGACAAGGTCACCGCTAAGTACTACGAGAACGTCATCGTCCGGCTGAAGAAGCCTGGCGAGCCGGACGTGAACACCGGGGCAACGGCGACGACCGGTTCGGAACAGGTCCTCCCGGGTGGCACCAAAGCCAAGCAGCGGACCATTACGGCCACAATCACGGCCATCGACCCGGACATGCCATCGATCACCTTCACCGGGCCGAACGGCTGGAAGTACTCGTCCAAAGTGCTGGACAAGGCGGCCCTGGCCACCGTGAAGGTCGGCGACAAGGTCGACATCGTCTGGACAGAGGCGGTGCTGGTGTCAATCGGCGCCGGCACGTAGGATTCACAGCCGGGGCGATCCGCGGTGATCGCCTCGGCGCTCCCCCGCCGTGACGGGAGGCGCCGCCGCGGAGACGCCTCCTCGCACGAAGAACGGCATCACCCTCACCCCATTGGGAAACTCGGACTCCGTCTGATCACTTCGATCCGGCAAAGGAGTGCGCCGTGTTCTCTAAGCTCTCTGCGGAGTTTCTCGGCACGTTCTGGCTCGTTCTCGGAGGTTGCGGCAGCGCGGTCCTCGCGGCCGCCTTTCCCGACGTCGGAATCGGATTGCTCGGGGTGTCACTGGCTTTCGGTCTGACGGTGGTGTCAGGAGCGTACGCGCTCGGCCCGATCTCGGGCGGTCACTTCAACCCCGCCGTCTCCGTCGGCTTGTGGGCCGGAGGCCGCTTTCCCTCCACCCTGCTGTTGCCGTACACCGCGGCGCAAGTCCTCGGTGGCGTGGTTGGCGCAGGCGTGCTGTACCCGATCGCGAGCGGTCGCGCGGATTTCAGCCTCGCCGGAGGGTTCGCCTCCAACGGCTACGGCGCGCACTCACCGGGCGGATATTCGCTTGCAGCGGGGCTCGTGTGCGAAGTCGTAATGACGCTCATGTTCCTCGTCGTCATTCTCGGCACGACTCACAAACGCGCTCCGGTAGGATTCGCAGGCCTCGCAATCGGCCTTGGACTCACACTGATCCATCTGATCAGCATCCCGGTGACGAACACGTCGGTCAATCCGGCGCGCAGCACGGCAACGGCGTTGTTCGCTGGCGACTGGGCGCTCCAGCAGCTCTGGCTGTTCTGGGTGGCGCCGGTCGTCGGCGCCGCGATCGGCGGCTTCGGATACAAGGCGGTTCTCGAAGGCTTTGTCGAGGAACCTCCGATAACCGGACGCACCCGTTCCTAGTTCACTTCTGATTCAGCCAATGATTCGGTCGAGCCGGGAACGACCTGGCAACGCCGCCTATGGCTCGGCGAGCAACGGTCGATAGTCTCGTCGATAGAGAGCTGTCCATGCCAGGCGGAGCGCGAGATCGCGAATGGGGACGGGCAGCTTTCTGACGCGATCCCTGCCATGTGTTCGCTGCTGCACCCAGCTGACGCGACCGCGCCGCCGTTCAGTGAACGTGGACAACGCCTCAGCCGGCGAGCTATGCGTCGCCAACATCTGCGCCAGCACCAACGCATCCTCGAGCGCCATCGACGCACCTTCCGCCATGTTCGGCGACGTCGCATGCGCCGCATCCCCAATGAGCACGACACGCCCATGAACCCACGTATCGACGAGGATCTCTTCGATGGGAGAGAAGTGGATCGCGTCGAAGCTTTCGAGCGCGCTGATGAGGCCTGGCACGGGATATGGGCGAACTCCTTGAATAGCGCCACAAGTCGATCCAGATCCCCTCGAGTAGGGTCCTCTGTTCCGACGGCTGCGAGATCCGCATAGCAGTAGAGACAATTCGGACCGACGGGCAGGGCCAGGAACGCCTGTCGCGGGCCGAGCATCGCCGTCCAGGTTTTCACCGCGACGGACTCATCGACAAGGAACCGCCAGCTCACCTGGCCGAGATGACGCGGCCGTATATCGGGAAGAACGAATTGTCTGATGGATGAATGGATTCCGTCGGCTCCGACGACGAGGTCGTAGGTCCCACGCGAACCATCATTGAAAGTGACGAAGACCTTATCAGTGTCCTGAGTCAACGTGGTCACGGTTGTGCCAAGCCGCATCGGGACGCCGTCGGCGCCATCGAGCAGGATGCGGTGAAGGTCAACACGGGCAATGCCCACGCAGCAGCCGACGCGGTTCCATAGTTTTCCCAGCTCCACCTCTGCCAGCAGTCGTCCCCTAACATCCAGAATCCGCTGATGCGACATCCGAATAGCGCGAGCCAGCACCTTGTCCGCAAGACCAAGCGCGCCGAGAGCGCGAACGCCGTTGCCAGGTAGGTAGAGGCCGGCGCCGCGGTCGGGCCACAACACGGCTCGCTCGATGATTTCCGGGACGAGACCATGGGCTCGCAGCGCCCGACCGAGTGCGAGACCCGCGATTCCGGCGCCGACAATCAGGATGCGTGACGGAGCGGGCATGTGGCTCGCACTTCTGGCGCTTCTGCCTCCGCGAGAAGCCGTCGACGCAGGTCGAGCTCGCGATTGATGGCCGACGCGCGCCTCCCCATCGCAACGAACTCGGGAAGGACTCCGAACGATCCCGCGCAAGCGGCCGCCACCGCCCACCGAAGCACTTGTCCAACAGAGAACGTTTCAGAGGGCGAGAGCTTGTGCTCCATCGTCGCCGCCATCCGCGCGCGGAGGGCCGGGGTCCTCGCCACGTGCGAAAAGACGACCTGCTGCAGCTTCGGCGGCGGCCCCAACGCCCCTTCGTCCTGCCCAAGGAAGAAGTACGGAAGCGCCTCGACGTCTCGAGCCCGCCACCACTGCTGCAGCGCGGCGTCGGTTCCCTTCGCGATCGCCGAGCCCAGACTGCGGGCCTGGAGGAGGGCCTCCGTAATGCCATCTCCGATGACGAACTCTTTGTGATGGCCGGCGTCGCCCACGAGCGCCCATCCGTTTCCGGCTCCCGTTCGAAAGAAATACCGTTCCTTCAAGGTCCCGCGGATACGCCCATCGGGCGCTGAGCCGGCAATCAAAGGACCGGTCGTGGAATCTGAGGCCAGATCGGCGATCAGAGCGCCGTCGGGATCGGCGCGCCAGATCATTGCGTCTGTGACTGGAGGCAGGCTGCCGATCAGCAGCTGCTCGTGGTCGGTCTGAAAGATCACACGAATGCGACCATCGGTATTCGCGACGTACATTCCAAAGGGATAAGCGGGATCGGTTCGCCAGAACGACGGAGCGTTCCAATATCCCCAGAACATCGCTCGTGGGGCGTCGTAGCCGAGGTACTCGTCGGCCTGGACCTGACGTGCGACCGTGGAGTGGCGGCCGTCGGCGCCGACAACGAGGCCCGCCCGGAACACGTGCTCCTGACCCGTCGGCCTGGTCGCCTGCACTCCGGCAACCCGATCGCCCTCCCACACGAGTGAGGTCACGCGTGTCCGATCGAGGAGCTCGACACCAGCCGACACTGCCGCGTCCTGTAAGAGACCGTCGAGTCGCTTTCGACGAGGACAATACTCGGCTCTGCCGTCGGGAAACGCGATGTCGACGAAGGCGTCGTTCTTTCGGAGCCGCACGATGTGCGTAGGCGGCGCCACCGCGCGGATGGCGTCGCCGACGCCCAGGTCGTCGAGAATGTCTACGGCTGGAGGATGCAGAGTGTGAGTCGACAGGATCAGATCGCTCGGGAGTCGGTCCTTGTCGAGGAGCACGACAGACGCTCCAGCTCTGGCGAGGAACGTCGCGAGCGTAGCACCGGCGCAACGAGCGCCGACAATAACGACGTCATGTCGGGACTGTGTGGTCATGGTCACGCGACAACCGCGTGGCGCTTCGTTATTGATCTCGCCCAGAGATGTTGGGCGGCATAGGCGCGCCACGGCCGCCAGCGCTCGGCCCTCGCGAGGAGTCCGCCGGATGTCAGCCGCTTCCCTTCCGCATCCGTCAAAGCACGCAACAGGCCGATGTCGCCGGCTGGAAACGCATCCGGCTCGCGGAGCTCACGCATCGCGATGTACTGCGCGGTCCACTCGCCGATGCCCGGAAGGGCTCGAAGCCGCGTGACACACTCGTCCAGGCTCCGTCCAGTCCCGAAGACCTTCGGATCCGCAAGAACCGCCTCCGCCAACGATGCCAGCGTCGCTCGGCGCATTCGCGGCATTCCGAGCACGCTCAGATCGGCGGATGCCAGATGTTCAGCACGAGGAAAGACATGCGTCAGCCCCTCCGTCTCCAATCCCGCGCCGGACAGTGGCAGGCCGTAACGCGAGACCAGTTTCCCAGCCAGGCGGACCGCGGCGGCCACCGTGATCTGCTGACCGAGCACGGCCCGAACCGCGAGCTCGAACCCATCCCATGCGCCCGGAACGCGCAGGCCCGGCCGCGCTGCGACGAGCGGGGCGAGAACGCGATCCTCGGCGAGATGCGTGTTGATGGCGTCGGGATCGGCCGAGAGATCGAACACTCGCCGCAACCGCGCAACGATCGTCGGCAGCGCCGACAGCCGTGGAAACCGGATCGCCACGCGAAGCGCGTTGCCGGAGGACGGTTCCACGGCGACAACGCCGTGCACTCCGTCAATTTCGATCGTGCGGGCATATCGATCGGCCGAGACGACCTCGATGCCGGCGATGGCACGAGCCTTCAGGAACGACGCCATCGCGGGCCAGTCGTATGGCGGCCGGTAGCGGATGAGAAGGATGATCACTTTGTCGTTCGGTCCGCGCGAAACGTTGCCAGACGTGAGCCGCCGCAGCGCTCCAGGTGGACGGCCAAAGAGCCGTTGGAAGATCTCGTTGAAGCGTCGAATGCTCCCGAATCCCGACGCCAAAGCCACTTCGGCCATCGGAAGATGGGTCTCATGGATCAGTTGTTTGGCCAGCAGGACACGCCGGGTTTGCGCGACCGAGACAGGGGACGCACCGAGATGCTGTCGAAACAGCCGACGGAGCTGTCGCTCGCCGACACCGAGGCGTTCCGCCAGGCGATCGACACGCGCGTCATCGAGTGCGCCTTCGTCGATGAGCCCCAACGCCCGCGAAACCGTGTTCGACGTGCCACGCCAAGCGGCAAGCTCGGGTGCCGTCTCAGGGCGACACCGCAGGCATGGACGGAAGCCCGCTTCTTGCGCAGCCGCCGCCGTCGGGTAAAACGTCATGTTCTCGCGTCTCGGCATCCGCGCCGGACAGATCGGACGGCAATAGGTCCGCGTCGTCCGCACCCCGGCGAACAGCCGCCCGTCGAAGCGCGCGTCACGAGTGCGGAACGCGCGATAGCACGCATCAACGTCGAGATCCATGACCTATCGTGGTTCCGGCCCTACCTCGTGTCTAGCGGGTTTCGGACATCACAGTCGGATGACTGAGCTGAACCGTTCACGGTTGGGGGTGCTGGACGCGCATGCCACAATCTCACAGCGCGGGACGTTCGCCGACCATGACTGGACGCGCCGATCGTTTGACAGTACGCGCCAAAGCCCCGAGCCGGGCCGGTGTCGTACGCTCGTCTTACCCGGCGAGCAGTGCGCGTGTCTTCGTCGCTGCGCTCGAACGCCTCGACTATCGGATGGAGCCCCTCCTGGCCAGCGCCGGCATCCGTCGAGCCGACCTCGATGATCCGGACGCGCGCATTCCGTGTGCGCGCTGGGGACCGATGTTTGCCCAGGCGCTGGAACAGCGTCCGATGAAGAATGCGGGCGTGCGGCTGGCGACCGTCACGCCGTTCGGCGCTTTCCCGCTGATTGACTACGTGGTCGCGACGGCCCAGGACCTTCGCGAGGGGATCACGCGTCTTGCGCGCTATCTGCGTCTTGCCGAGGCGCGATCCGTTCCCTACCTTCACGAGGACGAGGATCCGGTTCGCGTGTTGCTCGAGGGTTGCGACACCCCCGTGTCTGCAGAATTCACCGTGACACTCAATCTGCTGCACTTTCGTCAGGAAACCGAAGACCGGTTTCGCGCCGCCTACGCGAGCTTCTGCCACGCGCCGGATGATGTTGCGGAGATAGAACGGGTGCTCGGTTGCCCGGTGCACACGGGAGCGTCCTGGAACGGATGGGCGCTGTCGCGGGAGATGGCTGAACTTCCGCTCCGGCGACGGGATCCGATTCTCAGCAGCCTGCTGCAGCAGCGGGCTGACGAGGCGATCGCCCGGCTTCCACCACTGGATGGTGTGGCTCTCGACGTGCGCCGCTCATTGGCATCGCGGGTCGGCGGCGGCGACACCCGCATCGAGACCGTTGCGCGGACCCTTGGGACGTCAGTACGGTCACTCCAGCGCCGTCTGGCTGCGGCAGGTCTCACGTACCACGAGCTGCTCGACCTGGCGCGCAAAGATGCCGCCGAGCGCTATCTCACGGATTCGCCGCTTTCGATCGGCGAGATCGCGTACCTGCTTGGCTATTCCGAGCCGGCCGCCTTCAATCGAGCGTTCAGGCGGTGGCACAAAGAACCCCCACAGGCGTTCCGCCTGCGTCTGCGACACAGATAGAATTTGCGGAACGATGACGTCAATCCGGATAAGAACTTGCATTTAATAGATGAAGGAGAAATCTCATGCATGCTGGGATGCGAGCCGCCGCCATCGCGGCGATGCTGCCGGTTCTCGCCGTCGCGCAATCTCAACCTCGCCCGGGCGAGGCCACGCTGAGCGCCGCGAAGACGCTACGTATCGAGCAGCTGGCGACGCTTGAATTTCCCTGGGGCATGGCCCTGCTGCCCGATGGGCGGCTACTCATCACGGAAAAGCCGGGCCGGCTTCGGATTTTCGCGGACGGAAAGTTGTCCGCGCCGGTCGAGAACGTGCCGAAGACTGCGTATCTCCCGAAACCGGGCGAACAGGGTGGCCTCCTCGATGTCGCGGTGGATCCGGAATTCGCGCAGAACGGCATCATCTATCTCTCGTACTCGGAGGAGGCGCAGCAGGGGTCCGGCCAGACGGCGGACACCCCCGATCCGCGATTCGGCGGGTTTCTGGATCTCTCCGACAAGCGGCTGATGGGCGGAGCCGTCATGCGCGCGCGGCTCGACGGCAACCAGCTGGCCGACGCGAAGGTAATCTGGAGACAGGAACCGAAAACGATCGCGCGCGGGCACTTCGGCCATCGGATCGTTTTCGGCCGCGACGGCACGATGTTCATTACATCCGGCGACCGGATGCGCTTCGATCCGGCGCAGAGCCGCTCCTCGAACCTGGGCAAGGTCGTCCGCATCAATCGCGACGGCACGATTCCCAAAGACAATCCGTTCGTTGGCAAGCCCGATGCGCGCGGTGACATCTGGAGCCTCGGTCATCGCAACATGCTGGCAGCCGCGATTCATCCGACCACAGGTCAGCTCTGGGTCGTCGAGATGGGACCGCTCGGAGGCGACGAGCTGAACCTGATCGAGCAGGGCGCCAATTACGGCTGGCCGATCGTGAGTAACGGCGACAACTACGACAAGTCCCCCATCCCCGACCACGACACGCGGCCTGAGTTCAAGGCGCCGGTCAAGTCGTGGACGCCGGTCATTTCCCCATCGGGGGCGTTGTTCTACGACGGCTCGCTCTTTCCGTGGAAGGGCAGCCTCATCGTCGGCGGACTCTCGTCGAAAGCGCTGATTCGCCTGACGCTCGACGGGACAAAAGTCAGCACCGAAGAACGGATCGACATGCAGCGCCGCATCCGGGATGTCCTTCAGCTTCCGGACGGGGCGTTGCTCGTCGTCACCGACGACAAGAACGGCGAACTGCTGAAGCTGACGCCGGCGTCACCCAGCAGCCAGGATTAAGCGCCGGCGTCCAGCTAATCGCAAGGTGAACAATGCAGAAGCGCAGACTCGGCAGCAGCAACCTGGAAGTATCGGCGATTGGACTCGGCTGCATGGGCATGACGTTTTCCTACAATCCGCGCCCGGACCGGCAGCAGATGATCGAACTGCTCCGTGCGGCCGTCGACCGTGGCGTCACCTTCTTCGACACGGCCGAAGTGTATGGACCGTTCAACAACGAAGAGCTCGTTGGCGAGGCTCTCGCGCCCTTCTGTGGACGCGTCGCGATCGCCACCAAGTTCGGGTTCAAGCTCGATCCGAACGGAGGGCCGAAGTCGGTCGGTCTGGACAGCCGGCCCGGACACATCAAGGAAGTCGCTGAAGCCTCGCTGAAGCGACTTGGAGTCGAGACAATCGATCTCTTTTACCAGCACCGTGTCGATCCTGACGTGCCGATCGAGGATGTCGCCGGCGCCGTAAAGGACCTGATTCAGCAGGGCAAGGTGAGGCACTTCGGTCTGTCCGAAGCTGGCGTGGGCACGATTCGTCGCGCGCACGGCGTCCAGCCGGTCACGGCAGTGCAAAGCGAGTATTCGCTCTGGACGCGGAAACCTGAGGCGGAAGTGCTGCCCACGCTCGCACAGCTGGGGATCGGCTTCGTTCCGTACAGCCCGCTCGGCAGGGGTTTCCTCACCGGAAAGATCGACGAGAACACGACCTTCGACAGCACCGATTTCCGGGCCGGGCTCCCGCGGTTCACGCCCCAAGCGCGGAAAGCGAATCAGGCGCTGGTCGATCTGCTTGGAACCATTGGCAATCGCAAGAACGCGACGCCGGCCCAGATCGCTCTGGCCTGGCTGCTTGCGCAGAAACCGTGGATCGTGCCGATCCCTGGCACGACGAAGCTTCACCGGCTGGAGGAGAACATCGGCGCTGTTTCAGTCGAGCTCACGCCGGACGATCTCCGCGAGATCGATCGGGCTGCGTCACAGATCACCGTGCACGGCGCGCGTTATCCCGAACAGCTGGAACAACTGACCGGCCGTTGACGATTCCCCAATGAGGGAACTCGAGCAACTTCTTGTTCTCTTCGTTGCCGCGGTCGTCCTCGCGGCGGCCGCGCGCCGCGCCGGCGCGCCGTACCCGGTTTTCCTGGCGCTCGGTGGTGCGCTGCTCGCGTTCTTCCCGGCCGCGCCGCCGTTCACGCTTCCTCCCGAACTGGCGCTGGCGCTCTTCGTCGCGCCGATCCTGCTCGACGCGGCGTACGATGCGTCGCTCAGAGATCTCCGCGACAATTGGGCGCCGGTCACGAGCCTCGTTGTGGTTGCGGTCGGACTCACGACGATCGCCGTTGCCGCGGTCACGCGCGCGCTCGTCCCGGCGATGCCCTGGGCGCCGGCGATCGCACTTGGCGCCATCGTCGCTCCGCCGGACGCCGTCGCCGCAACCGCCGTGCTCCGTCAGTTGCGCCCGCCTCATCGCATCCTGACGGTCCTCGAAGGCGAAAGCCTGCTGAACGACGCGAGCGCCCTTCTGATCTACCGCCTTGCGGTTGGCGCCGTCGCAGCCGGCAGTTTCTCCCTCGCCGCTGTGGCCCCAACGTTTCTGTTCGCCATCGCCGGCAGCCTCATCGTCGGTCCGGCACTCGGGTGGCTGACGTTGAACGTGCTGGATCGTGTGCAACACGTGCCGACGTCGATCATTCTCCAGTTCGTCAGCACGTTTGGCGTCTGGATCCTCGCCGAACACATCGGCCTCTCGGGTGTGTTGACGATGGTGTGCTACGCCGTGACGGTCGCACGGACAGCGCCGGAGCGAGTTCCCGCACGGGCGCGCATCCCGTCGTACGCCGTCTGGGAGACCGTGGTCTTTGCACTGACCATCCTCGCGTTCATTTTCATCGGCCTGCAGATTCGGCCCATTCTCGAGAGCCTGGACAGAGCGCAGCGGACGCGCTACTTCGCCGTTGCGGGCGCGGTCCTGCTGACGGTGATCATCGTCCGCCTCGCCTGGCACATGTCCTTCAACGCTGTCATCAGGTGGCGGGACAGGCGATTCGGGTTCCATCCGCCGCGGCCGATGCTGCGTCCGACCGTCGGGAGCGGCTTGATCGTTTCGTGGGCCGGCATGCGCGGTATCGTCTCGCTCGCGGCGGCCTTGGCGCTGCCGCCCGCGTTTCCGTATCGCGACCTGATTCTGTTGACTGCGTTCTCGGTCGTCCTCGGCACACTGGTTCTGCAGGGGCTCACGCTCAAGAGTCTGTTACGCGCGCTCGATCTGCATGACGATGATCCGGTCGGCCGCGAGCTGGGTGCGGCGCGGGAGCGCGCCCTGCAGGCAGGACTGGCGAGCCTGTCGCGCGAAGAATCTCCAGTTGCGGACGCGGTCAGGCAGGAGTTCAGGGCGCATCTGACATCCGAACGTGCGAACGCCGACTCTGGCGATGACCGGCTGTCTCCGCATAGCGAGCTCCATCGCCGGGCACTCCTGGCGGCGCGGCAAGCCGTTCTCGCCATGCGGAGGAACGACGAGATTGGCGACGATGCGTTTCACGAGATGGAAGAGGAACTGGACTGGCTCGACATGGCTGGTGGAGGGAGGAGCTAGCTCAAGCCCTGCGTGGTGTAAGCTCGTTCTCCGTAGTGCGTCCTCTTCGAATTTACCTGCTGATTCTCGTTCTGGGCGCGATGCTGCCGGGCATCCTGCTGACCGGGGCCCTCGTCTGGCGTGCGTTTGCCAATAACCGCGCGGCAAGCGAGCGGCGGCTGGTGGAATCCGCGCGGGTCGACGCGGCAGCGCTCGATCGCGAATTCGCCGGCGCCATCAGTATTCTCGAAGCGCTCGCCACATCGCCGACGCTCGATCGGAACGATCTCGAAGCGTTTCACGCAGAAGGACGCCGGGTGCAGGAGACGCAGCCGGGCTGGTACACGATCCTATTGCTCTCCCGCGACGGCAGGCAGCTCGTGAGCACACGGCGACCGTGGGGCGCGACTCTTCTGCCGGTCGTGGAACCTGATTCCCTGCGCCGTCTTTTCGAAACGGGACGCCCCACTGTGGGGAACGTGCGGCGGCCACCTGGCGGCGGTCCAGAACACCGCTTTGCGATCCGTGTCCCGGTATTCCGCGACGGCGAGCTCAAGTTTGCGCTCTCGGCGGTCCTCAATGTCGAGTCGCTCGCTCGCGTCGTGCCAAAGCAGCTTGCAAGTTCCGAGGAGTGGACGAGATCGATCCTGGACCCGGACGGAACGATCGCGGTGCGGACCCGCGGCGCCGAGAACTACATCGGCTCGCCGGCCTCCGACGCTTTCCGCGAGCAGATTCGCCACGCGCCAGAAACGATCGGGAGACTGATAACCCGTGAGGGCATTTCCGTGTATGCCGCGACGAGCTGCAGCGCGTACGGCTGGACGACCGTCATCGTCGTCCCCAGCGCGGCGCTGGACGGACCGCTCGTGGCATCCACGACAGCCACCCTCGCGGGCGGCGTTCTATTAATGATGTGCGGGCTCGCGGCCGTGTTGTTCGTATCACGGCGGCTTACCGCTGATTTGACGGCGGCAACGCGAGCGGCCGAAGCCGTCGCCGAAGGGCAATCAGTGGTGCAGGCTGACGGCCACGTCTCGGAAACGCGCCGGCTGCAACGGTCGCTGGCTTCGGCCGCATCTCTGCTCGAGAACCGCGCCCGCGAACGCGACGAACAGATCCGCCGGACGGAAGCCGCGCGCGCGGAGGCGGAGCGCGCCAACCAGACGAAGGATCAGTTCCTCGCCGTGCTCGGCCACGAACTGAGGAACCCGCTCGCGCCCGCGTTGACGGCGCTCGAGCTCATGCGGGCGCGCGATCCAGAGGTCTTCAAACGCGAACGCGAAGTCCTGGAGCGTCAGATCGTTCACATGACGCGGCTCGTGAATGACCTGATGGACGTGTCGCGTCTCGCGCGGGGGACGGTCGAACTCGATCGGCGGCGATTCGAGCTGCGCGAGGCGGCTGATCGTGCGGTCGACATGGTGCAGCCGCTGGTCGTTCAGAAGCGGCTTACGCTGCACGTGTCGGTGCCGGCTCGCGGGCTCGTCATCGACGGCGATATCGACCGGATCGTGCAAGTGCTGACGAACCTGCTGACGAATGCGGCCAAGTACACGCCGTCGGGAGGCCGGATTGCCTTGACCGCATCCGCCTCGAACACTCACGTACGCATCGAGTGCGAGGACAACGGCCCCGGTGTCCCCGCGGAGCTCGTCGCCAAGCTGTTCGACCGGTTCGCGCAAGGGCCGCAAACGCTCGATCGGCGGGAAGGCGGACTCGGGTTAGGCCTGGCGCTGGCGCGCAGCTTTACGGAGCTGCACGGCGGCACGATCGCTTTCGAATCGGTCGAGAGCGGCACCGGCAGCCGTTTCGTCGTCACGCTCCCAGCGGTCGCCGAGCGTGACGAAGCGCCGTCCACTCGACCGGCCGAACCCGTCGCCGTGGGGATCAGTCGGCGTGTCCTGCTGGTGGAAGACAACAAAGACGCGAGGGACATGTTGCGCGACGCACTCGAGGGCGCCGGACACGTCGTTCGGACTGCCGCGACCGGCTCCGAAGCGATCGCGCTCACCACGGAATTCCGGCCGGACGTGGGGATTCTCGACATCGGCTTGCCCGGCATGAATGGCTACGAACTCGCGAGGCGGCTCCGACAGTCGAACACCGCGATTCGACTCATCGCGCTGACGGGCTATGGGCAGGTCACGGACGCTGACGCAGCCAGGAGCGCCGGCTTCGATGCCCACTGTGTGAAACCGGTGAGCACCGCCGCGCTGCGCAGGCTGATCGATGGTGGCTGGGAGCACGAGGCTCGAGCGTGATGCCGGGCCCTCGTGACCGATCGCGACGTCAGCGAAGCGGCCAGGTCAGCACGAATGTTCCGCCAATCTGAAAGCGCAATCCGTTCCGCGAGCTGTCGTTTTCTCGTTCCAGGTTCAATCCGGAAACGACCGCTCTTACACCGACGGAGACAGGCTCGCCCAACCTGACGAGTACGCCTCCCACGCCGGCCACGCTCCACCCGTATGCCCAGAGCCCGTCATTCTGATCGCCGACACGCTGATGCTCCCACGCCACGCGCGTGCCGATCAACGGACGGACCCGAGCTGTGCGACGGAAAATCCAGGACGGCTCAGCAAAGAGGCTGACGGCGGTGAAGCTCGGATCCGAGATCGGCTCGTCGAACTTGCCGACGAAGATGCCTCCGGCGAGGCGGAGGCCGGTCGACATTTCGTAGCCCACGGCTAACTCGCCGGCGCGATCGCCGTCCGTGCGCTCGTACGCATCTCCCGCGTAAGAGGTCGCGTCGAGCGAGAACGCAACGCTCAGTTCCTGGGCAGACGCCGTTCGACTTGAAACGGACACCGCCACGACCACGACGGAACGGAACCATTTGCGCGACCACATTGCCATGCGCCGAGCATATGGAGCCGCGCGAGGTTATTTCAGGAATTGGGACGATGAGCAGTTTCGGCGGGTCGAGATGCGTTCAGTCAATGACGTACGGCGGATCAATCCTTTCTCGCGCGGCGCGGCCCATATCGAGCCAGGAACGTCTCGACCCCCTCGCGCGCGCAGGCGATGACATGCGCCTTGGGCGGGATCGTCCCGACGAGCACCGCGCGATCGAGGGGCTCACCTGCCACGAGGTACGCGAACTGCGCCGCGGCGTACCGCGCGTTCGGCACTCGCAGCAAGTACCGCGCGTTCGGCACTCGCAGCAATTTGACCCGTCCCAGGTGCGCAAATCCTGACGCCAGCGCCTCGAGCACCCGCCCGGGGGCCCGATCGAAGTAGTCCGTCGCCAGAGCCGGGAATTCCCGCGCCTCGCCGATCAAGAGCCGCCGAAGCGCGATCACCTCCGGCCGCACGATGCCGAGCGCTAGCCGGCGACCCAGGTTCTCGAGGCTGTCCCGCAGGTTCGCGGCGGTGATCGCGACGGTGAACTCCTCGCGCAGGTCGCGGGCAAACTTCTCCGCGTAGGCGATGACCTCGACGACGATCTGGGTAAAGAGAGCATTCTTGCCGGCGTAGTTGTTGTAGACGGTGCGCTTCGTGAGGCCGGCCAGCGCTGCGATCTCCTCCATGGTCGTGCCCGCATATCCCTTGCGCAGGAACAACGTCCGCGCCGCTTCGACCACGGCTGCCCGCGACCGAACGACGCGCGGGTCGTTCGCGCGCGGTCCCGCAAAGCGACGTCCGCCCGGCCGCCGCGGGACCCTTTTAGAAATTGCACCCATGAGTAAAGTATTATACCGACCCAGGCGATAAGTCGTTCGTGATGGAGGGCACCATGGAATCCATCGAGTCGGCGGTCAGGCGCGGCGCGGCGGGAACACGGCCTCTGCTTCGCTCCGGGGTGCTGGCGGGTCCGTTCTATCTCGGGGTCAGCCTGATCCAGGCCTTCCTCCGCCAAGGTTTCGATCTCGCGCGGCACCCGCTCAGCCTGCTGGCAAATGGGCCGGGCGGGTGGATCCAGACCGCGAACTTCGTGATCACAGGCCTGATGGTGCTCGCCGCGGCCGTGGGATTCCGGCGCGTGCTGGGGCCGAAGTCACGGGCTGTGACGTGGCTCCTCGGCGGCTTCGGCGTGGCCATGATCGTCGCCGCCATCCTCCCGGCAGATCCCGTGGACGGGTTCCCACCTGGCACGCCCGAAGGGTTTCCCACGTCGATCAGTACCACTGGGCTGCTCCATTTCGTCGCGGGAGCTCTGGGGTTCACCTTCCTCGCAATCAGTTGCTTCGCCGCCGCGCGGGCGATGTCGCGCCGAAACGTGCCGTCACTCGCGCGCCTGTCGCTCCTCAGCGGTCTCGCCATCGTGCTGGGATTCTTCGGCGGCATGGTGTTGCCGGTGGGAATCCTGGGCATCTGGTTCGCTGTAGTCGTGGGGTGGGCGTGGCTCGCCGCCATGTCGCTCGGTCTGAACCGCCTGGCGTAAGGGGGCGTATACTGCGCTGGAATCTCGGGCCCGCCAGAGCAACGAAGGAGGCCTGCATGTCACTGTCGCGCCGCAGCTTCGTACGGACCATCGGGCTGGGTGGTGCCGGACTGTCCACGGCGTTCGTCATCGGTCGCGGCCGCGAGGCGATGGCGTTCCAAGACGGTACGCCGCAGGCCCTGCAGCCGCCGGACGACGGCGTTATCCACATCGACTCGAACGAGAACGCGCGCGGCCCCGGGAAGTCCTCGATCGAGGCGCTGCACAAGGCCATCTCGGCGCGCGTCGGGCGCGGCTATCCCCCGGACTACGTGGGGGATCTCAGAGAGACGATCGCGGCGCGCTACAACGTGGCCACCGACAGCGTGATCATTGGGACCGGTTCCGGCCCGATCCTCGAAGCGGGTGTGCGCGCGTTCTGCTCCGCGAGCAAGCCGCTCGTCACTGCGTCGCCGTCGTACGGCGCGCCCGAAGGCGCCGCGCGCAGAATCGGCGCCCAGATCAAAGCAATCCCGGTCGACCGCGAGCTCAAGCTCGACTTGAACGCTATGGCCGAGGCCGCCACGGGCGCCGGGTTGGTGTTCTTCTGCAACCCGAACAACCCAACGGCGACAGCGCACAACTTCGCGGCCGTCGATCGCTTCGTCCGCCGCGTCAAGCAGGCGTCTCCGGACACGGCGATCCTCATGGACGAGGCCTACATCGACTATACGTACGACGCGGCCGTCAAGACCGCCATCCCGCTAACGCAGGAACTGCCCGGCGTGTTCGTGGCGCGCACCTACTCGAAGGCGCACGGCATGGCCGGTCTGCGCCTGGGATACGCAGTGGGTCAGACGGTGACGGTGCGGGCGGTATCACAGTCCTGGAGCCTGGGCAGCATGAACACGCTGACCGCGGCCGCCGGCATCACGTCGCTCAGGGACACCGCGCACATTGAGGAGGAGCGCAAGGAAAACGCGCGCGTGCGCGACTTCACGCTTCAGGGCTTCAGAAAGATGGGGTACGAGGCTTCCGACTGCCACACCAACTGCCTCTTCGTGAACCTGGGCCGTCCGGCCGGTGAGTTCAGAGACGCCTGCCGCAAGCTCGGCGTGGCGGTAGGGCGCGACTTCCCACCGATGGAAAAGACCCACAGCCGCATCTCACTCGGGACGATGGAAGAGATGCGGAAAGCCGTGGAGGTTTTCCAGAAGGTCCTCGGAAGACCCACGAACCTGTAGGCGCCACCAGTTTTCGAGGCCGATCCGCGGCATTGAGTCCTCCGTCGACCGGAGGGCTATTCGCCGAGGCGCTCTCTCAGCAGCCGGGCGATCGCCCGGAAACACTGAAAAGATAACCCAGCCTGGGCGAGGTGGAAGGGGAGCGGGCGCCGAAGTACCGAAGTGAAGCTCGTCGCCAGAAGGGGGGTCACTCCTTCGTCCG
>DATAEE010000402.1:0-5679 GCA_036258175.1 Vicinamibacterales bacterium
GCCGGGAGCCTTTGAGCACCTCGGACAGTTCCTGGAGCGCTTCGCGCTCGTCCGAACGGTCCGCGGTGTCGAAGAGCGTCAGGTCGTCCTCCGTGATGGGCGCCTCGTCATCCGCGCGCGTCCCGCGCGCGAGCAGCTCGCCAATGAGTCCACCGCGGGAATGCGACACGAGGTGAAGCTCGCGATCCGCGTGCAGGAGTTTCTTGAGCTCCTTCGCGAGCGTCAGCGCGTTATCGATCGGGCTCTTCGTCAGCGTCCGATGCTGATAGGCAAACACCTGATTTCGGTAAGTCTCGAACAACGACTTGATGAGCGTTCCGGCGCGCGCCTTCCACAATTCGCCAAAGCTGCCGGAGGCAGACGAGGCCGTGCCGTGCAGGAAGATCAGGATCGCTCCGTCGCCATCCAGCGATGACACAGGCTGCAGTGCCGCCGGGTCGTCCAGCGCGCAGCGATAGAGGCCGGGACCCGGCTGCAGCTTTCCCTCCACGTGTTCGGCCGCGAAGTCGGTAATCCTGCCGGCGATGTCGAGGCCCAGAACCTTCAGCGCCTTGATCGCCCACCCTCCGACCGAACGGCTTGCCGGTCCGATCGACAGCTCGGATGGCAGCAGAATCGTGTCGCCGGCCGGCCCGCGCTGCGATCGGCGCACGAGATCGCGAGGCACATCCTCGACGCGGCTCCAGATCCGGAGGCCGTCCTGGAGCTCGATCTCGACGACGTCGTCGTCTGCCAGTCCTTCGAAGCTGATCTGCGTGCCACGCGCCCGCGCGCTCTGCAGGAGCGCCGCGTCCTTGACGACGACGGATCCCTGCGGCAGGCCTCGGCCCAGTTCGGACGGCTCAGGACGCGGATCGCGAACTCCGTTGACCTTTAACGTCGCCATGACCTTCTCCAGCCTAGATGACGAGGGCTAAAGCCTCGTGCCACCCGATGGGCCTAGGCTTTGTGAAACGCCTCGAGGAACGCGCGCCAGGCGGTCGCCTTCGCGAAATCCAGCCGCCCGTAGACCTTGTTCACAGGTCCTCTCGGGAAGTAGATCGCGGCACCGCTCGCGTTGCCGACGCCCATGCCTTTGTGGCGCTCTGCGAGGACAAAGCCGTTCTGCGCCTGCAGCGCGTCGAGCGTCGCTTTCGCGGTGCTCTTCACCGCCGCCGCTTTCGAACGCTTCGCCAGTTCCTGACAGAAATGCCCGAGGTCGACGAAATCGGGCGTATCGAAGCGCTGCGTCGCATTCAACGCCTTCGCCACCGCGGTATACTCCGCCGCGCTCCGTATCGCCTTCGTCAGCGCTTTGGCGAACGCGTCAACGGCGCGAGCCACGTGCTCCAGGCGAGAAAGATCGAGCGCGGCCTGTGTGATGCTCCCCGACCGATACGAGTCGACGTAGTGGTCGACAATCTGCGCGCCCAGTTCAGCGCCCGAGACACCCGGAGTCGCCGCGAGGCTCTTCAGCACACGGTCGTACGGCCATCCGTCTCCCGGCTCCAGTTCCTCCGACCCCACGACGACCCGTGCGGTTCCTTTCAACTGGTACGCGATTTCGATCATGCTCATCAGACAGGCGTCGAACCCGAGCACGTCGAACACGCGGCCGGTCTGTTTCTTGACGTCGGCGAGGACGCGCTTCAGCTCGATGTTGTCGAGAAAATCCCGCGACGTGTCGTCAAACGCAATCGCGCGATCGTTGGTCGCTTGCGTAAGCGTCGAGTTGAACAACGCGCGACGGTGGCGTCCCGCCAGTGCCGCGCGGACCACCGGAATCCCGCGCGCGCCGGCGCGCCTGTAGATGTCCGTATCGTCGATCCCGCTGCCGTGGTTCCAGATGACGCCGAGGAGCCGGTCCGACGGATACCGTTCGATCGCCCAGCGGAAAAAGTCTGACGCGACCGCGGGGTCGCCGGTGTTCGTCTCGCCGAGTTCTTCGACGACGTCGTCGTTCGGACGGCCGCCTTCGCGGACGTAGTAGCGGCGCGTGCGGTCGTCGCGCATGCTGTCGAACTGGACGGTGACGTTGACGGCGTCGGTGGACCCGATCTTCTTCATCTCGGCGAGGTCCCGGTCGCCGAACGATTCGAGGTCGTTGTCGCCCGCCATCCAGATCATGACGGTCCACTTCTTCTTCGCGGCGGAGGGCCGGACGGATGGTCGGGCGCGTGATGGAGTGGCCGTCGCATCGGTCGCGGGCGCGCCCACCGCGGCGCGATCGAATCCGGGCACCGCTTCCTCGAAGTAATCGACGACTGCCGCGGTTTCAGGAACGTCGAGCACGCGGCGGATGACGCTCGTCATGGTGGCGATGTCGTTGTCGAACCCGCCGTGAGTGATCGACTCGCTGCGATCGCGCCGCGCAGCCCCAGCCATGCTCCTCGAGAAAATCACATCGGCGACCTTCTGCGTACCCGCCAGCCCGAAGAAGCGAATCATGTCGAGATCGCGCTTGAGCGCTTCCTGCATGCCCAGGATCGGCGTCGGGACTTCATCTTCGAACGACCGGCTGACCAGACAGAGCAGGGACTTGCCGTACGCCGCCGCTTCGTCGGCCTGCTCGAGCTCGTCCGTCATCGTGTACATCGTCGCGCGCGTGATCGGCTGCCCCTGCCCGATCAACTTGCGCAGCGTCGTTTTGAACAGGTCTATCGTGATGGCCGGAGCCAGCAAGTGTAGCGTCCGCACGCTCACCGGAGTGGCGCCGGGATTCTGCGCAACCAGCAGCGGCAGGAAGTGCGCGTGGAAGATCGCGCCAGCGCTGTGGCCGAGCGCGTGGAAATCGACATCACCGCCGAGGGTCTTCCAAAGCTTGCCCGCGAGTTCCGCGACGAGACGGGCACCACCGCCAGAGGCTGACGCGCTCTCCGCGTTTTTCTTCATCTCACCCCAGACCTGCTTGCCGCCGTTGCGGGCAAGACGCTCGATCGCGAGGTCCGTCACCGGACCGCGCGCAGCCCGCGTGCTCCGGAACGCACCGCCGACGATGTCGGTCAGGGTTTCCCGGAGCCCGGTTTCCCAGACGAAGTAGACCGGATACACGCCGTTGAGTTCCCAGAAGCGCCGCCTGGCCACCACCGGCAGCAGGCCTTTCAGCTCCTCGGTGAGGCCGCCGTGCGCGAAGAACATCACCTGCGGCCGACGGCCCGCCGCTTTCTGCTTGCGCGCGTACGCGGGAATGAACTCGTTGAAGATGCGCTCGACCTGTTCCTGCGAAGAGCTGAAGCTTCCCTCTGCGGAAAGCTTGCCGCGGCGCAGATTCACGACGTGACGAGCGAAGACGTCGCGCTCCTCCGGCGTCCAGTCGCGCCGGGCCTCTTCGCCCCGCGTCGTCGCAGCGCGGATTGTTGCGCGCGATCCGCGTGTCGGCGCAGGTCCGGCCAATGCCGGCGCCGGCTCCGACTCCGCGTAACGCGCGGCGAACCGCGCGGACACGATTGCGCTGTCGAGCCGGCCGAGGCGCGCCGAGGCCGCATCCATCGCGAGCACCTCCCACGGATCGTCGAACCGCGCTTCGGTTGTCGCGACGACTTTCGCCAGCGCGTCGGCGAGCTTCGTGCGGGCCTTGAGGAACGCGTCATCCGCGGCCAGCGTCGTCGCGTTCCGCGAGCCGAGGAACTTGCGCATCGCGACCAGCTCGGTCGCCGCCCTGCTCATCGCGCGCGCCCACCAGACGAGCGTGAACACGTCTCCGCGGACGACGCCGAGCTTGAGCGCGTCGTGGCGGATGTGCCCGGGCAGCCCCTGATCGATGTCCATTCCCAGATTGCGAACCTGCGACCAGATTCCGTCCGACGCGAGCGCGAAACGCCTATAGGACCGAGTCGGGTCGTTTGCTGGAATGAGGGCCAGCAGCGCCGATCGGCCGATGCGCTCGTAGTGCTCCATCGAGTGCGGCCGCCCGTCTGCGTCGAGGAACAGGGTATCGCACGCCGCGGGGTCGAAGTGGTTCTCGACCATCCAGGTCGAGTTCCCGAATTCCGTCTCGGCGCCGAGCCTCGTGTTGCGCTCCGTCTCGTCGCACAGACTCAGCGCGATGAGCGCTCGATAGTGATCCTCGAGATCCGATCGCTTCGTGCGGCCGCGCTGTTCCACGTACATTTGTTCCGCCGTCAACGACACGGCGGAACCGAGCGCGCGTGAGGCCTGGTACGCCGCCGTCACCATCAGCGACTCGAACAGGACGCGCCGCAGCTTCTCGGTGTCGCTCTCGAGCGGACGCGTCTTGACCTGAATGCGGCGCGCGCTGATCTTGTCCGCCGCCGTGAGGGCGCCGCTCGCCGGATCGAACGTCACGGTGCCGTCGCGCACGAGATCGACGAAGTTGGCGACGTTCAGGATGCCCAGCAGGTTGATGCGCCACGTCGTCTTGCGCTCGCGCAGCTGTCCGGCTGCGCTGGTAGCGACGCGGATCGCTGCACCCGGCGCGGACGCCACCTCTCCGATCCGATCGAGACGTCCGTGCAGCGCATCGTTGACCGCGGCTTTCCCCGCATCGTCGAGCCGCGTGAGATCGATCTCGTATTCGAACAGTGATTCATCCTCACGCAGCGCCGATGCCTGCAGCTGCGCTGCAACCGTCAACGATCGATCGATGCTCGCGGCGATCGCGTTCTGAATGGCGAGAATCTTCTCGTCATCGAGCCCCGCGTCGACGAGCGTCAGGAGGTCCGCTTCGGGATTGGAGCTGATGGCCTTCATCAACGTCGACAGGAGCTCCCTTCCCCGGACTTCGAGCGCTACGCCCGCCAGCGCCTTGACCGACACGCTGAGCGAACGGCCGCGCCGTCGATGAAACGCGAGGCGCGCCTGAGAGGACGAAGGCCTGGAGAGCCGCAGCTCGAACTCGCCGCTCGCCGTCCAGGCAGCGCCGACGGTGACCGATGCGCCCTGCGTCAGGGCGACCGTTCCGATCAGAGGAAGCCCCGGCGTGGCGAGGAGGTTCGTGGTCGAGCTCATCGTCGCCTGCACGTTGAAAGAGAGCTCCCCCTCGCCGGCGAGCGAGGCGTACGCACCGACCGCCAGTCGCGCGAGGTCCTCGGCGTCCGCGGGAAAAACCGCAGAAGTCAGCATCGTCTTCACGGCACTCCCGACGTTGTCGGAGTTGCCCACGATGTCGAAGGGGTGGAAATAGGCGTAGCGAAGCGCGGTGCCGGCGTCGAACCCGAAGCTGATCTGTTCCTTCGTCCCCGCGAGCCCCGCCTTCAACAGCGCTTCGACGGTCAGCGATGCGTAGGTCGTGCCGTTCGGCACCACGACTGCAGCCTGAAGATCGGATCCGGCGAACATCGTTCCGCCCGACGGATGGATGCCGACGGCGACGCTCGCGCCGCCGCCGATAGAAAGCTCGCCGCTTTTGCCGACCGGCACATCCTGATCGATTGCGAGGGCGAGCTCGCGCTCGCCGGCGCCATTGGCCAGCGGTTTGGAAAAACTTTTCGCCAGAGGGACCAGCGATCGGAGAGAGGCGGCCGACTTGAGGTACTTGCCGAGTCCTCCGCCCGACAGGTCGGTCTTGAGGAGTTCACCACCCTGTTCGTCTCTGATGGTGATGGTGGGCATGGCTGTGCTCCTTCATCCGGCAGGCTGAGGGAGGCCGGGTGTGGTTTCCTGGAGAGCGGGTGCTGAGATTAACCCTAATCTGATAAACGCTCAATGGCGTCCGTACGAACCTTGATTTTTTACTCACCA
>DATAEE010000403.1:0-7501 GCA_036258175.1 Vicinamibacterales bacterium
TCCAGCGCCACGTGGCGCTTGTGCTCCGCGGGTGTGCCCAGCAGCTCGAACAGCCGGAGCTGCGACGCGAGCGGCGCCTGGAAATCGTCCCGTCCATTGATCATGAGGACCGGCACCTTGATGCGCGGCGCGAAGTTCGCCGGCTGGATTTCGGGCGGATAGTTGAAGCGCAGGCCGCCGGACGCGAAGACCGCCGCCTTGATGCGCGGCTCGAGCGCCACCACGATCGGGCCGAAATACGCTCCCATGCTCAGGCTGTAGTACCCGAGCCGCTGCATGTCGATGTCCTGCCGAGTCTCCAGATAGTCGACCGCTCGGAAGAAGTCCTTGCCCCACTGCACGTGCAGGTCGCGCCGGGCGCTGGGAGCATCCAGTGCCGGCGACCGCCGCTCGAAGGTCCCTTTGTAAATCGGGTAGAGCAGCGCGCGGCCGCTGCGGACGATGAAATCGAAAATGCCGAAATCCAGATTCTGGCTGGACGCCGTCAGGCGCCCGTACGCGCTCGGGAAAAGAACGATCGTCTGGTACGGGGGCGACGCGTTCTTCGGAAGGAAGAGGATGGCCGGCACGCGCTCGTCCGGGTACGCGGCGTCGAAGCTGACGGTTTCCTTCCGCCAGTGCGGCGCCGTGTCGTCCGTGCTCTCGACCCGCGCGTTGAGCGGCGTCCGGTCGTACGCGTAGAAGCGCCGGTAGACGTCGACGAGATCATCGGAGACCGGCACGACGCTCTTTGGATCGTCGTAGACCCGTTTCACGGGATCGGAAGCAGCCTCGTCGACCGGACCCAGGTTCTTCACGAGGCGCACGCCCGACGTCGGCTGGCGCTCCCATGGGCTGCGCGCGTCAGTCTCGCGGTAGCGGTAGCTCGGCTCGTCCCAGGCTCCGCCGAGAATGAAGCGCAGCCCCGTTCCCTGCGACTCGTTCGCGCACCACTCCTTGACGTTGCCCGCCATGTCCAGCGTGCCCCACGGCCCGAGGCCCTGGCGCTCGCCGGCCCTCGCGGGGCCCTTCCCGTCGAAATTGCTCAGCATCAGGATTTCCGAGAACGCTTCCGCCGGGGCGGCGCGGAACCAGTGGAAAATCGACGGGAGGCTCTTTCCGACGAACTCGGCATACGCGGCCGCCTCGAACCAGCTGATCCCGCCGACCGGATATTCGGCTCGTCCTTCAGGATAGGTTCCGAGCTCCCACGCCGCCGGCCCGATCCTGCCGGTCGAATCGCGAAAGCGCGACATGGCCTCTTCGAACGTCAGCCGTCGACTGCCGTCGACGAACGGCTCCTTCCAGTACTTCGGGTCGCGATAGCCGCCGGCGTCGACGAACGCCTTGAACTCGCGATTCGTCACCTCGAGCTTGTCGATCCAGTAGTCGGGCAGTCGCATGGTTCCCGCGACGGCAAGGTCGGAAGATCCGCCCTCGACGGGCACCATGCCCGGCATGGCCGGCTCGGGCGTGAGAGAAATCGGGGACCGCATCGAACCCGTCGCGATCTCGAGCGGCACATGTCCCGGCTTGGCGATGCGCACCCGGTAATAACCGGCGGGGACACGGGTGTCGCGGATCGGCGTCGGCCCCAGCGGCTCCCACGGCGCGTCCACCGCCAGGTAGTTCTTGATCTGGACGTCGGCCCCCTCCGGCGAGGTCGTCAGCTCCACCGGGAACCACGCCCGTCGCACGCGCGCGATCTCCGCCGGCGCGTACGGTTCTGCCTGCCGGGCGAGCCGCACAGCATCGAGCGAGCGATCGGTCACCTGCAGCCGCTCAATCTCGGGGATGGCCTGCTGTTGAACCCATCGCGCGCGCCTGACCTGCACGGTCTGCCATATGCCGATCGCGGCGGCGGCCGTGAGCGCGATCGCTGCGGGTACCTGGACGGCCGGCCTCCGCCAGGTCGCCTCGGCCGGGCGAGTCAGCTTTGCGTGGCTCGCGTCGAGCTCCGCGCGAAGCGCCCCGGCATCTGGGTAGCGGCCCGCCGGATCCTTCGCGAGGCATCGATCCACGATGGTCTGCACGTCCGCCTGAATGTCCGGTCGCACGCTGCGAAGGAGAGGCGGCTGGTCGCGCAGGATCGCCGTGATAGTGCCCAGCTCTGTCGTGCCGACGAACGGCCGCCGGCCGGTCAGCATCTCGTAGAGGACGGCGCCGAAGGAGAAGATGTCGGACCGCGCATCGACGGGGCGTCCTTCGGCCTGTTCCGGGGACATGTACGCCGCCGTGCCCAAGATCACGCCCGGTCGTGTGCCCAGCGCCGACATGGTCTCCTCGTTCGGCGCCCGCTCGACGAGCTTCGCAATGCCGAAGTCGAGGACCTTCGCGCGCCCGTCGCGCGTGATCATGATATTGGCCGGCTTAATGTCGCGGTGGACGATGCCGTTGACGTGCGCCGCCGCCAGCGCGGCCGCGACCTGCGCGCCGTACTCGAGCGCCGTCGCCACGGGCAACGCACCCTGGGCGATGATCCGATCGAGCGGCGTGCCTTCGACCAGCTCCATCGCGATGAAGGTCGTCCCGGCATCTTCGTCGATGTCGTGGATCGTGACGATGTGCGGGTGATTGAGAGCTGAGGCGGCGCGCGCCTCCTGCACGAATCGGCGATGACGGTCGGGGTCGGCCGTCGCTTCCGCCGGCAGCATCTTGATGGCGACCGTCCGCCCGAGGCGCGTATCGACCGCGCGATAGACGACGCCCATTCCACCCCGGCCGATCTCGGACTCGAGGCGATAGTGTGAAACGGTGCGGGTCATCGGTGCGGGCACCAAATTATAACCAGCCTGCCTCGCCGAAGCGGCCCTTCAAGATCGCCGTGGGCCGCGAAGGCGGGCCAACCTTGGCCGCGGTGGCCCCGTCAAAAGAGCCATGACCGGCCTCACCCAGGCGTCGCGTGTGCTCGTTCGTCGTCCGCTGTTTCTGTCGGCCTCGATCCTGACGATCGGCGCGGGCGTTGCGATCACCACGGCGCTGTTTTCCGTCGTCGACCGCGTGCTGCTGCAGCCGTTGCCGTTTCCGGACGGCGGTCAGCTCGTCAGCATCTACGAGGCGAGGACATCAGGGCAGGAGCGGACGAGCCTCGTCGCGCCGGTGCGGCTCGAGGACTGGAACCGGCTGAACCGGACGTTCGCCGCGATCGCGGGCAGCTACTCGGAGAACGTGACCGACACGAGCGGCGGCGAGCCGGAGCGCCTCGAAGGACGGCGCGTGTCGGCGCGCTTCTTCAAAGTGTTCGGAATGGCGCCGGTCCACGGCAGGACTTTCACGGACGAAGAGGAACGATTCGGCGGGCCGACCGCTGCGGTCATCAGCGAGGCACTCTGGACGAGGCGATTCGCGCGCGACCTGTCGGTGGTCGGGAAGACGCTGACGATCGGCGGCCGCGGGTACGCGATCGTCGGCGTCATGCCGCGGGAGTTCACGAGCGCTGCGACCGACGTCTGGATTCCGGCGCAGTTCAACGACTGGTTGTTGAACGCGCGGGACGCGCGCTTTCTCGGCGGCGTTGGCCGCATGTCTCCCGGCGTCACGCTCGAGCAGGCCCGCGCGGATCTCGCGCGGGTGCAGCACGCGCTCGGCGGGCAGTACCCGAAGACTGATAAGGACTCGGCCGTCGAAATCCGCGACTTGAAGGAGGTCCGCGTCGGAGACTACCGTCGGGCGCTGGTCCTCCTGTTCGGCGCGGTGGCACTGCTGTTCGTCATCGCGATCGCCAACGTCGCGGGGCTGATGCTCGTGCAGCTGCACCGCCGCGCCGGCGAGTTCGCGATCCGGCGCGCCATTGGCGCCTCGGACCGGCAGATCGTGACCGTCGTCCTGCTCGAGGCGGTCCTCATCGCCGTGGCCGGCTGCGCTGCCGGCGCCGCGGCCTCGGTCTGGCTCACGCGGGCCATCGCGACGACGTTCGCGACGGTTCCGCGCATGGTGGAAGTCGCGCTCGACGCACGGGCGCTCGGGTTTGCCGCGGGCGCGAGCCTCCTGGCAGTCGGCGCGTTCGGCCTCATTCCGGCGCTCTTCGCCGCGCGGCGCGAGATTCTCCCGATGCTGACGCCAACGGGCCGCCGCGTCAGCGGCGGCCGCCATCGTCTGCAGGGCGCGCTCGTCGTCTCGCAGATCGCGCTCAGCATGCTGCTCGCCGGATCTGCCGCGTTGCTCGTGCGCAGCTACGGCGCGATGACGCGCGTGGCGCTCGGATTCGAGACCGCCAACGTCTTCACGTTTCATGTCGGCGCCGCGTGGGACGAGGACCGCAAGCTGGTGAGGCAGCTTCAGCAGCAGATCCTCACCGGCCTGCAGCAGCTTCCCGGCGTCCAAGCGGCCGGCTTTACGAACTTCCTCCCGGCCGGCGGCGCGACGCTCCGCTACCAGGTGCGTGTCGACGGTGTCGCCGGTCCGGGCGAGGACGGCAAGCTCACGGTCGGTACGCGTAGCGTGAGCGCCGGCTACCTTGAGGCGCTGCGCGTCGGCCTCGTGGCGGGTGAATGGTGTCCCGATCTTCAGCTCGGCGTGACCCAAGGCCGCTCTGTCATCGTCAACCGCCGGTTCGTCGATCTGTACGGCGGTGGCACCTCGCTCGTCGGCCGTCAGCTCCGCCTCGAACAGTTTCCACCCTCGCGCATCGTCGGCGTCATCGGCAATGTGCTCGAGGACGGCGCCTCAGCGCCCGTCATGCCCTACATCTATATGTGCGTGGGCGCCGGCTGGTGGCCCGACCCGTCATACGTCGTCCGCGCCGAGGGCGATCCTCGTACCGTCATCGCGGCCGTCAGGCACCTCGTGCGCTCGCTCGACCCCGGACGTCCCGTGTTCGGCATCAAGATGCTGGACGAGGTGATCGGCGACGGGCTCGAGCAGCCGCGGATCAACGCGCGGCTGCTCGCGCTGTTCGCCGCCGCCGCGCTCGGCCTCGCCGCGCTCGGGATGTATGGCCTGCTGATGCTCCTCGTCGCCGAGCGCCACCGCGAGCTCGGCGTCCGAATGGCGCTCGGTGCGTCGCCTCTCGATCTGATCCGCCTCGTGCTGACCGGCGCGAGCCGGCTCGTCGTGTCAGGGATGGCGGTCGGCCTGGTCCTGACGCTCGCCGCCGGTCACGCATTCCGCGCCATGCTGTTCGGCGTCGCACCGCACGATCCCCGCGCACTCTTTGCCGGCGTACTCGCGCTCATGGTCGTCTCGGTCGCAGCCATCCTGATCCCGGCGCGCAAAGCGGCGACCGTGAGTCCAACTGAGGCGATGCGGGGGGAGTAACCACGAACGGGCCTCGGACCTCGTGCCTCGTCGCTCGGGCGGTGCCTCGTTCCTCGTCGCTCGGGCGGTGCCTCGTCCCTCGGACCTAGGGTCAGAGCGCGTGGGAGCGACGGTGCGCGGAGAGTGGGCGGGCCTGCCGCGCCGAAGCGGAGTTGATCGAGCCGCGAAGGCGGGGGGTTGACATCTGATGCGTGATGCGTGATGATCTGGCGATGCGCACCACGCTCGACATAGATGACGACGTCCTCCAGGCCGCGAAGGAGATTGCTGCGAGCCGTCAGCTGACGGCCGGCCAGGTGCTGTCGGAGCTGGCGCGCAAAGGGCTCGAGCCTGCGTCGAGCGCGGATCGTGCGCGGCTGCGGAACGGCGTCCCGATTCTTCCTCGACGGTCCGCCGAAGCGCCCAGGCCGACGATGCGGCTGGTCAACGAGCTGCGCGATCAGCCGTGACGGCGGCGCTCCTCGATGTCAACCTGCTCGTTGCGCTCTTCGATCCCGACCACATTCATCACGAAACGGCTCACGACTGGTTCGCCGACAACGCGTCGGAGGGGTGGGCCACCTGTCCGGTGACCGAGGCCGGCTTCGTGCGAGTGCTTGCCAACCCGACGTACGGCGCTGCCATCTCGCGCCCGTCGGAGCTGATTGCGCGGCTTCGGCGATTCTGCAGAGGTCCGCAATATCAGTTCTGGGCGGGTGACGTCTCGCTGCGTGACGAGACGTTGTTCGACCCCGCGTTCGTGACCAGTCGTCACACTACTGACATCTATCTTCTGGGACTCGCCAAGCGACGGCGTGGTCGACTCGCCACCTTCGATCGCACGATTCCTCTGAAGGCAGTCGTGGGCGCCAGACGCGAGCTGCTCGAGGTCGTCGCGCCGGCGGAGTAGGCGCATTCGCTTAGAATCTGGCGAAGCATGCTGTCACCCGGCAGCCGTCTCGGCTCGTACGAAATCCAGGCGCTCCTGGGATCAGGCGGAATGGGCGAGGTGTATCGCGCGCAAGACCCCAGGCTCAGGCGAACCGTCGCGCTCAAAGTGCTCAATGCGGAGTTCGCGGCCGATCCCGAGCGACGCGCGCGCTTCGAGCGCGAGGCGCAGAGCGTCGCGGCCTTGAACCATCCCAACATCGTCACGATCTATTCCGTCGAGGACGCCGGCGGGGTGCTCTTCCTCACGATGGAGCTGGTCGAAGGACAGCCGCTCTCCGATCTGATCGTCAAGGGTGGTCTACCACTCGGGCGCATCCTCCCGCTTGTGATTCCGCTGGCTGACGCCGTCAGCGCCGCGCATCAGAAAGGGATCACCCACCGCGACCTCAAACCGGCCAACGTCATGGTGACCGCCGACGGGCGGGTGAAGGTACTCGACTTCGGGCTCGCGAAGCTGATGGATCCGTCACCGGTCGCGCCGAGCGCGAGCGGGTTGCCGACGACGCTGGAAACCGGCGAAGGGCGCATCGTCGGAACCGTGGCGTACATGTCGCCGGAGCAGGCGGAGGGGCGATCTGTCGATCAGCGGTCCGACATCTTCTCGCTGGGCGTCATCCTCTTCGAGCTGGCGACCGGCGAGCGGCCGTTCAAGGGGGACACGAGCGTCTCGCTGCTCTCGTCGATCATCAAGGACACGCCGACCTCCATCGCCGACCTGAAGCCGGCGTGTCCGCGCGAGCTCGCGCGTATCGTCAAGCACTGCCTGGTGAAGGATCCCGAATACCGCTACCAGAGTGCGAAGGATCTCCGGAACGACCTTCACCATCTCAGGCAGGACAGCCATTCCGGCGAGCTGGAGGCGGCAGGCGGCATCGCGGCAGTGGCGAAAGACCGGCTTGCGCCCCGTCGCCGGCCTGCGATCATTGCCACAGCCACAGCACTGGCAATTCTTGCGGCCGTTCTCGTGGGATGGCGATTCTGGAATCCCCGGCCGCCGAGCGGCGGCCCGATCGAGTCGCTCGCGGTCCTGCCGTTCGTCAACGTCGGGGCTGATCCGAACGCCGAGTATCTCAGCGACGGCATCACGGAAAACCTGATCAACAGCCTCTCGCAGCTGCCGCAGCTGCGCGTCGTGCCGAGGAGCACGGTATTCCGGTACAAGGGCCGCGAGATCGATCTGCCGACGATAGGACGTGAGTTGACCGTGCGAGCTGTCCTCACCGGCCGCGTGGTGCAGCGCGGCGACACGTTGAACATTCAGACGGAGCTGGTCGACGTGGCCGAAGATTCGCAGCTCTGGGGCCGCCAGTTCATGCGTCCGTTCGCCGACCTCATC
>DATAEE010000404.1:0-21065 GCA_036258175.1 Vicinamibacterales bacterium
TCCGTCACGCGACGGCGAGACGCGGCGCATGATGCCGCTCTCGACGATGCCGGACCGACCGACGATCCTCGATTTCTTCACGCATCGTTTTGCGCCGGCCACGCACGTCCTTCAGAGCGCGACCGATGCGCTCAAGAAGGGGCAGAAGGAAGAAACGATACTGGCGTGCCTTCTGCACGACGTCGTCTTGAATCTGATCAAGGTTGATCACGGCTGGTGGGGCGCGCAGCTGGTCGAACCCTATGTCTCAGAAAAGGTGGCCTGGGCGATTCGATACCACCAGTGCCTCCGTTTCTATCCCGATCAGTCCGTGGGGTACGAGTATCCGGAGATGTACAACCGAATCTTCGGGAAGGATTACGTGCCGCAGCCGCACATCAAGGAAGCGTACGAGTACGCGCGCAAGCACCGATGGTACATGGAGGCGCGGCTCGTGACCGTGCACGACCAGTACGCGTTCAACAAGGACATGGTCGTCTCGATCGAGCCGTTCATCGATATCGTTGGACGCCACTTCAAGCAGCCGAAGGAAGGGCTCGGATTCGACGGAAGCCCGGTAGCGCACATGTGGCGGACGCTGATCTATCCGGACAATCCGCTGTAAGTCAACGCGCCCGGCTACCTGCCGAAGAAGACGTCAAGGCGCTGAATATGATCCGGTGGGCGCGCCGCCGCGTGTGAACCTGAGTGCGTGGATGATCCCACGGATCGCCGATCAGCGCGCGACGGCCTCTTCGGCCGGGAACCCGTGCTCGCGCCGGCCGATGGGTCCTTCGTGCTGCATCGATGTCTTGTATAGCTCGAACCGTCCATCGCCCGCGACGTCCCGCAAGCGGCTCCGGAGCGCCTGCATCTCGGCATCGCTCATCGCCGTGAAGCCGCGCGCGACCTTCAGGTTCTGACGCAGCACGGTTTGCGAAGCGATCCCGCTGACCAGGGTGGCGATCGGCAGGCTCATCGCGTAACGGATAGCGTCCGGCGCGGAGACGATGCGCTTTTTCACCGCCTCGCCGCGGCCCCCAAGACTCTTCATCCCGATGGGCGCGATCTTGCGCCGCACGAGCTCCGGAAGAACCTGCGTTTCAAAGCTGCGAAACGCGCCGTCGAAGCAGTTCAGCGGCAGCTGGCACGCATCGAACGGATAGTCGTACGACAGCATCCGAAGGTGAATCGACGGGTCCTTATGGCCGGTGAATCCGACGAAGCGCGTCTTGCCTTCGCGCTTCGCGCGGTCGATGGCTTCGACCACGCCGCCCTTCGCGAAGTGTCGCTCGGGATCGTTGTCGTACACGACCTCGTGGATCTGCCAGAGATCTAGATAATCGGTCTTGAGACGCCGGAGCGACTGTTCCAGTTGACGCATCGCCGTCTTCGCGTCGCGTCCGTGCGTGCAGACCTTCGTCATCAGGAAGACCCGATCGCGGCGTCCCTCGAGCGCCGCACCCATCAGCTCTTCGCTGCGCCCGTCGTGGTACTCCCACGCGTTGTCCATGAAGGTGATGCCGGCATCCACGGCCTTCTGCACGAGCGTGACCGCTTCACGCTTTGACGAGACCGTGCCGAGGTGATAGCCGCCAAATCCGATCGCGGAGACGTTGACACCGGTCTTGCCGAACGGACGGGATGGGATCGGAGCCGCGGGTTTCATGACTGCATCGTAGGTGAGAGGGAAGGCGCAGGTCCAGTCAGGCGGGTTGTGGTTTGCGCCTCAGCAATCGGATCGATTCCGGAAGCGCACAGGTTGGCGCTTGGTATCGATCGTGCTCACCGGTAGATCGTCTGGACGCTCTTCAGAGGAGAGCAAACATGGCGCAATTGCTGAGCGTCGCGCGATCAGACTGGCGTTCGTTCTTCGATCGGATGTCGAAGGCACTGCTGGGTAAGCGAGCCGAAATCGAAGTCGCGTCGCTCGATCTGGGCGATCAGATAGCGGCTGAGTGGATTCCGATGCTCGGAAAGGCTGAAAGAGTCCCTCATGCTGCCGCCCGCGACCGTGGCGCGCTGATGGGTTACGCGGACCTCGGGCCTCGTTCCTCGGGCCTCGGTCGGTGCCTCGGATCTCGTTCCTCGAGCACGAGGAACCAGGCACGGGCCGAGGCACGAGCAACCAGGCACGGCCCGAGGCCCGAGGAACGAGGCACGGCCCGAGGCCCGAGGCACGAGTCCCGAGGAACTAACAGGAAGAAGGATGCGGCTACGGCCGCGCTGGCTGGGCTGATTCGCCACGCGCGCCGTGAGAGATTGACTATGCCTTCGACAATCCCAGACGTGCAGCTCGTCCGCTGTCCGGCATGCGGCACCACCAATCGGGTCCGTGCGGAACAACGGGCAGGTACTCGCAAGCCGGTATGCGGAAAGTGCAAAACCCCGCTGCCGGTTCCCACCGCTCCGCTGACCATCACGGATGCGACGTTCGCCACCGACGTCGAGCAGTCGCCGCTGCCGGTGCTGCTCGATATGTGGGCGCCCTGGTGCGGCCCGTGCCGCGTGGTGGCGCCGGTCATCGAGGAGCTTGCCGGGGAGCTGGCAGGCCGCGTGCGCGTCGCGAAGATGAACGTCGACGAGAACCCGGCGACCGCCGAGCGGTTCGCCGTCCGCAGCATTCCAACGTTGCTCATCTTCAAGGACGGCCGCGAGGTCGATCGGATCGTCGGCGTCCGGCCCAAGTCGGAGATCGTCCGGCATCTGCAGGCCGTGGCGTCGGTGACGGCCTGACGCGGACGCCGGCGTAGTAGACTGCGGCGCACACCAGGCCCGATGCGTGCGTCTTCTCCAGGACTGGCTGCCGTAGCGGGCGCTCTCCTCTTCGTAGCGGGGGCGCCCCGTGTCAGTGCCGCCGCGCAGCAAGCAGCCGGCGCGCCCGTGCCCAACCGCACCGATGGCTTCATCATCGACGGGCCGGCGCCGCCCGTCGCGCCGGAGACGATCACCCGCGACGCTGCGGGCCGCGCGACGGTTCGGGCGCTTCGGCTGAACGAGCCGCTGAACCTCGACGGCGCGCTCGACGAGGCCGTCTACTCCGAGAATCCGCCGTTCGGCGGATTCATCCAGGTCGTCCCCAAAGCCGGCGCTCCATCGTCCGAACGCACCGATGTGTGGGTGATGTTCGATGCGACCAATATGTACGTCGGCGCGCGCTGCTGGGATTCGGCGCCGCCCGAGAAGTGGGTCGCGAACGAATTACGCCGCGATACGAACCAGCTGCGCCAGAACGACACTTTCGGCGTGATGTTCGACACGTTCTACGACCGGCGCAGCGGCTTCATGTTCTATACGAACCCGCTCGGCGCGCTCGCCGACTATTCCGTCGTCGATGAAGGGCAGTCGAACACCGACTGGAACCCGGTCTGGAACGTGCGAACCGGCCGATTCGAGGGTGGATGGACCGTCGAGATGGCGATTCCGTTCAAGACGCTTCGGTATCGATCTGGCCAGGATCAGGTGTGGGGCATCCAGCTGCGCCGATCGATCCGGCGCAAGAACGAGTGGACGTATCTGACGCCCGTGCCTGCGTTCCTCGCCGGGCCGCAGGCGCTCAACCGCATTTCCGCCGCTGGTACGCTCGTCGGCCTCGATCTGCCGCCTGCGAGCCGCAACCTCGAGCTCAAGCCGTACGCCATCTCGCGAATGACGACCGATCGCGTACGGAACCCGCCGATCTCCGACGATCTCGATGGCGACATCGGCGGTGACGTCAAGTACGGCGTCACCGCCAATCTCACCGCGGATCTCACCATAAACACCGACTTCGCGCAGGTGGAGATCGACGAGCAGCAGGTCAACCTGACCCGATTCAATCTCTTTTTTCCGGAGAAGCGTGATTTCTTCCTCGAAGGCCGCGGGATCTTCGACTTCGCGCGCGGCGGTCCGAGCACGGGGCCGATGACGACCGCGGCGTTGAGCGATACCCCGTATCTCTTTTACAGCCGCCAGATCGGCCTGAACCGCAATCGCGAGGTGCCGATCATCGCCGGCGGACGGCTGACGGGTAAAGTCGGCGAATACGCCGTTGGCGTGATGAACATCGAGACAGGCGAGGAGACCGTCTCCAGAAGCGAGCCGACCAACTTCACCGTCATCCGCGTCAAGCGCGACATCCTGCGCCGCAGCACGATCGGTGCGATGTTCACGAATCGATCGGTGTCGACGGTCGGCGACGGGTCGAACCAGGGATACGGGGCGGACGCAGCGTTTTCGTTCTATGAGAACGTCGCGATGGGCGCGTACTACGCGCGCACCGCGACCGACGGCCTCGAGGGCGATCCAGAAAGTTACCAGGGCCGCTTCGAATACAACCACGACCGCTACGGTGCGAAAGCCGAGTACCTCAAGATTGGAGACGTATTCAACCCGGAAGTCGGGTTCGTCCGCCGCGATGACATCCGCAGATCGTTCGGGCTCCTCCGCTTCAGCCCCCGGCCCGCCCGCCGCGAATCCCCAAGCATCCTGAACGCGGTGCGGAAGTTCACCTGGGAGGCGGGTCTCGAATACATCCTGAACGGCGCCGACTCACTCGAGACGCGGCAGCAGACCGGTCGGTTCAACATCGAGTTCAACTCGAGCGACCAGTTCACGGTCGAGGCGAACCGCAACTACGAGCTGCTCGTCCTTCCCTTCACGATCGGCGGCGTGGTGGTGCCGCCCGGCGGCTATAACTTCGACGACGTCCTGCTGTCGTACGCGCTGGGCCAGCAGCGCCGCGTCTCCGGCACGATTGCGCTGCAGGCCGGCGGGTTCTACGACGGGACGATCACCTCGATCAGCTTCACGTCAGCCCGCGTGTCGTTCACGAAGCGCTTTTCGCTCGAGCCAGGTATCACGGTGAACTGGGTGGATCTTCCCGGCGGTGACGTCACGCAGGAGTTGTATCGGGCGCGGACCGACTACGGGTTTTCGCCGCGGATGTTCGCCAGCGCGCTGCTTCAGTACAACTCGACCGACAGCACGTTCAGCAGCAACCTGCGGTTCCGGTGGGAGTACCGGCCAGGCAGCGAGTTCTTTCTGGTCTGGACCGACGAGCACAACACCATCGCGCGAGGCAACGCGTCGCTCCGCAATCGCGCGTTCGTGGCGAAGGTCACGAGGCTGTTCAGGTTCTAAAACGTCATGGTGACCACGACGCGCCATCACGTCTCGACCCGCGGACAGGGTGACGCGCACGATCTGACGGAAGCCGTATCTGCGGCGGTCGCCGAGTCCGGCATGGCTGCCGGCGTCGTCACCGTGTTTGTCGTCGCGTCAACGGCTGCGGTTACGACGATCGAGTTCGAGCCGGGCGCGGTAGCGGATCTGAACCGGCTCTTCGAGCAGCTGGCGCCGCGGCGTGGCGACTATCAGCATCATCTGCGGTGGGGAGACGATAACGGGTCGAGTCACGTCCGCGCGGCGCTGCTTGGGCCGTCGCTGACGGTGCCGTTTGCGGAAGGGCGGCTGCTCGTCGGCACGTGGCAGCAGATCCTGCTGCTCGAGCTCGACACCCGCGCCCGCAAACGCGAGGTCGTGTTCCAAGTCGTCGGCGACTCTAGGCAGCAGCCCACTCCGGTGAAGTCGTAGCCGAACCCACGCTCTCCCCGTCGACGATCGCCCGGCACTCACCCGCACGGGTCAAACATATCGGAACAGCGGGCACACGCCTTGCTGCGGCACGCGAATCAGTACCGTATCCCACTTGAAACCTTAGCCGCTCCGACGCGAAGGTCCAGTAGTAGCGACGAAGTTTCCGATGTTTTGTCATGTGGATTCCAACACCACGACGGTCACTGCGGTTCCCGGTGTGGTGCGAGCGGCTTTAGCCATGGACCTGACCAGGAGCAACCGATGAGTATCCGGAAACTGTTGACCTCGGCGATGCTGGTTGGAGTGACCTTTTCCGCATCAAGCGTCCCGGTGCAAGCCGATCCGGTGACCATTGAATCGACTGGCGTCGTGTTCTGGCCTGGCTTCAGGGCCGGAGACGTTCTGCGCGTCAGCTTCGACATGCGCGGGTACGATCCGCCACCCCCGATGGACACGCTGGACGTCCTCGCATTCACCACATTCATGATCCCGATCGAGCCAATCGATTCGTACACGGTCCGCGTGATCGACCGGGGCACGGTGCTCGGCTCATACACGGCGCCGTTTGATCCCACTCGCGCTCCGAGTTCGTCTTTCAAAGCCTCGACGAGCCCGTTCGCGCTGGGAGTTCCGACGATCATCGACTTCAGCTCCTTCAACGACGGCACGTTTGATGGTGCCGTCGAGTTCACCATCCACAGTGGTATGGGAAACGGGGGTCGACTATCGGAGGGGCTCGTCCTGGGGCGCACGGTCGATCCTTCAACGTTCATCAACACCGCATTCGTGTACCCCGATCAACATTCGCACTGGGAGGTGATACCTGCAGCCAGTCCGGTCCCCGAGCCTACGTCGTTGGTCCTCCTGGGCACGGGCGTTGCCGGACTGCTGGCGCGAAGGTTCCATCGCCGCGCGAAGCAACGGCCAGCCTCCGCCGGATGATGCGTCAGGGCCTCTACGGCGTGTACGTGATAGCTCTTTAGCGGCCGTCTGGAACGCGCACGCGCGCGGTCTCGCCGCCGACCGGCACGGGCACCGGCTGAATCGGCGGCTGCGCCTGCCGCTCGATCTCCGCGCGCACGCCGCGCGTGAACTCCGTGACCGGCACTTCAGGATCCCTCGGCCGCCCGGTGAACATCGGAACGCTGCCGTGGCTCACGCGATACGCGCCCTGCCGACCGCCGACGATGTAGTGCACGCCGGTGTCTCCCTGGCGGAGGAACAGGAAGTACTCCTCGCTGAAGCCGAATCCGGGAAAGTCGTTCTCGCGCGAGACGAACGTCCGCCCGGAAACGTTGACCGCTCCCTCGGGGCGCCGCACGGTGATGACGTCCTGGACGCGGAGCCAGCCGTTCTGTGGATGGATCGGGTCGACCACCTCGATCGCGTAGTCGGTCAGGACCGTGCGGCCGTCGTTCGAGAGCCGATCGTTCCTGCTGCGAACGACGCCGCGAATCACCAGAGTCGTCTCGCTCAGCAGCTCCGCCGGGGTCAGCTGCGCGTCCTCGCCGACGAGGACCTGCTCGGAGATCCCGTGCACCTTCACGAGCTCCCGGATCGGCGGCAATGCTTCAGGGGATCCAGTCTGGAGCGAGAGCGAGAGCGGCAACACCACGAGCGCAAACGTCACCATCCGGTCCTCCGGTAACCGCACGGCGCACGTACCCCACCCCTGGGACGCGTGCGACGGTCAGGTCTCGCGCCCTCTAGACCCAAAGGGCGTGCCAGCGAACAACGCCCGGAATCCGGCGTGAAACCGTCGATTACCGAAATGGCTTTACAAAAAGTGCGCAGCGAGGTGCCGTTAAATGACGGTCGTCGCGTACCACGACACGCCAATGCGTCGTCCACAAGCTACTAGATGACGGGCGAATCCGTGGTATCCGTGGTGACCCCACGAGTATCCGTCGAATTCGTGGTCGGGATTCCGGAGGAATCTGCGGTCGGCCGTCGCGCCGATCGCCACCGGTCGAACATGCCCATCAACGCCGCGCCGAAGCCCATCGTCCACGCCACGTATTCGATGAGGAACGCGAACAGGGCGAGGACGCCGGCGAAGATATACATCGGCCCACCGACGACGCCGAAAAGCCGAGACAACAGCAGCGGGAGAAAGATGATGAAGATGCCGAGGACAAGCCTCACGTACGGTTGACGCGTCTCCGAGCCGAGCCGGGCGCTCGCGAGGCCGCCGATGCTGTACGCCGCGCCGATGAAGCCGCCGAGCAGCACGAACAGCAGGCCGACGATCAGGAACGGCACGAAGAGCAGCAGCGGAATCCCGATGATGGTGATCGCCAGAATCACGCAGGTCAGCACGAGCAGCGGGAAGAAGAGCAGCTCCGCGAGGACGCCCACGACGGCCGCCTTGAGCGGCTCGGCGGTCATCCGATCGGCGATCCGCTCGACCGGTTCGCGCGCGATGAGGAGCGCAATGGCGCCGAGCAGCATGAGGAGGATCAGCCGGAAGACGGTGCCCATCAGCCGCGCGGTGTACGAGAATGGGTGGAACATGTACATCGTGTCCCACCACGGCATGGCGTGAATGCTGAAGCTCGGGGCGCCGCCCAGGCCGATCTCTCGCGCGCTTCCGGTGACGACCGATCCCGGCGCCCGGTGCAGCCGGCCGCCGACAACGGTCACGTCGCCGTCGACGCGCGACTCGGGGCCGAGCTCGATCGTTCCGAAGACGGCGACTACCTGATCGCGTACTTCGCCGTCGATCCGCGACGAACCGAATACGGTGACGACCTGGCCGTCCACCACCTGATCCCGTTCAACGCTCACACCGCCAAAGACGGCGACGCGCTCGCCGATGTGCTCGCGGACGCGGTCGTCCCGTTGGTCGGGCGTGTGCCCCTCGGGAGGATGCGTCGGTTCCGGCGGATGCGGCGGCGGCATCTCGGCTTGCTCGCGTTTGTCGCTTCCGACGAGAGCGCGGCGCTGGTCGGCGTCGAGATACGAAAGTTGCAGGATCAGATCCGCGTCCGCGCCGAAGCGGTCGCGCAGTTCGCGACCCGAGACCGGCGCGCCGTCGATGGCGATTTCGCCGTCGTTCATGATCTCGACGAGCAGCGCGGGCCGCGATTTGGATCGCAGCGCGATGCCGCGCGTCAGCGGCAGGATGTCGTAGCGCGCGGCGAGACGCTCGCGCAGTTCGTCGGCGGAGCGCCGCTCGCTCGATCGTTGCGCCGGCGCGGGCGCTGCTGCCGCGTCTCCGCCCGCGGCCCACAGCACCAAGAGAAGCGTAGCGCAGGCTTTCAGGCCTGCCGAGGAGCGAAGGGCCGTAGCGCAAGCCTTCAGGCCTGCCGTGGAGCGAAGCGTAGCGCAGGCCTCTAGGCCTGCTGACGAGCGGAAGAAAGCCATCAGGAAGACTCCTGTTCAGAACCTAAAATCCGATGAAGACCGTAAAGCGCGGCCGCGCCGATCGCCTGGATCGCGATGAGCACCGACGCTACCTGCGGCGTCGTAATGACGGCGGCCGCGGCGCTCGCGATCTGTCCGAGGATTCCCCACAGGTCGAGGCCGTTCTCGAGCGCGGCGGACATCCACACGGTCGCCGCGACGGCCGAGTCCACCGCCCAGACGAGGATCCGGGGACCCTTGGCGATGAGCGCGACCGTCAGAATCAGGCCGATGAAAATGCTGGCCGCGAGACCCGTCACCGCGGCGATGCGCGCGCGCCGCTTGCGGCGCGTCGTGTCCTGCGCGATTGCGTCCATCACGCCGTCGACGAACGCCGGCCGGGCGTCGAGTCGCGTCGCGCGGAACACCGTCTTGAACGCGGCATCCGCCTCGTCGTCGCGCCCGGCGCGGTCCGCCGACAGCCAGCGGTGGAGGTCAGAATTCATGCTCACTAGGCCTTACGCAGGTCTCTTCAAACGCGTTTCAAGTCCGAATACGCCCGGTCTGAAGACCGGGCCTACACGGGTCGCCATCCCGCCCGGTCGAGCATTTCAGCGAGCAGTTTGCGGCCCCGGTGCACGAACGTTTTTGCGGTCCCTTCCGGGATCGACAGGCTTTCGCCGATTTCGGTGTACGAACAGCCTTCTTGGTACCGGAGCAGAACCGCCATGCGGTAGTCGGGCCGCAGCCGGTCGAGGGCGGTGTCGAGCGCGCGTCCCAGTTCCGCCTCCTCGGCCGGGTCAGGCGGTGGGAGCGGCGGCTCCAGCACCGTTTCCGGTCCGTCGAGCTCGACGACGGCGTGCAGCCGGCGGCGGAGGGCGTCGATTGCCGTGTTGTTGGCAATCCGGAACAGCCAGCTCGAGAACTTTCGCGTGGTGTCGAACGTGGAGAGGCTGCGAAACGCTTTGAGGAACGTGTCCTGAGCGAGGTCCTCCGCCAGCGCCGGGTCGCCGACCATGCGCGCGATCAGGCTGCGCACCGGCCGCTCGTAGCGGCGGACGATTTCCCGGAAGGCGGGCTGCGCGCCGGCCCGGGCCTGGACCACGAGACGCGCGTCGGGCAGGGCCCGTAGATCGAGCGCGATGGCGTCGCCCCTCTGCTGGCCTTACGGTGACGGCCGCGGATCCGTTTCAAGCCGCAGATCTAATTCCAGCCGCAGATTAACGCAGATGGACGCAGATCGAGGCTCCAGCCCGGTGAAGCGCCCTAAAGGCACGAATCACCGCGGATCACGACGGATTCGTCTGAAGCCACGGATCACCGCGGATCAGGACGGGTTCACATGAAGCCACGAATTAGGATCACTGCGGATTCGGCTAGCCACGGATTCTCGCCGTGACGCCAAGACTCGATCTGACAGTTACCGTGATTCGCGCGCCGTGCGCGAGGCGTGCAGATCCCAGGTGATCCGTGGGAATCTGGATCGTGATCCAACTCACTGGTGCCGTGAATCGTACCGAGATACTCGGAGGGCGAGTTATGTGAGTCAGGCCACTGCGGTCTGCTCATAGTAGCGCGCCTCGAACTCGGCCGGCGGCACGTAGCCGATCGGCTCGAGCAACCGCCGCGTGTTGAACAATCCACCCAGTCGAGGGTGGCGAATTCCACGGTTTCGAGGTGTCGCCACGGTCCTTTCCGTCGAATCACCTCCGTTTTGAAGAGCCCAATCACCGATTCGGCGACGGCGTTATCGTAGGAGTCCCCCCGGCTGCCGACCGACGGCGCGATGCCTGCGTCCGCCAGGCGGTCGCTGTAGCGCATCGAGAGGTACTGGGTGCCGCGGTCGCTGTGATGGACAAGCCCAGCGGGCATCTCGGCCCGACGGTCATAGATCGCTTGCTCGAGCGCATCGAGGACGAAGTCCGTGCGGAGCGACGCCGAGACGCGCCAGCCGACAATCCGTCGTGCGAAGACGTCGATGACGAAGGCGACATAGACAAACCCGCGCCACGTGGCGACGGATGTGAAGTAGTCCGAGACCCAGAGCTGATTCGGCCGCGTGGCCGTGAACTGCCGGTCGACAAGATCGGGCGGGCGCGCCGCCGGCGCGGCGGCCTGGGTCGTCGTCACCCAGGCGCGGCCGCGCACGGCACCGGCCAGTCCCATCGCCCGCATCAGCCGGCGGACGGTGCAGCGGGCGACGGCGACGCCCTCGCGCCGCAGCTGGCGCCAGACCTTCCGGGGGCCATAGACCTGATGGTGCGTGTCCCAGACGCGCTGAATCGCGACCCGCAGCGCCTCATCGCGGTGCGCCCGGGCAGACCGACGCGTCGGGTCCATCTGCTGCGCGCGATGCCGAAAGTACGTGGAAGGGGCGATCGGCAGAACGGCGCAGATCGACTCGACCCCATACCGATCCCGATGGTCATCGATGAAGCCGACCATCACTTCCCGCGGCGGTCGAGCTCCGCCTGGGCAAAATATGCGGACGCCTTGCGCAGAATCTCGTTGGCGCGTTTCAATTCGACATTCTCGCGCTGGAGGGCTTTCAATTGCTGGCGTTCATCGGTCGTCAGGCCCGGACGCTCACCCGCATCCCGCTCCGCCTGGCGGACCCACCGCCGCAACGTCTCATCCGTGCAGCCCAACTTAGGGGCGATCGCCTTGATCGCCGCCCACTGCGACGGATACTCCGCGCCATGCTCTCGCACCATCCGGATCGCGCGCTCCCGCACCTCGGGGGCAAATCGACTCGGTCGTCCCATGGGTCCATCCTCTCAACGAATGGGCCCTCCGACCAACCCGGTACGATTCACCGCGGTCGCGCGCGGGACGTTGGGCGCGAGATTGAACGGCAAGCCAGCGTACTGGACGTCCCGGGCATCCGTGGCATCGTCAATCCGTCGTCGTGTACGTAGCAACCACGTGAGAGATTCGTGCTCGTCAGGCATCCAAGCATCCGCGTTATCCGTTTAATCCGTGGTCGTGTACGTGGCACGCATCTGAGAGATCCATGGTCGTCAGAGGTGAAGCATCTGCGTTATCCGTGGAATCCGTGGTCGTGTGTACGTGGGAAGCATCCGTGAGATCCGTGGGTTGTCAGACGTGAAGCCTCTGCGTTATCCGTGGAATCTGTGGTCGTGTACGTGGCAAGCATCCGTGACATCCGTGGTCGTCAGAGGATGCATCCGCGAGATCCGTGTGGCGACGGCCTCACGCTAATATGGCTTCGTGCTGCCTCCGGTTGCCGAGATCCTTCGCGACAAGACGCTGCTCCTCACAGGCGTCACAGGTCTCCTCGGTAAAGTCGTCCTCCATCAATTGATCGTGCACGGGCCCGAGAGCCTGCGCATCGCGTGTCTCGTGCGTCCGCGACCGAACGAATCGGCGGCGGAGCGCTTTCGCGCGCGCGTGCTCGGGTCGGAGCTGTTCCGGCCGCTGCGCCGGGCGGGCCGGCGCATCGAGGAGCTCGCGGGTTCTCGCATCGCCGTGATCAGCGGGGACATCGCGCAGCCGCATCTCGGGTTGACGCCGGACATCTTCCATGAGCTCTCGTCGTGCCTCGACCTGATCATCAACTGCGCGGCGCACACCGAGCTCGATGGGCCTCTCGACGCGGCGCTCGGCGCGAACACAACTGGACCGGACGAACTCATTCGGTTCGCGCTCGGCTGGCGCGCCGCAGGACGGAAAACGCCGCCCGCCGTCGTCCATGTCTCGACCGCTGCGGTCTCCGGGACGCGCAGCGGTGCGATCGCCGAGGACATCGTCATCGACGGCTACCCGCGCCGCGAGGAGCTTGGCATCGCGTTTTATCCCGGAGACGAGATGCAGGCGCTCCAGGACACCGTACAGCGCATTCGCGCCGAGGTCGGCCTGCATTCGCCCGCCTCCGCCAAGGCTTCGGCGGGGCAGGGTGCGGCGGAGCGCTGGCTGACGCAGCGTCTCGTCGCCGAAGGACGCACGCGCGCCGAAGTGTGGGGCTGGCCGAACGTGCACACGTTCACGAAGGCGCTGGGCGAGCGCGCGCTCGCCGCGCAGCATGGCGAGGTGCCGCTGTCGATTGTCCGGCCCGCGATCCTCGGCGCCGCGGTGCGCGATCCGATGCCTGGATGGATGGAGGCAGGCGGCCCGCTAGCAAGCCTCGCGCTCGTGGGCTGGCGCGGCCAGCGGTTCTATCCGATCGGGCGGCAGCAGGTCATCGATGTGATGCCGGTGGACTTCGCCGCAAACGCGACGATCGTCATCGGCGCGATGACGCTCGCCGGCAAGGCGTCGGGTATCTATCACCTCACGTCGGGCGACCGCAATCCCCTTTCCGCCGAAGCGCTTGTCGATCTGACGGCCGACGGACTGCGCCGCGAGCGGCGGCGCCTGGCGCGCGGCTCGTGGCGGAAACGGTTCCGGCTGCCGATCAGGAACCGGATTGTCTCCGACCAGACGTATCGCAGGTATTCCGCTCCGGCGCGCGCCCGCTGGTGGCATCGGGCAGCGGGACTGCTGGAGCGTCTCCCGCTGCGGAGCGTCTCGGCACGCGGCGCGAGCCGGTTTCGTCAACGCGAGCGTTCGGCTCGCGACGTCGATTCGATGTTCGAAGCATCCCGTTGGGTCTTCTCCGCGGCACAGCCGATCTACCAGGCGGATCGCACGCACGATTTGTACGGCCAGCTTGAGCCAGAGGATCGGGAGCGCTATCCCTTCACGCCCGAGACGATCGACTGGCGGCGCCATTGGGTCGATGTCCAGATGAACGCCGTCGTTCAACACGCGTTTCCCTCGATGGGCGAGGAGCTACGGCCGCTCAACCCGGACCTTGCGGGGGAGTCGATCGGCGAGCTGCTGGACTCGTCGGTCGGGCGGCACGGGACGGAGATCGCGCTGGAGATCTGGAGCCCGCGCGGGATGACGCAGTGGACGTACCAGGATCTCGCCACGATTGTCTCGCGGCACGCGCATGATGTCTCCGAAGCGATTCCGCCGATTGTCAGCCGCGTCGCCGCGCTCGTCGAGGAAGGTCCGGCGCACGCGGTGCTGGTCAAGCGGGTCGTCGAGTTGTCGGGCTCGATCGCGTTGACCTCCCGCGACACGGTGCTCGCGTTGTCGCCGCTGCATTGCAAGGGGTCGCTCGCCGCGAGCGTGCTGCTGCCGCTCGCGCGCGGCGCGCGCGTCCTCTGCCTCGAGCTCGATCCGGAAACGGCGGCTGCAGACTGGCGATCTGTCGAGATCGGTTTCGTCGTCGGAACTGCCGCCGACATCGATCGCTGGCAGTCGTCGGCGGCGAGGTTCGGTCCTCGCTTCCGTGGTTTCGTCTGCTGCGACACGCTGTAGATCGATCGGCCGCCGATCCGCGGTGATCCGTGGCCGAGCTTGCCACGCCGTCGGAGGAGTGCTCCGATAGGTATAGGAGGCGATCATGGCGGTGGAACGTCGCGAGATTCAGTGGCTGAAGAGCTTCGAGTCGGCGCTGGAGCAGGCACGCGCGCAGAAGCGCCACGTGCTGCTCGACTTCAGCGCTGCACCCATGTGAGGAGGCTGCGCTCGGCTGGATGCCGAGGTGTATCCGGACCCGCGGGTCGTGCAGCTCGTCGACCCGAACTTCGTTCCGGTCCGCGTCCACGTCAAGGACCAGGCGGACGACTTCAAGCGGCTCGGCGCAAAATTCAGCGCGCACTGGACGCCGACCATCCTCGTGCTCGACTCGTCGGGGGAAGAGCGGCATCGCATCGAAGGATTCCTTCCCGCCGACGATTTCATGGCGCAGCTCCTGCTGGGCCTCGCGAAGTCTGCGTTCGCGCGCGGCGACTTCGCCGATGCCGAGCGTCGGTTCCGCGAGATCGTAGAGAAGTACCCGTCGACGGAAGCCGCGCCTGAAGCGCTGTATTGGGCGGGTGTCTCACGCTACAAGGCGACGAACGACGCCGCGGCGCTGGCGGAGACCGCGAAAGCTTTCATGCAGCGATATCAGGACACGAGCTGGGCGAAGAAGGCTTCAGTGTGGGGATAGGCCCTGGCTCATTTGTGTATTGCCCTGCGACGGGCCTGGGGCTCGATCCGCGCGCCTGTGTGGCCGGGAGGAGCCCCGTCGCAGGCCAACACACAAATGAGCATCGGGCCTAGTGATTCGCTAACGAGTGCGCCCGAGTTTCTGCAAATCCGCGATCGCAGCTGACATGACTTGCTGCAGCGACTTGTCGGCGGTCGCGTTTCGCGCGCGGCTGTGACCGTCGACCGCTTCGTCCGCCTTCAAGCCGAGACCACCACGACGGCTCTCATGGTCCCTTACTTAGAGCGTGTAACAAAACCTTTGAAACCTGATCCTTGTCGGCGAGGTAGCGCCTCGGCCGCGCAAACTGGTCACTGCTCGCGCTTGCAGCCTCTGCGTGAGGAGCCGATAAAAGATCCGGTTCTGCGGTCGTAGGGCGCCGGAGAAGGCGGAAGTACGAGCGCGAGGCAGGGTAGGTGCGCGAAGGGTTTTGTATAGAGGATATGCCGGGTTGCATTTTTGTTATTCCGCTTCCCCGGGCAGAGATTATGCTCTGCTCGATCATGCTCCCTCGAAGGCGTCTAGATTCACTACACGAGCGCGCGCGATTGCAGTCTTGGCGTCGTCTTCTTGAACGACGAACCGGGGCACGAAAGCGTCGTTCGTAGTGGCCTGGGCGTGTACTGATATGACCCGACTTCGACTGCTGCTGATCGAAGACTCGGAAGACGATGCCGCGCTGCTCGTGCGCGAATTGGCGCGGGCCGGCTACGACGTGACGTCGGAACGCGTCGATACGCCCGAAGGGTTGGCGGCCGCTTTGGAGCGGCAGCGATGGGACATCGCCATCGCGGACTACACGATGCCGCGGTTCAGCGGCACGGCGGCGCTGACGCTACTGCGCAAGCACGATGCCGAGATGCCGTTCATCTTCGTGTCCGGCACGATTGGAGAGGATGTGGCCGTCGGCGCCATGCGGACCGGGGCGCACGACTACATCATGAAAGGCAGCCTCAAACGGCTGGTGCCGGCGGTTGAACGCGAGCTGCGCGAAGCGGAGAGTCGCTTCTCCCGCAAACGGGCCGAAGCCCGACTCGTGCACCTCGCATATCACGACACCCTGACGGATCTGCCGAATCGCGTCCTGCTGCACGATCGGCTCGGATACGCCCTTCTGGCGGCCGAGCGGGCGAGCGAGCCGCTCGGCCTGCTGATTCTCGACCTCGATGGGTTCAAAGCGATCAACGACTCGCTCGGCCACCAGGCGGGCGACCGCGTGCTCCAGGAGCTGGCCGCGCGGCTCCGGGCCCTCCTGCGTGACGGCGACACGGTGGCGCGGCTTGGCGGCGACGAATTCGCCTTCGTGCTGCCGCGGACCGACGGCGACGGGGCGGCGCGCGCGGCTCGCGAGGTCCTACGGGCGGTGGACCGGTCCTTGGTGCTCGACGGCCGTCCGCTCGAGCTACGCGGCAGCGTAGGGATTGCCTGGTGTCCCGAACACGGTTCGGACGCCGACGTGCTGTTGCAGAAAGCTGACATCGCGATGTATGTCGCCAAGAGCGGCGGGCTGGGCTACGCGTGCTATGCGCCCGATCGCGATCGGCACGCGCACCGGCGCCTGACACTGATGACGGAGCTGCGGGACGGGATCGCGCGTGGCCAGTTCTCGTTCGACTACCAGCCGATCGTCAGCCTCCAGTCCGGTACGGTCTGGTCGGTCGAGGCGCTGGCACGCTGGGACCATCCGCGCCAGGGACGCCTGCCGCCGGCGGAGTTCATCGGCCTCGCCGAGCAGACCGGCTTGATAGAACCGCTGACACTGGTGCTGCTCGACAAGGCGCTCGCGGAGTGGTCCGGAAGAGACGGCGGACCGTCGATCCCGGTTGCGGTTAATCTTTCGCCGCGAAGCCTGCGCGATCCGGGTTTCCCCGATCAGGTCGCCGATCTGCTTCGGCGCCGCCAGAGGTTGGCGTCCGCGCTCGTGTTCGAGATTACCGAGAACCTGATTCTCTCCGACACGACCCGCTCGATGACCTGTCTATCACGCCTGCACGAGATGGGTGTGAAGCTTGCGATAGACGACTACGGGATCGGCTATTCCTCGCTCAGCTACCTCCGCCGGCTGCCGGTCGACCGCCTGAAGATCGACCGGTCATTCGTGAGCGGACTCGCGGCCGGCGATGACGCCATTGTGCGGTCGACGATCGATCTCGCCCATAACCTCGGCCTAACGGTGGTCGCCGAAGGCGTCGAGTCCGCCGAGGCGCGAGACCGCCTGCAGGAACTCGGATGCGACGCCGCGCAGGGCAACTTCATCGCGAAACCGGGCTCGGCGACCGACATCCGCCGCTGGGTGGCGCGGCAGGACGCGCCCGATCGACCGTGACGCCTGGCGCGCTCTCGAGCACCGATGGCGTCCGGCTGCTCTTCGCCGGCAATCCGCTGCCGATGTGGCTGTACGACCTTGAGACGCGCGCGATCCTCGAGGTCAACGCCGCCGCCGTCGCTCACTATGGCTATTCGCGGGACGAGTTTCTGCGGATGCGTCTGGACGACATCAGGACAGACGAAGATGCCGGGCGCCATCGGTTGCGGGACGGACGCATCATCGAAGTCGACACCGCCTCGCAGGCGGTCGACTTCGGCGGCAGGCCGGCGGCTCTCCAGGTCGTTCATGACCTGACGGCTCGTCGAGACTCCGAGCGTGCGCTCGAGCGGAGTGAAGCCAGAAAAGCGGCGATCGTCGAATCGGCGCTCGACTGCGTGATTACGATGGATGCGGAGGGCCGGGTCGTCGAGTTCAACCCGGCCGCGGAGCGCACGTTCGGCTACTGCCAGAGCGACGTCGTGGGCAGGCCGCTCGCGGACCTGATCATCCCACCGGACCTCCGCCAAAAGCATCGCGACGGTCTCGCCCGGCATCGCGAGACCGGTCACCACACCGTCCTGGGCCGGCGGCTCGAGATGCGGGCCATGCGCGCGAATGGCGCACAGTTTCCCGTGGAGTTGGCGATCACGCAGATCCGGGGGAGCGGCGGCCAGGCGTTGTACACCGGTTTCGTCCGCGACATCAGCGACCGCAAGCGGGCCGAGGAAGACTTGCGACTGCTGAACGCCGAACTGGAGGAGCGCGTGCGGCTGCGCACGACAGAGCTGCAGGCGGCGGCGGATGAGTTGGAAGCGTTCAGCTACTCGGTCTCTCACGATCTCCGCGCCCCACTCCGAAGCATCGACGGATTCAGCCAGGCGCTAGCGGAAGACGCAGGATCGTCGCTGCCGGCCGAGGCAAAGGGCCACCTCGATCGCATTCGTGCCGCGACGCAGCGGATGGCGCATCTCATCGACGACCTCCTCTCTCTCTCCAGAGTGGCCAGGTCGCCGATGACGCGCGAGCGGGTTGACGTCACCGATCTGGCCGGACGCATTCTTGCCGAGCTCGGCAGGCAGTCACCCGATCGCATGGTGAGGCTGACGATCGCGCCAGCGATGATGGCGTCCGGCGATCCACGTTTGCTGCGGGTGGCGCTCGAGAACCTCCTCGAGAACGCCTGGAAATTCACCACTGGTCGAGAGGATGCGCGAATCGAGGTCGGCCAGACGCAGGACGGCTCCGCCCCCGTGTTCTTTGTTCGCGACAACGGCGCCGGCTTCGACCCGGCGTACGTCGGCAAACTGTTCACTCCATTTCAGCGTCTGCACGCCTCGTCTGAGTTTCCCGGCACCGGCATCGGGCTGGCCACGGTGCGGCGGATCATGCACCGGCATGGCGGGCGGGTCTGGGCCGACGGCCAGCCGGGGCAGGGCGCCTGCTTCTACTTCACGCTCGAGTAAAATGCACGAGATTCTTCTCATCGAAGACAATGCGGACGACGTCGATCTGACGCTGCGCGCCCTTCGCAAGAACAAGATCGCCAACGACGTCATCATCGTTCGCGACGGCGTCGAAGCGCTCGATTACCTCTTTGCGGCCGGCCAGTACGCCGGCCGCGACCCTGCCGCGCTGCCCCAGGTTGTGCTGTTGGATCTCAAGCTGCCTCGGCTCGACGGACTCCAGGTCCTTGAGCGGGTCCGCGCCAACCCGAAGACCCGGTTGCTCCCGATCGTCATTCTGACCTCGTCGACGGAGCAGCGCGATCTTCTGACCGGATACACGCTTGGCGCGAACAGCTATATCAGGAAGCCGGTTGAGTTCGAGCAGTTCGTCGACGCCGTGCACCAGCTCGGGTTGTATTGGCTGCTGCTGAATCAGCGGCCGCCGCTGCCGTAAACGCTGGTGGGTGACCGCCGCATTCATCGGCGGGACTATGGCGCAATCAACAGTCTGCTCGTCGCGCGGAACGGCCGGCTGGTGGTCGAGGAGTACTTCAACGGCTGGACCGCCGAGCGCACGCATACCCAGCAGTCGGTGAGCAAGAGCGTCACCTCACTGCTCGTTGGTCTGGCGATCCAGGCCGGCAGGTTGAGGGTCGACGATCGCGTCACCAGTTTTTTTCCGTCTTACGACCCTATCGCCAACCTCGACGATCGCAAGCGCGCGATGACGGTGCGCGATCTCCTGACGATGAGGAGCGGGTTCGACTGGACCGAATCGACCTACGCGGGGTCCCCACTCCAGCGGATGAACGACTGCGGCTGCGACTGGCTCCGGTTCGTGCTCGACTGGCCGATGCGCGAGCCCCCGGGATCGCGGTGGGAATACATCAGCGGTTCGACGATCCTCCTGGGCGGCATCGTCGGCGCCGCGACCGGTCAGCGGATCGACCGCTTCGCGCAGGATCGGTTGTTCGCGCCGCTCGGCGTCAGTGGAGCGTCCTGGATCCAGGGTCTGCCGGATGGCCTGCCGCATACCGGCGGCGGGCTGCAGCTCCGTCCGCGCGACATGGCCAAGATCGGCTCGCTCGTCGCCGGCGGCGGCCGCTGGCGCGGCGCGCAGATCGTTTCGGACAGCTGGATCCGCGAGAGCACCGCTCCCGTCGTGTCACGCGCACGGACGTTTGGAAGCTATCCCACCGACTACGGCTATCACTGGTGGATGCTCGACGGCGGGGCGGTCGCGGCGTCCGGCGCGCTCGGTCAGTGGATTTTCATCTCGCCGCAGCAGGACGTCGTTGTCACAACGACCGCGAGCAACGAGGGCGCCAACACCGTCCGCGAAATCGAATTCTTCTACACCGCGCTCGGGGCGGTTCGGCGGTGAAGTGCAAGCAGCCCTAACCGCCTACGCTAAAGCTTCGGCGGTCCGCCGTAGCCTTGGCGAAGGCGGAAGGGCTGCGCTACTTCTTTTTTCTCGGCGGCGCGAGCAGGCGCGTTGCGTCGAGACGGCTCGCGTGCAGATTCACGTCGGCCCCCGCTCTGAATCCGAACAAGCCGTCCAGTTCTACTTCACCGCGTGGAACGCTGAGGACCGGTTTCCCATTGACCTCCATCGTGACGTCGGCCACTTCGGCGACGACGCGGAGGACATTGGCGACTGGTTCCTTGGCGTCGCCCGGCTTGACGGCGTCGTGCCGCGTCCAGGCGCGCACCGGCGTCTGTCGTCCGCCGGCATGCGACTCGGTCGCCGCGCTCCCGTCGCGGCGCAGCAGGAAGGCGACGTAAACCGGATCGTCGTCGAGCTGCTTGCCGCCGGCGATCAGGCCGTAACCTTCCTGGCTCGTTCCGGGGAACAGGAAGATTTCCGTCTCGAGCGCGAAGCGCCCCTGAGCGACGCAGGTCGGGTCATGGAGGATCGATCCCGGACCGGTCGTGATGTGCCAGCCAGGCGGCATCTCGACGTAATAGATCGGTTTGGAAGGCGGAGCGTCGCTGCGAACACGCCAACCCGCAGGAGGTGCAAGTTCCTGCGATGCGGAGACGCCGGCGATCGATCCCGACAGCAGCAGTAGAGTCGCTAGACGCATCATTTTCATAGGCTACCTGTGGCGGGTTTCGCGATTCTTGGAAATAATTAACCCGCCGATGCCGCTGCGATGTTACATCGACGAGCTGTGGCACCAGATTGACGCATATTGAGGCTGATGCGGGAGTTTCTCATGCGACACACGCGCCGAACGTTCCTGAAAACCGGCTCCGCCGCCATCCTGTCGCCGTGGTCAACCTTGCTGCCTGCGGCCGGAGTGAAGTTCCGGATCGGCGTGACCGACTGGAACATCAAGCAGATGGGCCTCATCGAGGCGTTCGA
>DATAEE010000405.1:0-5919 GCA_036258175.1 Vicinamibacterales bacterium
CGAGTTGCCGATTGCGATTGGGCTGGCACGCCTGAGCTCGGCGATGCGCCGTGATATAAGAACCCGCTCATGCTGAATCAGCTCGCCACGCTCATCCAGTCGGCCGCCGACGCGCTATTCATGCCCTGGGTCGTCGGAATCCTCCTGGCTTCCGGTCTCTTCCTCACCATCCGAACCGGCGTTGTTCAGGTGCGGCGGTTCGGCGAAGCCTGCCGGGTGGCGCTCGTCCGGAGGGGAACGGGCGAGCAAGGGGCGCTGACGCCGTTTCAGGCGTTCATGACGGCGCTGGCGGCGACGATCGGAACCGGCAACGTCGCCGGCGTCGCGGCCGGGATCGTGTCGGGTGGACCGGGCGCGCTCTTCTGGATCTGGTGCTACGGCTTCTTCGCCACGTCGATCAAGTTCTCCGAAGCCGTCCTCGGAATGACGTTCCGGTCGACGCGCGATGGCGAGACCGGGTCGGGTCCGATGTACTACCTGCGCGACGGCCTGCGGTCGCCCGCCCTCGCGATGACCTACGCCGTCGTCGCAGGCGTTGCGGCGCTGACGACGACGCCATTTACGCAGACCAATTCGATCGCGCTCGTCTGGAATACTCAGCTCGGCGTGCCGAAGTGGGCGACCGGCGTCGCGGTTGCGGTTCTCACGTGGCTCGTGATCATCGGCGGCATCAAGTCGATCGGCCGCGCGGCAGCGAAGCTGACGCCGCTCAAGGTCGTCCTCTACCTCGCGAGCGGCCTGTTCGTCATCGCGTGGTTTGCGCCCGATATTCCCAGCGTGCTCGCGCTGGTCTTCCGAGAGGCGTTCTCGTTGCGCGCCGGTGCGGGCGGAACGCTCGGCATCCTGATCGCGATGCGCTACGGTCTCGCCCGGGGCCTCTACGCAAACGAGGCCGGCTACGGCACGGCGGCGGTCGCGTACGCGACGGCGCAAAGCACGAGGCCCGTGCAACAGGGGCTCAACGCCGTGATGGAGACGTTCATCGTGTCATTCGGGACGTCGACGATTACGGCGATGACGGTGCTTCTGACCGGCGCGTATCTGTCGGGTCAGACGAGCACCGCCGCGGTCGCGATGGCCTTCAACTCGGCGATCCCGGCCGGCATCGGCGGGCTCATTGTCGTGTTCTGCGTGTTCCTCTTCGGTTACACGACGCTCATCGGGTGGGCGTTTTACGGCGAAGAATTTCTGAAGTATTGGCTCGGCCCGCGCGTGGTCATGCCGTATCGCTGGATCTACTGCCTACTGATCCCGTTTGGTGCGGTCACCCGGGTCGACGTCGTCTGGGCGTGGGGCGACCTGATGAACGCGCTGCAGATCTTCCCCAACATCATTGGCGTGCTTGGCCTCAGCGGCCTGGTCGCAACGATCGCCAGAGACCGAGCGGTAACTCAGCAATCAACAATCCACATTCCACAGTGAGCAAGTTCCTACCTTTCGCCTCTTGATCGCCAGCGGGGCGGCTGTTACCATTCCTTCGCCTTGGCGCTTCCAGCCCGCATCTCGGACAAGGAGAACGGTTTGCAGGAGGTCCTGGCGCGTCTGGAGGCTTCCCGGGCCCCTCTGGCGGCCGGCGCCGACCCCATCGTCACAGCAGTAGAGCGAATGCCTGCGGTGCTGGCGCAGTACTCGCCACTTCCAGACCAGATCGATCAGCGGCTGCTCGCGGCCCTGACCTCTCGCGGGATCACGCAGCTCTACATCCATCAGGCGGATGCCATCGGGCACACGCTCGCCGGCCGGAATGTCGTCATTGTCACGCCGACCGCGTCGGGCAAGACTCTCTGCTACAACGCGCCAGTCCTCGATGTGATCCTGCGCGATCCGTCCGCGCGCGCGCTGTATCTGTTTCCGACGAAGGCGCTCGCGCAGGATCAGCTCGCTGAACTGCAGGGGCTGGCGGAGCGACTGGCGGAGCAGACGCGCACCGACGTCGGCGTGTTCACGTACGACGGTGATACGCCGCAGGACGCGCGCCGCGCGATCCGGGGGCGCGCCCACGTGGTGCTGACCAATCCCGACATGCTCCACTCGGGAATCCTGCCGCACCATCCGCGCTGGGCGAAGCTGTTCGAGAATCTGCGATTCGTCGTCATCGACGAGCTCCACGCGTACCGAGGCGTCTTCGGAAGCCATCTCGGCAACATCATCCGGCGCCTTCATCGCGTCTGTCGGCACTATGGGTCGGACCCGGTGTTCATCTGTTCTTCTGCGACGATTGCAAACCCGCGCGAACTGGCCGAGCGTCTGACCGGCGAACCGTTCGAGCTCGTCGAGCGCAGTGGCGCGCCGCGCGGCGAGAAGTTCTTCCTCTTCGTCAACCCTCCGGTGGTCAACGCGCAGCTCGGGATCAGGCGATCGTATCTGTCCCAGACGCGGCAGATCGCGATGGAATTCCTGAAGCGCAACCTTCAGATCATCGTGTTCGCGCAAAGCCGCTTGTCGACGGAGATCCTGACGACATATCTCAAGGATGCGTATGAGGGCGCGCCTGGCGCGTCTGACGTGATCAGGGGATACCGCGGCGGCTATCTCCCGCTGCGCCGCCGCGAGATCGAGAAGGGGCTGCGCGACGGGGAGGTGCGGGCGGTGGTTTCGACGAACGCGCTGGAACTGGGGATCGACATCGGGGCGCTCGACGTCGCGGTTCTCGCCGGTTATCCCGGCACGATCGCGGCGACGTGGCAGCGGGCCGGGCGGGCGGGCCGGCGCTCCAGCCGATCAGCGGCGGTGCTCGTCGCATCGAGCGCACCGGTCGATCAATTCATCATCCGAAATCCGCAGTACTTCTTCGGCGCCAGCCCGGAGCACGCGCTCATCAACCCTGACAACCTCCACATCCTTCTCGACCATGTGAAGTGCGCGGCGTTCGAACTGCCCTTCAAGGAAGGGGAGACTTTCGGCGCTCAGCCGGGAACGAACCACGCGGGCGAAGCGATCGACCTTCAGGCCGTGCTGACGGTTCTGGGCGAAGAAGGTTTCGTCCACTTCGCGGAAGGCCAGTGGAACTGGACGAGCGAATCCTACCCGGCAGACGCGGTCAGCCTCCGGTCCGTTTCCTCCGACAACTTCGTCGTCGTGGATCGGACGCCGGGCCAGCCCGAGCGTGTCATTGGCGAAACGAGCTTTACGAGCGGCCCGGCGACGCTCCATGAAAAGGCGATCTACCTCGTCGAGGGTCAGCTCTTTCACGTCGAGCGGTTCGACTTCGACGGCCGCAAGGCGTACGTCCGTTCCGTCGAGTGTGACTACTACACCGACGCCATCACGTATACGCGGGTCACGATTCTCGATACGTTCGAGAATACGTCACCACGCTCCCACGGCGAAGTGCACGTCGTGTCCAGAGTCGTCGGCTTCAAGAAGATCAAGTTCTACACGAACGAGAACGTCGGCTCTGGCGAGCTGGATCTGCCCGAGCAGCAGATGCACACGACGGCGTACTGGCTGACCATTCCGCGCGAGGTGATGGCCGCACTGCCGCACGCGTCAGACGATCGACGTGATGGGGTGATAGGGCTCGCGTGGGCGATGAAGCACGTCGCGCAGCTGCTGCTGATGTGCGACGGGCACGATATCGGATTGTCGATTGACGGCGGGAGCCTCGACGGCTCGCTGCGCACCGGCGGCGCCGCGGTGCGCGACGTCGGCAACATGGAGGTCGGGCTCGAGCCAAACGTTTTCATCTACGACAACTTTCCTGGCGGCATCGGGTTCAGCCAGCCGCTCTACGGCCTGCACGAGACGCTCGTGGCACGAACTCGCGACTTGATCGCGACCTGCCCATGCGAGTCCGGCTGCCCGTCGTGTGTGGGCCCGGAAGGCAACACGGGACCGCACGCGAAAACTGTCGCGTCGCGCATCCTCGACATGCTCGTGAGTCGCTCCGGGAGCGAGGCGGCATGACCGACCTCGCATCGCGGCTCCGTCAGGCTCTTCGTTCAGGCTCAGGGCCAGGATCACCGCGTCGCGAACTGACGTACGAACCAGAAAGTCGAGTCTACGAGCGCCCGACAAACCTGGACGAGCTCTGCGTTGCACTCACCGCGGTACCGGCCGACACGCCGGCAGGACGATGCCTGCAGGTCAACCGTCGCTACGAGGCAGAGCGGTGGCATGGCGACGTCCAAATCGGCGACTGCGAGCTGAAGGACCTCACAGCTCTCGATCTGTTCAACCCAGGAACCCACGGAACCTCTGGAACCCTTGGAACCCTTGGAACCCCTGGAACCCCTGTGTTCCTGGATATCGAAACGACCGGGCTGAGTGGCGGCGCCGGCACCGTCGCGTTTCTCGTGGGCTGCGGATACTTCGATCTGGGGGCGTTCCAGATTCACCAGTTCCTGCTGCCGTCATACGCCGCCGAGCGCGCGCTTCTGGCGGCTGTCGCGGCATCCGTCGAACCCGCGGGCTGCATCGTTACCTACAACGGGAAGACGTTCGACCTGCCGCTGATGGAGACCCGGTGGTTGTTTCACCGCATGCGGATGCCGCTCGCGGATAAGCCGCACGTGGACATGCTCCATCCCGCCCGAAGACTCTGGCGCCAGCGAGACGCCGAGGGCAGCGAGGCGGAAGGCTGCAATCTTGCGATTCTCGAACGCGATCTCTTTGGCGTGCGGCGGATCAGCGATGTGCCGGGTTTCGATATTCCAGGGCGGTACTTCCGTTTTCTTCGTTCGGGCAACCCGGCGCCGCTCGAAGCGGTCCTCGAACACAACCGGCTCGATCTCGTGTCGCTTGCGGTGGTCACGGCACGTGTAGCGGCAATGGCGCGTGGCGGCTCGGTTGCGTGCCGCGACGGGCGCGAACGGATCGCGCTGGGCCGCCTGTTCGAACGCGGCGGGAAGACGGAGCAGGCCGAGCGCTGTTACCGCGATGCGACTGGCGACCGAAACAGATCGGTTAGCGCGGACGCATGGTGCCGATTGGCGCTGCACCTGCGGCGCGCACGCCGATACGCCGACGCGGCTGATGCCTGGCAGGAGGTATTACGAATCCTGGGAACCTCGAGAACCCTTGGAACCCTGGCGCGCGAAGCTCTGGCAATTCATATGGAACACCGCTCGCGCGATCTCGATGGCGCGCACGCGCTGGCGCTCGAGGCGCTGCTGGATCTGGAAGAAGCGGATGAAGCGCCGCGGCGGCGAGACGCGCTGCGCTATCGGCTGGCGCGCCTTGAGCGCAAACTAGCCGGCGTCCAGCAAGAAGGCGGCGCGAACGCCGCCTTTCCAGAATTCCTGTGAAGGCCGACTAGAACCTATCTCATAAATGCTCGCAGGAGGATACGGGCACACGCAAGTTAAGCCGGGTGGGCGGTCGAGTGCTGGCCCGCGAGATGTGAATACGAATCGGCGGCCGTCAGCAGAACTCGGCAAAGTCTGTGCCCTGCGCCTTTGCGCCGAGTTGCCGCAGCATCATCGCGATTTGACCTCGGTGGTAGGTGGAGTGGTTCGCCAGGTGCTGCATCAAGTGCGCCAGGCTGACCGAAGTACTACGAACCGGAAGCGTCCGATCGAGCAGTTCGTCTGTCACTTCATTCAGAAATTCGATGTGTTCCTTTCGCACGGAGGGAAAGCTGCCGCCCAGATCGCGCGTAAACTGCTCGGGAGTGAGCGCCCCGACCAACTTTAGAATTCTGTCGTTCGCCCATCGGTCATATTCATAAAGCAAACGAACGTCTTCTTTTGTCACCGGGATCTTCTCCTAGGCGATTGTCCCTTACCGGACGGTGCTTCGGGCATTCATGAGATAGCTTCTAGTCTGCCGGATACGAGAAGTTCAGAAACGACCTCGCAGTGATGTACTTCGTCTCCGTGTCGCCCACGGGTGAGCTCCTCGGACTTCGGATGATGCCCATGCAGATCCGGAAGTTCCGACTCAACCGCGTGTCGGCGACAGATGCTCAGTGGCTGAGAG
>DATAEE010000406.1:0-14544 GCA_036258175.1 Vicinamibacterales bacterium
CCGCGCCGGCCAAGGAGCTTGCACGGAAGGCTGCCGAGCTCGATCCGATGTACTTCTTTCCCGTGATGATCGACGGGTGGGCCGATCTCGAGGTGGGAAAGTTTCGTGAGGCGATCCCGGCCTTGAAGAAAGCCAAGGCGATGGAATCGCCACCGTTTGTGACCGCGTATCTCGCGTTCGCCTACGGCGCCGCGGGCGATCGGGAGGCCGCGATGATCGAGCTTGCGGAGCTCAAGAAGATCTCACGGGATGGCAAGATACTGCCGTTCAACCTGGCGCTCGTGTACCTCGGTCTTGGCGACCGCGTCCGCACGCTCGACAACCTCGAGCGGGCCCTCGCGGCCGATTCGCAGATGATGCCGTGGATAGGTCGGGATCCCATCTTCGATCCCCTCCGCTCCGAGCCGCGCTTCGCGGCGATCTTGAACAAGATGGGCCTTAACCGCTGAATGGCGCGCGAATTTCAAGCCACGGTGCGCGATGAAGAAGGACCCGGTCGGCGACGCAGACCGCTGCCTCCGACAAGTGACGAGAAACGCCGCGGTGTTTCTACCTTAAATGCGCTGGATTCGACCTAGGCGACGAGCCTCACGAACTCATCGGAGGCCAGCGTCACCTCACGAGACAGACTTCACCAGCGATCTTCGAGTCGAATGTGAAGCCGCCGTCGCTGGATGTGCTGGAAATCCAGAGCACGTGATCGTCACTATCAGGGGCCGGCTCCACTGCTCGAGCTGAGGACCCGGTCGACCGGAAACCACGACGAACGTCCGGTCAGTGTTCGGGGGCGACGGGCAGGAGGCATCGGAACGTCGCCCCGCCATCGGCGTTGTTCACGGCCCGGATCGATCCGCCGTGCGCAGTCACGATCGAGCGGCTGATCGCCAACCCGAGGCCGAGGCCTTGTTCACGGAACGTCACGAACGGCTCGAACACCCGCTCGAGCTGACCATCCGGAATCCCCGTGCCGCGGTCGGACACCACGAGCTCGACGAAGCCATCGTCGGCGGCCGTCGAGAGCGCAAGAAGTCGCTGCGTCACGTGGGTATGGTTCATCGCGTCGCACGCGTTCAGCACGAGATTGAGCACGACCTGCTGCAGTTGCACGCGATCGCCCAACACGGGCCGGATCGCAGGTGCGAGGACGCTCTGCACGGTCACGCGGCGCGACATGAGTTCGCCGCACGCGAGCTCAATCACGTCGCGAGCCACGTCGTTAATATCGACTGGCTGCAGCGCGGTGTCTCCCTTCCTGAGCAGCGCACGGAGCCGATCGATGACCGCGCCGGCCCGTTGGTCGTTCCTGATGATGTCGTCGAGCGCTCCCCGCAGCTGCTCGAAGTCCAACGGATGCCGATTCAGCAAGTACCGCGCAGCCTGCGCGTTGCTGAGGACGGCCGTCAGCGGCTGGCTCAGTTCGTGCGCGAGCGCGCCGGAGAGCTCTCCGAGCATGGCGACCCGGCTCAGGTGGGCTAGCGTCCGTCGGTGCGCGTCGGCCTCCAGCTCCGCGCGCTTCCGGGCGGTGATATCCCTGACGATGCTGAGAATCTTGTCGCCATCACAGCGGACGATGCACGCCTCGTAGAATCGTTCGGCGTCTTCGGCCTCCAGTGTGTATTCGACCTTCTCGGCCTCGTCTGACGCGCTCGCACGTGCGAACGCCTGCGCCAGCGGCTCCGCGACTGACGGAGGCAGCGCCTCCCTGATGTTCCTGCCAAGGAATGCGGACGGTGGGACGTGCAGTTTGGAGACGTCCTTGACGTGATAGTCGAGAAAGACCCCCTCGGCCGTCGTCAGGAACATCCAGTCGGGAATCGCCCGCAGGATCGCCTGCACGCGCGCCTCGCTGTGCCGCAAGGCTTGATACGCGCGCTGCTGCTCGATCGCGATGCGTGCGATATCGGCCGCCGTTTCGATCAGCCGTAACTCATCGTCGCTGGGCGCTCGGGGCTCGGTGTAATACATCGCTAACGAACCCAGCACCTTCCGCTGCGGTGAAAAGATCGGCGTCGACCAGCACGCCCGCAGTCCGAACCGCCGCGCCACGTCACGGTAGTCCTCCCAGAGCGGATCCGTCAGGGTGTCGGTCACGATGACTCGCGTGCCCAGGTACATCGCTGTCCCGCACGAGCCTGAGCGGGGACCGATCGACGATCCGTTGATCGCCTGAACGTACTCGTCGGGAAAACTGGGCGCGGCGCCATGCCGGACGCGGGTGCCGTCTTCATCGAGCAGGAGCACGGTGCAGAGCATGCCACTGCTGTGGTTTTCGACGAGGTGAACCACGCTGTCGAGCACGGCAGGCAGGGGGCTGCCGGTCGCGATCATCTCGAGTACCTGGTGCTGCGCTGCGCGAAACGCTTCCTCCCGGCGCCGTTCGGTGATCTCGCGCGAGATTGCTAGAAGCTGGACCACTGCGCCATTCGCATCGGTGATCGGCGTCACGACGGCGTCAAACCACTTCGCGACGCCGGACGCCGTTCGCATCGAGTACTGAAACCGGCCGCACCCGCCACGGCGCGCCCCGACGACCGCTTCCTCCGCCGCCTGTCGAACCTCTCCCTCGAAGAAGCCGGCGATCGAACGATTCAGGAACTCACCGGCATCCGTGACTTCGAGCTCACGCAGCCCCACAGGGTTGATGTAGAGGAGCCGTCCCTCGAGATCGAGGATCTTCACGCAGTCGCCGATGTTGTCGACGATCCGCCGGTTGAGCTCCTCCGCCTGGCGGAGCGCCTCTTCGCCTCGGCTGTGCTCGGTGATATCGGTGCCGCTCCCGGCCATGCCGAGGGCGCGCCGGTGGCGATTGTCAGGGTGCATGCCGTTCACCTGGCATCTCTGCCGACCAGATAGCATGGGTAATCGCCGCCGTTAGCTCGGCGGCGTCGAAAGGCTTGGTCACCACAGGAGTATCGACCGCGCCGCCGAGGTCTCGAGCGAGCCGATCGCCGTCACCCGTGATGAGGACGACAGGAATAGGCGTGATTCTGTTGCGCAGTCGTTCGCCGCTATTTCATGTGGAGGCTTGATTTGACGTGTGCGCCATTAGCCGAGCTTCGGACGCCCTGCGCCGTTCGGATCGCCAGTTTTCATGAACTGCACGAGCGAGCCCGCCTCATCCCACACGAGCGGGCCGTGGGAGGTCCGAACCCGTCGATCTACGCGTTTGCACGCGTCACGACGCACCGCAACGTACCGGATCCCCGTGACCCAATGAAGGCGGCTTGCTTATCCCACTGCCTTACGCGGTCCACTCCGCTGAGCTCTCGCTGAGCCGGCTCGGAGGTCTCACCTTGATGATCATATCTTGACAATCAAGATGAGAACGGGCTAGTCTCCGAACTGTTCCTCGCAGGAGGACCTGTGGACAAACCCAACACCGACGTCATTCAGGGCACACTCGACCTGTTGATCCTGAAGACGCTGAGCCTGGAACCGATGCACGGCTTCGGCATCTCGCGCCGGGTCGAACAGATTTCACGCGGCGTCTTCAAGGTGAACCCCGGTTCGCTGCTTACGGCGCTTCAGCGGCTGGAGCGGGCAGGGTGGCTCGACGCCGAGTGGCGTGACACGGCCAACTCGCGCCGCGCCAGGTTCTACTGGCTGACGCGTGCGGGTAAGAAGCAACTGGAGCTCGAAACGGACGATTGGGCGCGCCGCGCGGCAGCCGTCGCGCGAATCCTGAAGGCGGAGACCTAACCGTGTCCCTCTGGCGCCAGCTCACACGCGGCCTGCGCGCGCTGACGAATCGGGCGGCGGCGGACCAGGACACCGCCGACGAAGTCGAGGACTTCTTCGAGCAAGCGACCGCAGCGCTGGAAGCAAGCGGCCTCTCGCCGGACGAAGCGCGGCGGACGGCCCGGCTGGAACTCGGCAGCACGCTCGCCGTTCGCGAGCAGGTCCGCGCTTCCGGATGGGAACATCTGGTTGAAACCCTGTTCGCGGACCTGCGGTATGGCGCGCGCCGGCTCCGCGCGAGCCCCGGCTTCGCGGTCGTGAGCGCGATCACGCTGGCGCTTGGCATCGGCGCCAGCACCGCGATCTTCAGCGCGGTGTACCCCGTTCTGTTCGAACGCCTGCCGTACCCGGCCGCCGGGCGGCTCACGATGATCTGGGACGTCGGTCCCGACGGCTCGCGCAACGATGTGACCTTCGGTACATATCGTGAGCTTCTGGAAAGAAATCGATCGTTCGAATCGATTGCGGTCATGAAGCCTTGGGGGCCTACGCTGACCGGATCGGCCGAGCCCGAACGACTCGACGGCCAGCGCGTGAGCGTCGCCTACTTTCGCGCGTTTGGCGTCGCGCCGGCGTTGGGACGCGATTTCGAGGCCGCCGACGATCAACTCAACGGGCCCGGAGTGGTTGTTCTCAGCCACGCGCTGTGGCGGCGCCGGTTTAACGGCGACCCGGCGATTCTGGGCCGGCACGTGATGCTCGATGACGATCCTTACACGGTCGTCGGCGTCATGCCTGCGACCTTCGAGAACGTGCTTCTTCCCTCAGCGCAACTGTGGGCGCCCCTGCAGTACGACGTGTCGCTTCCAGTCCAGGGGACCGAATGGGGTCACCACCTTCGCATGGTCGGCCGGCTGAAGGCCGGCGTCGGAATCGAACGGGCTACCGACGAACTGGGTTCGATTGCGCGGACTCCGGTTCGCGACTTCACGAGGCCGCGCTGGGCGTCGTTGGAAAATGGTCTGACCGTGGATCGGCTGCAGGATGCCGTCATCCGCAGCGTCAAGCCGGCCCTGGTTGCGGTGCTCGGCGCGGTGCTGATCCTTCTCCTGATCACCGCTGTGAACGTCACGAACCTGGTCCTTGCGCGCAGCGCGCTGCGCCGCGAGGAGTTCGCCATGCGGGTTGCGCTCGGTGCCGCGCGACCGCGCCTGATCCGGCAACTCGTGACAGAGGGCCTAATGCTGGCGGTGTTGGGTGGCGGCCTTGGCATGGTCGTAGCCCTCGTCGGAGTTCCGCTGCTGGTGGCGCTGAGCCCGGCCGCGTTGCCTCGTTCGAGCGCGATAGCCGTGGACGGAGCGGTGATCGTGTTCGCAGCAGGCCTGACTATTCTGATCGGCCTGATCATCGGGGTAGTGCCCGCGTCGAACGTCCTCCGCTCCGACGCACATGTGGGGTTGCAGCGACACCTGCGACGGAGCGTCGGTGGTCGCCAATGGACTCGCGGCGTCCTGGTCGTTGCGGAGGTCGCCCTCGCCGTCATTTTGACCGTCAGCGCGGGCTTGCTGCTGCGAAGTCTTCAGCGCTTGTTCGCGGTCGATCCTGGATTCGACGCCGCCCGCCTGCTGACGGTGCAGGTTCAGGCGTCGGGCCATCGGTTTTCGAACCTCGCCGCGACGCAGCAGTTTTTTGCCGAGGCGCTCGACGCTGTGCGAAGAGTGCCCGGCGTGTCTGCGGCGGCGCTCACCAGCCAGTTGCCTCTGAGCGGCGATCAGGACCTCTACGGCGCACATTTCGAATCGAGTCCGCTACAACGGGCTGACGAATCGCGCGGGACGTTCCGATACGCCGTGAGCTCCAGCTACTTTGAGACGCTCGGCATCCGATTGCGTCGCGGACGGCTGCTCGACGCGCGTGATGTTACCGGGTCCCCGCTGGCAGTGGTCATCAACGAATCCCTCGCCCGGCGCCGGTTCCCAGGTCAGGATGCGATCGGGCAGCGCCTACATGTGGGGCCGCAATCCGGCCCGTGGTACACCGTCGTCGGGATCGTGTCCGACGTGAAACAGATGTCCTTGGGGGCCAGCCAGGAAGATGCCGTCTACATGACCACGACGCAGTGGCATTTCGCGGACAATCCGCAATGGTTCGTGGTTCGCGCCTGGTCTGATGCGGCGGCGCTTGCGCCACTTGTCCGGCAAGCGATTTGGTCCGTTGACAGGAATCAGCCGATCGTCCGGGTTGCGACGATGGACGACCTGCTTGCGGCGACCGCGGCCGATCGCCGTTTTGCGTTGAGGCTATTCGCGGCGTTCGGCGTCGTTGCGATCGTTCTCGCTGCCATTGGCATCTATGGATTGCTGGCAGGCAGTGTCGCCGAACGCCGTCGCGAAATCGGCGTGCGGTCCGCGCTGGGCGCGACTCGCGCGCGGATCGTGGGGATGGTGGCTCGACAGGGAATGATGCTGACCGGGCTCGGCGCAGTTATCGGGCTGATCGGAGCGGTGGCGGCGAGCGGCGCCCTCGTTGGCTTGCTATTCGGCGTGTCCAGGCTCGATCCAGTCGCGTACTTTGGCGTGCTGACCCTGCTCGTGAGCGTATCGGCGATCGCATGCTGTGTTCCCGCGTGGCGTGCCGCCCGGGTAGATCCCGCGATCACATTACGAGCTGAATAGTTCGGCTGATTTGCCATCACGCGGAATCCATAACCATCGCAGCGCGCCGCAGCTCGATGAGGCCTTCGAGCGTCCGCTCAGGTCCTGGCGCACCCTCCGGCGGCGTCCATTCGAGCGAAGAGCCCGCGGCGATCAACTCGCGGGCGACGGCGACATGATCGGCTCCGTCGCCCGCATGGCCCCGTCCTTCGACGGCCCAGACGAACGGTGTCGCTGAGAACATACCGTCGAGCGCGTTGACGTCAGAGCCGAACTTCAGCAGAACGCGGACGGCTGCCGGATGGCCGGCCATGGCCGCACGGTGCAGTGGCGTCACATTGTCTTTGTCCCTCGCGTTGTTTGGTTGGAATCCACACGAGAGCATCGTGTCCAGCACTTCGGCCTGGCCCGCCTCGGCAGGACGATGCAACATGAGGTGGTGCTCGGCGCGCAGCTCAGTACGTAGTCCTGGTTGCGCGCGCAACATCGCGTCGGCGGTTTTCCGATCGCCGCGCGCGCAGGCGGCGGCGAAGCGCTCGAGCACGGAGAGTTCGTCCTCCGCTCCGAAGGCGAGGAGCCTGTTTGCAATGTCCTGGTTCCCGTAAAGCTCTGCCAGCGTGTGCGGCGTACGTCCATCAGATTGGCGACGCAGGGGATCGGCGCCGTGCTGGACGAGCAACTCCACCATCGGCACATCCCACCGCCGGGCAGCCACATGCAACGGCGCTTCACCATCCGGCCCCCACGCGAGATTTGGATCGGCACCGTGTTCGAGCAGCCAGCGCGGTCCGCTCGGAGTTGTGGACCAAAGCATCATGTAGACGAGCGGCGGCACGCCCCCGGGAATCCCGTTCATGTTGACGCCGAAGCGATGCAGCAGCTCGAGCCCCGCGATATTGCCCCCACCGCCGGCGATATGGATAGTCACGCCGTCGGTCGGGTTTGCTCCGGCGTCGAGCAGCACCTGAGCGAGCGGCAGGTGTCTGACAGCACAGGTCGCAGCCCACAATGCAGTACGCGGCAGCTCCGGATGCCAATTCCAGTGGTACTCGGCATTCGGGTTTGCACCGAGCGAGCACAGGAGCCGGGCGATCGCAACCAGCCCGTCGAGGCGTACGGGATCGTCTTTGTGCATGCAGGTGTGGCACGCGTAGAGCAACGGTTCCCAGTTCTGCGGTCCACCCGCACGAGTCGCGAGCTCGGGATGATCGTGGAGCCGCGCTTCAACTGACGTAACGTCTCCCAGAACCAGCGCTGTGTAGAGCGATGCCGATGCAATCCGCGGATGCAGCGCGAGCAGCCGTTCGGCGCGGCCGGACGCGCCACCTGTTGCGCAGCGAATGAACTCCTCGACGGCGGCATCGAACGAGAGCGTGCGCGCCTCGACTTCTTCGCGCAATGCGTTCCAGGAAGCAAACCCCATCTCGCGCGCGATCACCGATTGCGCGTCGTGCAGGGCGAGGTCCGCGCGCAGGTCGGCGGCGGCTTTGTGCGCAAACGCGGGCAGCGTGGCGAAGCGTTGAAGGGCAGCGGGATCGCCAGCCTGCGCGGCGTGGAGCAGCGATTTGGCTTGCTTCTTCAGGTTGTCGAGATTCGGTCGGTCGGGGAGTGTGCTCGGCGTCATACAACCTCCATGCTCGAGCCTGTGGTTCGCAAACAGGCAGCACGGCGGTGTACGTGCCGTCGATCGAAGCGATATGACAGTGGGCTTGGCCCTTCGCGCGAACCCGCGGGCGCCTTTTGAGCGCGCACGAACAAGGTAGGACGCGGCGATGGCACGTGTCAAATCGTATTGAACGGCGTCCTTGCCTATCAAACGAGAACTCGAGTAGAAAGGCGGCGGCATGAAAAAGATCCCGGAGACGATGCGCGCGCCTGCGCTCGATCGGTTTGGAGGTCCGAAGGTCCTGAAAACGCACGTGCTGCCGGTTCCCGAAGTGGGCGCGTCCGAGGTCTTGATTGCGCTTCATACGGCGGGCGTCGGCAGTTGGGACGCGGATATGCGCGAGGGATGGTGGCCGGACGGCAAGCGGCCAGAGATGCCGCTCGTCCTGGGGACTGACGGCTCCGGCACGATCGCCGCGGTGGGTTCGCGTGTTCGTCGATTCCGTCCGGGCGAGAGCGTGTATTCGTACAACTTCGCGAACCAGCAAGGCGGCTTCTACGCAGAATACGTCGTTGTGCCGGCCGAGAACGTCGGACGGCTTCCGAGGAGGCTCAGCCTCAAACAGGCAGGCGCCATTCCGGCAACGGGCCTGACGGCGCTCCAGGGAATTGATGACGTGCTACACGTGAAGCGCGGTGAAGCGGTCGTGATTCACGGAGCATCCGGCGGTGTGGGCAGTCTCGCGCTCCAGTTTGCAAAGATGCGCGGCGCCCGGGTGCTGGCGACGGCGTCCGGGCGCGACGGCCTCGCGTTGGTGCGCCGGCTCGGCGCTGACGCGGCTGCGGACGGTCGGCGTGACGACCTCAAGGCTGCCGCGATTGAATTCGCACCCGACGGTGTGGATGCCGTGCTCGCGCTGGCCGGTGGCAAGCCACTCACGCGATTGCTCGATGCCGTTCGCCGCGGCGGCCGCGTGGCGTTTCCGAATGGCATTGAGCCTGCGCCTCGCAAGCGCCGCGGTTTGCGGGTCAAGTCATACGATGCGACGCCGGGCGTCCGCGAGTTCGGACGCCTGGGGCGGGCGATCGAAGCCGCGCGGCTCAAGGTAGCAATCGCCGCGGAGTTCCCGCTCGAACAGGCGGCGAGAGCTCATGAGCGCCTCGCGAAGGGTCACGTGCTCGGCAAGATCGTGTTGCGTGTCGCGCGCAGTTAGAGCGGCAGCTCCCACCCTTTGCGATAGGTGCCATCGATGAAGGGCTGCACTTCGGACGCGTTGGTCGCCGTCATACTCGCGGCGTCCCACTTCACCACCTTGCCCGAGCGAAGCGCGAGCGTGCCGAGCAGAATGAACTCCGTAAGGCGCGCACCGTACTCGAAGTTGCTGCACGCGGGTGTGCCGCCTTTGCACGCCTGAAGCCAGTCGGCGTGATGGCCGGCGACGCGCGGAAGGGTTTTCGCCGGCCGCTGGTAATCACGGTGCAGTTCGAGAGGAAGCAGGCGCGGCATGCCGGACCAGCCGCCGCAGGTGAGGATCCCTTTTTCGCCGACGACCATGAGGCCATTCTCACCCTCGCCGAGCCGCTGTCGGGGATCGTCAGGATCGATGCCTCGCGGAACCGGCGGCCTGAGGCCCTGGTCGTACCAAAACAACGTCAGCGGTCCTCTCTTGCCTTGCGGACCGTACTGGTAGGTGTAAAGGTGGGCTCCGACGCTCGTCTCCGTGTCGACGTGTGATGCCCTCGCTTCCACGGTGAGTGGCGCATCCAGGCCGAGTGCGTTGAATGCGGGATCGAAATGGTGCGGCCCCATGTCGGGCATCGTGCCGTTACCGAAGTCCCAGAACGAACGCCAGACGAACGGAGCGTAGCGGCCGCTGTAGGGCCGTTCGGCTCGCGGCCCGAGCCAGAGATCCCAATTGAGGCCCGGTGGTCGAACCGAAGGGCCGCCCGCCCGCTCTGCGTCCGCGGCTGATCGCGGATTGCCGCTCCACGCGTGCACTTCGCGCACCGCGCCGATTGCCCCGTCGGTGAGCCACTCAACCGTCAGACGATGGCCCTCGCCTGACCGGCCCTGGTTGCCCATCTGCGTTGCCACGCGGGTCTCCTTCGCGACTCCGGCCACGAGGCGGGCTTCACGAATGTTGTGCGTCAGCGGTTTCTCGCAATATACGTGCTTGCCCGACTTCATCGCGAAGATCGAGGCGTACGCATGCACGTGGTCGGGCGTGGCGATCAGGACGGCGTCGATCGCCTTTTCCTTTTCGAGCATGACCCGGAAGTCTTCGTAGGTCGTGCACCGGTGATTCGGCGTCTTGCTCGAGTAGTGTCCTTCCACTTCGGCTTTCACTGGCCCGCGGCCGGACTTTCCGCCGTAGTAGAACTGCGAGAGATCCCACTCCTCCGCCGGATCAGCGAGGGCGATGATCTGGCAGTCTTCTTCGTGGAAGAGCGCGCGCGCGTTGGTCAGCCCCTGTCCGCCGGCGCCGATGATCGCCACGTTCACCTTGTCGCTGGGGGCGACGAACCGCCGGCCGCCGAGGACGTGCCGGGGAACGATCGTGACCGCGGCTGCGGCGGCGCTCGTCGTGAGGATGAACTGTCGACGGGTGGTCCCTGGCTTCGGGTTCATGTCGGGCTTTATAGACCCGCAGCAATCAGCCGTCAATCCGCGATGATCCGTCGGACGGCCCAATAACAATTCTTGTCAATGCCGCTACAACCCTGAAGCGTCCCCAAGCCCGGAAGAGGCCGGCAACCGCCAAAGCCGGTGCCTTACGGCTCGTCTGCCTGGCATCGATCGTGATGCCAACCACCGATCACATGAAGAAGTTGACGCTGGCACTCATCGCATTCCTGGTGTGTTCGGGCCTACCGGTTCGAGGTCAGGGCGCATCGCAATCCGCCGGCGAATCGCGCTTTCACGTCCGCATCCAGACCTCGCGCGTCATCGCGCTCAGATCCGCGCTGGAGGCGGACGGGTACGACGTCCTCGGTGCGGATGCCACCCGATCGACGATTGACCTCGCGGTATCCCAGGCCGAGTGGAATGCGCTTTTGTCGATGGGCCACGACGTGACGCTGGTAGACCGCTCACGGCCGCTGAACGATCGCCTTCAATCCTCGACTGAAGCAAGCGCCGTCCCCGCGACGTACCGTGATCTCGCTGGTGTGATCGCCAGGATGCAGGAGATCGCCGCGGCACACCCCGCAATCGCGCGTGTTGTCGACGTCACCGCCGCCTACGGCGCGCCGTCAACGTTCGAGGGTCGTCATCTGTTCGCGCTGAAAATTTCGGACAACGTCGCCCTCGACGAAGACGAGCCGGCGATGCTCATCGTCAGCGCTCATCACGCGCGTGAGATCGTCTCGCCCGTCATCACGCTCGGAGCTGCAGAGCGCCTGACCGCCGGTTACCAGATCGATCCCGGAATTACGTCAGCGGTGAACGGGCACGAAATCTGGATTGCTCCCGTGTGGAATCCCGACGGCTACAACTACGTGTTCACGACGGACAATCTCTGGCGCAAGAATCGGCGCGTTTTCGCCGGCGGCGTTGGCGTGGATCAGAATCGCAACTACTCGCAGGGCTGGACGGCCTCGTGTTCCGGGAGTACGACGGTAACTTCAGAAACCTACAAGGGACCGTCGGCGGCGTCCGAAGCCGAGGCTCAGACGATGATGATGTGGTCGCAGGGGGAGCGATTCGCGAAGATCATCGACTACCACTCGACGGGAAGGGAAGTCCTCTACGCGTATCGGTGCCTGAGCCACCCGTTCACTTCATGGTGGCAGCAGCAGGCGACCGCGCTTTCTCAGGTTTCCGGGTACGGTGGCACGACGCGTGTCCCGTCGGCGGAAGGAGAGCACCCGGAATGGCAGTTCGCGCAGATGGGTGCCTATGCCTTCCTGATCGAGACACACACGGAGTTTCAGCCGTCGTACGACAGCGCCCTGAGCGAGGCCACGCTGGTTTGGCCCGGCATCCTTTCTGTGCTCGAGCGGCCGATTTCGATCAGCGGGCGGGTGATTGACGCCGCGACGGGGGCGCCAGTGGCTGCGAAGATCGAGCTCTTGAACGTGACGTTTTCTAACGGCGAGTCAAACGGCAGCGGCGGGCCCCACGGCAGGTATCACATGTTTCTGCCGGCCGGTACCTACGACATCCGGTTCTCGGCGGCTGGCTACGTGCCTTTCACCACCCAGGTCAGTGTGACCGCGACTTCCTCTACGAATCTTGACGCGCAGCTCTCGGGAGCGCTGACCCGGCCGACGGGGTTGAGAATCGTCCCCTGACGGCCGGCACCAGTTAACGTCCTCGGCTGAGGGAGGGCATCGGACCCAGGTCGGCCGCGCGGGCGCGCGCATTTTGAAATCCGCGCGAGTCGCGGCGTCCGGCCGCCATCCGCTGCGCGGAACTTTCGAGCCGCGCGAGACGGTCCGCGGGCGACGGATGCGACGCGAAGAAGAGCTCGACTGAGTTCGGATCCCGGCGCTGCTGCGCCTGGAGCAGCCGCATCAGTTCAGGCATACCCCTCGGATCAAATCCGGCTCGCCGCATGTAGAGCATCCCCTTCTCATCTGCTTCACGCTCATCGTCGCGGCTGAACTTCGCCATCGTTGCATTCGCAGCGACGACGGCGCCAATCTCGGCGACCTGTGCGCGGCGGCTATTCCCAAGCAGCGCATCGAGCAGAGTCAGTCCAACGCTCGTCGCCATTCCTTTGCTGAGACGGTCGGCGGCGTGTCGATTCGCGATGTGCGCGATCTCGTGCGCCATGATCGCGGCGAGCTGAGACTCCTTCTGCGCCGCGAGAATCGCGCCACGATGCACCCATACTGGTCCACCCGGAAGCGCGAACGCGTTGATCTCGCGGGCGTTGGCAACTGAAAAACTATATGGATATCGGGGACCATCGGCGTGAGCCGCGATGGTCCTGCCGAGGTTCTGGATGTACGCCGTCACCGTCCGATCCCGCACCTCCGGGATCTGCTGACGCACTTCAGCCTGAGCCTGCCGTCCGATCTCAACTTCCTGATCGACTGAAATGAGACTGAAAGCGCCGGCGGCAGTGCCGCCACCTGCGCATAAGGCGAGCACCAGAAGCGGCGCTGGTAGGCGGTGAAGGCGGCGCGAGCCATGTGGATGTCTCATGCCGCCCTATTGGGCAAGGGCCGTGCCACCTGCCAACGCTTCTAGGACTTATCTAAAATAGACGTTTCAACGGCTCCCAGCCGCTGAGGTGACACCTGAACGGTACGATACGGATGAGTCAACGAGCCCGGGAGTGTTCGAGCCTTAATCTGGCGACACGGACGTGCGCCCGCAATCGTCGCAACGCAGGTAAATGACCGGCAGAGATTCGGACCGCCCGATGATGCGCGCGGAATGCATACCGCACCTCGGGCATACGACGCCGGATGTAGGTCGTTTGGCCACAAGCTCCCCCTTTTCTCTTTGGACTCCGGCCGGGCCAAAAAGGATTCCCCCGTCTTCGCGCTCCGCGCTACGGCGCGGCAGGCCTTCGGTGGTCAGTCCGGACGCAGACCGACGATCTTAAGCAGCGCCATGGCGTTGCCGCGGGTGGCGGGTCCGGGCCTCAGCCGATAGTCGAAGGTCATCTCGCCGTGCTCGAACCGATCCTCGAAGTGCACGTTGACGGCCTTCCCGTCGAGCTCCTCGACGAGTCGCGTGAGCGCCAGGTCGTGGGTCGTCACGATACCGATCGCTCGCCGATCGACGAACGTTCTCAGAACAATGGCCGCCGCGTCCGCACGATCCTTCGAGTTCGTCCCCTGGAAAAGCTCGTCGAACAAGAAGAGCAGCGGTTCTGCACCGGTCGCGAGATCCAGCGTTTCTCGAATCCTGGCGATCTCGGCGTAGAACCTCGAGCGTCCCGCGCGAAGCGAATCCTCGATCCGCAGCGTCGCGCCAATGCGAAGGTACGTAAGCGTGAGGCTTTGCGCACGCACCGGCGCCCCGGCAAGCGCCAATACGGCATTCGTTCCGACGGTCCGCAGGAGCGTGCTTTTGCCGGACATGTTGGATCCGCTGACGATGATTAACTGGACGCCATCATCCAGGCGAACATCGTTCGGGACGGCATCGCTCGAGACGAGAGGGTGCGCGAGCCCGACGCCGTTAAATAGACCCTTGTCTCCTTCGACCAGGATGGGGAAGGGATACGAGGGATGCTCGTACGCATATGCGGCGAGCGAGATCAGAGCTTCGTATTCGCCAAGCGTCCGGACCCAGACTGGAACCCTGGCGCCGAAATGTCGACGCCAGTCCTCGAGCGCCCAAGCCACGTGCATCGACCACATGAGGAAGAAAGCAATCGGGGCGAAGATCTGGTTATGTTGCCAGTCGTGTAATTCCACGAGCCGATGCAGGCGGCCGATTGCTGCCGACGCGGGCCGACCTTCGCGATCGAGGGTGGCTCGCAGCGCCCGGAGCCGTTCCGCGGTAATCGGCTCCTGCTCGATTCTCACGAGCGCCGCCGAAAGGACGTCCAGTGCGCGCGACGCGCCATCGACGCCGTGGAGTACCTCGTCCACGCGGCTTCGGAATGCGGCGACGAACATCGTGTCGAGCACTACCGTCGCCAGC
>DATAEE010000407.1:0-4465 GCA_036258175.1 Vicinamibacterales bacterium
ATCGCCGGTCTCTTCCGAATCGCGGAGCAGCTCCTCGTAGAGCGCCAGCGTCCCGTCGATGTCTGACTCCGGGATGCGGCGGATCGCGAACCCCACGTGGTTGAGGATGTAATCGCCAACCACAACCGGTTCATCGACCAGCTCGAGCCGCACCTGGCGCTGGATGCCCCAGAAGTCGACGGTGGCGACAAGGCCGTCAACCGATACGATTCTGCCGGGAACGCCGAGACACATTGGACCCTCCCCTGTCGAATCGTTCATGCGCCAGGCCGGCCTGACACGATGGCGTCGGCCACGAGCGCCTGGCCCACCGCAATTCCGCCGTCGCCCGGGGGCACGTCTCCGGGCGCGTGGATGGCGAGCTCCTGCCCGCCGGCTGCCAACAGCGTCTCCGTCAACCGCGCGTTCTGAAAACAGCCCCCCGTCAGCACGACGGGCAGGCGACCGTGGACCCGACGCGCTTCGCGCAGGATTGCGAGCGTGGCGGCGCAGACGGTGTTGTGAAAGCGGGCGGCGATCGACGCGGCCGCACGTTCGGCCATCAGGTCGAACACCGCGGTGCGGATTGCCTCGCGCAGATCCACGACCCACGGAGATCCGGCAAAACTCACGGTGAATGGATAGTCCTTCCGATCGGCCGGATCGGCCGCAAGGTTCAGCTCGAGCGCGATCTGTCCTTCAAAGCGGCTCAGGGGGCGGTTGAGTACGAGCGCGCCGACGGCGTCGAAATACCGTCCGACTCCGTGCGCGAGCGGCAATTGCATCTCGCCGCCGAGCATCTGACGGACGATCCGCAGCGGCTCGGCCGTTACGCTGCGGAACAACTTGAGTGCTCCGATCGGGACACGTCCGTCGAACGCATCATCGAGAAGGGCGAGCGCAATGCGCCACGGTTCGTGAATGGCGAGGTCACCGCCGGCCAGGCGAATCGGCCGGAACGTCGCGATCCGCTCGAATCGGCCGTAATCCGCCAGTAACAGCTCGCCTCCCCAGGACGTCCCGTCCGGCCCGAAGCCGGTGCCGTCGTATGCCACGCCCAGCACCGGTCCGGTCAATTTGTGCTCGGCGATCGCGCTCGCGACGTGCGCGTGATGGTGCTGGACGGCGATCTTGATGGTCTCCGGGCGGGCCTGCGCGTAGTGCGTGGACAGATAGTCGGGGTGCAGATCGTGCGCGATGATGCGCGGCGCGATGCCGAGAAACCGCTCCATGCGCTCGATCGACTCTTCGAAGGATTGGTAGGTCTCGAGGTTCTCGAGATCCCCGATGTGGGGACCGAGCCACGCCTCGGAGCCTCTGGCCAGGCAGAACGTGTTCTTGAGAAGCGCTCCGCACGCGAGGACCGGCGCCTGCAGCGGCGCCGCGAGCGGAAGCGCGCGCGGAACGTAGCCTCGAGATCGGCGAATCACCACCGGCCGTCCGGCGGTCACCCGCGCCACCGAATCCTCGCAGCGGGTCACGATCGGGCGGTCGTGCATGAGAAACAGATCGGCGATGCCGGAAAGCCGCTCGAGCGCCTCGTCGTTGCGATACGCGATCGGTTCCTCCGACAGGTTGCCGGACGTCATGATGAGCGGCCGTTTCGCTTCCGCGAGCAAGAGGTGGTGTAGCGGCGTGTAAGGCAGGAGCAGCCCCACCAGCGTGTTGCACGGAGCGACCTCGGGCGCCAGGGGCGCCCCCGCCTGCCGCTCGACCAGGACGATCGGCCGCTCGATCGACGTCAGCAGCGCGCGCTCGGCGTCGCCCAGCACCGCGATCGCCTCCGCGGCAGCGAGGTCGCGCACCATGACGGCGAACGGTTTCTCGTCCCGTCGCTTTCGCTCGCGCAGCCGGGCCACGGCACGCGATGACGTGGCGTCGCACGCGAGATGGAATCCCCCCAGCCCTTTCAGCGCGACGATCAGGCCATCCTCAATCGCGCGCGCGGCCAGCGCGATTGGATCGGCTCCCGGCCACGGCACGCCCAGAGCGTCTTCGGCCGTCAGACGCGGGCCGCAGGTCGGACAGGCGTTCGGCTGCGCGTGAAACCGCCGATCCGCCGGGTCGTCGTACTCCCGCTGGCAGTCGGCGCACATCGCGAACGAGGCCATCGATGTGCGGGGCCGGTCGTAGGGCACGTCGAGCGCAATCGTGAAACGCGGCCCGCAGTCGGTGCAGTTGGTGAAAGGGTACCGATACCGCCGATTGGACGGGTCGAAGATCTCACCTGTGCACGCGGGACACGTCGCGAGATCCGCGGGAATCGACACCACGCGCTCGAGACCGTCGCGGCTGGCGACAATCGTGAAGCCGGCGGGCTGCTCCGATGGAATGTCGGCCCACTCGAGCTGCTGGATGCGCGCGGCCGGAGGCGGATCCACCCTCAGCGCGGCGCAGAAATCCTCGAGCTCCTCGGGCGTGCCGAAGGCGTAGATCGTCACGCCGGCCGCATGGTTCAGGACCCGCCCGGTGACGTGCGCCTGGCGGGCGACCCGGTACACCCACGGCCTGAACCCGACACCCTGCACGGTGCCGCGGACCTCGATGCGCCGGCCTTGTAGGTGCGCGATCGCCATGGCTGCGACAGCCAAGGTCGCAAAGGGGGTACCAAAGGAAGGGCGCGATCAAGTGGCCAAAACAGGCCTAAACCGCGACCCCACGGCGGCACCTGTTCGCAGCCGGCGCTAGGTGCCGGGATCCCGGCACTCGGCCCGGTGCCGGCCCCCTGATTGCCCGGCTGGCTGAATATGGCTATCATGGCCATATTTGAGGCCCCTCATGCGGAGCACCAACATCGCGGACCTCCGAAACCGCCTGACGCAATACCTGCAAGAGGTGCGCGCGGGTGAGGAAATCATCGTGCGCGATCGCCAGCGCCCGATCGCGAAGATCGTCCCATTCAGCGTCGAGGGCGACGATGCGGACGATGCGGCGCTGGTCGCCGGTGGCCTCATGCGAAAGGGCTCGGGCTCGATCCCGGCCTCGTTCTGGAAGGCGCGCCGCTCCCGCATGACGCTGCAGACGGCCGTGGCGGCGCTCGGCGCCGATCGCGACGAGGACTGACCATGGCGTTCTGGGACGCCAGCGCGATCGTCCCTCTCTGTTGCTCTCAACCGGCGACCGCACAGGGCCGCCGGCTGCGTCGCGACCTGAAGCGTATGGTGGTGTGGTGGGGAACGTCGCTCGAAGCGCGGGGCGCGTTCGCCCGGTTGGTTCGGGAGGGACGACTCACCGGTCAGGAGCACGCCACGGCCATCAGACTGCTGGGGCAGCTTCGCATCGCCTGGGACGAGATTCTTCCGACCGAACAGGTACGGGCGCTCGCCGAGGAGCTCCCGGATACACACGGCGTCCGCGCGGCCGATGCAGCGCAGCTTGCGGCGGCACTCGTGTGGTGCCGGGAGCGCCCGAAGCAGCGCCCGATCGTGTGCTTCGACGACCGCCTCAGGGCCGCCGCCACCGCTCTCGGGTTTTCAGTCCGGCCCTAGCGCACGGCCCTCGACACGTTCCGCTCCCACCACACGTCGGGTTCGAGTGGTCGCGGTCTGCCGACCGGGGCGAGGCCGAACACGGCGAGCATGTTGACCACCCGCTCGACCGCCGCGGGGACGGCGGTCCGCACGTCCTGGCTAAGCCTGCCCCGGTCGTCGCTGTTGCGTGACGGCGTCGACGAGCAGCACCGCCTTGGGCGCGTCGATGGCTGCCGACCCGCACCGCTACCGGGATTCCGGCAGGGCTGACCGGGTCGTGGCGAGTGCTTGGTCGGCAGTTCGGCGAGAGCAGCAAATTGACTCGTCGCATCTGGCGATGCGACTGGCAAACGCCTTGCGTCCCGTGCCGGCGGCGGGAAGCTCCCTGCCGCATCGGGTGTGCAGCAACCTGGAACCACGGCTCGAAGGAGGCGAACGACAACCCCCTCGGCACTCTGACCGATCTCCGGTCTGCCCTCACGCGCCGGTTTCGTTCCGCCGACGACCGTTGCGGTTGCCTCCTGCCACGACCGTTGACTCTCCAGGGGTCGATGCAAGGAGGCGCGCCATGTTAAGCAGACGACGACTACTCAAACTCGGCGCGGCGACCGGAGCGGGACTGCTCGTGCCGTGGAAGTTCACCCGACGTGCATACGCGGCGATACCAGGTGGCTCCTTGGATCCCACTGGCATCGCCAAGTACGCGAGCCCGTTCGTCATCCCGCCGGCGATGCCCGGTGCGTTCGGGAAAACTGCGGACAATTACAGGATCGCCGTCCGGCAGTTTCAGCAGCAGATTCTGCCGCCTGGACTGCCGCACACGACCGTGTGGAGCTACGGCTCGGTCAGTCATCCCGGCACGTTCAATTACCCGGCCTTCACTATCGAGGCAAAATGGAACAAGGCCGTTCGGGTGCAATGGAAAAACGAGTTGGTCGACGCCGGCGGTAACTTCCTCCCTCACCTGCTGCCGGTGGATCAGACGCTTCACTGGGCGAACCCGCCGGGAGGTGTGA
>DATAEE010000408.1:0-6344 GCA_036258175.1 Vicinamibacterales bacterium
GCGCTACGGTGTGGGCGGCGGGATCCGTTATGTCTGGGGATCCGCCGACGTGGACGGCATCGCCGATTCGATCACCCTCGGCGGCTTCCAGATCGTCGGCGGCCTGCGCGTTCGGTTCTAACTGGAGTTAGTCGGCCGCTAGGTACAAACCGGGTACATAGGTAACACAACAAACCGGCAACATGGGTGACACCTTACGCTGGCAGGCCACCGGAGGGTTGGTCGATGCCGTGGGAGGAGACGTCACCCGTGGAAGAACGCGAACGCTTCATCGATGATCATCGACTCGGACTCTATACGATGACCGAGCTCTGTGAACGCTACGCCGTCAGTCGAAAGACCGGCTACAAATGGATCACTCGCTATGACGACGGTGGTCGGCCCGCCCTCCGCGATCGCAGTCGGGCGCCGCACCACTGTCCTCACAAGATTTCCGAGGCCGTCGCGCAGCTGCTGCTGACCGCTCGTCGTGCGCATCCCGATTGGGGTGCCGAAAAGCTGCTGCAGTGGCTCGAGCCCCGGCATCCCGCGGTGAGCTGGCCAGCCATCAGCACCGCCGGCGATCTCTTGGCGCGTCATGGCCTGGTGAAGAAACGGCGGCGCCGACGGCGCCTGCATCATCCTGGCGTCGTGCCGCCCATCACCACTGCCCCCAATGACCTCTGGGCCACCGACTTCAAAGGGCAGTTCCGCACGGGTGATCGGCGGTACTGTTATCCGCTGACGGTCACTGATCAGCACACGCGCTTCTTGCTGGCCTGCCAGGGCCTTCTCTCCACGAGGGGCAGTGGCGTGCGACCGATCTTTGAACGTCTCTTCCGCGAGTGCGGATTGCCGCGGGCCATTCGCACCGACAATGGTGTGCCCTTCGCGTCAACGTCGCTCCATGGCCTCACCGCCCTTAACGTGTGGTGGTTGCGCCTCGGCATTCAGCATCAGCGCATCCTGCCGGCGCATCCCCAACAGAATGGCGCCCACGAACGGATGCACAAAACGCTGAAGCGCGGCGCTTGTCAGCCACCTCGTGCCACACTGACCACGCAGCAGCGCGCCTTCAACCGCTTTCGTCAGGAGTACAACGAGGAGCGCCCACATCAGTTCCTGCGCGGCCGCACGCCCGGTACGCTCTATCGCCCGTCGACGCGGACCTACACCGGCGCGCTGCCCCCTCTCGTGTACCCGACGCACTTCGTCGTCAAGCGCGTGACCAACGCCGGCACCATTCGCTTCAAGACGCGGCTGCTCTATCTCTCCACGGCCCTGCGGCAACACCGCGTGGGGCTCGAAGAGACCGACGACGGGATCTGGTCGCTCTACTTCTGCGACGTGCTTCTGGGACGGATCGACGAACGAAAGGCACTTATGAAGGGGCAACTCGGTGTTACCCATGTTCCCGGTTAACTTTGTTACCTATCTTCCCGGTTGCTCAGCGTTCAATAAAGGCCGAAGCCGTTTCCAATCTTCTCTTTGGGCAGTCATCGGCCGGTGGGTGTTGCGGATCCTCGCACCGCAGTGGTACACGGCGAGCGCCCGGCTACCGGTCGGCAGGAGCTTCCCGCTTGATGCTTCGACCTCGGAACGAAAAGGTCCGCACGACATTCCGAAACCGCGAAGGATGGTTCGATAAGCGCGTTCACCGAGGCCGACCACGACGGCAGGCCTAACGATCTCGATCTGCTGACGAAGAAACTGCGCACAATTGTCAAACCATGATGCTCGAACAGTTCCCTGAAGCCCATCGGTGGAACCCTTTAAGCAAAGAATCGCATTCGTGAAGAACGCGATATCTTGGCCGAACGCGGAGCCTGGATCCCCGATCGAGATACCGGCAATGCCAAGGAGCTCTACGAGTGCCAGGTTCGTCGGATTACGTGGCCCTTCGCGTCCCTCATGGCGAACGAAATAGGCGGTGTCGCCCCAGTCCTGTCCGACAACCATCACGGACGCGTTGAGGTTGCCCTGCCACAACGACCACGGGCCAACGTGCCTCGAGTCAAAACGCCCGCATTCGACATCGGCTGGGTTCGTCAATCCAGAACAGAGATGGCACGCTTTTCTGTCGGTAACCAACTGACCATAGTCCACAAGCTTACTCATGGATTTGTCCGACTAACGTTTCTTGGAGTAGACCGCCGACCCGTTTTCGCAGCCATACGCCGCCGTCGACCGAACGACATCCACTCGCATCTCGTTGAACGCGCCATCGTAACATCTTGGGCGACTGTCGCTCCACGCCGCGAATGGCTGCGGCGCCGGGGTTGGCCGCGAAGCGGTCGCAGCGAAACACCACCGGCCCACAACGGCGACACCGCTGTACCCCGTTGCATGGGCGTGACTTCACCCGACATTCGTGGCCGCCGACGACGTGTATGGCTGCAGCAGACTCGCAGCCAACCGGACGGTCAGAGTCGATCGAGCGGACTCTTCACCCCAAGCCCGCCGCGATTGAGCACGTGCGTATACACCATCGTCGTGCTGACGTCCGCGTGACCAAGGAGCTCCTGAACAGTGCGAATGTCGTAGCCGGCCTCGAGCAAGTGCGTGGCGAATGAATGGCGGAACGTGTGGCAGCCCACACGCTTCGTCAGCCCCGCGCGCCTGGCAGCCTGAGTCACCGCCCGCTGAATCGCGGACTCGTGAAGATGAAACCGAGAGGGAGCACCCCACCTCGGATCCCGGCAGATTCGCGCCGCGGGGAACACGAATTGCCACGCCCACTCCGTCGGCGCGTTCGGATACTTGTGGTCGAGCGCCGTCGGGAGCGCGACACGGCCGAAGCCAGCGTCCAGATCAGCCCGATGCTGGATCCTCACCGCCGCTAGGTGTTCGCGCATCCGATCCTGCAGGGTCTCTGGCAACATGACACGGCGATCCTTTTGGCCCTTGCCCCTCCACGCTCAACACGACAGGAACCTTCACGGGCACCCGCGCGCGAATGACAGGCTCGACGACACCGACGTCCTTAGCGAGCACCTCTCTGTAGAGAAACAGAAGCGCGCTGAGCGCTTGATTCTGCGTGGACGCCGCAACGTGCCGAGCCACCGCCAGGTCCGTCAGGAACGCTGAGATGTCTGCGGCTCCCAGATCGGTCGGATGACGCTTGCCGTGAAACACGATGTATCGGCGCATCCAATGAACGTACGCCTCTTCGGTCCTCCGGCTGCAGTGCCGTGCGCGGATGGCAGCTCTAACACGATCGAGCAGCTTTGGTGGCGCAGCCATCGAGTCGACGTCCCCCTGACGACGATGCCATCGTCCGTCATCGGAAAATCAAGAGTCGTGGCTGGAACGAACGGCGGTGCGGGCCTCGACGATTGTGGTACAAGAACATCCAGCGAAAAAATGACTGTCCCCTTTTACGTCCTCAGGCCAGTCCTGCTCGCCGCGGCCTTCATCGCGGCGTCACCGGACACACCCGACTGGCTGCGACACATCGTCGTCGAGCGCGATCTGGTCGCCCGGATGCGCGACGGCGTCCGGCTGTATGCGGACGTCTACCGCCCGGAAGCGAGCGGACGGTTCCCGGCCTTGCTGATGCGAACTCCGTACGACAAATCCGAGGCGCGGCAGAGCGGCCGCCTGGCGTTCGCCGTCGCCGCGGTTCGTCGCGGGTACGTGGTCGTCGTGCAGGATACGAGGGGGCAGTTCAAGTCGGAAGGGAGCTTCATCCCGTACGCGCAGGAGATCAATGACGGGTACGACACGATCGAATGGGTCGCGTCGCTCCCGTACGTCGACGGCCAGGTCGGCACGTTCGGGCTCTCGTATCCCGGCGCCGTTCAGTGGATGACCGCGCCGACGCGGCCGCCGCATCTGAAGGCGATGTCGCCCGCGATGACGTTCGCGCACCCGAATCATTTCTTCTACCACGGCGGCGTGTTCGAGGCGGATTTCGTCGAGTGGCTGCTCGGCCGGCAGACCCGGGAGCGGCGGCGGCTGAAGCTGCCCTTCGGAACCGACGACGAGATTGCGAACGGCTGGCGCCGCGACGGCGAGCGTTGGATGCAACACCGGCCGCTGCGCGACCTGCCGCTAATGCGCGCGTTCCCTTACTGGGCGGAGTGGATCGACAACCCGATCGAAAGCCCGTACTGGAAGCCGTACAACATCGAGGCGCAGCACAACCAAATCGACGTGCCGGCGCTGAACCTGACCGGCTGGCATGACGATCAGTACGGGCAGCCCGGGGCGATCCGCAACTTCACCGGGATGCGCCGGCGCGGCGCCACACGTCCGGCGCGGGAGGGCCAACGTCTGATCATCGGGCCCTGGACCCACGGCGTCCCGTCGATGAGCCGTACCACCTATTCGGGCGTGGACCATGGCCCGGATGCCGCCGTCGATTTCACGGAGCTTCAGCTTCGATTCTTCGATTACTGGCTCAAGGGGATCAATAACGGGTTCGCGAGCGAAGCGCCCATCAGAATTTTCACGATGGGGCCGAACCGCTGGCGGGAGGAGTGGGAGTGGCCGCCGGCGGGGGCACGGGATGATTCATGGTTTCTCGGTCCCGGCGGAACGCTCGCGCGCGAGCGTCCTGCGCCTTCAACTTCGCCGTCGCGTTACGAGTACGATCCGCGCCGGCCGGTACCGCTGCCGCCGCTCTCACCGATCGGGGCGCGCGACTGGCGGACGACGAGTGCCCGTGGGGACGTGCTGACGTTTACGAGCCCGGCGCTCGAGCGCGACACCGAGATCACCGGCCAGATTCTGGCGCATCTCTGGATCGAGTCCACGGCGCCGGACACGGACGTCACGGCGCGCATCCTCGACGTCGCGCCGGACGGCCCCGCAACAGCCTTGACGAACGCATATGGTGTCGTGCGCGCGCGGTACCGAAGCACCGAAGATCCGCAACCGCCGTCGCCGCTCCCGCGCGGCGAGCCGGTCGAGCTGACGATCTCGCTCGGGTACACGAGCTACGTCCTGCCCCGCGGTCATCGGATGCGAGTGCTCGTGATGGGCAGCCTGCTCCAGGGACTCGAGACCCACTTGAATACGTGGGAGCCCTTCCGATCGTTGGCGCAAGCGCGGGCCGCTACGCAGACGGTCCATCACGACGCGACGCGTGCATCACGAGTGGTCGTGCCGGTAGTTGGACGGGACAGTAGGGACTAGGGACCAAGTCCCTACCGCCCGTTACAATGACCCCGATGCGCCCGTGGATCCTCCTGGGCATCGTGTCGGCGGCAGCCCTCGTCGGCGGCGGCGCGTGCGCGCGACGGCCGGCGCCGGTCAACGTGCTGCTCGTCTCGATCGATACGCTGCGAGCCGATCGTGTCGGGGCGTACGGCTACGGCGCCGCGCAGACACCCGCGATCGACGCGCTGGCTCGGCGGGGCTTGCGGTTCGCGAACGCGACGAGCGTGGGCGTGCTGACGCTTCCGGCGCACACGTCGCTCATGACCGGGACGTTCCCTGCGTACCACGGCGTCCGCGACAACGGCGGGTTCTATGTCGATGAACGGCACCAGACGCTCGCGGAGATTCTGCGCGGGCGCGGGTACCGCACCGGGGGCTTCGTCGGCGCGTTCGTGCTCGATCGCCGCTGGGGGATCAACCAGGGCTTCGATCATTACTTCGACGACTTCGACCTCTCGAGCGCCGGCCCCGGCATGGACACGATCCAGCGACCCGGAAGCGAAGTCGTCGATCGCGCGCTGGCCTGGCTTGCCGAGGATACGAACCGACCGTTTTTTGCGTGGGTGCACCTGTACGATCCGCACGCGCCCTACCTCGCGCCGCCGGCGTTCCGCGCGCGCTTCCCACACACGCTCGACGGTGCGTATGACGCCGAGGTCGCCGCGACCGACTTCGAGGTCGGCCGACTCATCGACGCCCTCGGCCGCGACGGCCGTCTCGACCACACGCTGGTCGTCGTTGTCGGCGATCATGGCGAGTCGCTCGGCGAGCACGGCGAACAGGCGCACGGCTTCTTCCTCTATGACGCCGCGGTCCAGGTGCCGCTCGTGATTGCCGGGCCGGAGATCTCGTCACGCGTTGCGCCCGATCAAGTCCGCCTCGTCGATGTCATGCCGACGATCCTCGAGCGGCTTCAGATTTCCGCGCCGGCCGAGGTGCAGGGGCACAGCCTGCTTGCGGCGGCGCGCGGCGAACCGGTCGATCGGCTCGCGGTCGCCGAAACCTGGTATCCGCGCTATCACTACGGGTGGAGCGAGCTCGTCGCCGTCCGCGAAGGTCGATACAAGTTCGTGCGCGCTCCACGGCGGGAGCTGTACGACCTTCAGACCGATCCCGGGGAACGGGTCAACCTGGCCGACGTCCACCCGCAGCGAGCCGATGCGCTGGAGCGCGCGCTCGACGACTTGGTGACGCGTATCTCG
>DATAEE010000409.1:0-34475 GCA_036258175.1 Vicinamibacterales bacterium
ATCGGCTCCTGCTCGATTCTCACGAGCGCCGCCGAAAGGACGTCCAGTGCGCGCGACGCGCCATCGACGCCGTGGAGTACCTCGTCCACGCGGCTTCGGAATGCGGCGACGAACATCGTGTCGAGCACTACCGTCGCCAGCATGGGAAGTCCCTGACCCGTGCGTACCCACCAGACAGCCGACACGATGACGCTGGCGGCCAGCACGTAGGCGGCGATACGCGTCCACGCGTGACGAAGAATCGCAGGCGACGTCGCCCAGGCCGCCAACGATTCCGTGTCGACGCCCCGAATCGGGGCACCGACGAGCGCCATCGCTTCGCGAAAGTCAACTCGGCTTCGCAATTCGTCGACCGCGCGGTGGCGGTCCCTGAGAACGGTCGGCTTCGCGGGCGACTTGAGCCAGCCGGCCAGAGTTTCCTCTCCGGTGGCGGTTCGAGCCGACGACAGCAGCTCGAACAATGAACCCGTGCCGAACAGATCCAGGTCGCGGGCATAAAGGTGCGCGTCATCGAGAAAGCGAAGCCCGGGCTCGCCCGTGCCAGCCCAACGCCCTTCGATGCGCGCGATGCCTCGATCGTAGAAGTCGACGCTCCGCGTGGTGAGATCGCGCCGCTGGATCACGCGGTCGTGTACGATCACTAGTGCGATGAATGCAGCCGCGGGCAACGCCATCCACCAGAGGGACAGCGCACCGGTGTAGATCAACCAGCCCAGCACCGCCGCCGCGACGGCCGTCCCCAAGCGCGCGACGCTCATCCGGGCGTCGAGGCGAACCCATCGTTCGTGGGCTGTGGCGCGGCTGGCCCGACGCGCGCGGTACTCCTGAATCGGCATCAGCGCGCCATTATCGTTCAGGAGATCGGTCTCAATACTCTGTGAAGATTCTCTGAACCTCGACCGGGTCCTGAGTTTTCGAGAGCGCCAACATCAGCAGGATACGGGCCTTGACCGGCGCGAGATCGTCCGCGGCAATACGGAACTGGCGTCCGCCGTCGTCCGCGGTTGCACTCGGAGGGCCAAAACCTCGGCGCGGCGCGATCCGCCCCGACCCCGTTCGGGTGCTGGTGACGATGAAGACCTTCTTGCTCAGGGCGTATTCGATGCCGTCGTTCTGTGTTCCGCTCGTCGCACCGGCGCCCGCGGATGCGATCACGATTCCACGCGCGCCCCTGTCGACCGCAGCCTTGATGAGGTCACCTGGTGCGTCCTGATACGTCATGATGACGTCGACTCGTGGCAGCGCCTCAATCGTGCTCACGTCGAATTCACTTTTCGCTGTGTGACGCCGCGTCATATCCCGGCTGTACGCCACCCGATCGTTGTCCACCGTGCCTAGAGCGCCGAACACGCGAGTCTGGAACGTCTGCAGCCGGAGCGCGTCGGTCTTCGTTACGTCGCGCGCAGAATTGATTTCGTCGTTGAGCACGACAAGGGCGCCGCGCCCGCGCGACGCAGACTCGGCGGCGGTGCGGAAGGCGGCGAGGAGATTGGCCGGTCCCTCGTAGCCCACGGCGTTCGGGTTGCGCATCGACCCGGTTATCACGACTGGCCGGTCGTGACGGACCGTTAAGTGGAGGAAGTACGCGATTTCCTCCAGCGTATCGGTGCCGCTGGTTACGACCACGCCCGCCAGCTCGGCGTCCTTATTGAAGATGTCATTGATCCGGCGGGCGAGCTGGAGCCACTGCTCGAGGGTCAGTTCGCTGCTCGCAAGGTTCACGAACTGTTCGAACTCCGCGCGCGTGTAGCGATCGAGGCCCGGAATGGAAGCGACCAATTCCTGCGCGGTCAATCGCCCGCCGCTGCGGTTCGAGATCGTGCCGCCGGTGGCTACCAGGCGTACACGCGGGCGATCGGTCGGCTGGGTCGACGCAGGCTGCGTCACCGCCTGAGCGGCACAGGCGGCGAGGAAAGAGAGGACCAGGAGACACGCGCGCCAACGCGCGGGCGGGGAGCTCACGACGGCCTGATAGCGGCCCGGTGGGCGCGACTGAGCCACTCCGCGAGTTGCCGCGCCGCCTCTTCAGGCGTGGTCCCGTAAAACGGCATCAGGGCGCACGATCCGCCGGGCACGCGCATCAGTTGGGCGCGCCACTGCCCTGTAGAGACCGCAGACACCTCGATCCGGTACTCACGGCCGTTAATCGTTTCTTCGAATCGGTAAATGGTCACGACGGGAACGCAACGCCAGTATGACGGACGCGCAATTCTAGCGGCACGACGTGGGAGATCAAGCGAAAGCAGACGCGAAGGCGGCTCCACACGCGCGCGATCGACGGCGCGCGCGCGCGTACGCCGACAGAAAATTTGTCCTGTCGGACCGTGCACAGCCGTTCCACTACTCTTCAACATGATTTCCACAGCCGTGTTCGATCGCGTCGCGACCCTACTCACGGACGGCCCGCCTTGAGCGTAAAGCGGTGAACGTGTCACACTTAGTGCCCGGCCATCCGATGTCACGGGTCCAGACGCGGCGACGCGTCGCGTCCCTGGTCGCGTTGGCGCTCTCGCTGGCGCCCGCGGCGGCGCGCGCCGATGAAGCCGTTCTCTACCGGATCTTCCTGACCGACGGCTCCGCGCTCGCCAGTTATGGCGAGTTCGCGCGCGTCGCCGACACGGTCGTGTTCTCGATGCCTCTCGGCGGGACCGCCGCCGAGCCGCGCCTGGAGCTCGTCACCGTGCCCGCAGCCAAGGTCGACTGGCCAGCGACGGAGCGCTACGCCGACGCGGCGCGTGCGTCACATTACGCCTCCACGCGCGGCGAGAGCGACTACGCACGTCTGACGGCCGAGGTGGCCGCCGCGCTCAACAAGATAGCGGCGGCACCCGACGACAGGACTCGACTGCAGATGGCCGAGACCATGCGGCGTCGGGTCGCCGACTGGGCTCGCGAGAGCTACGGCTATCGCACATTCGATATCTCGCAGATTTCAGGGATGCTCGACGAGCTGGTATCGGAGCTCCGCGTCGCGAACGGGCAACAACGATTCGAGCTCAATCTCGTGGCGACGGTCGGCCCGCCGCCCTCCGTGCCGCTCCTGCCGCGGCCGTCCTTTCGGGACAGCATTCAACAGGCTCTGACGGCGGCGAATCATGCCACCGACTCCGCGGAACGGACGTCGCTGCTCGAAGCGATCGCCCGTGCGCTCGAGGGACCGGACCAGGCGCCGGAAGCGTGGCGGCGCGGGATGCGAGCTCACGTCGAGTCAGAGCTCTCGGTTGAGCGGCAACTCGACGCCCGCTATGCAGCGATCGCGCGACGCTCGCTTCTCCGTGCCGATGAGCGGTCCTCGTTCGCGGACGTTCGTGGTGTCCAGACTGTCATCACGCAGGCGATGAAAGAGGACGACCGGCTCGGGCGGAAGCGCCCGGGTCAGATGGCGGCGCTGCTCACGGCGCTCGATACACGACTCGAGGCGGCACGGCGCCTCCGCCTGGCCCGCGATCGCTGGGTCGAACGCGAGGATGAGTATCGTAAGTATCGCGGCGTTATGCGCGAGGCGATGGCTCCAGTAAATCGGTCGAGACCCTGGCTCGAGGATATTCGAGCGCTCGCGGGACCTGATCTGAAAGCGCTGGCCACGCTGGAGTATCGAGTGGGCGTAGCCGCCGCGCAGCTCGGCGCGTTGCAGCCTCCGGCCGGCCTCGAGCCTGTACATGCTCTAGCAGCCAGCGCCTTGCAGCTCGCTGGTAACGCGATCCGCGGCAGACGGAGCGCGATCTCGTCGGGTGACCTCAATACGGCGTGGGGGGCTTCCTCGGCCGCGGCCGGCGCGCTGCTGTTGCTCGAACGAGTCCCCGAAGATCTCGAGCGCGCCATCCAGCCGCCGTCACTCCAAAGGTGATCACTCCTCGTCAGACCACGCTGATTCGAGCCGCCGGGCTCCAGGCATTCCACCGGGCGATTGCCGCGACCATCCCCACGCGGCCGTCTGAGGGCAGCTCAGCTCCCGCTGCAGTGATTGTTCCGACAAAAGCGGCCGGTCACTTGCTGTTGCGAACTCTCGGCGGCAAACCTCAGGTCGATATCCTGACGCGCGATGAGTTCTACGCGCGGCTGTACGCGCACCATGGTGCGCCGGCGCTGACGACGTTCGACCGGGAGGTCCTTTTGCGACAAGCGGCGCGAGCCGCAGCGGAACGGGAGACGCCACCCTTCCGACTTCGTCCCGGTCTCATCATCCAGATGCTGGCTTTTTATGACGAGCTGCATCGACGCGGCCGGACGCTGGACGCCTTTGAGCGCCTGACGGTTGAAGCGTTGGAGCCGAGCGCCGATATCGATCGTGGCGCCGAGAGAATGCTGGCGCAGACGCGATTTCTCGTCAGGGCCTTCCGCGATTACCAGAACAGCGCAGACGCAACGGGCCGGTTCGACGAGCACGCGCTCCGTCGTCTCGCGCTGAACAGCACCGATCGCCGCTCGTACAGCCAGGTCATCGTGACCGTCGCCGATCGGACGGCCGACCCGCACGGCCTCTGGACGGTTGATTTCGATCTGCTCGCGCAGCTCCCCGGTCTGGAACGGCTGGACATCGTTGCAACCGAACGGACGCTCGCGAGCGGCTTCCATGCGCGTCTCCACGATCTCCTGCCGGGAATCGACGAACGGAGTGAAGCGGCTCCTTCTGGAGAGCCGGTGCTTTGTATTCCTTCCGACGGTACGCGCCGGTTCTTCGTCACGCGCGATCGCGAAGAAGAGCTCGCTGAGATCGCCCGTCTCATCAAAGGGCGTGCGCGCTCCGGCTCGCTCGCGGCGCCGCATCGGTTTGCGGTCGTTTTTCAGCGGCCGCTGCCATATCTGTATCTCGCGCGCCATGTCTTCGCTGACGCTCGGATCGCCTGGCAGGCGACCGACGAGCTGCCGCTGGCGGGCGAGCCGTTTGCCGCTGCTCTCGACCTGGTGTTGACGTTCCTCCTGTCCGGTTTTACGCGCGCTGCGGGAGTTGCCCTGCTGCGTTCCCCGCACCTGAAATTGATGATCGACGGGGAGCCGTACGATCGGCGCGACGTCTCTGCGCTCGATCGAGTGTTGCTGGAGAGCCGTTTCGTCGGCGGGCTCGATGCGCTCGAAGCCTGGGTGTCCGCTGCGCGAGGCGCCGGCGCGCGCGCAGGCCGTGCAATGCTCGCGGCAGCGCGTGAGCTCGCGCCAATTGCCGATGCCGACGCGGCCAGCCGGCAACTTGAAATCTTGGGATCGTTTCTGCGCCAGCACGACTCCAGAATTGCTGACGTCGTTGCCGCCGACGGCGGCCGCCATGATCGCGCGCGCACCGCAATTCTCGGCGCGCTGGACGGTCTCGGTTCCGCGCATTCCGCACACGACGACCGTCCGCTCGAGCTCGAAGAACTGGGCGGCACGATCCGGCGCTGGATCGAGTCGCAAACCGTAGCGGCAGCCGTGACAACGCAAGGGATCCAGCTGGTCGACGCATGCGCGGCGCGCTATGGCGACTTCGATGAGTTGCGAATCGTGGGTCTGGTCGAATCGGATTGGCCCGATCGGCCGGGTCGCAACATTTTCTATCCGCCATCACTCCTCAACCAGCTGGGATGGGTTCCCGATTCCGAACGCCTGTCTGGCGCTCGGGCGGCCTTTTGCGATCTCATCCGGCTTCCGACCGCCCGGTCGTCGGCCTCCGCTTTCACCCTCGAAGACGACGCCGTCGTGCCGGCGTCCTCTTTCCTGGAGGAGCTCGAGGCCCCCGATATCACCGCAGATCGAACGGACGTGAGTTCCTCGCACCGGATATTCGTGCACGAAGCTCTGACGCAGGAACCGCTCCCAGATGGCGCTCTGACCGGTCCGGCCGCGGAGTGGCTCGCCGTACGCCGGTCGCGTACGCCGGCGTCCGACCCTCGTTATCGCGGTTCCACCGGAGCACAAACGTCCGACAGCTACGCGGTGAACGCCGTTGAGCAGTATGTGGCGTGCCCGTTCAAGTACTTCGCCACGACGGTGCTGGATCTCGAAGAGGAAAAAGACGATGAGCCGGGGCTGACCGCGCTCGAGCGAGGACGGTTCGTCCACGAGGTTCTTTGCGAGTTCTTCTCGACCTGGCAGGCCGCCGGTCACGGTGCGATAACGCCTGATAACGTGGAACTGGCGGTCGATCGGTTCACGCAAATCGCCGAAGAAAGACTCGCGACGCTGCCGGCGACGGACCGGACACTGGAGCGCACGCACCTGTTGGGATCCGCGGCAGCGGCCGGCCTCGCGGGACGCGCGTTCGCCTTTGAGATGGAGCGGCCGGCGGCCGTCATCGAGCGGCTCCTCGAGCACCGGCTCGAGGGGACCTTCACATTTCAGAGCGGTGACCGGCGGCGCGCGCTGCGGCTTCGCGGCAAAGCCGATCGCATCGACATCCTTCCGGGCCAGTCGATCCGAGTCATCGACTACAAGCTGCGACGGGCTCCCAATCCGAAGCGAGCTCTCCAGCTGCCGATCTATGCCGTCGCCGCGACTCAAGCCCTGGCAGCGGATCGCGGAGGTGTCTGGCGGCTCGCAGAAGCCGGCTACGTCGCCTTCGCCGAACGGCAAGGATTTGTCCGGCTGGGCGGACGCCAAGGCGATACCGGCAAGCTGACCGAGGCGATGGACGCGGGACAGGCGCTCTTTCTGGACGCGATCGAAGCGATCGAGCGGGGAGAATTTCCCGTACGGCCCGAAGAACCCTATCGCTGCCGTTTCTGCGCGTACCCCTCGGTCTGCCGCAAGGACTACGTCGGCGATGAGTAAGCAACTCGATCTGTTCCCACCGGGCGCACCTGTGGTGAGCGAAGTCGAACCACCTGCGGTGAGCGTAGTCGAACCGGACGCCAACGCGAGAACGTTCGCTGTCGATCCGTCTCGCAATGTCGTCCTCGAAGCATCGGCTGGAACGGGCAAGACCTCCATTCTGGTCAAGCGCTACGTCAATCTGCTTCGCGCCGGCGTTGACCCCGCCAACATCCTCGCGATCACGTTCACGCGCAAGGCGGCCACCGAGATGCGCGATCGCATCGTCCAGGAGCTGAAGTCCGCTGCGGCGACATCGTCCGGCGATCGGCAGCGCTGGCAGAGCCTCCGGGATCGGCTGACGGACATCTCCATCAACACCATCGACGCGTTCTGTTTGTCGCTCGTGCGGGAATTTCCCCTCGAGGCGGACGTCGATCCCGGCTTCACGATGGCGGACGAGACCGAGGTTCCCCGGCTCGTCGACGAGGCGATTGACCGCACGCTGCGGATTGTGGCGGCGCGGGCAGGAGACGATCAGGACATCTCGCTCCTGATGGCTCAACTTGGCTCGGCCCGGGCCCGCGAGGGTCTTGCGCACCTCCTGCAGCGGCGGCTCGTTGCCCGTGCGGCCCTGGCGAGATTTCTGGCCGCGCATGGGTCGGCGCCGGTGATCTCGGCAGACGAGGCGTGCCGGCGCGGTCTCGAACGGCTAGGCGATGCGCTGGCTGGCCTGCCGGGCGGCCTCGAACGTTTTCTTCAAGAAGGGCCGGTGCGCCATGCGCGATTTCGGCTGCTGACCGATGCGCTGCGTTCGCGGCCGACAATAACTGCTTCCGATCACGTCGCGGTCCGTGAGCTGATGGATCGTGTTCGTGACTACTTCCTGACGCAAGACGGAAGTGCAAGGAAAGCCAGCGGATCGATTTCCCCTTACAGCACGGAAGATTGCACGTCCGCGGCGACCTGGAAACGACACCGCGAACAAGTGGCTTCAGTGGGACCGCAGGTCGCCGACGCACTTCAGGCGTTCGCTCGAGACCTCAACGGCGTGCTCGCACGCGGGGTGCGCCGTGTGTTTGCGATTGCCGAAGACCAATACCGCCGCGCGCTCGACGAACGCTCGGCGCTGGACTTTACAGACGTGCTCGAGCGGGCGCTCGAGCTGCTGCGCAGGATGGACGAGTTTGCGCAGAGCCGCTTCCGGCTCGAAGCGCGATATCACCACGTGCTGGTGGACGAGTTCCAGGACACCAGCAGGGCTCAGTGGGAACTGGTTTCGCTGCTGATTCGAGCTTGGGGAGAAGGCTTCGGCCTGGTCTCGCACGAGGCCCCGCTCGCACCGTCCATCTTCATCGTGGGGGATCGAAAACAGTCCATCTACCGGTTCCGCGACGCCGAAGTGGCGGTGATGGACGAGGCCGCGCGTTACATCGAAGCGCTTCGGCCGGATCGCGATGCGCGACGCTGGATAGCGAAGAGCTACCGTGCGTTGCCAGAGCTGCTCTCCTTCGTGAACGAGCTCTTCGCGCAGGTGGAGCAGCGCCCGGAACGCGCTGACGCATTTCGTTACGACGAGCGTGATCGTTTCCCGATTAGTGAAACACCCGAAGGCCGCGCTCGAGGGCCGCTGTTGGGGATCGCGGCGGCAGATGACCCTGACGTGTGTGCCGACGCCGTCGCCAACGAGATTGTCCGAATTCTGAATGAGGAGTACGTGCGGGACCGCGTCACCGGCGTGCCCCGCGCGGCACGGCCCGGCGACGTCGCGATCCTCTTCCGGTCGCGGCCCAGCCATCGCGAATTCGAGCAGGCGCTCGATCGTCGGGCGGTACCCGCCTACGTCTACAAGGGGCTTGGGTTTTTCGACGCCGACGAGATCAAGGACGTTTCTGCTCTACTGCGTTTCCTGGCTGAGCCGACTTCGGACCTCCGAGCCGCAGCGTTCCTGCGATCGCGGTTCATCAGGCTCTCCGACGCGGCGCTCGTTCGGCTCGCTCCGCGGCTGTCGGCGGCGCTCATTGACGGAACGGCCCCGAGTCTGGAAGCGCTGGACGACGAGGATCGGCGGGTCCTGACGCTTGCCCGGGTGCACGCGGGGCGGTGGCTGTCGCTCGTGGATCTGATGCCGCCGGCCGAACTGCTGGAACTCATTCTCGCGGAGTCCGCCTACGAGTTCGAGATGCGCGGCTCGAGGCGCGCGCAGGCGCGAGAGAACCTGAAGAAGATGCGCGGCCTGATCCGCCGGATTCAGAATCGGGGCTATGCGACCGTGGCGCGGTTCGCCGATTACCTTGAAGCGCTCACCGCGGGCGACGAATCGAACGCGGTCGTGGACGCGCTGGATGCTGTGAACCTGATGACCGTTCACGCGGCGAAAGGCCTCGAATTCCCCATCGTGTTCGTCGTAAATCTCGCCAAGGGCGCAGGCGGCCCTCGCCAGCCAATCCGCGTATCTGCGGTCGGCGACGCCGAGCCGGCTTCAGTGTCGGTCGGTGCGTTCGATTCGGAAACGGATGAAGACGAGCGCTCGCGGGAGCTCGAGGAGAGCAAGCGGCTGCTCTACGTCGCGCTTACCCGCGCGAGGGACCGACTCTATCTCGCCTCCGGACTGCGAAACGGGGAGCTGAAGGCCGGTCCCGGCAGCCTGGCGGAAGTGCTGCCGCGTTCGCTTTTAGGGCTCTTCGAGCAGGTGGCGCGCAGTAGCGATGACCGGCTCGTGTGGCCGGACGACAGATTCACGTTCCGCGTGTGCCGCGCGCCCGCGCCGGATGCCGCGCCCGACCTCTGGCGGCCAGTGGCCGCGGCGCCAGTTGCCGACGACTTCGATCCTGTCTGATGGCGCATGGATGGCGATCGAGTGCGGATCTTCACAATCGGGCACTCCACGAGACCGTTCGACGTCTTTCTGCGTTTGCTGCAGGCGCACGGTGTGGTCCGCCTAGCGGACGTCCGGACCAAACCAAAGTCTCGCAGGATGCCGCACTTCAGCAGTGAGAGGTTAGCCTCAGCACTTGACAGCGCGGGGATCGCGTATCGGCACTTTCCAGCGCTCGGCGGCCTCCGCCGTCCGCGCAGAGACTCCGTCAACACAGCCTGGCGCAACGAAGGTTTTCGCGGGTACGCGGATCACATGCAATCACCTGAGTTCGCTGAAGGCGTTTCGACGCTGTTGGACTGGGCTCGCACGGCGCCAACCGCAGTCATGTGCGCAGAAGCAGACTCGTGGCGATGCCACAGATCGCTGCTTTCCGATGCACTCTTCGTACGTGCTGTTGCAGTCCTGCACATCCGGTCCGAAACGCAGGCCGAACCGCACCATCTCCACGAATTCGCTCGAACTCAAGGGGGAAGCGTGACTTACCCTGGTCTGGTCTAGCCTGAAGCACTCGAAAGGGGTGACATTAAGTGCCTATCGGTGCCCATCTTTGCGGACGAAGGAACCTCGAATATGCGCGAGTAGTCTAACAAAATACGATGGCCTCTTAGTTGCATTTGCCGGGGGCGTCGGAGGTAGCGAGATGCGGATGGCGACCCAGTCAGTCGCTTACGTGAAGCCGAGCGGCACCGTCTTCGAGCTTGAAGCGCTTGAGGGTATGCCCTGCGGCTGCGTGACCGCGGCGTATCGCGCACGGCCGTGGGATGTGGCCGTGGTCTCGCTCGAGGCAAAGGGGCCCCACTGCATTCTCGCGGGGCACATGGCCGGCCAGATTCTGCGGCTCGGAGATATGGACGAAATCGGTCCGGACGAAGAGGAGCCCTAACCTCCCGTTCGCTTCGCCCATTCCCGCGCGTTCGCTTCGGCTTCCTCGCGCGTTTGTCCGACGATCACAATCGATCCCACCGGTTTCCCAGCCGAATCGGCGACCCAGGCAATCCAGTGCGGCCCGCGCGCCTCGCTCCTGATTTCGGCCATCGGGAAAGCATCCTTAATATAAAGCTGGCCTAGGGATAGTAGACGACCTCGCCGCGCTCGGCGGCGACCTTTTTAGCGAGAGCAAGGAGCTTGTCGCGCCGTTCGAGCAGCGCGTCGATTTGGAAGACCGTAATGTAGTCGCCGAGCCGCTTCCGCAGCTCACCTTTGTCCAAACGCGCCATAGCCTCCAGCAAAGACCGTGAGAAGCGCGCAAGCTGATCTGGCTCCCGCAAGGTGGTCGCTTTCCGGAACGATCGCGAATGGTCGATGAGGCGGAGTTGCCAGTCGTCGGTGATCAGGGAGTTGCCGAGGTTTCGGTCGATGTTGTGGATGAGGTTGTCAAACATCCGCATTTTGAAGACCTGGCGGCTCCACGCTTCGGGATCCGGCGGCAGCATGTTGCGGTTGCGGCGTTCCTGCTCCGTGACCGCGTTATCGACCCATATGGTCAGCGACCCTCGCTCACCGGCGATGACCCGTTCGACCGTCGCAGGCACCATGCCGAGTCCGAGGAGCTTGTCCAACTCGTAGGCGGCGCAGTCGGTGCGCCACGTATCCTCGAAATCGAGCTCACGCTCCCGACCGACCTTGGTGACGCCCGTTTTTGACTCGTTGATCACCCTCCATGCGGCGTCGCGCTTCACGCCGTCGAGCGTCAAGGTCACCTTGCGCGGCTTGGTCACCCCGATTGGGATGGTGCGCATGTCGGAGACGGTTGCGCGGCGGAGGAAATCTTCCAGCTCCGCGCCCTGAATCGGCGCGGTGTCGACCGCCGCGAGACGACCTCGCGGTGGCGCGACGATAGTGAGGGCGCAAACGACGACCGGAAACAGCGCCCGGCGCAGAGAGCGCTCCGCGGGCAGTCTCATGGGGTGCCGCAGGTAGCGGCGAGGCTGAGCTTAAGGGGAGCGGGCATGGGAGTCAACTAATTACGTGGAGCGGGCCGATTTCGTCGTTGCACCCGGTGCGGCCGTTACATACAATTCGAAGGTTCACCTGCTACGAGGAAGGACCGAGATCGAATGGCATTGACTTGTCCAAGCTGCGGGAACGACCGGAATTTCCTGGTCAAGACCCTGCAGATGCACGTTGTCCGGCTGGAAGATTCGCGCGTCGAGGTCGCGGAGGAGAGCCGCCCCGCCGTCTTCGAGGTGCTCTGCGACGAGTGTGAGACGGCGCTCAATTTCGAGGAAGTGGAGGACACCCTCCGGAAGGAAATGTTGCTGACCCTGGGCGCCCGCTAGCTTCCTTCGTTCCCTTCAGCCCTCATCGAACCACTCTTCGAAGTAGTCGCACTCGGGACAGATCCATTCGCGAACGAGGCGGGGTGTCGGTTCGGCTGTGCCGGGCACGTGCTCGCGTCGCTCGATAGTGTCGAGCCGCATCGCCTCGCCGCACATGGGACATTCCTTGACTTCCGGCACGGCGGAATCCTATCGTACTCACCGACGTGGCAGACCGCTTCCAGGTGATCGGCGGGCCGGCCGAAATCGACGGCGACGCGACCGGGGCGTCGGCGTACCTCGCCGACGAGATCGCGATTGATTTCCCGTCGCTCGTTGCGATCCGCGATCGGATGCGCCGCGCGTTCTTCGGCGGCGAGCCGACGGCGTCGAGGCACGTCGCGGAGGTTCGCCTCACCATCCGCGAGGCACTGGCGGGCGCGAAAGTTCCAATCCACCTCCCGGTCCGTTCGACTTGCGCACCGTGCGGCGGACGGGGAGAAATCTGGATGGATCCGTGCCGCGCGTGCGACGGCACCGGCGCATCCACCGTCCGTCACGCCGTGCGCGTGAGCGTCCCGCCCGGCGTCCGCGACGGCGCCAGATTCTGTTTCAGCGTGACGCCTCCCTCAGCCTCGCCAATCTCCGTCGAAGTCCGTATCGCAATCACGTGAGCAAGCACGTCGAGCTCGTCGGGCTGTTGCACCTGATTTGGGGCGGCCTGGGCGCGCTGGTGGGTGTCTCCCTGATCCTGCTCGCGCTGGGCGCCGGCGCGATCGCGGCGATGCCGGCTCACGCGGACGCCAGCGTGGCCGCAGGACTGACCGGCATCCTGCTCGGTGGAACCGGCGTCGCGCTCATCGCCGGAGGTCTCCTGTCGGTCTGGGTCGGCGCTGGCTTGCGACGCCATCGTGCCGCCGCACGGATTGCCGCGCTCGCGCTCGCGATTCTCAACCTGTTTCTGCTGCCGTTTGGAACGGCGCTCGCCATTTACACGCTGTGGACGCTCGTCCACCAGGACGCACACGCGCTCTTCGAACCTGCTATCATCTGAAGTTCAGGAGCCTGCACAACATGACGCCAACCAACGCCGGCGACGCGTCGACGACGGGTCTCGACACCAACCTCGCGGCGGCGCTGAGCTACTTCGTGGGATTCATCACGGGCATCGTGTTCCTGCTGATCGAAAAGAACAGCAAGTTCGTCAGGTTCCACGCCATGCAGTCCACGCTCGTGTTTGGCGCGCTTTGCATCCTGTGGGTCGTCCTTCAGGTGCTGCCGATCCTCGGCGTGCTGGTGTGGCTGTTCATCGTCTTCCCTTTGTCGGTCGCACTCTGGCTCCTCCTGATGTTCAAGGCATTTCAGGGTGAGAAATTCAAGCTGCCGTTCTTCGGCGACCTCGCCGAGAGCAAGATCTAGAACAGACTCATGGCTATAGCGGAAACCTCAGTGCTCGATGCGCTGAAGGCCGTCAAAGACCCCGACCTCCACCGTGACATCGTCAGCCTCGGGTTCGTCAAGAACCTCCGGATTGATGGCGGACGCGTCGCGTTTTCGATCGAACTCACGACGCCCGCCTGTCCTGTCAAGGACCAGATGCGTGATCAGGCGCGCGCCGCGGTCGCGGCGTTGCCGGGGGTCACGGCGGTGGACGTCGAGATGACGGCGCAGGTGCGTGCCGCAGCTCCGGAGACGGGCCGCGCGCCTGTCGCTGGCGTCAAGAACGTCATCGCCGTCGGCGCCGGCAAAGGTGGGGTGGGTAAGACGACCGTCGCGGTGAATCTCGCCGTGGCGCTCGCGACATGCGGGAGCCGCGTCGCCATGATCGACGGCGACATCTACGGTCCGAATGTCCCGATCATGCTTGGTCTGAATACGCAGCTCACGACAGACGGGCAGAAGATCGTGCCGGCCGAGCGCTATGGCATTCACGTGGTGTCGATCGGCTTCCTTACGCAGGACGATGCGCCGGTCATCTGGCGCGGTCCGATGCTTCACGGCGTCATCCAGCAGTTCTTCCGGGAAGTCCGGTGGCCCGAAGTCGACTACCTCGTTGTGGACATGCCGCCAGGAACGGGCGACGTTGCGCTCAGCCTGAGCCAGACGGTACCGGTCGCGGGCGCGATCGTCGTGACTACGCCGCAGACAGTGTCGCTCGCGGACACCCGCCGCGCCGTGCGTATGTATCAGAAGCTCAATATCCCGACGCTCGGGCTCATCGAGAACATGAGCCACTTCGTGTGTCCGGGCTGCGGACACGAGAGCGACATTTTCGGGAAGGGCGGCGGCGAGAGCCTCGCGACGTCTCTTCAGATACCGTTCCTGGGTCGCGTTCCGTTGTACGAGCCGATTCGCACTGGCGGTGACGCGGGCGTGCCGATCGTCATCAGCGAGCCGGAGTCGCCCGCTGCGCGTGCCTTCCTCGCGGCGGCGGAGCAGGCGGCGGCGCAAATTTCGATTGCCAGCTACCGCAAGCCGATTCCGCTAATTCCCGTCTCCTAGCCGGCGCAGCCGGGTCATCGCGACCGCTCCGAGAATCGGGCCCGGCGCGAGAACCAGGAACGTCCAGCGCCAGCCGATCGCGTCGGCAATCATCGGCATCAGGCGGATCGTTACCATTGTCAGCAGGAATCCGGCGCAGGTCTGGAGGGTGAGGACCGTGCCGACGTGTTCCTGCGGGCTCGCGTCTGCGACCAGCGCCGAGAACTGCGCCGAGTCGGCCACCACCGTGGCGCCCCAGATGACCGCCAGCGCCAGCATCCAGAACGCCGGCGCGGTGAAGAGCGCCGGCGTCGCCAGTGCGCAGGCCGCGCTCCCGACCATGGCGCCGCGCGCAACGCGCGCCTTGCCGATGCGATCGCCCCAGATGCCGGCGGCGAGGCAGGCCGGCGCGCCGCTCGCGACGGCGAGAAACGCGACAAACGATCCCCAGCGCGCGGCGTCCGCCGATTCGGCGCCGCGTACAGCGAGACCCGCTGCGGCGAACGCGCCCATCCAGGTCCACATCGCGTACAGCTCCCACATGTGTCCGAGATACCCAAGCGTGGCAAGCCGTGCCGCCGGAAGGCGAACGATCGTACGCGCCGCGCGCGGATCGAATGGCGCCGACGCCGCCATGTACGGACCGTCACGCACGATGAACAGGGTGATGCCGGCGGCCACGATCGCCAGCAGCGATGCGACGGTCAACACGGAGCGCCAGGCTAACGCGGGCACGAACGCCGCGAGGAGGTGCGGCGCCGCGGAGCCCAGGGTGAGCGCGCCGACGAGGAGGCCGAGCGCCGTTCCGCGGCGAGTGATCGTCCATCCGGCGGCGATTTTCATGCCGGGCGGATAGACGCAGGCGAGTGCGGCGCCGGTTGCAAAACGCCAAAGTACCGCTGATAGCGCGCTCGACGCGCCGGTGACTGCGAGATTTGCGCCCGCACCCGCCAGGGCGCCCAACGCGAACAGAACGCGGGCATTGATGCGATCAGGAAGGTTGAACAGGCCCGACGCAAGCGTACCGGATACGAACCCGGCTTGAACGGCCATTGTGAGCCACGCCGCCCCGCGGCTCGACAGGTCAAACTCTGCGGCGATGGGGACGGCGACCGCTGTTGCGGAAAACCATAACGTCATGCCCAGCAGCTCCGCCAGAGCGACCAGGGCCAGCATGGTAGGATGCAAGCGAATGAATCATACCTGTTCCCGCGCGGCGCTTTGCGGTCTGGCCATCGTGATGATGCTCGCGGCGCTCGGCGCGCAAGCGCCGCTGCGTCCCGAGTTTCGCGGGCGCCACGGCGTCGTCGCAGCCGGACGCAGCTTCGCGGCTGACGCCGGTGCTCGTGTCCTGGCGTCGGGTGGCAACGCGATTGACGCCGGCGTCGCTACGGTCGTCGCCGCTGCTGTCGTCGAGATCTCACACTTCGGCCTCGGAGGCGAGGCGCCGATGATCATCTACTCGGCGCGTGACCGCGAGGTCGTCGTCATCAACGGTCAGGGCAGCGCGCCCCGCGCCGCAACTCCACAGATGTTCGCGGCCGAGCGCGCCATTCCAGGAAACGGGCCGCTCGGTGGCACGGTCCCGGCCGTCGTGGACGCAGCAGCGCTTGCGCTTGCGCGCTACGGAACGCGATCGCTAGCGGATGTCCTCGCGCCCGCGATCGAGCTCGCCGACGGCTTTCCGATGTACGAATTCCTTCGGCGCTATCTCGAGAGCGAACGCAAGGCGTCGGAGCCGTACGCCTGGACCATGCGGACGTATTACGCCGACGGCCGGATTACGCCAACGGGAGAAATGTTCCGGCAGCCGAACCTGGCTCGGACGCTGCGTGCGCTCGCCGACGCCGAGCGGACCGCGGCCGCAGCCGGAGCGACGCGAGAGCAGGCCATCCGCGCGGGGCGCGATGCGTTTTATAAGGGAGACATCGCGCGCCGGATCTCAGCCGCTACGCGCGAGGCGGGTGGACTCCTCACCGAAGAAGATCTTGCAACCTACGCAGGCAAGGTCGAGAAGCCCCTGTCGGTCAGCTACCGCGGTCATCAGGTGTACAAGGCTGGGCCGTGGAACCAGGGTCCCGTCTTGCTTCAAACGCTCGCTCTGCTCGAAGGTTTCAACCTGCGCGGCATGGGGCCGGGATCACCCGATGCGGTTCACACGATCGTCGAGGCGATCAAGCTGGCGTACGCCGATCGCGATAAGTACTACGGCGACCCGGACTTCGTGCAGGTGCCGATGGCCGGTTTGTTGTCGAACGCATACACGACGTCACGCCGCGCGCTCATCGATCCGGCGCGCGCGAGCCTCGAGCAACGGCCCGGGCGGCCGGAAGGAACCGGGACAGAACCCAATCACTCCCCGATCGTGAAGAACGAAGAAGCAGCGCCTGAACCCGTACGCGAACCGGGTGATACCACGTCGATTCAGGTCGTCGACGCCGCGGGCAATCTGTTTTCCGCGACGCCCAGTTCCGGCTGGTTGCTTGGCGGCGCATTCGTCGCGGGCGACACAGGCGTGCCGATGAGTAACCGCATGCAGGCGTTTCGCCTCGAGCCAGGCAGTCCGAATGTTCTCGCCGGAGGTAAGCGGCCGCGGACGACGCTGACGCCCACGGTCGTCTTGAAGGACGATCGCCCGTTTCTCGCCATCGGTACGCCCGGTGGCGACAGCCAGGACCAGCAGATCCTGCTCGTGCTGCTGCAGATCTTCGACTTCGGCCGGGACGTGCAGGCCGCGATTGAGGCGCCGCGCGTCAACTCACTGCACCCGGAGAGTTCGTTCGACGACCATCGCGCGCAGCCAGGCGTTCTCGAGGTCGAGGAGACGCTTGGCGCCGGGGCCATCGACGAACTGAAGCGAAGAGGTCACCAGGTTCGCCTTCGACCCCCTTATGGCATCTCGACAGGGATCGTGGCCGTGGGTATAGACCCGGCGACCGGTGCGCTGCGCGGCGGCGCCGATCCGCGTCGCGAACGCTACGTCGTCGCCTGGTAACCGCATGCAGATTCCGTTCGTGAAGACCACGCTCTCAAACGGCCTCGATGTCATCGTCCACGAAGATCGCGGCTGCCCCATCGTTGCCGTCAGCGTCTGGTACCACGTCGGATCGAAGAACGAAGTCCCAGGTCGCACAGGCTTCGCACACCTGTTCGAACATCTCATGTTCGAAGGATCCGAGCACCACGATCACGGCTACTTCCAGCCGCTGCAGGAGGCCGGCGCGTCGCTGAATGGTTCGACGAACGCGGACCGGACCAATTACTGGGAAGTCGTCCCGTCGAATGCAGTCGATAGAGCGCTTTGGATGGAGTCGGATCGCATGGGCTACCTACTGCCCGCGCTGACCGAAGCCAAGTTTGCGAACCAACGTGATGTCGTACTGAACGAGCGGCGCCAGAACTACGAAAACCGGCCGTACGGCCTCGCCGGAATGGCAATTGTCGCCGCCCTCTTTCCTCCAAACCATCCGTATCATTGGTTGACGATCGGGTCGGCCGACGACCTTCGCGCGGCGAGCATAGACGACGTCCGCACGTTCTTTCGCACGTACTACCATCCGGGCAACGCCTCGATTGCAATCGCCGGCGACATCGACCCGGATCGCGCAATCGCGCTGGCCGAGCAGTACTTTGGCGAGACACCAGGGGGCACTCAGGTTCCGAAGATCACCGTCGAGATGCCGGCTCCGCCTTCCGCCGAGATCAGGCTTCTTCTCGAGGATCGCGTGGAACTGCCCCGGCTGTACTTGGCGTGGCATACGCCTGCGCTGTTTGCTGAGGGAGACGCCGAGCTGGATCTCATCTCTGACATCCTCACGCACGGCAAGACATCCCGGCTGTATCGGTCGCTCGTGTACGACAAACGAATCGCGACCGAGGTCGCAGCGTCACAGAATTCGCGCGAGATGTCTTCGTTCTTTCAGATTGTCGCGACGGCCGCGCCGGGCCGGACACTCGCGGAGCTCGACGAGGTGATCTCCGCCGAGATCGATCGACTCGTCACCACCGTGCCGGAACCGGACGAGATGGAGCGTGGGCTTGCGCAGTGCGAGGCCCTCTTCGTGCATCGGCTCCAGACTGTGGGTGGCTTCGGAGGCAAGTCGGACCAGCTCAACGCCTATAACACGTTTCTCAATGATCCCGGTGGGTTTGCGCGGGATTTGGCGCGTTACCGGCACGCGGATGCAGAGGCCATCCGACGTGCTGCCGCATGCTACCTCGGCCAGCCACGCGTTGCCCTGAGCGTCGTCCCGCAGGGCCGGCGGGAATTGGCGCTGCCTGACTCTGCGCCTGTGGCGGTCGCCTGATGCCTGTCGATCGGACACGCCTGCCGCCGCTCGGTCCCGATCCGGCATTCACGTTTCCTGCGATCCGCAAGACGATGCTCTCGAGCGGCGTGCGTTTCTGGACCGTCGAGCACCATGACGTTCCGCTCGTCGCATATCTCCTGCTGATGCCGACGGGCGCCGCGGCAGATCCGTCCAACCGTCCAGGGTTGGCCGCCATGACGGGCGACATGCTGGATGAGGGGTGCGGCGATCATTCCGCGTTGGACGTGCACGACACGCTTGGGCGACTCGGCGCGCACTTCGACATCGAGGTCGGATCAGACGCGACGCTTCTAAGCCTGACAACCCTCGCGCGGTTTGCGGGACAGGGGCTCGAGCTCGTTGCGGACATGGTCCGCCGCCCGCGGTTCGATGAGAATGAATTCAATCGCGTGCGCGATCTGCGACTGACCCGACTGCTGCAGCTTCGCGATCTCGCACCCGCCGTCGCCGATCGCGCGTTCGCGCGGCTCGTTTACGGGAATCATCCGTACGGCCACCTCCCAATCGGCTCCGAGGCGTCGCTTCGCGACATGACGCGCGCGGAGGCCGTCGGATTCCATTCGCGGTCGTTCGTGCCTTCTCGCGCAACCCTCATCGCCGTCGGCGACGCGCTGCACGAGGAACTGCTCGACCACGCTGAGCGGCAGTTCGGTGGATGGACCGCGCTGGACGACGTCCGAAGTGACGAGTCGGATCCGGCATTGATGGACGTCCCCGCGACGCCACCGGATCGATTGGCGCTCGTGCATCGCGAGGGTTCGGCGCAGTCGGAGCTGCGCATCGGTCACGCCGCCGTGCCGCGCAGTACTTCCGACTATCACGCGCTGCTCGTCCTGAACATGATTCTGGGCGGCCAGTTTGTCAGCCGAATTAACCTCAACCTGCGTGAAGACAAAGGATTCACGTACGGTGCGCGAACGGCGTTCGATTTTCGCCGCGGCCGCGGGCCATTCGTCCTTCAGGTGAGCGTGCAGACGGACGCGACGACGCAGGCGATCCGCGAGTCGCTCGCCGAGCTGACCGCGATACGAGGTGAACGGCCGGCGACCAGCGATGAACTGACGCTCGCGCGTGCGGCGCTGACGCGCGGGTATCCTCGAGGCTTCGAAACCGCGGAGCAGGTTGCGCGGGCAACGGCGCAGCTCGCGCTCTACGGCCTCCCCGATGACTACTTCTCGCAGTTCGTGCCACGTATTTCCGCGGTTGATTCGTCAGAGGTGACGCGCGTGGCCCGTGAACACCTCGATCCCTCTCGTCTGCTGACGGTCGTCGTCGGGGACCGGGACAAGATTGGCGCGTCGCTGGCCCGGCTTGATCTCGGCGCATCGGAGCTCGCGGTCACGTAGTTTCGGCGGCTTCCCCGCATGAAAGCTGTTCGCTTCCACGAACACGGTCCGGTCGACGTTCTCCGCTATGAGGATGCGCCGGATCCTTTGCCCGGACCACGCGATGCGCTCGTGCGCGTTCGCGCCTGTGCGCTCAACCACCTCGATCTCTGGGAACGACGCGGGCTCGAGCGTGTCACGCTTCCGCTGCCGCACATCTCGGGCAGCGATGTCGCTGGAGAAGTCGTGTCGTCGACTGCGCCAGCCGTTACTCCGGGAACGCGCGTCATGGTTCAGCCGGGACTCAGCTGCGGCACGTGTGCAGAGTGCCTGGCGGGCATGGACAATCGATGCGCGTCGTACGACGTGCTGGGCTATCGATCGGACGGTGGATACGCCGAACTGGTCAAGGTACCCGCTGTCAATCTCATCCCGATTCCAGATCACGTGTCGTTTGTCGAGGCCGCCGCTTTCCCGCTGACGTTCCTCACCGCCTGGCACATGCTGCTCGGTGTTGCGAAGGTCACGCCTGGCGAAACGGTGCTCGTGCTGGCGGCCGGCAGCGGTGTCGGACAGGCAGCGATCCAGATCGCAAAGGTCGCCGGCGCGAATGTTCTGGCGACGGTGGGGTCGCCCGCCAAGCTCGAGCGCGCACGCGCGCTCGGTGCCAGCGCTGTGATCGATCACAAACGCCAAGACGTGGCCAAGGAGGTCAAAAACCTGACGGCTGGCCGCGGCGTCGACGTCGTCATCGAACACGTCGGCGAGGCGACGTGGGAAGGCAGCGTGCGCAGCCTCGCGCGCGGTGGACGCCTCGTGACCTGCGGCGCGACAACAGGACCTCGCGTTGCGATGGACCTCCGGGTGCTGTTCGCGCGCCAGATCTCGCTGTGCGGTTCCTACATGGGCATAAAGCGCGAACTGCATCAGGCAGCCGCCCTGTTCTTCGAGGGCCGGCTGCGGCCGGCCCGGGACGAGGTGTTCCCGCTTGCCCGCGCCGCCGACGCGCAGCGGCGGCTGGAGCAGGGCCTCCACTTCGGCAAAATCGTCCTTGAGGTCTAGCCCGCCTCCGCGCTTCGCGCTACGGCGCGGCAAGCGCCTGCGTTACACTGTTCGCTATGAGCCTGGCCCGCCTGAGCCTCGGCTTATTCGGCGTGGTCGGCGTCACGGCCGCCGCCCTGGCGGGGGCCACGATCTGGCTGCTGGTGACCGACCCCGTCACGGTAGCGGATGCGGTGGCGGAAGGAAGGGTCTCGCCCCTCGTTCGCGAGCTCGCCGGCGTCCTCTACGATGCGTTCCAGGGTTTGTTGAAATATCTATAGCAGCCCTAAAGGGCTGCGCGACAAGTTCCCGTAGCGCAGGCCTTCAGGGCTGCTACAGATTCTTCCGAAGAAACCGTATCAGCACGAACGCATCCATCCAGCTGAATGGCGCCACACCGGTGCTGTAGTGGCCACACGGCAACACCGCGAGGTTGTGCGGAATGCCCCGGCGGCGAAACTCGTCCACGAACAGCCGGGACAGCGGCACAGGAAAGGTGAGGTCGTAGCGCGCGTAGATCAGCAGGATTCGTCGATCACGCACCCGATCGAAGAACGGGTACGGGCTGATCGGCCACCACGCGCGCCGCAGCCGCTCGAGATCGATGCCGGTTTCCAGACCTTCGCGGACGTGCGACGTCGAAAGGCCTTCCCACACGACATCGGCGAAGAATGGCGAGATGTGGTTGAACGCAGCCGCGCGAATCCGCGGCTCGTGCGCCGTCGTCAGCATCGCGAGGCAGGAACCCAGACTGGTCCCGAGGATTCCAATTCGGTCGTAGCCTCTCGAGGCGAGCCATCCGACCGCGCGACGCGCATCGACGACTGCCTGGCGGCACGCGTGTACGGTGCGTCCTACGTTGGCGCTGACGATGTAGTCGGCGCGGCCCAGTTCCGCCGGCATACGCGCGTCGTGGTAGGGAAGGCTCAGACGAAGCGCGCTGATTCCGAACCGTGCAGCCAGCCTTCCCAGACCGACGTGTCCTTCGGCGTCGGCATTCCATTGCGGGAGAATGACGACGGCTCTGCGCGGCCTGCCGCGCTTCGACTCCTCCGCGGGGAAGTATCGTGCGTGGACGACGTTGTTGACGTCGAACGGCGTGTCGATGGCGCTGGGGAACGTGAGGCGATTGTCCTTCAGCTCGTAGTCAGTCGTCGGCGGCGCGGCGTAAAACCGATCCGTATCGGCCATCACGGCGTCGACCCACCGGTCGAGAGCGTCGTAGCTCGCCGCACCGGCCCGTCCGTTGCCGCTCGATTCTTCAACTGGAAGTCGCGGATCCAGCCAATCGAGTCCCCATTCGAACGGCCGCACGGCGCGATCGTTTTTCGAGACCGCCGCAAGCCTGCGTTCCCAACCGTGGAAGGTCCGGCGGATCACAGGCCGATCGGCTCCGTCGTGATGATCGGTTCGAGGACCAGCGCCGCTTCGAGCAACGCCGGCGTTTCCATTCCAGCGAGTTGCATTCCCCCGGGCAGTCCAGCCGGCGTCTTCCCCATAGGCAATGAGATGGCTGGATGCCCGGTGACATTGAAGAGCTGCGTCAAGCGCAGCATGCCCGCCCGAACGGGCTCGCTTTTGTCGCCCATCTGAACCGACTCTGCGCCAAGAGGCGGCGCCGGTATCGGCAACGTGGGAAGCGCCAGGGCGTCCACGCCCTCCAGCGCGCGGTCGACGCTCGCGCGAAGGCGAGCGCGCGCCTGCTGCGCCCGGACGTAGTCTTCGGCCAGCACGTAGCGGCCCATTTCCAGGCGCAAGCGGACTGCCGGCGTGTAGTCCTGTCCGCGAGCGTCGAGCAGCGGCGCGTGGTACGCCGCCGCGTCGGCGAGAACGGTGTGGAGATAAACGGTCGCGATCAAATCGGCGTGCGGCACGTCTACTTCGCGAATCAGGTGACCGGCGCGCTGCAGTCGATCGAGTGCCGCTGCGAATAGCGCGTCGATCGCTGGATCCAGTCGCTCGAGAAAGTACCGGCGCGGCACCCCCAACGTCAGCGGCTCCGGCCGAGGTTCCCAGCCGTCCGGATCTCGAGCGGCGCCGCGCAGGACGTCGTAGAGGATCCACGCATCACGGACCGATCGAGTGAGCGGTCCGACGTGGTCGAGCGTGTGGCTGAGCGGAACGACTCCGTCGCACGGGACCTCGCCGAACTTTGGTTTGAGTCCGACGATCCCGCAGGCACCAGCCGGGATCCGAATGGAGCCTCCGGTGTCGGTTCCGAGCGACGCGAGCGCCATTCCCGTCGCGACCGAGATCGCCGATCCACCGCTCGATCCGCCAGGCGACCGTGTGGGATCGTGAGGGTTGCGCGAAGGGCCGAATGCAGAGTCCTCATTCGTCGCGCCGAAGGCGAACTCGTGCAGGTTGGTTTTCCCCACGATAATCGCGCCAGCCGCGCGCAGCCGTTCAACTGCGGGGGCGTCGGCTGTCGCGACGTGTCCGGCTCGGACCCTGGACGCGGCCGTCGTCGGCAGGCCCGCCACGTCGACGAGATCCTTGATTGATATCGGAATCCCGTGCAGCGGACCGCGCCAGCGTCCGGCTGCGGCGTCCCGGTCGGCGGCGTCCGCTTCGGCGCGCGCCTGATCGCCCGTGACCGTAATGAAGGCGTTGAGCTCACGATCGCGCGCGTCGATCGCGCGAAGACTCGCGTCGACGAGATCCGATGCGCGCAGGCGACCCCGCCTGAGAAGAGGCGTGAGCTCAGCGATTGTCGCGGCGGCGGTCATCGGCATCCATCGCCTTCACACCAGCGCGGAGCGCCCGTGTTGCCGCCGCGAGCGTCGCGAGCAGCGGTTTCAATTCCGGGAGACCCCGTCGGTCGGCGTCGGCCTGCACGGCAGCGAGCCACGCGTCTATGTCCATACTTGACCGGGGCTCGGCCCCGGACCTCTAGAAACTCACTTGACCACGCAGAACGATCGGCAACGTCAGAAATGAGTGTGACACCGGCAAGTCGAGTTGGTTCCAGGCGATTTTCACAGCGAGCACGACGCCAATCGGCCCGGCTGTGAGCCCGCCGCCGCCCTCCCCGAAGTAGCGGGGGCCGCGTCCGTAGACATCGCTTCTGACGCGGCCGAACCCGCCAGCCACGAATGCGTAGCTGCCAAGCCCCCACCCCGGCGCGCGGTCAGCGACGTAGACACCGACTGACAGATCGAGCGCCCGCGCATCCTCGAGCAAGTAAGAGGACACGAGAGCAGGGCCGTCGATGTCCAGTTCGATGCGCGGGATGTCCTCCGCACTTACGCGCACCCCAAGTGTTGCGCCGGTCGCCATGCCGAAGGGATACACGGTGAGACCGTAGCCCGATCCGCCACGCCGGAATTCAATGACATCGACCCGCGTCAGACCGTCGCGGGATTCATAATCGAACGTCTGACGTTGCGCTTCTCCGACCTCCCGCCCGACGAGATCTTCGACGGGATGATTCTCGAAATGCAGCGGCTGCGTGCGGAGCCATTCAAGACTGAACGTCACCCACTGACGCCGCACTTTCGGGGGAGACTTGGCATCCTGCGCATCAGCGCGCACTGGGACGAGGGCCAACAACGCCGACAAGATGAGGAGACTGGGGCGAACGTGCGAACGGATGGGGCGCATGCCGAGGTAAGCTCTGAGGTTACCATATGGCCGAAACCGTTCTGGCTGCCGTGATGCGCGCGCCGCGCGTGCCGATCGAGCTGCGCGAGTATCCGGTCCCCGCCCTGTCACCCGGCGCCGCGCTGCTGCGCACAGCGTACTCGGAAGTGTGTGGAACAGACGTTCACCTCTGGCACGGACGCTTGAGCGGCGTTCCGTATCCGATCATCCCCGGCCACGTGTCCGCCGGTGTTCTCGATCGCATCCAAGGTTCGCTCGTCACCCTCGACGGCTCACAACCGCAGGAGGGCGACCGCGTCGTGTTTTTCGACGTGCATCGCACGTGCGGCCGCTGTCGCGCGTGCACGGTCAGCCGTACGCCAACACGATGCGTCGCACGCCGCGTCTATGGGATCACGGATTCGGCTGATGAAGGGCTGTTCGGCGGGTGGGCTGAGGCCATTTATCTCGAGCCGGGCGTCGGCATCGCGGCGCTGTCAGATCGCATCAGCTTCGAGGACTACATCGGCGCAGGATGCGGGCTGATCACCGCGGTTCATATTCTGGATCGCGCCGGTGTCAGGCACGGCGATCGGGTCGCCGTTCAGGGAACCGGCGCCGTCGGCCTGAGCGTCATCGCTCTTGCGCGGCTCGCGGGTGCGTCGACGGTCGTCGCTATCGGAGCGCCGGAGGAGCGCCTCGCGCTCGCGCGACGGATGGGTGCGGACGCAACAATGGACATACGATCGTCGTCCGTGGAAGAACGCCGCGCGCGGGTTCTGAAGTTGACGGATGGAGACGGCGTCGATGTCATCATCGAAGCCGCGGGCTCCGCGCGCGCGGTCGAGGAAGGACTGGACCTCGTGCGCGACGGGGGAGTTTACGTAATCGCTGGGCACTACACGGATGCCGGTCCGAGCACCATCAACGCGCATCACCAGATCAATCGGAAGCATCTGGATATTCGCGGTTGCTGGGGGAGCGAACCCGGGCACTTCCTGCGGGCGCTGCGCATTCTCGCGCGCCACGCCGCCGACATTCCGTGGCGGGAGATCGGCGCGAAAACCTACGGTTTACGCGAGCTGAACACCGCACTCGCAGACGCGGAAGCGATGCGAATCCCCAAAGCGCTCGTTAAGCCATAGGCCCCTGGCTCACTGGTGTGTCTCCTCTGCAGCGGGCCGTTTCACTAGAAGGGAGTAGCCCCCGGGCCTGAGGACTTCGCTAGTTCGAGCTGGACAGCAGCGCGTCGATTTCCTGCTTGAATCGAGTGAACGGGTGCGCGCCGCTGATGAAGCGCGACGCCTTCAGCGCCTTCCCGTCGTCAGTCACGACACCGACGAAGAAGGCGGGAGTCCCGTTGACCCCGAACGAGACCGCGTCGTTGATCGACTGCTGAACCGTCTGGACGTGCTTGCCGGAGTCCACGCATTGCTGGAACGTGCCAAGGTTCACACCGACTGCAGCTGCGTGGCCCTTCAGTTCCTCTGGACCGAGTGGATTCGGGTTCATGAAGAGGCGGTTGTGCATCTGCCAGTACTTGTCTTGATCGGCGGCGCAGTTGGCCGCTTCGTGCGCCTTGACCGCCTGGCGATGCAGCGACTCGATTGGAAAGTCCTTGAACGCGTACCGAATCTTCCCGGTCTCGATGTAGGCCTTCTCGATCTGCGGCATCGTTTCCCGGAAGTGGCGGCCGCAGAACGGGCACTGGTAGTCCGACAACTCCAGGAGCATCACCTTCGCCGACGCGTTGCCCCGGATCTTCGCCCCTGAAAGGCTGATCGGGCTGTCGGCGGAAGGCGGCTTCGGCATCCCCAGGCGTGAACGCATGTCCGCCAGCTCGCGTTCCAGCGCGGCGGTACGCGCCTTCAGCGTCTCGATCTCCTTTTTCAGTGCATCGACGTCCGTGGACTGCCCGAAAAGTCCGACGGTCAGCGCGACAGCGGCGCCGATGGCGGCGATCACGGCTAGAGCTGGCTTCATGGAGCGATTGTACACCGCACGGAGTCCTGAACCGGCGCGCTTTTGCTCACGACGGCTGCGATTGTTAAGCTGAAGCCCGAATGCCGCGTCACACGAAGATCGTCGCGACGCTCGGCCCTGCAAGCGCGACCGAAGAGGGGATCGAGGGACTCGTCGCGGCCGGCGTCGATCTGTTTCGGCTCAACTTCTCGCACGGCACGCACGAGGAGCACGCGCGCGTCGCCGTCCTGATCCGCGAGACCGCCCGCCGCGCACAGCGGATTGTCGCGATCCTGCAGGATCTTGGCGGCCCGAAGATCCGCACGGGGCGGCTTGCAGCCGGGGCGCCACTTCCGCTCACCGAGGGCGATCGGCTTCGCATCGAGACAGGAACTGGAGAAGGCCGTCCCGGCCTCGTCTTCACCACGTTTGACGGCCTGCCGCGCTCGGTCAAAGCGGGCGATCGTCTCCTGCTTGACGATGGAAGGATCGAGCTGGAGGTCGTCGGTGTGGACCCTCGCGGCGTGGATACGGTTGTCGTCCACGGCGGCCTCCTCGGCGAGCACAAGGGCATCAACGCGCCGGGCGTGACGCTCGCGGCATCGGCGCTGACCGCCAAAGATCGAGCGGATCTGGCGTTTGGAGCCACGCTCGGTGTCGACTTCGTCGCGCTCAGCTTCGTGCAGAACGAATCGGACGTCCTCGAGGCTAGGCGCGCGCTCGACGAAGCCGGGGCGACGACACCGATCATCGCGAAGATCGAGCGTCCTGCCGCGGTCGATCGCATCGAGCAGATTCTGGCCGTATCGGACGGCGTCATGGTCGCGCGCGGCGATCTCGGGCTGGAGGTGCCACTCGAGCGCGTGCCGCAGATCCAGAAGGACATCACGCGTCGCGCCCGGATCCTCGGACGTCCGGTCATCGTCGCCACGCAGGTGCTCGAGTCCATGCGCGAGCAGCCGCGGCCGACCCGCGCCGAAGTGAGCGACGCGGCCACGGCGGTTGATCAGGGCGTCGACGCGATCATGCTGGCGGGAGAGACGGCGGTGGGGGCCAATCCGGTCCGGACGGTCCGTACGCTCGATCAGATCATCCGCGAGGCCGAGAAGATGCCGATCGTCGAACCGCTGGAGCTTGCGGCGGACTTGACCCGCTCCGTTCACAGTCGTGCCATCTGCGAAGCGGCCACTACGCTGGCGGCGCGGGGGGCCGCCGACGCGATCGTCGCCGTCACCCGCGGTGGTAAAACGGCACGCCTGCTCTCCGCCCTGCGGCCACGTGCCACGATTTACGGCGCGACCGACGACGAGCTCATCGCTCGCCGACTTGCGCTGTCCTGGGGCGTCGTGCCGCTCGTCTGCAAGCTCGGAGACATCCCGACCGTGCAGCGCGAGATCGTCGGGACGCAGGCGCTTCCATCAGGATCGGTGGTCGTCTTTGTCAGCGTGAGCCCGGATCTCTCGCGCAGCGACGCGAACTTTCTAAATCTGCAGCGGCTCTGAGGATAAGGGCTACGCGCGCTCCCGTCGGAAGAGCAGGAATCCGACGCCGACGACAGCCAGGGCTTGCAGCAGCAGGCTGCCTTCGTAGTTGAGCGTGCTCGTCGTTCCTGGCGGAGGCACGAAGACAAGCGCGAGTGAAATCACCGTCGCTGCAAGCCCGGTGAGTGCAACTACCCACAGACCAGCCCATCCTCCGGGAATCCTCAGCTCCCCAGGAAGCGGATCGCCGGCGAGCCGTCGCAGGCGTGGAAGCGATAGGAAGAGGTACAGGTAGGGCACGAAGTAGATCAGGATCGTCAGATTGACGAGGATGTCGTACGCATCCTGAATAGTCGGACGCGCCCCCGCCATCGCGAAGAACACGCTGACGAGAAAGATCGCCGTCGCCACTACGCCTTGAACTATCAGCGCGATATGCGGCGTCCGGAAACGCGGATGGAGACGACCGAGCACCGGCGGCATGACCCGATCAACGCCTGCGGCGAACGGCACACGTGCGGCGCTCGCCATCCACGACAACGTTCCCGCGATCGCCGACAGAGCGATGAGCGCTCCGACGATCCACGTGACCGCTGGAAGCCCAACCCGCGCTCCTACCTGATCGATAGCGTCGGTGATGCCGCGCAGCTCGCGAAGTGAATCAACAGGTAGAGCGATCAGCACCGAAACCGATCCTGCAATGTAGATGGCGGCGGCCACCGCGCCGCCGATGAGTACCCCCAACGGAATGGTCCGCTCCGGCCGTTTGACCTCCTGACCGACGAGCGCCGTTATCTCGAACCCGGAAAACGCGAAACACATGGCGGACCAGAGCGATACCGTCTCGAGAAATCCTTCGTCGAGCGGCGGAACGAGCGACCAAGCGGTGAAAGGCGTCGCCGATCCGAACGTCGCGAGCGCGTATGCCCCGGCAGCGATCAGCAGCGCGGCTGGCAGCCAGATGCCCGCACTGCCGATGTTCTGCAGCCATTTTCCAGTATTCAGACCGAGGATCCCGACGCCGACAGTTGCCCAGATACCGCCCAGGACGAATAGCGTCGCGTACGTCCTACTGTCGGCGAGTCCGGCGGCTGACGCGCCAAAAGGCGCGAGCGCATTAGCTGCTCCGAAGAGCAGCAGAGACGGGAAATAGAAAAGGTTGTTGACCCAGAGACACCATCCGCAGATGAACCCGTGCACGGGACCGAACGCGCGTCGCGTCCACACATAGAGGCCGCCCTGCTCCGGATGTCGACTCGACAACTCTGATACGGCAGCGGCGAGAGGGACGAAGAATGCCAGGCAGGCGAGCACCCACAACGTGACGGACGCAGGGCCCATGCGTGCGCCTCGCGCGATCCAGCGCAGCCCCACGACCGCGACGATGTTCATGAGGATGACGTCCCGGAGGCCGAGCGCGCGGATGAATCGATGCTCGTTCACGCGCGCGGAGCCTCGAGATGCCGCTTGAGAGCCGCCAGCGACGACTGCCATCCCGCGCCGATGACTTCGTAGTAGCGCCGCCAGCGGGCGCTCTCTTCGTAGCCATGTTGCTCGACGCGCAGCCGACAGGCGGGGCCGTCCATTGTGCAGGTAACCTCGAGTCCCATCGGTCCGACGGGTTCGCCTTCAGGCGGGAGCCACCAGGCGTCAGCCACGAAAAACGCCTCGCCAGGCTTCACATCGACGACCGTTCCATGAAAAACGCCGCCGAGATGCCCGAGAAGCTCGTCGCGAAACTCCGAAGGCGCCCACTCGACGGCGTACACGCCAAAGGGACGCGGCACGGTTACCGATCGGACCGCCTGCCACCAGATCGCAAGCGCCTGCGGATCGAAAAACGCGGCTAACACGCGGGATGGCGCCGCCCGGATGAGAAGAGAAGTGTCGAATCCGGGCGGCCGCGGCGCGCTTCCCGCTGGCATGGACGGCTGGCGGGACCTACTTTGCGGGTTTCCTCAGCGTCTGCGAGTACGAAACGATCGACCAGGCCTGATCTTTCGTGAGTTCGTCCTTGAACGCGGGCATCTTCGGCTTCTTGCGGCCATTCCAGATCTTATAGAAGACGACGCCGTCGCTATTGCGATCGGCACGCTTGGGATTCGTCAAATCCATGTCGGCCATGTACTCAGGATCGGCGTCGGGTCCGTCACCCACGCCCTCGGGTCCGTGGCACCGTTCGCAGTTCTTTGTGAAGAGTGCCTTTCCAGCGTTCAGAACCGCCGGCGTCACTGTAAGCGGGTTCTTCTCATCGTCAGCCGTTGCTGGCAGCTCCCATCCGCCCGGCTCCGGTTTCTGAGCGGTCTGCTCAGCAGCCCGGCCGCTGAAACCAGCGGCGCCCATGAGCGCGCTCATGTACGCCGCCATCGCAAGTGCCATCGATATCGTGACCGCGCGAATCCGCATGCTCCGATCCCTCCTGCTTCGGGGTCTTTAGGAGGATGATACAGTTTTACCGACAGATTCCGCCGATTCTTTCTCCCTATGTCCGATCATCAGCCGCTTGCCTATCACAGCCTCGAGTTTCTCGAAAGCGACGAAGCGCGGCCACTCCGCATCCTCGCAGAGTACCTCGAGCCGCTTCGCCGATTTCAGATCCAGAACATTCAGGACACGGTCGTGTTCTTCGGGTCGGCACGAATCGACAGCCGGATAGACGCCGAGCGCGCCCTCGCGCGGCTCTCGCCCGAGCGGCGCGGCCGCGGCGGCAAAAAGGCGTCAATTTCGGATTCACGGCGCCGCGCATTCGCAGATCGCTTGAAGCGATCGCGCCAAGCCGTCGCCTGGTCCCGGTACTACGAGGACGCGCGCGTGCTCGCCCGTATGCTCACTGAATGGAGTCTTACGCTCAACACACCGCGGCACCGCTTCGTGGTGTGCTCGGGAGGCGGGCCTGGAATCATGGAAGCCGCCAATCGAGGTGCTCACGAGGCCGGTGGGAAGACGATTGGGCTCAACATTCGCCTGCCATTTGAGCAGGGCGCGAACCGCTACATCACGCCGGGCTTGCACTTCGAGTTCCATTACTTCTTCATGCGGAAATTCTGGTTTGCCTATCTCGCCAGGGCGCTCGTGATCTTCCCCGGGGGGTTTGGGACGCTGGACGAGATGTTCGAGTTTCTCACGCTCGCTCAGACGCAGAAGCTGTCGAAGAAGCTCGACGTCATCCTGTACGGGAGCGAGTACTGGGACGGGATTCTGAATCTGGAACCGATGGCTGAGTGGGGCGCGATCGCAGAGGAGGATCTCAATCTGCTCCATCGGTTCGATTCGCCGGACGACGCGTTCGAGCACCTTCGTGGTCACCTCGCGCAGCATCTCGTGCCGGAAACTCCGCAGGAAGATCGGGCCCCCGGCATCGCCAAGACTCGCGGTTAATTGGGAGGATCGTCGTGACGGAACAGGAACGCAAGACGCTCATCAACAAGTACAAAGACGGCTACCGCGCCGTGGCTGATGCGCTGGCGGGCGCGCCCGTTCGTGAGCTCGACGCGCGGCCCGCGCCGAACAAGTGGAGCGCCCGCGAGATCGTCCATCATCTCGCTGACAGCGAGATGACGTCGGCCATTCGATTGCGGCTCCTCCTGGCCGAGGATCGGCCGACGATCAAAGGCTACGATCAGGAAGTCTTTGCCAAGAAGCTTTTCTATGACCGGCCGTACGAGGCCTCGCTCGAGGCTTTCAAGTACGCGCGGGAAACGACGGGCCAGATTCTGGATCGCATGACGTCAGCCGATTGGAGCCGCGAGGGAACCCACAGCGAGGTCGGACGGTACACCGTCGAGACGTGGCTCTCGATCTACGCTGAGCACGCGCATAACCATGCCGATCAGATCCGGAGGGCCCGGGCCGCCGCTCGGCAATGACCGCTGCAGCTAATAGAGAAGATACCGTTGGCGAATCGGCAGGAAGGTCGCAACCTGGTCGGGCCACGCAGCCGTAATGCTTTCGGCCGCATCCCCGGCCTCCAGCCCGCGCCTGAGGTCGTCCGAGCCATATAGCAGGTCGACCGCAAGCCGTTCGTGCTCGTATTCGTATGGCGGCGGCTTCCACCCAAAGCGGCCAGGATCTTGGCGGCGGAACTCTTCGATCAGCGCGACGCCGGTGGCGACTGGTTGAAACGCCGCACGATCGATCACGTGGAGTTGACATCCGCCGCACGTGAGCTTCGCGTGTTTCTGAAAGGTTGGTTCGAAGAAAACCGACCGGAACCGGACACCGGGTAGCTCGCGGCGGTTCATCGCGTCGGCGAGCCGGTCGCCGTCGATCCACGGCGCGCCGATGAGTTCAAACGGCCGCGTGGTTCCTCGCCCCTCAGAGAGCATCGTGCCTTCAACGAGCACAGCGCCGGGGAAGACAATCGCCGAGTCGAGCGTCGGGATGTTGGGCGACGGCATGATCCAGGGCAGCCCCGTCTGATCGAAGTACATGTCGCGCCGCCAGCCTTCCATCGGCACGACGTCGAGGTCCGCGCCAATCCCGAAGTGGTCGTTAAAAAGGCGCGCCAGCTCGCCGATTGTCAGGCCGTGCCGCATGGGAATCGGGAACTGACCGACGAACGACGTCCAGCCCTCGCGCAACATCGGTCCTTCGACGCGCGTGCCGCCAATCGGATTAGGACGGTCGCACACGATCGCCTTGACACCGTGGCGGGCACACGCGCGAAGGCAGTTCGCCATCGTGTAGACGAACGTGTAGATGCGGGTGCCAACGTCCTGCAGATCGATCACGAGGAAGTCGAGACCCTCGAGCATCGCTGCCGTCGGTTCGCGCGTCTCGCTGTAGAGCGAATAGACCGGGATTCGGCGCGCGGTGTCGTTCGCGTGCGGTGTCTCGATCATGTTGTCTTGGAGATCAGATCGGAAGCCGTGCTGCGGTCCGAACAACGCAGCCAGCGTCACACCCTCGGTATGCGCCAGACGATCGGCGGCATGGGCAAGCGCCGCGTCGACGGAAGCTGGATTGCACACGAGACCCACTCGTCCGCGGATCGCACCTCGGCGGATGCGGTCGAGGAGGCATTCGAGCCCCGTCGTGACGCGCGCGGTGGCGACGGTCATCGCAAACGCTCGCAGAGCCAGGCCGCGCGCATGGCGTCGGCGAACGTGTTCAAGCGAAGGTGGAACCGGCGGCTCGCGCCGGACAGCACGAGGTCACGGCCGCTGCGGCCAACGACACCGAATGAGGGCCATGCTGCGCTGACGACCGATGGACCGAGAAACACGACGCGACGATCGGTCAGAAACAGCCTGCCCGAGGTGCCCTCGGCGCCGGCCGATTCTCCGAAGCGCGTGGCAGGCGCCGAGAACCGGCACGTTTCGCCCGCGATCACGCGATGCTGAGTTTCGACGATCGGCAAACCATCGTGTTCTACTGACTGTACGAGCGCGGAGAGTTGTTGAAGACCATCGAGCATCTCCAACTCGACCGCGCCATCATCCTCAGTGAGCGCAAGTTCCTCGGCCCGTGCCGTGAGGCGCCCGAGCAGTCCATTCTGCAGCCCGAGCCACGAGCCTGTCTTCGTGTCAGGTTGCGCGGCCGATTCCACCCGCGCTCGATATTCCGACAGCTCGGATTCACGCGCGCGTGTCGCAGAGTTACTGAAGAGACGCCACCTCATCGGAATGTTCAGCGTATCACGCGATTGCGTGGGTGGTGGTCAGTACGCTAGAGCTTGAATTAAACTACTGAACCGCTGTTGAATAGCCCGCTATCAGCCGATGAGTTAGGGGCGGAATTCGGGCGACACGATGAGCGCGCATCGCAAGCCGAAGACGATGAAGAAAACCGCCGCTCCTTCAAGCGTCGGCGAGAAAGCACGACGCCGATCCAAGCGCGGCCCGGGACGGCCGCCCGTCCACGATGAAGCCTGGACGAAGGTCACCGTCGTCCTGTTCAATCGCCAAATCGTGTTTCTCGATCGTCTTGCCGCGAACATACGTGCGCAGAGCGGCGCCGCGATCAGCCGAGCCACGCTGCTGCGGTCGCTCGTCGACGCGCTCAGCGACGCGGACGTAGATCTGACCGCCGCGACATCCGAAGCCGATCTGAAAGCAACCCTCCTCGCGCGCCTCGGACGCTACCGGCTCGGAACATAGCCGAGTCCGATCCGACAGTTCTCATCAAGGCCGTCATGCGGATCCTTATCTTCGCAGCCGCATGACGGCGGCGCGCAAAGCGCGCCCGCGAGGGAGCGGCGCGGGGCAGGGGGCCCCCGCAAGCGACCGAGCCGGGGTCCGGGGCGGAGCCCCGGTCAAGTAGGATATGAGCGTGATAGGCGCCGCCATGGTGCTCGTCGTGACGGCCGCGGCCACATTGCGCCTGCCGGCCGTCCGCGAGACCGTCACCGTTGTCGCGAGCCGGACGCCGCAGCTCGCGCGTGACGCTCCAGTACCTGTCCGCGTCTTCGATTC
>DATAEE010000410.1:0-10347 GCA_036258175.1 Vicinamibacterales bacterium
ACCGAAGATCGCCGGGATCGCGGTGCCCGGCATGCCGGCGGGCTCCCCCGGAATGGAAAGCAACTATCCGGTGCCGTACACGATCGTCGCTTTCAGAGCTGACGGGACGACGTACGAGTTCGCGCGACGATAACCCGATAAACCCGATATCTGGCGATGGCTGATCGCGTCATCGGATCATGTAATCCGGACATGGAAGAACTGTTTATCGGGATAAATGATCTGTTTATCGAAACATCGCGATAACGGGATATCGCGATAAGGCGATACCAAGATCAGATATGCGATGGACCGATGGAATGACGTTCCGATGAGATGGCCGGTTGACCAGATCAGCCATCGCCAGATATCGGGTTATTCCAGAAACCGCTCTCTCCATTCTGCCGGTGGGAGCTCGCAGACGTCTTTTCTGCCGAACCATCGATAGCGCCGGGCCGCGAAGAACCTGTAGCACGCGTCGCGGATCGGACGCGGAATAATTCCGAGCCCGCGCGCAAGGTTCCACGGAAACGGTAGACGTCCGGCGATGCGCAGCACGGCATCCGAGCGCTCGTAGCAACCGCCGTCCTCAATTAGGACGAGGCTGTCGAGCGTGCCAGGAGTGCGGCCGCAATCGGTCAGCAAACGCGCGGCCGCGGATGATTGGAGCGACGCGAACCGGAAGACGGCCTTGCGATCTCGCGGGAGGATGAACCGGACCGAGCCGCTGCACACGTTGCACAGACCGTCGAAGAGGATGACCGCGTGGGGTGCCTGGTGCCTGGTGCCTGGTGCCTCGTGCGTGCCTGGTGCCACGTGCCTGGTGCGGTGCCTGGTGCCGGTGCCTGGTGCCTGGTGCCTGGTGCCTGGTGTGGTGCGTGGTGCGCGATGCGAGTTGCGGTGCGTGCCGGGCTGGCGGCTACAGGCTCTTATCGAGAGCCGCGAGCTGCTCGTCGACCGCCGCCAGTGCCTGTTCGAGCATGCGGCGGTGCGCGTCGACGGTTGCGCGCTCGAGATCGTGCTGCGTGCGGGCGCGCGTCATCTCCAGCGTTCGGCGGTGATCGTCGCGCTGCGCCTGTTCCACGCTCCACGAGCGGGGCGCTGGCGCCGCCCGCACCTTCTCGTCCTGTTGCGCTTCGATCGCCTTGCTCTCCCAGCCTCGGGCCATGACGCGATCCTACTCCAGACCAGGCTAAAGCCTCGTACGACCGGGAGTCCGCCGCTGCTACTGTCCGCCGAGCGCCATCCACCGGATAGTAGGGATTCGACGGATCCCGGCCGAGGACTTCTTCGAGGGCAAGGACGGCCTCCGCTCGCGCGCCGCAGGACGCGTTGGAATTCGCCGCGACGCCCGGCCGAGCACGCTACTTACCGGCCGGATCCGCTTTCAGCAGCAGCGCCTCGGTGTAGGTGACGTCGACCTTGTCGCCAACCTTCACCTTCTCGAGGTTCTTCGGGTCCTCGACGCGGAACGTCAGCACGCGCCCGTCGGCGGTCTTGACTGTCACGGAGGGCGTCTTGGCATCGATCGCCTGGATGACGACTGTCACGGTGCGCTGCCGCGCGGCCGTCCCACCCGGCGCGCCTGGCCTGGGGGTGATGGCAGCGGAACCCGCCGCGGGCGCCAGGTCGCCCGGCTTGCGGACGTGCACGGCGAGCGATTCGTAGTAGGTCGCCGTCACGACATCGCCGACCTTCAGCTGATCGAACCGCGGCATCGAGCTCCCGTCTACCTCGACGTAGTTCCCCTTCTCCCCCTTGAGCGTGATCCTTTTCGAGGTCTGGTCGATGGCCTCGATGGTCGCCTTCAGGGTGACCGACTCCGTAACCGGCTTGGGGTCCTGCGCCGCCCGAACCGGAAGCGCGGCGAGCGACCCGACGACGAACAGCGTGGCAAGTCTGACAGGTGTCATCACAGCATCCTTTGAAACGTAGCAGTTTAGATCGCGCACCGCGCGGCGGCTAGGACTTTGGTCGTACGCTATCAGATGCTCACGTCCCACTGAAACCGGATTCTCCAGACCTGCCCTGGGCCGCCCGCCGTCGTCACGAAGCGATTGTCGGTGCCGAGCGTTGTGGCGGCGACTGGGCGGCCGAAGGGGCGGCCGCGGCACGCGTAGGACTTTGGTCGTAGCTGCCCTGCTTTCGAATGGTGGCGAGGGGAGTATCGAACGATAATGAGCCACCTCATCGCAGGAAGGTGTACCTTGAGTCTCTTTCTTCGAAAGCGGACTGTCGCGGGACTTCTTGTGCCTGTCTTGATGACAGTCCTCAGCTGCAACCGAAGCGATTCGGAATCGCCGGCGGCATCCCCGAGCGCGCAGAGCGATGGCGGCCTCGATCGCAGAAGCCTGCCGATCGCCGAACCAACATACGCGCCGATCACCGAGCTCGACGCGCGGAAGGCGAAAGCGCCGCCCCGCTTCGAGGTGAAGGCACCCAGTGGCGCGCCGAATGTCGTCATCGTGCTGATCGACGACATCGGCTTCGGCCACTCGAGCGCGTTCGGAGGACCGATCAACATGCCTACGCTCGATCGGATGGCGAGCGCGGGCCTCCGCTACAACCGGTTCCACACGACCGCGCTCTGCTCGCCGACGCGAACAGCACTCCTGACGGGCCGCAACCATCACGTCAACAACGCCGGCGCCATCATGGAGTTGGCGACGGCGTTCCCGGGCAACACCGGCGTCCGCCCCAACAGCGTGGCGCCACTCGCCGAGATTCTTCGCCTCAACGGCTACAGTACAGCGGCGTTCGGCAAGTACCACGAGACCGCCCCCTGGGAAGTCTCAGTGTCAGGTCCGTACGACCGCTGGCCCACTCGCTCGGGCTTCGACAAGTTCTACGGGTTCATCGGCGGCGAGACGAATCAGTGGTCACCGGCGATCTACGATGGCGTGGGCCGCGTCGAGCATCAGCCGGATCCCAACTATCACTTCACGACGGACATGACGAACCAGGCGATCGCCTGGGCGCGCTTCCAGCACACCATGACGCCGGAGAAGCCCGTCTACATGTATTTCGCGACCGGAGCGACGCACGCGCCGCACCACGCACCCGCGGAATTCACCAAGCGGTATCGCGGAAAGTTCGATGCCGGGTGGGATAAGCTCCGCGAGGAGACGCTCGCGCGCCAGCTGAAGCTCGGCGTCGTCCCGGCGGGCACCAAGCTCACCGCGAGGCCGAAAGAGATCCCGGCGTGGGACAGCCTCTCGGCCGATCAGAAACGGCTCTTTGCCCGGCAGATGGAAGTCTTCGCCGGCTTCGCCGAACACACCGACTACGAAGTCGGGCGTCTCGTCCAGGCCTTCGAAGAGATGGGACGGCTCAACAACACGCTCTTCTTCTACATCGTCGGTGACAACGGATCGAGCGCAGAAGGCGGCCCGGATGGCACCTACAACGAGACGCTCGCGCTGAATGGGATCGTCAGCGATCTCTCGTCACAGCTGAAGTGGATCGATCAGTGGGGTGGGCCGATGACCTTTCCGCATTTTTCGATCGGCTGGGCGCATGCCGGCAACACGCCCTTCCAGTGGACGAAGCAGGTCGCCTCGCACTTCGGCGGCACGCGCAATGGCATGGTGCTGCACTGGCCGAACGGCATCAAGGCAAAGGGTGAAGTTCGTCCGCAGTTCCACCACGTCATCGACGTCGCGCCGACGGCGCTCGAGGCGGCGAAGCTGCCGGAGCCGTCAATGGTGAACGGCACGAAGCAGCGGCCGATGGACGGCATATCGATGATGTACTCGTTCGACGACGCCAAGGCAGCGGACCGGCGGACGACGCAGTACTTCGAGATGTTCGGCAACCGGGCCATCTATCACGACGGCTGGGTTGCGGCTACGCGTCACTCGATTCCGTGGCTGAATGTGCCCCTGCCGCCCGTAGACCAGGACAGGTGGGAGCTGTACAACGTCGCCGAGGATTTCAGCCAGGCCACCGACCTCGCGGGTCAGAATCCGGCCAAGCTGAAGGAACTGCAGGACGTTTTCATGAAGGAAGCGGTGCGCAACAACGTGCTGCCGATAGACGACCGCCGTGTTGAACGGTTCGACCCGACGATCGCCGGCCGGCCCGATCTGCTCGGTCCGCGAACGTCGATGACCCTCTACGAAGGCATGACGGGCATTGCCGAGAACGCTTTCATCAACGTGAAGGGTCGATCGTTCACGGTCACCGCTGAGATCGAGATTCCCCGCGGAGGCGCGGAGGGCGTCGTCATCGCGCAGGCCGGGCGGTTTGGCGGCTGGAGCCTCTACATGAAGGGCGGCCGCGTCCACCAGGTCTATAACTTCGGCGGCCTAGAGCGAACCACGGTCTCTTCCGCTGGGGCGCTCGCGCCGGGACGCCACACCGTCCGCTACGACTTCGTTTATGACGGCGGAAAACCCGGCTCCGGCGGAACGAGCAGGTTGAGCGTCGACGGCCAGCAGAGCGCCGAGGCGAAGGTCCCGAAGACGATGCCCTTTATGTACTCGGGGGACGAAGGTGCCGACGTCGGCGTCGACAACGAGACGCCCGTCACGGAGGAGTACGTCGAAGGGAAGAACCGGTTCACTGGCCGGATCCACAAGGTCACGGTGGAGGCTAAACCCCCGACGCGAGGAACGTAGTCGCGGGAGCATGACGAAGGCTCGCGCGGGTCGAACCCCGCGCGAGCCTCGTGCCTCACCTGGTTACTTCGGCGGATCGGCCTTCAGAAGTAATGCCTGCGTGTAGGTCACGTCAACCGTGTCCCCCACCTTGATCCCTGCGAGGTTCTTCGGATCCTGGATGCGGAAGCTGAGAACTCGTCCGTCGGTTGTCTTGACCGTCACCGAAGGTGCCTTGGGATCAATCGCCTGGACAACGACTGAGGCCGTTCGTTGCTGCGCAGCCGTCGCTCCCGGCCCGCCCTCGCGCGGCGTGACAGCCGCCGACCCAGCCGTGGGTGCCGGGTCACCCGGCTTCCGCACCTGGACCGCAAGCGACTCGGAATAGGTCGCGGTCACGACGTCACCGACCTTCAGCTGACTGAACCGCGGAAAGCCGCTGGCGTCGACGTCAACGAGGTTCCCCTTTGGTCCCTTCAAGGTAACGGTCTTCGCGGTCGCGTCGATCGCTTCAATCGTCGCCTGGATTGTGACCGACTCGGTGATCGGCTTCGGACCCTGGGCGGCAGCCAGCGCTGATGCGGCCGCGTACGACGCGATAAGGAGCGCGCCAACGGTTCGGAATGGTGTCTTCATCATCAAAGCTCCCATCTAAAGGCCGACATAGTCTAAGGCAACCGCGCCGCGATCGTGTAGGCGCAGAGAAGCAGACGGACTCGGAGCGCGTGACTAGCCAATTATGGCCGAGGAGGAGTCGGTTTCAGCGAAAGGGGATCGCCGCAACGCTCCTCAGTCTCAGCGCCAGCCCGACAAGGAGACAGCCAAATGCGATCGAGTACGCGCCGATGACCCACACCAGCGCGATCGCGCCCGCTCCCGGTGCCATGAGCATGACGACGCCGAACAACACCGATAGCACGCCGCTCCCGACCAGCCACCACTCGTTGTCGATCACTTTGCGGAGCTGAAGGGCGCCGACGATCTCGAAGACACCGCGCACGACTGCCCAGACCGCGATGCAGACGAGGAGCGCGATGGCGGTGATCCCCGGCCAGACGAGCGTGACGATGCCGATGGCCAGGCTGAGGAGGCCCGCGAAAAGAAGCCACCAGCGTGAAACCGGCGCTCCGCCGGCCAACGCCGCGTACAGCGCCACAGCGCCATCGGCAATTGCGTAGAGCCCATACAGCGTCACCAGGGCGATGAGCGTCAGGCCGGGCCAGACGAATGCCAGGATCCCGAACAGGATGGCGAAGATTCCGCGCAGCAGGACCAGCCACCAGCTCTTGCCGAACGCGTGCGACGCCATAAGTCCTCCTCTCGACTGGTCCGATCGCCGGACCTGAGGTCCGGCGCTCCTGAAGCAGCCCTAAAGGGCTGCGCTACGGCTATTTCTTGTCGACCTTCACGTTGGTGAGGCGCACCGGCTCACTGGAGTAGTTCTCGAGTTCGACGCTGTTGTGCTTCTTGTTGAAGGTAATCTTCGTGGCGACAGACATCTTGCCTTCGCCCTTGCCGTCCTTGCCGACCCGAATCTCGATCAGCGTGAACGGATAGTCGATCGTGCGCGGCTGATTGCTCGCCTCGGCGAAGCCTATCCGCCGGTCGGTCATGATGACGAAGCGATCGCCGCCATCTTCCCCTGGAAAGTGCCGGGCGAAGCGCAGGTCGTACCCGAGCGTGTTCGGGAACCTGATGCGGCCAACCGGCTTGGTGTCCTGGACCGCGTCGAGGAGCTTCTCGGGACCCTTTTCAAAGAAGGTCGTCATCAGTCCCTGGCGCTCGGCGTCGGTAGACCAACGGTCGATCGTGATGTAAACGACCGCGTTGGAACCGGTGGCGATGTTGCTCATATTGACGGCCCACGACGTGATGCGGATCGGCAACGGCGGCAGCTGCGCCGCGACGCCTCCCGTCAGGAGGATGACGCACGCGACGAGGGTGCAAGCGAATCTGCCCGGCACAGTAACCTCCACTTTCAGCATGATTTTTGTCCGGTCCCACAGCTTGCCAAAAGGCATGAGGGCCGCGCAACTGGCCTTTGTACGTATAATGTTGCCCCAATCATGATTCAGCCGCATCGCTCTCCGATTGCCGCCACAGCCCTGCTCGCGTTATGCCTGTCTCCGCCAGCTGCGGCCCAGGACTCCAGGGAAGCGGAGATCGCCGCGAAGCAGGCGGAAAAGGCGAAGAGCCTGCAGGTCTACGTTCCGTCGAAGGCCGAACGCATCATCACGAACTTCGAGCGCGAGGCGATCATCAGTCCAAGCGGCCCGTTCCCGTTTCTTGACAGCCCTTACCGAGGTGGTGGGTTTACGCTGGGTGCCGGCTACCGCCAGTTCTACGGGGACGCGTCGTTCTGGGACATCAAGGGTGCGTACTCGATCAAGAACTACAAACTGATTGAGACATCGACTCGGGTACCCCTCGGAACTCATGGACACGCCGGCGTCCGAGGGGGCTGGCGGGACGCACCGCAGGTGGCCTATTACGGGCTGGGTATGGACACGCTGCCCGAGGCCCGCGCCAACTTCCGGCTGAAGCAAACGTTCTTCGACGGCTATGTCGCCCTCCGGCCGCAACGCTGGATTGTCCTCGACGCTGGCGCCTCCTATGAGGACTACAAGATCGAAGAGGGGCGGGGCTCCGCGCCGACAATCGAAGACATCTACAACCCCATCACCGCGCCCGGCCTGGGTATCAGTCCGACCTATCTGCACACGCAGGGAACGGTCGGGATCGACTGGCGGCGGTCGCCGGCGTACTCGCGGAGCGGGGGGTTCTACGGCGTCACGCTGCACAACTGGGCGGACCAGGACGATGTCCTGACTTTCAGTCGCCTCGATGCGGACGTCGTCCAGCACGTCCCGATACTTCGAGACACGTGGGTGCTGTCCTTCCATGCGCGAATGGAGTCGACGATCGGCGATGACGACGTGGTGCCGTTCTTCCTGTTGCCCGCGCTCGGAAGCGGAAGCACGCTGCGCGCGTACCCGAGCTGGCGCTTCCGCGATCGGCACAGCCTGCTCGGCCAGGCCGAGTTCCGCTGGATTCCGAACCGGCTCGGCATGGACATGGCGCTCTTTTACGACGCCGGCAAGGTCGCGAGCCGGCGTGAGGACCTCGACTTCGACAACATCAAGAGCGACTGGGGTCTCGGCGTCCGATTTCACCTCCCCATGTACACGTTCCTGAGAATCGAGGCCGCGAAAGGCTCGGAAGGCTGGAACCTCGTCTTTTCCTCCAGCGCCGTCTTCTAAACATGCGCAGACTTACTTTTGCTCTCGTGATACTGGCCGCCGGCCTCGCGCTGGCTCCGTTTTCCGCTCGCGGCGCCTCGCAGCGCTTCTACAAGGATGATCCGATTGCCCGCGAGCCGGATACGCAGGACGCGTCGAAGGTCGCGGAGTGGGAAATCAATCTCTCGTCCGACCTGCTGCTCAATCTCTTCACGAATCCCGGCGACCTGACGCCTGACGTGCGGGCGCAGAACATCAACACAATCGACGAAGTGCCGGATTCGAGCTGGTTCACCAATCGCATCTACGTGAAGCCCGTCTCTCTCGAGGAACTGAAGCGCGGTCCGAATACGATGGACGGCCCCGCGCCCGGGCGCTGGACCGTGATCCGCCCCAAGACCGCGGGCGCCGCCCCAGGGTTCACCGTTCGGGACGAAAAAGGCGAGGTCTGGTTCCTCTCGTTCGACGGCAAACGCAACCCGCGCGCTCCGACCGCGGCCATCGCCGTCGCGTGCCGCATCTTCTGGGCCCTTGGTTACTACCAGGTCGAGAGTTACATCACCAGCATCGATCCCAAGAACCTCGAGGTCGCGGAGAGCGCACGAATCAGAACGCTATCCGGCCGCGTGCGGCAGATGCAGATGAAGGATGTCCGGCACGTTCTCAACCGGTCGGCACGGAGCTCCGATGGTTCGTATCGGGTGCTGGCCGCGCGTGCCCTCCCGGGACGCGTCATCGGTGGCTTCCGCTTCTACGGCACGCGTCCCGACGATCCGAACGACGTCGTCCCGCACGAACACCGCCGCGAGCTGCGCGCGCTTCAGGTCTTCGGCGGCTGGACCAACCTGACCGACATGAAGGCCGGCAACACGCTCGACAGCGTCATCACCGAAGGTGGCCGCAGCTTCGTCCGGCACTATCTGCAGGATGTGGGTTCCTCGTTCGGGACCGGCGCGCTCGAGAGAAAAGACCCGGACGACGGCTACGAACACCTGTACGAGGGGGCTCCCCTCGTGAAGCGGCTCTTCACGATGGGGTTCTACATCCAGCCCTGGCAGTACATGCCGTACCCGAAGGCTCCTGAAGTCGTCCGGTTCGAGGGCGATCGCTTCGAGCCCGAAGAATGGAAGGCGCGCGTCCCGGCCGCGGCGGTCAAACGCGCCCGAGCCGACGACACGTTCTGGGCGGCTCTCCGTGTGATGGCCTTCACCGACGAGATGATTCGCACGGTTGTGCACGAGGGGCAGTTCGGCGATCCGAACTCCGAGAAAGTTCTCGCCGACGCGCTCATCCAGCGGCGGGACAAGATTGGTCAGGTCTATCTGACCAAGGTCAATCCCACGCACAAGTTCGCGCTCGCCGGCGACGGCGCGCTGTCATTCGAGAATGCCGCAGTCCGCGCCGGCTTCGCCAAGCCGCCCGCCAGCGGCTACAAGGCCGCCTGGTTCCGCTTCGACAACGCCACCGGCCAGGCGACGGCCATCGGCGAGACCGCCGCGCCGAACGAACGCATCCCCGGGCCGTCCGGGCTACCGACCGGCGATGGGACGTTCGTGAAAATCTCGATCAGCGGCGTCGACCCGAGTCATTCGTCATGGGCGCAGCCGGTCGACGTGTACTTCAAGCGCGCGGGTGGCGACTGGACATTGGTCGGCCTCGACCGCTTGCCGCACATGAACCCGGAGCCGATGAGCGTCAAGAAACGCTGAGCCGCGATCTCACGTTTTCGCGAGACGGAAGCCGACGTGGGATGATCCCGTGTCCGGAGACGTGCCGCGCCGCGCGCTCGGGCGATAGCTCTCGCAGTACGTGATGTGGCAGAGGAACGATCCGCCCTTGATGACGCGGCGCACGGAATACGGATCAGCGGGATCGTACGTTGACGTCGGACCCTGGGGGTTGTCGCAGAGCGCTTCGTTGCCCGCGCGGCGCGAGAACTCGTCGGCGCGATAGAGATCGGCCGTCCATTGCCAGACGTTCCCCGCCATGTCCACGAGCCCGTAACCATTAGGCGGGAACGTGCCGACCGGAGAGGTCGCCGCGTAACCGTCATCGGCCGTCTGATGGTGCGGGAAGTCACCGTGGAAGATGTTCGCCATGTGACGGCCGCGGGGTTCGGCGTCATCGCCCCAGGCGTATCGCTTCCCTTCCAGACCGCCGCGCGCGGCGAACTCCCACTCGGCTTCGGTCGGCAGGCGCTTGCCCACCCACTTCGCATACGCGACTGCGTCCTCCCATGACACCTGGACCACCGGGTGCCGGTCTCTACCATCGATGTTGCTGCCCGGACCCTCGGGATGCCGCCAGTTTGCGCCGGGCGTCCATCGCCACCACTGTGTGAGGTCGGTCAGCGGCACGGCGTGCGACGGGGGCGAGAACACGAGCGCTCCGGGCACGAGCATCTTGTCGTCCGGCTTCGGCGTACCGGGTGCGACCTGTTTCTTGATTTCCTCCCAGTCTGGTTTCTTCTCGGCGGTAGTCACATGACCCGTGGCCTCGACGAAGGTGCGGAATTCCGCGTTCGTGACCGG
>DATAEE010000411.1:0-8235 GCA_036258175.1 Vicinamibacterales bacterium
GTTGTCGATATCACCGGCTCAGCCTATCGAAGACCCGGCGCGAAATTCCTCATCGAAGACGATGGCCGCACGATCGGCGGCGTCAGCGGCGGATGCCTCGAAGCTGACGTCCGCGAGATCGCCCAGCACGTCATCAGGTCCAGCGCTCCGCGGCTCCAGCACTACGACACGGGGTCCGACGACCGCACCGTCTGGGGGCTCGGACTCGGCTGCAACGGATCGGTGGACATCTTCGTGCAACCGGCGACCGATCCCGTCATGCTCGAGATGCTTCGGGCGGTTCAAGGCCGTCTCGACGGATCCGACAACTTTGCCGTCGCGACGGTCGTGTCCGGCCCGTCCGATGTCGGCCGATCGATCGTTGTACCTGTCACGGCAGATCGTACAGACTCATCCGGAAATGCTGAACTCGACCGTGCGCTCGCGCGCCTCGCGTCGTCGGCCCTGTCTGCGGGGAAGTCGCGCATCGATCGTCTCGACTCGCACATCGTCTTCTCTGACGTCCTGATCGCGCCCCCGAAGCTGATCGTCTGCGGCGCCGGAGACGATGCGGTGCCGCTGGTGGCGTACGCGGCGGATGCGGGCTTCGCGGTGACGGTCGTCGATCATCGGTCCGCGTACCTGACACCGGAGCGGTTTCCCGCCGCGCGCCGGCTCGTCGAGGTGAGGCCGGACTCCGGCGTGGCCGCGCTCGGCGTGGATGCGCGCACGCTCGTCGTCCTGAAGATGCACGCGTTCGAGCAGGACCGCGACTGGCTCCGCCTGTTCCTGCAGACGCAGGCGCCCTACATCGGATTGCTGGGCCCTCGCGGCCGCGCCGAGAAGCTGCTCGCGCTGGCCGGCTCGCCGAGCGAGCAGCGCGTGTTCGGCCCGGTCGGCCTCGGCGTCGGCGCCGAAGGACCCGAACAGATTGCCATCAGCATCGTCGCCGAGCTGCTCGCCGTCCACGCGCGGCAGCAGCCGGGTCATCTGCGCGAACGAGGAGCCGCAATCCATGCCCTCTGAGCGGAGCGCCTCGATCGCCGGCGTCGTCCTCGCCGCCGGAACCTCCACTCGGATGGGAAAGAACAAGCTGCTCCTCGAGCTCGAGGGCGAGACGATCGTGCATCGCGCCGTGCGGCGCGCGGTCGAGGCTGGGCTCGATCCGGTTTTCGTTGTGCTCGGTCACGAGGCGGATCGCGTCCGCGACGCGCTCGGTACGCTGCCGTGCCGGCCGGTCATCAATCCCAACTACGCCGCCGGCGTGAACAGCTCGCTGAAAACGGGAATCCAGGCGATCGCGGATACGTCGACTGCGGCAGCCGTCGTCGTGCTCGCCGACATGCCGTTCGTCACCTCCGAGATGATCGCGACGCTCGTGAAGGAGTATGGACAGGGCACCGCGCCGCTCGTGGTCTCCGACTACGAGGGCGTGAACGCGCCGCCCATCCTCTACGATCGCTCGCTCTTCCACGAGCTGGCGACCTCCGAAGGCGAAGGCTGCGGCAAGCACGTCGTCAAACGCCATCGCGATGAAGCGACGCGCGTCACGTGGCCGCAAGCAGCGCTGGTAGACATCGACGTCCCAGAAGATGTCGAGCGCGTGAAGACCGTCTCCGCGACAACGCGGCCGACGTGAAAACAGATGTGGCAACGACCGCGCCGAGCGATAGCGAGGCGTGGCAGGCGCTGGGGGTGGGGCCCCAGCGCGAAAAAAGAGAATGAAATCAGAGATCCTGCAACTCGCCGCCGAGCTCTCGCGAACGGGCGAGCCGTTCGTCATGGCGGTCGTCGTGCGGCGCGAGCCAGCGAGCTCGGCGCAGGTGGGCAATACGTCGCTCATCACCGAGACGGGCGAATGCCACGGGTGGCTCGGCGGCAGCTGCATTCAGTCGACCGTGGTCCGCGAGGCGCTCGGGGCGCTGAAGAGCTCGGCGCCGCGGCTGATTTCTCTCTCGCCCAATCCCGACGCCGACCGCCGCGCCGGAGTCACGGCCTTTCCGATGACGTGTCATAGCGGAGGGAGCGTGGACATCTATCTCGATCCGGTCCTGCCGGCCGCGCGCTTGTTGATCTTCGGCGTCTCGCCGGCCGCGCAGGCGCTGGCGCGTCTTGGAAAGGTGATGGGCTACGCGATCGACGTCGCCGATCCCGACGCGGATCGCGAGGCGTTTCCGGATGCCGAGCGGATCGTCGATGCCATCCGCCAGCAGGATTTCGAGAAAACTCAGGGGCGTCTTTTCGCCGTCGTGGCCACGCTCGGACAGCACGACGAAGAGGCCACGAAAGCCGCCCTGGCGCTGGCGCCGGCGTACCTCGGCGTCGTCGCCTCGCGCACGCGGTTCGCGCAGATTCGGGAGACGCTCGTGGCCGGCGGCGTGCCCTCGGCCGCGCTCGATCGGATTGCGAACCCCGCAGGTCTCGACATCGGCGCCCGTGCGCCCGAGGAGGTCGCGCTCAGCATCCTGGCCGAGATCGTCAAGGTCCGGCGCACGGCGATGGAAGCACAGCCGCAGGCTCCTTCGGCTCCACAGCCGGCACAGGAGGCGACCGATCCTGTCTGCAACATGACCGTGACGATCGCGACGGCGAAGCACAAAGCCGAGCACCGCGGCCGCACCTACTATTTCTGCTGCGGCGGCTGCCGCGAGCGTTTCGTGGCAACGCCCGACCGCTACGCGGGCGCGGCCGTCTCCTGAGATTCTCCGTGACTGCCGAAATCCGGTCTCTGTTGGAAGCCATGGAGCGCGTCGGGTACATCGCCGACGAAGTGATCGCAACCGCCGTGTTCCTGTCGCGCGAGATGCGCAAGCCGTTGCTCGTCGAAGGGGAAGCGGGCGGCGGGAAGACGGAGCTCGCCAAGGTCCTGGCGGCGATCCTCGACACGGAGCTGATTCGATTGCAGTGTTACGAGGGGCTCGACGTCAATACCGCGCTCTACGAATGGAACTATCCGCGCCAGCTGCTGCGCGTGCGGATGGCCGAGCCGGGTGGTCAGGGGCCGGCGGAGATCGAGGGGCTCATCTTCGACCGCGCGTATCTGCTGGAGCGTCCGCTCCTGCGCGCGATCACGCGGCGCGAGGGGCCGCCCGTCCTGCTCGTGGACGAGATCGATCGCGCGGACGAAGCGTTCGAGGCGTTTCTGCTCGAAGTCCTGTCCGACTTCCAGGTGACCATCCCCGAGCTGGGGACGATCCGCGCGGAGCATGTGCCGTACGTCGTGCTGACGTCGAACCGCAGCCGTGAGATCGGCGACGCGCTGCGCCGCCGCTGTCTGTACCTCTATCTCGAGCCGCCGTCGCTCGAGAAAGAAGTGCGGATTCTTCGAACGAAAGTACCGCAGGCGAGCGAGCAGCTCGCGCGGCAGATCGGCCGCGTCATGCAGGCGCTGCGACGCCGCCGGCTCTCGAAGGCTCCGGGGATCGCCGAGTCGATCGACTGGGCGCAGGCGCTCGTCCGGCTGCACCGCGACAGTCTCGACGCGGACGTCGTTTCCGAGACACTCGGCTGCTTCCTCAAAGATCGGCACGACCTCGAAGAACTGGATCGTGCCGCCATCGACGGGCTCGTGACCGATGCGATTGCCGCTGAGGCCAAGCCGTGATCGACAACGACGACCTCGTCGTTCACCTCGCCCGCTTTGCCGGCGCGCTGCGCCGCCGCGGCGTCCAGGTGGGCACCGGCGACGAGGTCGACGCGACCAAGGCGCTCACGCTGATCGATCTTTCCGATCGCGACGAGATCCGCCGCGCGCTTCTATCCACATTGAGGATCCGTCCGCGCGATCGCGAAGCGTTCGATGACACGTTCGGCCGCTTCTGGAGCGCCGGGCCCGGCGACAACCGCACGCAGGACGGCGGGCCTCTCAGGCCCAAACAAGGCGGACCTGTCAGCCTTCCTGTCATGAACCGCCTTTTTTCGCAGCAGCGCGGATCCCTTCGGCCCGCCGACGAATCGCCGGCCGCCTCGGGTCTCGCGTACAGCCGAGAGGCCGCACTCAGGAAGAAGCCGCTCGAGGAGTGCTCACCCGAAGAGCTCGCCGACATGGAGGCGCTGCTCGCGCGGTGGGCGCCGCAATGGCGCGCGCGGCGCAGCCGCCGGCTGACGCCCGTCAAAGGACGCGGAAGGCCGGACATTCGGCGCAGCTTCCGGAAGGCGCTCGCGACGGGCGGTGAGATGCTGTCGCTCGCGCATCGCAATCGCGCGCTCGACGAACCGCGCCTCGTCGTGCTCTGCGACACCAGCGGATCGATGGACGTCCACGCCCGGTTCTTGCTCGCATTCGCGCTCGCGCTGCGACGCGTGGCGCCGCGGACCGAGGTGTTCGCGTTCAATACGTCGCTGACGCGGCTCACGCCGTGGCTGTCGCCGGGCAAGATTGCGCCTACCTTGGACCGGCTCGCCGTCGGCGTGCCCGGCTGGTCCGGCGGCACGCGGATCGGCGAGAGCCTCTGGGAATTCGTGACGAAGCATCCCGGTCTGGTCGGCGCGCGAACGATCGTCGTGATCGTGAGCGATGGCCTCGATCGCGGCGATACGACCCTCGTAACCAAAGCGATGCGATCTCTCAGCGCCAAGGCGCGCCGGATCGTCTGGCTGAATCCGCTGTCGGGGGATCCGCGGTACGAGCCGAGCGCGCACGCGATGCGGGCGGCGATGCCGTTCATCGATCGACTCGGGCCGGCGCACACGCTGGAATCGCTCGAGCGCGTCCTCCCCGACCTGGCGGCCTGATCATGGCTCTCGAAATCTCGAAGTCGTTCGTCGTCCGCGCATCTCCTGAAGCCGCCTGGAATTTCCTGACCGATCCATCGCGCGTCGCGCGCTGCCTGCCTGGCGCGCAGATCACCGACAAGCTCGACGATCGGACCTACACCGGGACGATCACGGTGAAAGTCGGACCGGTAGCCGCCAGTTACAAGGGCACGATGAAATTCGAGCAGCTGGATGCCGGGGCTCGAACTGCGGCCATCGCGGCGAGTGGTCAGGACGTGCGCGGAAAGGGGGGCGCCGACATGCGCATGACGAGCCGGCTCGTCGAGCGCGCGCCTGGCGAAACCGAGGTCCAGATCACGTCGCAGGTGAACGTCATGGGCATCCTGGCGCAGTTCGGCCGCGGCATGATCCAGGACGTCAGCGATCAGATGTTCGACAAGTTCGTCGCGGCCGCCCGTGCGGAGCTCGAAACCGCGGAGGCGGATCCGAAGCCCGAGGCCCGAGGCCCGACGTTGGATGCAGCTCCACCTATCGAAGTGCTATCGTTCGGCTCCGCCGTCGTCGGCCGCGCAGCAGGCCGGGCTTTTCGGCGACCGACTGTCTGGGTAGGAGTTGGGATCGTGCTTTTCGTCGCGTACTGGTGGTTTTTGCGCTGAAGCGCCTGCGGCCCGAGTGAGGCGCCGGAGGGAAGTCCGGCGCAGCCGGAACGCCGTGCGAGAGCGAGCGGGGGTGGGGCCCCGCGAGCACGAATAAATGAAAGGCTGTCTATGATTCCCGCGCCGTTCGATTACCACGCACCCAAATCGCTCGCCGAGGCGATCGCCCTGCTCCAGCAGCATGGCGATCAGGCCAAAGTGCTCTCGGGAGGGCAGAGCCTCCTGCCGCTGCTCAAGCTCCGCATGAGCGCGGCGGCCCATCTCGTCGACATCGGGCGCATTCCCGGGCTCGAGTACATCAAGGAGGAAGGCGGGTTTCTCAAGATCGGCGGGCGAACGAAGGAATCGGCGCTCGAATGGTCGGATGTCATTCAGAAGAAGTATCCGATCCTCCACGACACGGCGCTGGTCATCGCCGATCCGATCGTCCGGAACCGCGCGACGGTCGGCGGCAACCTCGCCCATGCCGATCCAGCCAACGATCATCCGGCCACGATGATCGCGCTCGGCGCCGAGGTCACGGCAACCGGGCCAAAGGGGGAACGCACGATCCCCATCGACAAGCTTTTCACGGGCATCTTTTCGACGGCGCTCGCGCCCGACGAAATCTTGACCGAGATCCGCGTCCCGACGCTGCCGGCACGGAGCGGCGGCGCCTACGTGAAGCTCGAACGCAAGGTCGGTGATTTCGCGACGGCGGCCGCGGCCGCGCAGCTCACGCTGGCCGCCGACGGCACCGTCGAGCGCGCCGGCATCGCGCTGACGGCCGCGGGACCGACGGCGATTCGAGCGGTCGAGGCCGAGAAGTTCCTGCAGAAGAAGAAGCCAGATGCGAAGACCATCGCCGAGGCGGCGAAACTGGCGGGGCAGGCGACGTCGCCGTCGGCGGATCGCCGCGGATCGGTGGAATACAAGCGCGAGATGGCGCGCGTGCTGACGGCGCGCGCGCTCACGAAGGCCGTCGAACGGGCGGGAGGACGCTGACAATGGCGACGCACACGATTCGCGTCACGGTGAACGGGACCCCTCAGGAGAAGCAGGTCGACTCGCGTCTGCTGCTCGTCCACTTCCTGCGCGACGACCTGCGCCTCACGGGCACGCACATCGGCTGCGACACGACGCACTGCGGCGCGTGCACGGTCATTCTCAACAACGAGCCGGTGAAGTCATGCACGGTGCTCGCCGTGCAGGCGGACGGCGGTGAGATCACGACCGTCGAAGGACTCGAGAAGGACGGCAAGCTCCATCCGATCCAGGAAGGTTTCTGGCAGGAACACGGGCTCCAATGCGGTTTCTGCACGCCAGGGATGATGATGACCGGCGTCGCGCTTCTCGGACAGAACCCGAATCCAACGGAGCCCGAGATCCGCCATGCCATCTCAGGCAATCTCTGCCGCTGCACGGGCTACGTCAACATCGTGAAGTCGATCCAGTACGCGGCCGCCCAGCCGCGTTAAGAGGGCATCATGGCGCCGCGAACAACACCGGAAGTCGGAGGAATGGGCCATTCGATCAAGCGCAAGGAAGATCCGCGCTTCATCCGCGGACTGGGCCGCTACGTTGACGACATCCAGTTGCCCGGCATGCTCTACCTGGACATCGTCCGCAGCCCGTTCGCGCACGCCAAAATCAAATCGATCAATACCGAGCGCGCGCTGAAAGTGCCGGGCGTGCTCGCTGTCATTACCGGCGAGACGCTCGCCAAATACAACCTGCACTGGATGCCGACGCTGATGTCGGACACGCAGATGGTGCTGCCGACCGAGAAGGTCATGTACCAGGCGCAGGAAGTCGCCGGTGTGATCGCGACGACTCGATACGCCGCCGCCGACGGCGTGGACGCCGTCGACGTCGACTACGAGCCACTCCCCGTCGTCGTCGATCCGTTCAAGGCGCTCGAACCTGGTGCGCCCGTGCTCCGCACGGACAAGAAAGACAAGAAGGACAACCACATCTTCCACTGGGAGGCGGGCGACCGGAAGGCGACCGACGATGCGTTTGCCAGCGCCGACGTCAAGGTGAAGGAGGACATCTACCTGCCGCGCCTCCACGTCGCGTCGATCGAAACGTGCGGCTGTGTCGCCGACTTCGACCGCGTGTCCGGCAAACTTACCGTCTACATGACCACGCAGGCGCCGCACGCGATCCGGACCGTCGTCGCGCTCGTCGCCGGGCACGTCGGGTTATCGGAAGAGAAGATCCGGATCATCTCGCCTGACATTGGGGGCGGATTCGGCGGCAAGGTGCCGGTGTATCCGGGCTACGTCATCGCCATCGCGGCGTCGGTTGTCGTCGGCAAACCGGTGAAGTGGATCGAGGATCGGATGGAGAACCTCCAGGCCGATTCCTTCGCGCGCGACTATCACATCAAGGCGGAGCTCGCGGCGAAGAAGGACGGGACGATGACGGCGCTTCGGATCAAGACGGTGGCGGACCACGGGTATGCGGATGCCGCCGCCAACCCGTCGAAGTTCCCCGCAGGCCTGTTCTCGATCTGCACCGGCTCGTATGACCTGAAAAACGCCTTCGCCGAGGTGGACGGCGTGTACACGAACAAGCCGCCGGGCGGCATCGCCTACCGCTGCTCGTTCCGCGTCACCGAGGCGGTGCACGCGATCGAGCGCATGGTCGACGTCCTGGCGCAGAAGCTCGCGATGGATCCGGCGGACCTGCGGTTCAAGAACTTCGTTCCCACGGACAAGTTCCCGTACCGATCGGCGCTCGGCTGGGAGTACGACAGCGGCAACTACCCGGCCGCGCTGAAGAAGGCGATGGAGAAAATCGGTTACGCCGATCTCAGAAAGGAACAGGCAGAAAAGCGGCAGCGGGGCGAGCTGATGGGCATCGGCATCTCGAGCTTCACCGAGATCGTCGGCGCGGGGCC
>DATAEE010000412.1:0-8669 GCA_036258175.1 Vicinamibacterales bacterium
GCTCCGCCGGCGGATGACGCACGGCATCCAGGTCTCGGCGTGGTACTCGCTCTCCGAGTCGCTGTCCACGACGGGCAACAGCGGCGACGAGCTCGACATCACCAACATCCAGAACGCGGCGGATCCGTTCAGCGACGTGCAGTTCGGCCCGGCGCGCCGGTCCGACGCCCGGCACCGCGCGACGATCAGCGCGGTCATCCAGCTGCCGTACGGCTTCCAGGTCTCGCCGATCTGGCGCTACCGATCGGCGCTTCCAGTCAACGTCGTTGAGGGCGTCGATCTCAACGTAGACGACGTCAACAACGACATCCCGCTGCGGGCGTACGCGTTCGACGGCGTCGGCAACGCGCCGAAGGATATCGGCGAGTGCACCGCGATCAACTGCGGACGCGGCGCGAGCCTGTCGCAGGTCAACCTGCGGGTCTCGAAGAGCTTCGCGATCGGCGCCGGCATGCGGGTCGAGGCGATCGGAGAGGTGTTCAACCTGTTCAACGCCAAGAATCCGTCAGGCTTCGGACCGTTCACGAACTTCCAGGACAAGCGGCTCGTCATCAACGCCGATGGGACGACCTCGCCGAACGCGACCTTCCTGCAGCCGACGACCTACGCCGGCGACTTCCAGGAGCCGGAGCAGCGGGTCGGGCAAATCGGCTTCAGGATTATCTTCTGAACACGACTGAGCACGGGGCACCGAGAGGGTCGATCGGGTGCCTCGTGCCTGGTGCCGGGTGCCTGGTGCGAACCGGGTGCCTGGTGCCTGGCGAGTGCCGCGTGCACCAAGCACAACACCAGGCACCATGCACCCGATTCGCACCACGCACCAGGCACGTGGCACCAGGCACCCGAGGTTCCTCCCCCGGCCGACTAGGCCAAAGGTCCAATGGATCGCCCGGTGGTCTCGGAGTAGTTTGAGATCAACCGGCCCGCGTGCAGCCGAAGGGATCCACAGCCCGGACTGCCCAGATGACGAGCCCGTGGACGCCTGAATTCTTCGGTCGGCTGACACCGGGCCGGGCGTTTTGCGGCCCGCCCGTAAGACCAAGGTCCAACGTTTGGCGCAGCGCGGCCGTCCATACGCTGGGCAGCCATGCGCGTTTTTTCATTCAAGCATCTCCTACCGGCGGTAGTTGTGTGTCTGTTAAACACGGTCTCCGCACAAGCAAAGGATCCCGCTCCGCCGCCTCCGTAGGAATCGACGGCCACACACGACTGGCTCACCCGCGAGAAGCTGCTGCGCGACTGGGGCGGCAGCCGCACGGAGGTGAGCTCGAGAGGCGTCACCCTAGTGACCTGAGCAACTACGTCGCGAAGGGCCTGGACGCTGAACGCTACCGCCTATCAATACTTCACCGACGACGAGGGCACGAAGCGGGGCTGGGGCGCGTTCGGAATGGTCGGCGTCACGGACGGCAACCCGAACTTCGTGGACGTCTTCGCGCACGCCGGCGTCGCCGGCAACGTGCCGATTCGCGGGCGCGAGCGCGACACGTTTGGCCTCGGCTACTACTACAGCAATCTCAGCGATGATCTGCAAAACACCCTCGAACCGCTGATCCGCATCCGGAAGGAACAGGGCCTCGAGATCCTTTATTCGTTCGCGCCAACGGGCTGGAGCAAGCTGACAGCAGACCTGCAGATCGTCCATCCGTTCCTGCTGGGGTCGGAGACGCGGCTGTTCTTGTCCGTCCGGTGGAAGATCGAGATCTGAGACTGATCTTCTGATTCGCAGAGGGCTCGATTGGAATAGAATGTCCCCTCCGTCGAGCAGATAACTCATGGCAGGCCATACACCTCATCCGTCCCGGCGGTGGCTCGCGGTCGCCGTCATGCTCGCCTCCCTTGCAGCGGTCGTGTCCGCGAAGGTCAAGATCGACGTGCTTCACGACCCGGAGTTCGACTTCCGGCCGGTGAAGACATTCGCCTGGCACCCGGATGGCGCCGGTGAGGTGAAGGTCCTTGTGAAGTACGGCGGCGACCCGGTCGCGTTGCGGGAGCGGTTCGAGCCCGTGATCAAACCGGCGGTCGAGCAGGAGCTGGCCAAGAAGGGCCTGACGCCTGCGTCAGGGGGAACTCCGGACGTCTATGCCAGCTACTACCTGCTGATCACGGCAGGGGACTCATCGCAGGCCATGGGACAGTTCCTCAGCCCGACGATGGAGTGGGGCGTCCCGCCGTTCTCCGGCGCGACGCAGTCGCTGAACATCTACGAACAGGGCTCATTGATCCTCGATCTGTCTGCGCCAGCGCTGAAAAGCGCCGTCTGGCGCGGCGTGGCGAAGGCGGAGATCGACCGGCAGCGATCCGAGCCGAAGCGCGACGCCCGGATCCAGGAAGCCGTACGCGAGATGTTCAAGAAGTACCCACCTAAATCTAAAAAGTAAGATCGAACACAGTCCCCTTGCTCAGCGCTCCGGGCGAACGAAGCGAGTCGAGGAGTGCCCGGCGCTGGGTGGGGCCCAGCGCAAAGAAAAGAAAGGAATAATGAAACGTCTGCTGACGGCGGTCGCTTTCCTCGCTCTCGTTCAGCTCTCCTCGGCGGCCCAGTCTCCCCAGAAACCAGCGCAGCCCGGACCGAAGCCGCCGGCGCCACCGGCTCCGAAGCCGACGGCGGCGGCGCCTCCGATCGATCTCGCGATCCAGAACTGGACAGGCGATCTCGACGGGATGATCAAGCGTCGCCGCATTCGCGTCCTGACCACGTACTCCAAGACGCATTACTTCATCGACAAGGGCCAACAGCTCGGGATCACGTACGACGCGTTCAAGGAGTTCGAAGCGGTCATCAACAAGAAATTCAAGACGGGGAAGCTGCCGGTGCACGTCGTGTTCGTGCCCGTCTCGCGGGACGAGCTCGGCCGGGCGCTCGTGGACGGCCGCGGCGACATCGCGTTCGCCTCGATCGTCGTCACACCGGAACGGCAGAAGATCGTCGACTTCGCCGCGCCATCGAACACCGGCGTCAGCGAGATCGTCGTGACCGGTCCAAAGTCACCGAAGCTCGCCACGCTCGACGATCTGGCCGGCCAGGAGGTCTACGTTCGCCTCGGCAGCGTTTACCATGAGAGCCTCCTGCGGCTGAATGAGGACTTCAAGAAGAGAGGGAAGGCGGCGATCGTCTTCAAGCCAGCTCCGCCGACGCTCGAGGATGAAGATCTCCTCGAGATGCTCAACGCCGGCCTCGTCAAGAACATCGTCGTGTACAACCACCTCGCGCAATTCTGGAAGCAGGTCTTCCCGCACATCGTGCCGCGCGAGGACCTGACGCTCGTCAAGGATCAGCAAATCGCGCCAGCGATCCGGAAGAACAGTCCTAAGCTCAAGGCCGAGATCGACGCGTTCGTCAGGACACATGGCCGGGGAACGACGTTCGGCAACATCGTCACCCAGAAGTATCTGAAGAGTACGAAGTACGTGAAGGGCGCGACCAACGATGCGGACATGAAGCGGTTCCAGTCCATCGTCGATCTGTTCCGCAAGTACAGCAGCAAGTACAACGTCGACTTCCTGTTGATGGCGGCGCAGGGCTACCAGGAGTCTGGACTCAACCAGAGCGTCAAGAGCGAGGTCGGCGCCGTCGGCGTCATGCAGGTCATGCCGTCGACCGGCAAGGAGCTGAAGGTCGGCGACATCACCAAGCTCGAGCCGAACATCCACGCCGGCGTGAAGTACATGCGGTTCATGATCGACCAGTATTACGCTAAGGAGCCGATGGACGATCTGAACAAAGCGTTGTTTACGTTCGCCTCGTACAACGCGGGACCTGCCAGGGTGCGTCAGCTCAGGCGCGAGGCCGAAAAGCGCGGGTTGAATCCTAACCTCTGGTTCAACAACGTCGAGCGGATTGCGGCCGAGCGGATCGGGCGCGAGACGGTCACCTACGTCAGCAACATCTATAAGTACTACGTCGCCTACCGGCTCGTGATGGACGAGATGCAGGAGAAGCAGAAGGCCAAGACGACAGGGCAGTAGCGCTCACCCGGCACGCTCGACTACCTCGACGAAGTCGGCGCGATCGTCGAGCAGCTGAGGCATCTCGGCCTCGGACCGGTCCTGGTCGGCGGAATGGCGCTGGTCGTGGACCGGCCTTCGAGTCGATCTGCTGTTCGACTATCCAGTCCCCGCTGCGACACTCGCCGAGTCCGCAACGCGGACGAAAGTCCGGTCGCACGTCTTTCAGATCGCATCGGAGCGCGACCTCCTGCATCTCAAGCGCATCGCCAAGGCGTAGCGTTCGTCTCACGGCGACGCCGAAGACATCGCCTTTCTCTAAGCGCGCCGCTCCGACGCCGGCTGAACCTCCTCGAACCTTCTCGAACCTTATTTCCCGCCCTGCGGCTCGCTCAGCTTCCGCATCACCTCGTCAAGGTTGAAGCTCGCGGGCTTCTGCCGGATCGGGAATTCCTTGAAACTCTCCAGCCACTGCGCCACGACCGCCTGCGCAGGCACGATGACGAAACCGCGAGGGGCGAAGTAGCCCCAGTCGTAGGCAGCCGAAGTCGTCCCCCGCTCGTATGGATCAGCGCGCAGATTGTAGAGGTTTGGAATGCGGAGGCGCTCGAAGCCTTTCCTCCAGACATCCAGGCCCGTGTGGTACTGCTCGATGAAGGAGATCTTCCACTGGTTGATGCGCACCGCGAACAGGTCGCCATCGTCGCTCCAGTAAAGGAACTCATGCCGCGGAGACTCTTTCACCTCGCCCCTGAAGAACGGCAGCAGATTGTAGCCGTCCAGGTGGACCTTGAAGGACTTGGTTCCCGACTGACACGACTTCTTGCATCGCTCGACGACGGACGGGTCGCCAGCGGCCGCGGCGAACGTCGGCAGCAGGTCTTCGTGCGCGAACATGTCGTTGTAAGTCGTACCGGGCTTGATCACGCCGGGCCAGCGGATCAGGCACGGCGTTCTGTACCCGCCCTCCCAGTTGGTGGCCTTCTCGCCGCGGAATGGGGTGGTGCCCCCGTCCGGCCACGACATTACTTCGGCGCCGTTATCCGTGCCGTACACGACGATGGTGTTGTCGGCGATCTTAAGGTCGTCGAGCTTCTTCAACAGCTGCCCGACGTGCCCGTCGTGCTCGACCATTCCGTCGGGGTAGATACCAAGCCCTGTCTTTCCTTCCGATTCGGGCTTGAGGTGAGTGAAGACATGCATACGGGTGGCGTTGAACCAGACGAAGAACGGCTTGCCGGCCTTCTGTTGACGGTCGATGAAGTCGAGCGCCCCCTTCAGGAATTCCTCGTCGACGGTTTCCATCCGCTTTCTCGTCAGCGGGCCGGTGTCCTCGATCTTGCCGTCAGCGGTTGCCTTGAGAACTCCACGCGGTCCGAACCGCTTGCGGAACTCAGGACTCTTCGGGTAGTCCACGTTCTCCGGTTCTTCCTCGGCGTTGAGGTGGTAGAGATTGCCGAAGAACTCGTCGAACCCGTGTCTGGTCGGTAGGAATTCGTCCTTGTCCCCGAGGTGGTTCTTGCCGAACTGTCCCGTGGCGTAGCCGAGCGGCTTGAGAATCTCGGCGATCGTCGGATCCTCGGCTCGAAGGCCGATGTCGGCGCCGGGCAGGCCGACCTTCGTGAGGCCAGTCCGGATGGGTGACTGGCCGGTAATGAACGCGGCCCGGCCGGCCGTGCAGCTTTGCTGCCCGTACCAGGTCGTGAACATCGCGCCTTCTTTCCCGATCCGGTCGATGTTCGGCGTCCAGTACCCCATGTCTCCGCGGTGGTAGATGCTCGGGTTATTCCAGCCGATGTCGTCGCCCCAGATGACCAGGATGTTCGGTTTCTTGGCCGCCGCTTGCGGCTGCGCGTGAACGGCCGAGGCCGAGCCAATAATGACGCCGGCCGCAAGTAGGACCACGGAATAGGAACGTCGTTTGCGCATGACTGCCTCCAAGTGCTGGTTCACGCGCAGACGACTATAGGTATCGGGTGGGCCCCAGGCCACTGGACCTTGGTCCAACCCTCGAACCTCGTCGAACCTCCTCGAACCTTCTGAACCCTTCGAACCCCTTCGAACTCTCTCGACTTGTCAAGTGCTTAGCGCTAAGTATAATGACCCTATGAACGTCCGCGAGATGGCTCGCGCCCTCGGGCGGCAGGGCGGCCGGGGGCGCGCCAGGCGGCTCTCGATCGAGGAGAGAAAGCGCATCGCCTCCTTGGGCGGCCGGGCGCGGGTCGCCTCGCTCCGCGCGGCCCGGCGCATCGCGGACAACTTCAGGTATGTGGTGGCGCTGCGCGAGCTGCGCGGACCGTCGGCCGGCGTGAAACGGCTGCGGGCGTTCGAGGGCCGTCTGCCTGGAATCTATCCCGCCAGAGGCTGAGATGCCTGGCCCCGCCGACTATCTGGAAGAGGTCGGTGCGATCGTCAAAGAGCTGCGCGACCTCGGCCTTGAACCCGTGCTGGTGGGCGGCATGGCGCTCGTCGTCCTGGGCTCACGCAGGGTGACGCGCGATTTCGACTTCGTCATCACCCAACCTCGCGACCGCCTCGTGAACCTGTTGGACCTCTTTTATGACAGGGGTCTCGAGCTCGTGGCACGGCTCGACGAGGAAGGAAACGTGACCTCGACGATCGGCAACCGAAAGGTCGCCTCGGTCCGTCTGCGCGTCGACGCGCCCTTCAGCGCATATTTCTTCAACCCGGCAACGGGCCTTCGGATCGACCTGCTGTTCGACTATCCGATTCCCGCGGCGACGCTCGCCGCTGCCGCAACAAAAACGAAGATCCGCTCGCAGGTCCTTCACGTTGCGTCGGCGCGGGATCTTCTGCGCCTCAAGCGCATCGCCAGATCGCATCGCAAGTCGTCTCGCGACGCCGAGGACATCGCCTTTCTCGAAGCCCGCCGCTCCGACGCCGACTGAACCCGCTCGAACCTTCTCGACACTTCTCGAACCTGACCTTGGTCCCAATAGCGTTCGAGCAAGTACAATTGATGCGATGTCCGAACGGCTGCCGGGCGCCGAGCTGATTGAAGCCGGATTGGCCGACCTCGAGGCCGGCCGCGAGACGATCGCCGCCTTACTCGTGTCGATTGGCGCTCCGCGGCTGAGGGCGCTCGGCCTCGCTGTGGGACGCGGATTCGAGCGCCCCGAGCACCGCCTCTACGAGCGGCTCGCCGCCGACGATCCGGGCTCGGCGCACGCACGCTACAACGCGTACCTCGATCGGCTCGTCAGCTTCGAGCGCGCTGCCGCATGCGTGCGCTAGCCGATGCCGATCGGATTCGCCGCTTCATGCGGGCTCTCGGTGAGGTAGCCGACGGCCCGACTCAGGTCTACCTGACGGGCGGGGCCACAGCCGTGCTGATCGGGTGGCGTCAGAGCACGATTGACGTGGACATCCGGGTCGAGCCTGATAGGGATTCGATCTTCCGCGCCATTGCACGACTGAAGGAAGCGCTCGGGATCAACGTCGAGCTCGCGTCACCTGTTGATTTCATCCCGGTGAAGCCTGGATGGGAGGATCGGAGTCCGTTCGTGGCGACTGAGGGGCCGATTACCTTCCGTCACTTCGATCTCTACGCGCAGGCCCTCGCCAAGGTATCCCGGGGACACGCCCAGGACCTGGCCGACGTCGGTGAAATGATCACCCGCGGCCTGGTCGAGCCTCTCGCGGCGCGCGAATACTTCACCGCCATCGAGCCGCGGCTGTACCGCTATCCCGCGCTGGATGCGGCCACGTTTCGCGCTGCAGTCGAGCGCGCCTTTCCGACCTAGCCAGCCTTCCTACTTTTCGAACGGATGAATGACCTTCCAGTCCTGCTTCATATCGACAAGCACCCACCCTCGCTTCGACGCCTCGTCCAGCCCGCGTTCGAGCTTGCCAATATGAGACCCGCGGTCGTACGCCCACTCACGTTTGTCGTCCGTGTGATGGACGATGAGGCCGAAGCGCGGCCCCTTCCCGCTCGTCGTCCATTCGAGCATCTGGAAGTCGCCGTCGGAGTTGCCGAAGGCCATGACCGGCCGGCGTCCGATCACTTGGTGAATGCCCACGGGTTTACCCGGCCCGTCGTCAACCAAGTCGATCTCGGCGAGGCGGGCGAGCACAGGCGTGCCGTTCCGCACTTCGTACTTCACCTTCGCGCGGCTGCCGACGACCTGCTCGGGCGGAATGCCGTAGGTGCGCTCGACCCACGGGCGCATGAACTCGACGCCTCCGCCGGACAGGATGTAGGTCTTGAAACCGTTGGCTCGCAGGTAGGAGAGCACGTTCCAGCATCGGCTGATAGATCATCTCGGTGAGGAGCTTCTTCGTCGTCGGATGCCGCGCGGATCCGATCCAGTCGCGGACGATTCCCTCGAACTCTTCGGTGGTGTTGCCAACGTGCGAGGCTGCCATGATCTGAAGCAGCCCTTTTTCGCCGGCCGCGGCGACCGCCTTCATGTCACCTTCGATGACGCCCTTGAACGGCTGCGTGTCTTTCCACTCTGGATGTTTGGGCGCCAGCGTTCGCACGCGGTCCAGCGCGAAGAGCAGCTGAAAGTACATGGGCTGTTCCGACCAGAGCGTGCCGTCGTTGTCGAAGACAGCGATGCGCTCGGCGACGGGCACGAAGTCCGTTCCCCCTGGCCTTGTCACTCGTCCCACGAAGTCTGTGATCGCCTTCTTCGACCCGCTCTCATTCCATGAAGGCAGCGGATCAGGACCTGCGGACTGACCCGCGAGGGCGG
>DATAEE010000413.1:0-11468 GCA_036258175.1 Vicinamibacterales bacterium
TGCCCCGCCGAGCTCGCGCGCCAGGAGCGCCGCCATCGCGTCCCGCCGCGCGCGATAGATCCGCTGCATCCGGCGCACGTGCCGCTGCACTTCGCCGTCCTCGACGAGCTCGGCGACCGCCGACTCGAGGACCTGATCGCCTTGCGTATCGAGGAGCGTGCGGTACTCGGTGAGATGCGCGATCACCTCTGGCGCCGCCGCGATGTACCCGAGCCGTAGTCCGGGCGCGAGCGTTTTTGAAAGGCTCCCGACGTAGATGACGGTCCCTCCCCCGTCGGCACTCGCGAGCGGAAGGATCGGCCGCCCGTCGTAATGGAACTCGTGATCGTAGTCGTCCTCGATGACGGCGAAGCGATGCCGCCGCGCGAGCTCCAGCAGCCGGACTCGCCGCGCCGCCGAGAGCGTGACCGTCGTCGGAAACTGATGGTGCGGCGTCACGAGCACCGCTCGGATCCGCTGCTCTTCGGCAAGCGCGGCGAGATGATCGACCGAGAGACCCTGCGCGTCCACCGGAATCGGGACGACCCGCGCGCCCGCCAGCGACATCATCTGGCGTCCGCGCCGGTAGCCTGGATCCTCGATCGCGACGACGTCGCCCGGCCTGAGGAGCCCATGGGCGATGACGGCGAACCCGCCCTGCGTGCCGCGGGTAATCAACAGGCGTGACTCGTCGATGACGAGCCCGCGCGTCGCGCTCAGCATGCCCGCCAGCGCGGCGCGAAGACGGGGATGCCCTTCGGGCGGGCCGTACGCCAGCACTTCGCGACTCCGCCGCTCGATCGATCGCCTCCAGGCCCGCGCCAGCGCCTTCGTCGGGACCAGGCGCAGATCGGGCAAGCCGGTCAGGTTATACGCGACCAGGAGACTGGTCGAACACCGGGCGACAACGATGCCCGGGCCCAGCTCGAACGCAACCGAAGAGTCGGCCCCCGTTTCCGGCACCGCGGTGAAGCGGCGCGGCCGCGGATCCGGCAGCGTCTTCGCGACGAACGTGCCGCGCCCGTTCTCGGTCGTGATCCAGCCTTCCGCGACCAGCTCCGCGTACGCAGCAATCACCGTGTTGCGATGCACGCCGAGGGTGCGCGCCAGCGTACGCGTGCCGGGCATGACGTCCCCGGGCCGGAGCCGCCCGCGCCGGATGTCGCCGGAGACCGCGCCCGCGATCTGCACGAAGATCGGCACTGACGTCTGCGGATCGATCGAGACGGGAAAATCCCACCCGAGCATGTTGCGTCCCTTATCAAGGCTAGCCTACCGGGCTGGTCCGTCAACAGGTCCACTTTCAAATCGCGACGGTAGTCCGGCTGGTCTGCCGGGAATCTCCGGCGCGGATCTTTGCGCGATGTCAGCTGGATGGGACGTTGGAACGACCGGAGGGCTTACATGCCGCCATCGTTCCTCGCGCTCGCGCTGGCCTTTGCCGCCGCCGTCAGCATCCGGACGCCGGTTGCCGTGCAGGTCGCGGATGAGCTTGCCGACAGGCGTCTCGCCTACCTGGCTGCCAGATCGGCGACGATGAAACAGGTATTGGACGTTCTCGAGAGGACCCCCGCCATCTCGGTGCGCCTTCGCGCGAATCCGATGCTGTGGCGCGAAACCAGCCGCAAGGCGGCGGGCCGATTCTGGCGCGGGGACGCGCGCGTGATCGTGCTGCTGCAATTCGACAGCGCGTCCGCCAGGCCGATTGAACAGATTGAATCGGTCGCCCACGAGATGGCTCACGCGGTCGAGGTCGCGTGCCTGCCTCGCGCGATCGAAATCGATGGCCTCGTCGGTCAAATGCTTCGCCGCGGCCACCCGGTGGCCAGCGCGAAGGGCCTCGCCGTCGAGACGCCGTTCGCGCAGCACGCGGGGCGCGAGATGTTCACGGAGGCGCTCCGCGGGCGGCCCGCCATCGGCAGGCTGCGTGAGCTCGCCGAGAAGTACAACCTGGGGCCGCCGTGCGTGGATCTTGCGCGCGAGGCTCGAACGGTCACGGCGTCGAAGATTGGCTCCTCTCGAATGGCACGATAATCGTGACATGTCAGGCGTCATTCTTGGCTTCACGGTGCTGATGGCGCTGAGCGCGCAGCAGCCGCCACCGCGTGCGCCAGTCGTCCAGTCCGTCGACCTGCTCGTGCCTTTCGCACCCGTGATGTTCAAGCAGGCGGGCAGCATGCAGCTCGCCTACGAACTTCACATCACGAACTTTCTTTCGGTGGACGTCTCGCTGAACACCGTGCAGGTCAAGGCCAGCAATGGGCAGACGCTCGCGGAGTACAAGGACGCCGAGCTGCAGCGGCGCATGGTTCGGCCGGGCCTTCGAAACGATCACGCCACACCCCACGTCCTTGGTGCGGGAGCCCGCGGTCAGGTGATTGCAAAGCTCGGCTCATCGGGCAGTACCTCGATCGGGCCTCATCTGCATTTCCACGTCGCCGACGCGAGCTCGCTGCTCGCAGCAGAAGGCCTCCCCTTCGTCTTCCTGGAGTTCGCGCAGCTCGGCGAATACGCATCGATCGACGCACTGCTCAACGGCGAGCAGCCGTCGCTGACCGCGGGCGACCGACGAGCCGAGCTCGAACGTCCGGCACCAAACTCCGTTGTGCGGTTCCCCTCATCTCCCCGTCAATAGGCGACCCGCATCGGTGCGCGCTCGAGCCGAGCACCACAGCAGCCTGAAGGCTGGTTCGACAACCGGCCGAAGCAGCCCTGAAGGGCTGCGCTACATATGTCGCACGACGACAAGCGAGGTGTCGTCGACCAGTGCGTGCGGAGAGGCGAAGTCCTGCACCGCGCCCAGGACCGAGAACAGCACCTCAGATGCAGATCCCGATCGCGCGAGGCGCAGCTGCGCTTCGAGGCGCTCGTAGCCGAACTCCTCATCGAGATCGTTGCGCGATTCGAGGACGCCGTCGGAGTACGCCAGCAGCACGTCGCCGGCGCGCAGGTCCACACTTCCGGTGGCAAAGGACGCATCGGGAGACATGCCGAGCAGCATGCCGCCTTCGGACAGCGACTCGAGTCGATCGTCCGCCCGGACGAGGAGCGCCGGTGGATGGCCGGCCCTGCAGTACTCCAGCCGCCCGGTGACGGGATCGAGCCGCGCCAGGAACAGACTCGTTAACGGCGCGCCCATTCGGCAGAACTCGCGATTGACGCCCGTCACGATCGCCTCCGGATCCGAGCTCGCGGCCGCATGCGCGCGCACCAGCCCCACGAGGCACGGCGTCCACATGCCCGCCGACGGGCCCTTCCCGCAGACGTCGCCCAGCGCGATGATCACGCCGCCGCCCGCCGCCTGGATCGTGAAGAAATCACCGGGCATGTAGCGAACGGCGAAGATCTCGCTGGCAATCTCGACTTCTCCGTGCCGCACCAGGCCCGGGGCGCACAGGCGCCGGTGCACCTGCGACGCCTCGAAGAGCGCCGTGTGGAGATCGGCGTAATCCTTCTCCAGCTTCGCGAACTTCAGCTTCAGCTCACGGTGCTGCGCCCGAAGACGCGAGCTGAGGGTTGACGGGAGAGTCGGCTTGTACGTCCACGGGACTTCGCGCGAAAGGGTTGATGGATTCACGACGCGGCCTCACTCGACGAATTTGTACCCGATGCCGTGCACCGTCACGATGAACTGCGGTTCCTCGGGATTCGGCTCGAGCTTCTGCCTGAGATGAACGATGTGGGTGTCGACCGTCCGAGTGTTGGGATAGTTCTCATAGCCCCACACCGCGTCCAGAAGGTGATCCCGGGTGAGCGTTTCCGCCGGATGCGCGATGAAGTACGAGAGCAGCGCGAACTCCTTCGTCGAGAGCTCGACCGCCTTGCCGGCGCGCCGCACCTCGTTGCCGCGGACGTTGACCTCGACGTCGCCGAACCGGTACATCGCCGGCGCGCTCGCCTGCAGCGACGTCCGCCGCAGCACCGCTTTGACCCGCGCCATCAGCTCGCGGATCGAGAACGGCTTGGTGACGTAGTCGTCGGCGCCCAGCTCCAGGCCGACGACCTTGTCGATCTCCTGGCCGCGGGCGGTCAGCATGATGATGGGCATCGAGGGCCGCTTCGCCTTCACCTGCTTGCACACCTCGAGACCGCTCATCCGCGGCATCATGACGTCCAGCACCACGAGATCGGGCTCATCGGCGAACACCCGCTCGAGGCCCGACACCCCATCGTCCGCGCTGATCACCTCGTAGCCCTCGTACTCGAAGTTGTCGCGCAGTCCGGCCACCATCGCCGGCTCGTCTTCGACGATCAGGATTTTCGTCCTGCCGCCCGGCCGTCTGTCCGCCGGGCCCCGGTCAGGGCGGGCCATCGCGCGCTTCCGGGCCTCCGTCGGACGGCCATTTCGCGGCGTGAAGTCCATCTGTGTGTTTCTCATTCCGCCATCCTCATGCGGCATCAGTCGTGGCATCACTCACCGGCTGATCGTTGGCCGGCGCGAGCGGCAACGTCAGCGTGAACGTGCTGCCGTTCCCCGGCGCGCTCTCCACCTCCACCTCCCCACCGTGCGCGTGCGCGATGTGGCGCACGAGCGACAGGCCGAGACCGCTGCCCTTCGTGTTGTGCACCAGCGGGTCGCCGGCACGATAGAACTTCTCGAAGATCTTCGACTGCTCGCCGCGCGCGATCCCGATGCCGTGATCCGCGACCTCGAGCTTCAGGACGCCATCGGTCCGGTACAACCGCACGCGGAGAAACTTTTCGTGATCGGAGTACTTCAGCGCGTTGTTGACCAGGTTGACGAGCGACCGCGCGATCGCTTCGCGGTCGACGCGCACGAGCGGGAGGTTCGAGTCGATGTTCTGTTCCAACGTGAAACCCTGCTCGTCGATCTGGCCGCGATAGGTGTCCAGCGTATTTGTCACCAGCTCGGCGAGGTCGGTCGTGCGGAACTCGTACTCCTTGCGTCCCGCCTCGATCCGCGAAAAATCGAGAATGTTGTTGATCAACGCCGTCAGCCGCTCGCTCTCCTTGCGGATGATGCTGTAGTACTCCTGAGCCTTCTCGTGCGTCTTGATGCGTCCCAGCTCAAGCGTCTCCGCGTACAGCCGGATGAGCGCCAGCGGCGTCCGCAATTCATGCGACACGTTTGAAACGAAGTCGGACTTCAAGCGGGCCAGTGCGAGCTCCTTGCTGACGCTCCGGTACGTGAGCACGAGGCCGCCGACCAGCAGCAGCGAGACACATCCGAGAATGAGAAAACTCTGGTAGGCCCAGTTCCGGCCGATCGCTTCAACGGTGGTCCCCTGGAACTTCATGCCCAGCGCCAGCCCCCGGAACCCCTCGTCGAGATTGCGAGACACCTCGGGCTTTCCGTCTTTCCACCCGGCCGAGGCGGCGAGCCGTTCCGCATCCCAGCCAGGCGAAGCGCCCGGATGGTTGTCGGCCTCCGAGGAATAGACGATCATGGCCAGCGGATTTTCACTCTCCTCGCCCAGCTTGTAGGTGATCAGCTCGTCGAGCATCTTCGGAAAGAACGTTTGCTTGAGATAGTCGGGTTCGAAGCTGGCCCCGGCGATCACGACGCGATCGGTCGCGAGCTGCGGAAACGATAGGACGGCGGTCGTCATAAAAACGTGTTCGCCGCCCCTTTCCGGTCGATCGGGGAACCAGATGATCGGCCGGCCCTTCTTGTGCATCATGTCCAGCAGCGTCTTGGCTTCAAAGGGGACCCACCCGCCGAACGACTTCCCCAAGCGCTTGTGCTCCTCTAGGAAGTCCCAGTCACCCATCCGCTCCTGCTGTGAACGCAGCAGAAACCCTTTCTCCGCGTCGAAGAAAAACACGTGCGCGAGCCAGGGACGCTCGCACAGGATCGCATCGAGCTTCTTGACCCTGTCCGACTGACTGTCGTCCGGAGACGGGAAGTGATCCCGGACGTCTTCGGCGAGCTTGTAGGCCTTCTGACTGATCTGCTTCTCGGAGTAGGCCAGCATCTGCTGGAACTCGCGATGGATCGCCGCCTCCAGCGCCTTGTCGCGCTCGATGGACTCCAACTGGTGGTAGTTAAGAAAGATGAGAGCCGCGGCCGGCAGCATGACCGCCAGTTCTAGCGTCAGCAGGAGCCGGACCCGTTTGTTGCCGCTCCAGAATCTCCTCAGCCGGCCGATGACGCCGCCGTTCGGGGCGCTCGTTGATTCCATACACCCCGAACATACGTCAGGTCCGGCCGACCGGTGTCAAGGACGGGTAAAAAGATGTTAGGGATTTGTGAAGGTGCTCAGGGTGCGGGTGCACGCGCGGCAGCCCTGAAGGGCTGCGCTACGGGTCCGCCGGAAGCTCCGTCATCCACACCGCCCGTCCAGCGTGTCGTATCCTAACGGACACGATTACCGATGCTCACGCGAACCTCTTCAATGTGGCGGTACCTGGCAATCCTCGCGATCGCGGCGACATCACCGGTCCGTGAGGCACATTCCCAGAGTCCCAACCCGCCGGCGACCGCGACCGCACAGATCCAGGAAAGCCACGCGGCGCGACCGAGCGTCGTCGCCACACGCGTGACGCAGGCGCCCGTGCTCGACGGCGAGGTCATCGGCGACGCCGCCTGGCTGCCGGCGACGCCGGTCTCCGATTTCTGGCAGGAGCAGCCGGACGAGGGGCAGCCGTCGACGGAGCGGACAGAGGTGCGGATCGTTTACACGGCCGACACGCTCTACGTCGGCGTGATGTGCTACGACCGCCAGCCCGACGCGATCATCGTGTCGGACTCGCGGCGCGACGCGTCGCTCGACGAGACCGACAGCTTCCGGATGATTTTCGACACGTACCGCGACGGCCTGAACGGGTTCGTCTTCGGCACGAACCCGGCCGGCATCGAGTACGACGGGCAGGTCACGAACGAGGGGCAGGGCGGCGGCGGGCTCGGGCCGGGCCAGCGTCAACAGATGGGCGCGGGCGCCGGCTTCAATCTCAACTGGGACGCCGCGTGGGAAGTGCGCGCGGCCATCAGCGGCAACGGCTGGGCGGCGGAGTTCGCCATCCCGCTCCGGACGCTGCGCTTCCCTGCCGGCGCCGATCAAGTCTGGGGTGTGAACTTCCAGCGGAACATCCGCCGCCGCAACGAGCGCGCGTTCTGGTCGCCAATTCCCCGCCAGTACACGCTGTATCGTCTCGCGCTGGCAGGAACGCTCTCCGGGCTGCAGATGCCGTCCGTGCGCAACTTCACCGCGACCCCCTACGTCCTGGGCAACGCGATCGAGTCCGGCGTTGACCCGGCCAACGCCGCCGTCCTCGGCGATGCCGGCCTAGACGTCAAGTACAACGTGACGCCGAGCCTGGCGCTCGACGGCACGATCAACACCGACTTCGCGCAGGTCGAGGTCGACGATCAGCAAATCAACCTCGATCGCTTCAACCTGTTCTTCCCCGAGAAACGGCCGTTCTTCCTCGAGAACGCCGGCTTCTTCACCGTGGGGAATCAGGGCGAGATCGAGCTCTTCTTCAGCCGGCGCATAGGGATCATCGACGGCAACCGCACCGGCGACGTGACGGCCGACGGCCAGCAGGTCCCGATTCTGGCGGGCGCACGACTCTCGGGCAAGGCGGGTCAGTTCAACGTCGGCCTGCTCAACATGCAGACCGACGATTTCGAGGACCGCATCGCCGGCGACAATTTCACCGTCGCGCGCCTCAGCCGCGATCTCCCGAATCGATCGTCGCTCGGCTTCCTGTTCGTCAACCGGCAGGGCGTCGGCGACCTCGCGCCCGACCGCGATTACAACCGCACGGTGTCGATCGATGGCAAGCTCGGTATCGGACAGGACACGGTGGTGTCGGGCTTCGTGGCAGGGACACAAACGCCCGGCTCCGCGAACGATGACTACGCCTACAACCTTCGCTCCCGCACGAGCGTGCCGCGATTCGATCTCGAGCTCGGCTACCAGGAGGTCGGCGAGCAGTTCAACCCGGAGGTCGGGTTTCTGAGCCGCCGCGGGTACCGAAAGCCCGACGCGCGGCTGGCGACACGCTGGCGCCCTCAGGATTTTCTGTCACTGCAGGAGATCCGGCCGCACACGTCGTACCGCGCGTTCATCGGGTTCGACGGCCTGCTCGAGAGCAGCTTCTGGCACGTCGACAGCCACTGGCAGTTCAGGAACAGCGCCGAAGTCCACACCGGCGTGAACTTCACCGAGGAAGGCGTCCGGACGCCGTTCGAGATCTACCCGGGCATCTTCGTGCCGCCCGGATCGTACGAGCACGCGGAAGCGCAGCTGGTGTTCATGACGAATCAGGGCGCGCCGGTCAGCCTGAACGTGCAGAGCTTTATCGGAGGATTTTTCGGCGGCGATCGAGTCACGATCTCGCCGACGCTGCGGATGCGGACGGGCGACACGTTCACGACGGAGATCGCGTACCAACGCAACGACGTCAACCTGCCCTGGGGCGACTTCACCACGAACCTCCTGCGAGCCCGCGCCTCCTACTCGTTCGATACCCGCCGGTTCGTGCAGGCGCTCGTCCAGTACAACGATCGCGCCGATCTCTGGTCGGTCAATCTCCGCTTCGGCTGGCTGCAGGCCGCCAACACCGGCCTCTTCGTCGTCTATACCGACACGCGCGGCCTCTACGATCTCTATCCGACGCCGCAGCGCACCGACCGGTCGTTCGTCGTCAAGTTCTCGCGGATGTTCGATCTGATTGATTGATAGCGCGATCATTTGTCCCGATAGAAAGATCCCCGGATGACCCGATGACTTGGCCCGATCGGCCGATCATCCGTGGCCCGATTGACGAGGCTACAGCTCTACGTAGCCCAGATCGATCGTCTCGTCGGCCCGCGCGCCGAGCCGCTCCACTGGCTCCGTGATGATCGCCGCCTTATCCTGCGCGTCGCGCGGGGTGGACTTCCGTCTAGTAAACGCTGGGCAGCCAACCACGCCGCTCGCAGCTAACCAACGGGCGGATCGTGTAGCACAGCCCGGTGCTATCATCCCGCCAGTCGTGGAGCTGCCACAGGCGACATGGCGGCACAGCAGCCGTTGGCTGCGGAGACGCTCGCCGGTCTACTCCAAGAGTAGTTAGCCGGACAACCGGACGAACCGCATGTTCCACCTTGTTTCAGAAGGGGTTGGTCCGCTGCGATGAACCCGTGGATCGCGAAAGCCGTGATCCTTGCAGCTAGCGTCGTGATGGTCGCGATTCGTGCGCCACACGGCCAGCGCAGTCGGGGCGTCACGGTCGTGACTGACCGCAAGGGGCGGCTGGAAGTGATCCTGCTCGTTCTCGCGATGCTCGGGTTCTTTGTGCCTCTAGTCTGGATCGTCTCCCCGGTGTTCTCGCTTGCGGAGTACCCGCTGCGCATGGGTCCACTCTTGGCCGGGGTTGCGTGCTTCGTGGTCGGCCTCTGGCTCTTCTACCGGTCACACGCGGATCTCGGGACAAACTGGTCCATCACGCTCCAGGTGCGGGAGAACCACCGACTCGTCGTGGACGGCGTCTACCGGCGCATCCGACATCCAATGTACGCAGCGCTCTTCCTCTACTCGATCGGGCAGGCGCTCGTGCTGCCAAACTGGGTGGCGGGTCCGTCCTACTTGGTCACCTTCGCGATCCTCTTCGCGCTTCGCGTTCATGCGGAGGAGAACTTGATGCTTGAAGAGTTTGGCGCGGACTACGCGGCGTACATGGCAAAAACGCAGAGGCTGATGCCCGGGGTCTGGTGATGCGAAACTGCCGGCTAACATGCGCATGCACGTGACAGAACCGCGACAACCGCGGTAGAAGGTCGGATAGTCCCGGCACACGGTTCTGCAGGTGATGCGCGAGACGTGAGGTCGCGATAAACGCCGTAGTAGCTTCCGCGCGGCCGTAACAGGGCTTTTGTTCGCGGCCGGATCCTTCGTTGGTATGCTGGCATTGAGTCTGGTGGCGAGGGCCTTCGGGCTTCGTCTTGGTGCCGGGTGAAGACGTCGCGCGCCATATGGCGACAATGGTGCTCGGAGGACTATTCATCGGAGCGAAAATTGGTTTGTGAGCGCGCGGCGAATCGCGAAGCGGGTGCTTCCCGTTGGCCCGGCCATGTCGGCGCAGCTAACCACGCACATTACCGCGCGATTGGACGGTGCTCACCGGCCGATGAGTCTCACCGTTCGGCATCGGAAACTTCGGGGTCCGCTTCGCGCTCATGAGAGATGGCTTGCTGTCTGCCCCTGAGCGAGCAACTGCCCTTCGCGACTTCGAGCGGAACCTCAGGGCCGCGATCGATCGCCTAACCCGTCGGCCTGCCGCATTCGGTCCAGCAACGCTCGCATGGGTTTTGAAGGAACGACGACGTGTGGGTCGCGGAGGGAAACGGAAATCGTGAAGCGCAAGACAGCGGTCCGTGTGGGCGTTGCCTTCGTGCTGTTCCTAGTGTTCGGCTTCATCGGACGCTCCCAGATGGTCAAGATGCGCGCGCGGTTCGAAGGGCGTCATCCTGAGTTGGACGTCATGACGGAACGACCGTCCGATGTGGCATTGGCGTATGAGTCGTTCGCTGCCACGAACCCGGAAGGCACCCGCATCGCCGGCTGGTGGTTACCTGCGCACTCTCCCGCCGGCAGCATCATCATGGTTCACGGGTTTGGGCAGAACAAGAGTGTGATGCTGGGACGGGCAGCCACATTGGTTGGTGCGGGTTTCAACGTGGCGCTGATCGATCTTCGGGCGCGGGGCGAGAGCGGCGGCGACCGTGCAGACATGGGCCCTGGCGCGGCCTACGACGTGCTGGCCGCCGCCGACGCGCTCCTTGCCAGCCGGCGCCACACTGACCTTCCACTTGTGGCCTACGGGTTCTCACACGGAGCGCGCGTTGTGCTCTTCGCAGCAGTTCAGGCGCCGCGGCAGTTTGCCGCGATCATCGCTGAGGCACCGCCGTTTTCGTTGCGAGAAGGGCTGCGTCGCCAGACCGGGCTTCCCTGGGTACCGGCGATGCCAGAGGGCGATCTCCCTGGGAGCTTTGCGACGCTCCGCGACCGCCCGATCTTGCTGCTCCTTGGCGATGCCGATCCTGAGATTTCCGACGCACAGGCTCGGTCGCTCCTGGCGGGGAATCTTCAGGTCGCAAGCGGTATCCACGTATTCGCGAACACCGGCCACGGCGTCTTCAGCACGCAGACCCGCGAGGAGTACCGAAATACCATCGCGAGCTTCTTGGCCCGTGCGCTGATGCGGCGAGAAGCGGCCCGTTGAAGCAAGACCGACGGAGCAACTTGGGCAACGCGTCCGCGCGTGACAAACCGTCCCGACGAACGCAACGTGCTCAAGCTATTAGCGATTGTTAGAGACACACTGGAGTGCAACACTCCAGATTAAGCGTGTTGCGAGCCCGTTCTCTCGCGATAAACGCCGCAGTGGCGAGCATCGCCCGGGCTTCCCACTGGTTGCCACTAGGCGACTACTCAGGACCTGTCGCCTCAATAATCGGCATCGGTATCTCGGATGCGTCCGAGAAAACCAGCCTGGCGTGCACGTGCCGCGCAATTACCATCCTCGTCGCTCGCCCTCAG
>DATAEE010000414.1:0-1804 GCA_036258175.1 Vicinamibacterales bacterium
CGCGACGCCGACGGCGGCGAGCAACAGGCCGTGCGTGACGAACATGCGTCTGACCGCCGACGCCTGCGCGCCGAGCGCGACGCGGATGCCGATCTCCCGCGTTCGCTGCGAGACCGAGTACGAGATCACGCCGTAGATTCCGGTGACGCCGAGCAACAACGCCATCGCGCCGGCGATGCCGAGCATCACCAGCGTGAACGACGTCCGGGCGAGCGACGCGTCGTAGATCTCCTGCAGCGTCCGAACACCGGCCAGCGGCAGATTGGCGTTGATCGACCACACCGCCTGCCCGATCTCGGCGAGAAACCCGGTGGATCCAGTCCGATTGCTGCGAATCACATACGAGACGCTGCGCTGCACGAACAGCGTGTCGTCGGCCGTCGGCGAGAAGCCCAACGTCAAGAGGGGCCAGTATGCGACCGCCGGCGCCTTCTGATTCAGGCCGTCGTCTCGCATATCGCCTACCACGCCGACCACCTCGCGCCAGACGCCGATCGGGTATGGGCGTACACGTTTGCCGATGGCTGCCGACGGCTGGCCCCACAACTCACGGGCGAGGGTCTCCGACACCATCGCGACCGGCCGCAGGTCGTAGACGTCCGTCCATGTGAAATCGCGGCCGGCGACCAGCGATCCGCCCATCGCCTTCATGTAGCCCGGGGAAACGACTTTGAAGAAACGAAGCGGCGGGACCTCGGATTCTTTGTAGGTGCGATCCTCCGCGAAGAGGGGATCGTGCCAGCCCTGGCCGGACATTGTGACCGTCGACGCGAGGGCGACCGAGGTGACACCTGGCACGGCCGCAATCTTGTCCATGATCGCCTGATGCATTCGCGCGACGGCGGTGTCCTCCTTGACCTGCGAGCTTGGAATGCTCAACCGCAGCGTCAGCACTTCGCTGGGCCACACGAACCCGGGATGCACGTCTCGCAAAGCCTGAAACGTTCGAATCATCAGCCCAGAGCTCACAAGGAGCACGAGCGCCAGTGCGACCTGCGCGATGACGAGCGTGTTGCGCGCACGATGGCGTTCCCTACTCGCGCTGGCAGTCCGCGCGCCACGCAGGGCTGTGCCGAGCTGGGCGCGCGCGTATCTGAAGGCGGGAATCGAGCCAAAGAGCAGGCCAGCAACGATCGACAGCACCAGCGTGAAGATCAGGACCGGAATATCGAGCGAGATGTCGCCGAGCCGCGGCAGGTTCCCAGGAGCCAGCGCCACCAGCAGCCGCAACCCGCCGAATGCCAAGCCGAGCCCGACGATCCCGCCAAAGATGCCGAGCGTCGCGCTTTCAAGGAGCAGCTCGCGCGCGATCCGTCCCGAACCGGCGCCGAGCGCGGCGCGAATGGCCAGTTCCTGCTGACGCGACTCGGCTCTGACGAGGAGCAGGTTCGCGACGTTCGCGCAGGCAATAAGGAAGACCATCCCGATGGTCCCCATCAGCACCCACAGGACCGTCTTCACCTCGCCTACCAGTTCGTCCTTCAGCGAGCGCAGGTTCGGCCCGAGGCGCACCTCTTCGAACATCTTGGTGCTGGCACCGCGAGGCGCCGGGAAGCGTGCGAGTGAGATCGGTAGCATGCGCGCGACGTCGGCGCTCGCCTGGTCGATCGTCACCCCCGGCTTCAGGCGAGCGATACCCCTGAAGCTGAACTGTCCCAGCGTGACCTTGCTGCGGTCGAAGCGGTACGGCAGGACGATCGACACATTGCGGTCGAGGAAACGGAACGTGTCGGGGAGCACCCCGATGATCTCGCGTGGCTGGCTGTCGACCATCAACGTGCGGCCGATCGCGGAGTTGTCGCCG
>DATAEE010000415.1:0-1807 GCA_036258175.1 Vicinamibacterales bacterium
CGCGACGCCGACGGCGGCGAGCAACAGGCCGTGCGTGACGAACATGCGTCTGACCGCCGACGCCTGCGCGCCGAGCGCGACGCGGATGCCGATCTCCCGCGTTCGCTGCGAGACCGAGTACGAGATCACGCCGTAGATTCCCGCTACGCCGAGCAAAAGCGCCATCCCGCCGGCGATGCCGAGCATCACCAGCGTAAACGACGTCCGCGCGAGCGACGTGTCGTAGATCTCCTCCAAGGTTCGGACGCTCGCCAGCGGCAGATTGGCATTGATAGACCACACGGCCTGTCCCACCTCGCCGAGAAGCCCGGTGGATCCGGTTCGATTGCTCCGGATGACGTAGGTGAGGCCGCGCTGCACGAAAGGCCGGTTCTCCGGCGTCAGTGAGAAGTCGACCGTCAACAAGGGCCAGTACGCGGTCGCCGACGCTTTCTGATGCAGGCCGTCGTCCCGCATGTCGCTGAGCACGCCAACCACATCGCGCCAGACACCATTCGGGTACGGGCGTACGCGTTTGCCGATGGCCGCCGATGGCTGGCCCCACAACTCACGCGCGAGGGTTTCCGACACCATCGCGACCGGCCGCAGATCGTAGATGTCTGCCCATGTGAAATCCCGGCCCGCGACGAGCGACCCACCCATCGTCTTCATGTAGCCTGGGGAAACGGCTTTGAACAGACGGATCGGTGGAACCTGTGATTCCGTATAGGTGCGATCCTGCGCGAACAGCGGATCGTGCCAGCCCTGGCCGGACATCGTGACCGTCGAGCTGACGGCAACCGAGGTGACGCCGGGCAACGCCGCGATCTTGTCCATGATCGCCTGGTGCATCCGCGCAACGGCGATCTCTTCCTTGACCTGCGAGCCTGGAATGACCAGCCGCAGCGTCAGCACTTCCCCGGGCCGCACGAATCCGGGATGCACGTCTCTCAATGCCTGAAACGTCCGAATCATCAACCCGGAGCTGACGAGCAGCACGAGTGCGAGCGCGACCTGCGCGACGACGAGCGTGTTGCGCGTGCGATGACGTTCCCGGCTCGCGCTCGAAGTCCGCCCGCCACCACGAAGCGCAGTGCCGAGCTGAGCGCGTGCGTACTTGAACGCGGGAATAGCGCCAAACAGCAGACCGGCAACCACGGACAGTGTGAGCGTGAAGATCAGGACGGGCAGATCGACGCCGATGCCCTTGAGCCGGGGCAGGTTCCCGGGAGCCAGGGCAACCAGCAGCCGCAAAGCGCCAAACGCCAGACCGAGTCCGACGATGCCGCCCATGATGCCGAGCGTGGCGCTTTCCAGCAGGAGCTCGCGGGCGATCCGTCGCGAGCCGGCGCCCAGAGCGGCCCGAATGGCCAGCTCCTGCTGGCGCGACTCGGCTCGGACGAGAAGCAGGTTCGCCACGTTCGCGCATGCAATGAGGAACACCATCCCGATGGTCCCCATCAGCACCCACAAGACGGTTTTCACGTCGCCGACAAGGTCGTCTTTCAGCGAGCGGACGATCGGCCCCAGCCGCACTTCCTGGAACATCTTGACGTTGGCGCCCCGCGGCGCCGGGAAGCGTGTGAGCGACATCGGGATCATGCGCGCCATGTCGGCGCTCACCTGATCGAGCGTCACGCCCGGTTTGAGCCGCGCGATGGAGCGAAAACTGAACTGTCCGAGGGTCACCTTGCTGCGGTCGAAGCGGTACGGCAGGACGATCGACACATTGCGGTCGAGGAAACGGAACGTGTCGGGGAGCACCCCGATGATCTCGCGTGGCTGGCTGTCGACCATCAACGTGCGGCCGATCGCGGAGTTGTCGCCG
>DATAEE010000416.1:0-7896 GCA_036258175.1 Vicinamibacterales bacterium
ACCGAACCGAATTTCGTCTGCCCGCCGACGAGCGGATCGTACAGCTCCATGCCGCGGCGGAAGCCGACGAGGTTCGGCGCGATGAACGTCGCGTTGTTGCGAGGTGACCAGGGACCGGCAGTCCCAAGATACTCGGGCCGCGACTGCCAGGAATACGTCTGGTCCGGTTCCAGCGGTTCCTCGACGATGTGAGATGTCGAACCGGAGCCGGCGGGAACCAGACCCGATTGGTACACCCGGTTACCGGCGGCGTTGTACACTTCGAAGCGATACGCCAGAGGTATACCGGTCGCAAACTTCATCGAAGAGTTTCCCACGGTCAACCGGACCTCGCCCTCGAGCCGGGCACCATTCATCGGTGACTGGGGCGTCGGAGCAGTGGCTTTCAACGTGGAACCGTCGGGGTTGGCGTTCGCGTCGCCGGGGATCGCGGCGCTGGGAGATGCTGGCGGGGTGGGTGTCGACTTGCCGCAGGCCGCTACGATCGCCAGCATGCAAAGGACCACAGGTACAAACCAAAACCTACGCTTCATGTCGATCCCTCTCCAGAACAGTTGTTCGTGATGCGCGTCGCCCGGCTGGGAAACCGGACCGACACCCGGCCGCGAGTGCTGGGTTTGGCCAACGATAATACATGACAAACCGTGTAAGACCAAGAAAAAAATGACGCCAAGCCGCTGCGCAATCTGCGGTTAGCGTCCGCCTCCTCGCGCTTCCTCCAGCCGGGGCAGCTCCATCGGCACCGACGGCTGCGTCGTGTGCAGCGCGAGTAGTTCTTCCGACAACGTCGAGACGTCCAGTCCGCCTTCTTCGTGGTACTCGTCGTCCGCATTCACCGCCCAGACGTCGTGTCGCGCGCCCAGGAGGTTTTGCGCCGCCAGGATCGCCGTCACCATCGAGTGATCCTGGTTGTTGTATTTGTGCATGCCGTTGCGGCCGGCCGCCTGGAAGTTCGTGAAGCCATCCAGATAGCGCCGCACGACATCGAGCGCCGGCACGAACCCGTCGTCGTAAACCGGATATGCCTTCGGCATCCGGACGACGGCTCCGTCGAGCACGCGCGCACCCTTCAGCAGTCCGATCGCATCCAGTTCGCGCGTGCCGAGCGCGATCAGATCCGGGTCGCTCATCGTCCAGAGGCCGTCGCCCTCGAAGCAGAAATATTCGAGGCCGAGACACGTTTTCCCGGCGTCCGGCACCATCTCCGGGCTCCAGTTCTTGAAGTTCTGAATCCGACCGAGCTTCACCCGGGGATCATGAACGTAGATCCAGTTGTCCGGGAACGCGTCCGGCGTGTCGAGGATGAGAGCGATCGTCAGGAAGTCGCGGTACTTCAGCGCCGCCGCCGCGTCACGCACTTCCCGCGGCGCGGCAGGCGACAGCGACTCGATCAGCTCCCGCAGCGGCATCGTCGAAAGAACCATATCGGCGGGCAGCAAAGTCCGAGCGCCGCCTCGCTCGAACTCGACGCCGGTCATGCGTCCATTGTGGTGATGCAGCCCACGCACCTTGGCACTCAGCAGCAGATGGCCCCCGCGATCCGCTATATCGGCCTGAAAGGCCTCCCACATCATCCCCGGCCCGAGGCGCGGATATTCGAACTCATCGATTAGCGTCTTGATCTGGCCGCCCTCCGTTCCGCCCCGTTTGAACAGCATGTTTATGACGGCGGTCACGAGGGACAGGCCTTTGATTCGCTGAGCTGCCCACTGCGCGCCGATTCGATCGCAAGGAATGCCCCAGACCTTCTCGGTGTAAGTCTTGAAGAATATGCCGTAAAGCCGGCGGCCAAATCTGTTGGAGACCCAGTCTTCGAAGCTGACCTCGGGCCGGATCGGCCGGATGCGTATCCAGATGTAGCTGAGGAGGACGCGGAACGACTCGATGATCCCAAGTCCTCTGAACGCGCTCACCGCTTTCAGCGGATAGTCGAAGTAGCGGCTGTTGTAGTAGATACGCGACAGGCGCGGCCGCGTGAGCATGTTCGCGCCCAGCATCGCGTGCCAGAGGTCGCGAACGGGGCCGACCTTCGTAAAGAAGCGGTGCCCGCCGATGTCGAACCTGAATCCCTTGTATTCAACGGTCCGCGCGAGGCCGCCGACCTGGTGGTCCTGTTCGAGCACCGTGACGTTCACGTTCCGCCGGATGAGGTAATAGGCTGCCGTGAGGCCTGCGGGGCCCCCGCCGATCACGACGGCTGATGGTCTCGTCTGCTCCGTCACGGCGAACCATTCATTCTAGCGCGTCCTGTCTTCGCCGGAGCCGCCGGCGCATCAATGAGGAATCCGATCAGCAGAAACGGATAGAACCAGGCGACGTAGGTTCCGGTCGGATGGATCTTCAGGAGGTTCGCGCCGATGATGACCGCGGCGGACGTCAGCGCGAGCGCCCGCGCCGGCCGTCGTCGCGTGAGCGCAAACGATCCACAAGCGAAGGCCACGAACGCCAGGAAGGCCGGCGTCGTAAGGCCGGACGTTCCCACGAGCGGCGCCATGAGCCAGCCGCGAATTCCGCCCCGCTGTCCCCAGAAACTGAACGGGCTGAAGCCGTATCCCGCGGGATCGGTGTGATGGCCGAACGTATCCCAGAGAATTGTTCCGATGAGCCCGCGCCCGCCCGCTGGGCGTGAGAGAAGCAGCACGATAGCCGCGAGGATCGCGCCGGAAACCGCAAGCGCTACGAAAAATTTCCGTCGCGCCGCGGGTCGATCCCAATAAAACCCGAGCCATGCCGGCGCGAGGAAAGCGGGATAGAACCCGACACCCGCCGCGGCTGTCAGGAGCACCGCGGCGATAGCGGGACGATCGATCGCTGCAAACGCGGCAAGAGTAACGGCGGCTGGTGCGATATGCGAGACGAATGTCATCCCGCCGATGAAATACGTCTCGCCTCCGACGCCGAGCACGTAGGCGCTTCCTGCATAGAGCGCGACCAATGCCCAGCCAATCTCCGGACCGCCGTACGCGCGCCCGATCCGGAAAAGCGCGACCAGCCCGAGCAGGTGAAAAGCGATCGTGCAGAGCTTCGTCGCCGCAGAAGGCGGCAGAACGTACGTGGAATCGGCGCCGAGCGGCGGGTGAGGCGATGAAACTTCGTTGGCAGGCGTGGGATCGAAGACGAACTGAAACGGCACGTGCGCCGCGTAGAGCAGAGGCCCGTAACCGGCGGCCGGTGTACCGGTCAGGAGCGGATCGCCGTAGGGCAGCAACCCGCGCTCGCGTAATCGTTGCCCACCCAGATTGACGAAGAATCCCGCGTCGTCCGGCGGCCGCACCGCGGCGGCAAAGAGGTCCAGCGAGACCATCAGGATGGCAATCGACGCGAGCGCCCGGGCGGGAAGCGATGGGCGCCATGCCGATGACAGCGGTCGGCGGACGCGCCACACGGCCAGCCCCATCAACAGAAGGTTCACGAACACGATCCCGCAGAAGACCCAATCCATCAGGGTCACCGCGTACGGCTCGTTGAGCACGTCAAGAAACCGAAGAATGTCGAAGAAGAGAAATCCCAGGGCCTGCATCGCGACGAGCGCGACGTTGCGCGGATCGTTCAAGCGTTTGAAGTTGAATCCGATCGCAAGCATCACGAGCAGCGCCAGCCACAACGCGCCACCCTGGTTCGGGAGCCATCCCCGAAGGAACGCCTGGCCGCGTTCGCTCCGCAGGTGTTCCCGAAGCCCTGCAATGAGGTCGGTCACCGGCAGCATCTGGGGAATCGGATCGAAACGCGGGGTGTAGACCTGCCGGAGGATTTCCCGCTCCTGCCAAAGTTTTGACGGCCCGGTGAGCAGGCCGACAGCGATCGCGATCGCGACGAGGACCGTCACGAGGACGGCGGGCGAGGCGGCTTTCATGCGTTTCCGCGGGTCGGATGATCTATCGGGCGATCTATCGGGCAATCGGCGATCTTTGGGAGTTATGACACCCACTTCAGGAGGCGGATGACGCCCATGCGAGCGGGTCTGCGGTGAGCGGAAGCGTCCGTGCGGTTGTGAATCTCACCGCGATTCGCCCGGTAATATTCGAACGCCCTCGACAGCATCTCGCCGTTGGTCAGCGTCGGCGTCCACGACAACTCACGCTTGATCTTGGTCGTGTCGAACACGAAATCCTCCGCGATCATCCGGTACTGATAAGGCCCGAGCGGGGAGACGCCGAGCGCGTGTGCAAGACGCATCGCGGCCAGCGTTGGAAGACGCGGGAGCGACGCGATCCGCGCACCGGTTCCCGCACGATCAATCACACGCTGATACACCTCACGGAGCGGCGCGACCTCGTCCGAGCCGATGTTGAAGATGCCGCGTCCCGGATAGGACATCGCCTTGATGCACGCGTCGGCGAGGTCTTCGGCGTAGATGAACTGATATCGGTTTTTCCCGCCGCCGACGACCCAGACGCGGCGCCCCTCGTCGATGAACTCGAACAGGATCGCGAGCAGCCCGAGGCGGCCGGCGTCGACGATGGTGGGCGTCCGGATGATAACGGCATGGAAGCGCCGGCCCGGTTTCAACAGCACCTGTTCGGCTGCCCACTTCGACTCGCCGTACACCTCGCGCGGACGCGGCTCGTCATCCTCCGTCACCGGCCGGTTGAACGGCTCCGCCCACAAACAGTTCGACGACGTGAAGACGACCTTGCCGACGCCGTGCTCGTCACAAAGATCGGCGATGACTTCGGTGCCGACGACGTTAGACGCCCAGAGCACACCGCGATCCTTGACGTCGTGCGCCAGGATGGCGGCGCAGTGGAACACGCAGTCGAATCGATAGCGCGCGAAAAGCGGCGCCATCGCCACGCGATCGCAGATGTCTGCCTGAACCGACACGAGTCGATCATGAACGACGTCGTCGCGCTGGAGATCGACGTTCACGCACGAGAGGCCGTTCGCGAGGAGCCGGTTCTTCAACACGCCACCGAAGAAGCCGGAACCGCCGGTGAGTAGAACCGTGGACATGCGCGGGGAAGTGCGTATCATGAGGTTACCACCTCATGGAGGAACGTGCCACATCGCGCCGGCTGGTGGCCGTTGCCTCTCTGGCGTGCGCGATCGCGTTTTTGATTGCGCTCCGCGCGATCCTTCCGCTTCGCCACGCGCTCCTGCTTATCGCGATCGCTGCCTGGTTCGCGCTGCCCGGCGTCGCGTCCGTCCGTCGCGCTTCCCGTAGCGGTGGGCTGTTTGCGATCGTCATCGGCGCCGTCTGGGGCTACGCCGCCAGTTGCCTCGTGCTGCTCGGACTATGGGTCGCTGGTTTTCGCAGCGAGGCGCTGCTCTTGATCGCCGCGCCGATCCTCGCGTTTGCGATCGTTCTGCCTCTGGCGCGGCGGGTCGACCTGTCGCTTCCGACTCCAGACCGTCGAGATCTTCTCGTCCTGCTGCTGCTCCTGCTCCTCGTTCCGCTGCTCGTGGGCCGTCCGTACGCGCGTGTTGGTGAGCTCACGCCCGACGGCCGCACGTATCGTGCGTACTTCACGGCGGACTTCATCTGGCGGATGGCCGTGACGGCGGAGGTGGCCAAAGGGGACGTGCCGCCGCGGAATCAGTTCTTTCTTGGAGATGACCTGCGGTACTACTGGCTGCCGGACCTACTGCCGGCCGTCGAATACCGCGCGGTCGGGCGGACGCTGCGGCTCGAGCAGGTGCTCCTGACCCACGGCCTGGTTGTCGACGCGCTGTTTATTGCGTTCCTGTTCGCATTCGCGCGCCACTGGACCTCGAATGCGACCGCCGCGGGTCTCGGCGTCGCGGCGGCGGTGCTGTTCAGCAGCTTCGAAGGCGCCGAACGCATCCTCGCGTTCACGCGCGAAGGCGTCGACTACGGCTACCTGCGCATGTTGAACATCGACGCGATTACGCGATGGGTCTACGGCAGTCTGCCCGTCGACGGGCTGCAGCGCGTGTTGTTCTGGCAGCCGCAGCACGCCATGGGTTACGCCCTCGGGTTTTCGGCGCTGCTGATCGTCTGCCAGCCGATTCCGCCCTCAACCTCACGGACCGCCGCCACAATGGGACTCGCGGGCGTCCTGCTGGCGACGGCGCTCTTCTTCAGCAGCTTTTCCGCCATCATGCTCGGGTGCATCGTCGGCTGCGTCGCCGCCGTCCGATTCGCGGCGGCGCGGCGCTGGAAGGAGATGGCGGCCGGCGCGATCGCCGCCGCAGTGCCGATCGGTGCCGCGGCTCTCGTGGCGTTGAAGCTGCATTACGTCGATCGCGGCGAGTCGATCGTTCGGCTCCTCGTCAACCCCGCGGCGATGAAGCATCCATGGCTATCGATCTTTTTGAGCTTTGGGCCGTTGCTGCCCGCAGTGGTTGCCGGGACTTGGCTGGGCGCGCGGTCGGGAAGAGGAGTGCGCCTCGCGCCGCTGTGGGCCGCCATCGGCGTGTCATTTCTTTTCTACTTTTTTGTCGACGTCCGTGACCACCAGTACGTGTACGTGGGCTGGCGAGCCGGGCACATCCTGTTCATCGCGTTCGTTCCACTGACGGCGGTAGCGTTGCAGGAGCTGTGGCGACGGGGCACACGGACGCGCGTGATCACCGTGTGTATCGGCCTGCTTCTGGCAGCCGCGGCCGCGCCGACGCTTGCAGTCGACGTGTACAACGCGCAGGACACGGCTAACCGCGAACAGGGCCCCGGGTTTCCCTGGACGCTGGTGCTGACGCCGGACGAACTCGACGCGCTCGAGTGGATCCGCCGGTCGACCCCGGCGGGTGCGATTATCCAGGTCGAGCCGTACGTACGGGGAAGGACGACCTGGGCGTACCTGCCGGCGTTTGCGGAGCGGCGGATGGCGGCGGGACTACCGACGTCGATGGTTCCGCTCGATAAGTATGAAGCGGCCAGCGCTCGCGTCCGAGAGATCTATGTGTCGCGCGATGCACGCGAGACGTATCGCGCTGCAGTCGAGCTTCGAATCGAGTACCTCGTTGTCGGTCCTCCGGAGCGCGGCGCGTATCCGTCGTTCGAACGCATGCTCGATGAGCGTCCTGAGCTTTTTCGACGTGTCTTCAAGAACGGATCGATGACGATCTACTTCGTCGAACGCGATCGATCGAGCGTTTCTGGTCGTCGGTGATGTGTTACCATGCCGGCATTCCTTCCCGAAGCCCACGTAGTACGAGGAGATGCATGCTGAAGACGAAGACAGCGCTACTGGTTCTCGCTCTCACCTTCGCTAGTGTTCCCGAAGCAGCCGCCCAGATGCAGTGGACCGACAAGCTCTTTCTGAATGTGAATTTCGGCGTTCAGGTCGGCTCGCAAGATGTCGACATGGCTTCGACATTCGAGGTCTACGAGGAGCCGGCCACGCTGACTGGCGTCACCGAGCTCGGCACTGAACCGATTTTCGCGGACTTCGCCGGCGGCTATCGCGTCGGCCGCAATCTTGCGGTCGCGGTGGGATTCGTCAACTACAACAGTGAGAGCGATGTCACCGCTACAGCGAGCATCCCGCATCCGATCATCTTCAACCAGCCTCGCACCGTGACCGTCACCGCTCCGGGGATTGGGCACACCAGCAACATGCTCAACTTCTCCGCGGTCTGGATGATGCCCTACACGGATCAGATCGATTTCGCGTTCTATGGGGGACCTTCGATCATTTTCGTCTCGCAGGATGTCGTGAGCGGCGTGACGGTCGCCCCTGAGCCGGGACCGGACTATTCCAACCCGCAGGTCACCTCCGTCAACGTCACGGAGGAGGGCAAAACCTCGTTCGGTATCCACTTCGGCGCCGACATGGCGTACATGGTCAACAAGCGCTACGGTGTGGGCGGCGGGATCCGTTATGTCTGGGGATCCGCCGACGTGGACGGCATCGCCGATTCGATCACCCTCGGCGGCTTCCAGATCGTCGGCGGCCTGCGCGTTCGGTTCTAACTGGAGTTAGTCGGCCGCTA
>DATAEE010000417.1:0-1705 GCA_036258175.1 Vicinamibacterales bacterium
CGCGGCCTGGGGCGTTCGCCTGATCACGCGGCTGGGGCCCGCAAGCGTACCGCGCCTCCACGAAGTCGCCATCGACTGGCGGGCCGTCGCGGCGGCGCTGGCCTGCGCGGTCGGCGCGGCCGTTCTCGCGGGCAGCGCGCCAATTCTGAGCGCGGCGCGGCAGCGCACGCTCGAAGGGTTGCGCGAACGCTCCGCGACTGGCGGCCCTGGGACGCGGCGCGTCCAGGCGGTGCTCATCGCCGGCGAAGCGGCCATCGCAGTCGTCGTCGTGGTCGTCGCCGTCCTTCTCGGCGAGAGCTTCCTCCGTCTTCGTGGAGTGGATCCCGGATTCCGGGCCGATCGCGTCTTGTCCTTCCGCGTGACCCTTCCGGGAACGCGATTCACGGCCGAAGCGCGCTCGGCCTTCCTCGAGCAGGCGCTCACGCGACTGCGCGCGCTGCCAGGCGTCGAGGCGGTCGGTACGATCGACTCCCTGCCGCTCGGCGACGATCGCCAGGGATCCTCGTTCTCGATTGAAGGCGGCCCGGCGTTTCCCGCGGACCGGCCGCCGCGCATGCACATCAGCATCGCCGGCCCCGGATATTTCGAAGCAATGGGGTTCCGTGTCCTGGAAGGACGGACATTCGAGATGCGCGATCGCGCCGGCGCCGAGCCGGTCGTCATGGTCAACGAAGCGCTCGCGCGCCTGTACTTTCCTGGAGTGAGCCCGGTGGGCCGTTCGATCCGCGTGGCGATGAACTTCGGTACAGCCCGAAAGATCATCGGCGTCGTCAACGACGAACGTCACGATTCGCTGACCGTGACGCCGATGCCGGGTGTGTATATGCCGGTGCTGCAGTTCTCCTGGGCCGCCCAGGCGTTCGCCGTGCGAACGACCGGCCGGCCCGAGGACCTCGCTGACGCTGCGAGGCGGACGATCCGCGACCTCGATCCCACGCTCGCCGTCTTCGATCTGACGACGATGGAGCAGGTCGTGGAGGCGTCGGTCGCGGCGCCACGGTTCGCGACGCTGCTGCTTGCGCTGTTCGCGCTGGTGGCGCTCGTGCTGGCCGGCGTAGGCGTCTACGGCGTCACGAGTCACAGCGTGAGCGCCCGCACCGCGGAAATCGGAGTCCGGATGGCGCTCGGCGCGCGCGCGTCCGACATCATGCGCACGCTGCTCGGCCGAAGCGTCGCGATAGCAAGCGCGGGGATTGGCGTGGGGCTGATCAGCGCTCTCGGCCTCTCACGGATGCTCGAGACGATGCTCTTCGGCGTTACCGCGACGACGCCGCATGTCTACGGCGCGGCCGCCGTCATCGTCGCGGCGGCCGCGGTGCTCGCCTGCTGGATTCCGGCGCGCCGGGCGATGACGGTCGATCCGAACATCGTTTTGAGATCGGAGTAGCGCAGCCCTTTAGGGCTGCGGTGTAGCGCAGGCCTTCAGGCCTGCTGTGGAAAAACATGGACCGCCTAATTCAAGATCTCCGCTACGCCCTCCGCACCTTCATCCGCCAGCCGATCATCACCGTGACCGCGATCGCCGCGCTTGCGCTCGGGATTGGCGCGAACACCGCGGTCTTCAGCGTCGTCTATGGCGTCCTGCTCAAACCGCTTCCCTATCCGGAGCCGGAGGCGTTGATCTACGTGCACGACACCTATCCGGCGGTGCGGTTCGCATCGGTCGGGTTTGCGAAGTACATGGCTCTGCGCGAGCGCAATCGCA
>DATAEE010000418.1:0-3933 GCA_036258175.1 Vicinamibacterales bacterium
CCCGAACACTCGTTTGGTTGGTGATGTGGCGGGTAAGCGGTCCGAGCGAGGCAGCATTTGCTTCGGCGAAACGCGAAGCGCCTGCCCGTTCAGTCCGGGAGCAAAGGGGCGAGTGACCACCCCAGGTCAGCTTGCACGGCCCAGGCTGGAGACGCAAGACAGGAGAAGTGAACGCATGGAAGCCGCAACGAAGCCCGGTGCCTTGCGCACCGATTCAGTCCGCCGCCAGGGGCGTATTCGCCGCCTGACGACCGAGACCAAGCAGGCCTTCAAGACCACCGAGTTCTGGGGGATGGTCGGCGTCATCGCCGCGATTCTCGTCAGCGCCGCCGTGATCAAGGGCGGCGACACCGACGGAACCGACGAGTTCATCGCCCGCCAGGCATGGCTCTACGTCGCAATCGTCGCCGGCGCGTATTTCATCGGCCGGGGTCTGGCGAAGTCCGGATCGCACGATCCATACACCGAGAGTCTCGAGGAGGGCGATCGGAACGATCGCTAGCGGATGCTTCCCGGCCGGGGCCCCAAGGGCCTCGTCCGGGTTATCCCTTCGAGACACCGGTAAGCAGGCGGCACACATTGTTCGTGATCTGGAAGCGATCTGGGGAACGCACACAGGTGCGTTTCATGCCTGGCTGCCTTCTCTGGTCGATCGTCCTTTCGATCGCGCTCACGATCTTGCTGAACCTGCTGATCAGATTGTTCTAGTGCGGTTGGAGACCGATGCCCTCGAAGCCGCCGGGCTGCGGGAGTAGGCGATGTCGGAGGAGAACGTCGAGATCGTGCGGAGGATTTACAGAGAGGGGCTGATCGACCGCGATCCGAAGCGCCTCCTCGACCACTTCGCCACCCCGGACATCGAATACGTCGATCCTCCCGAGGCTGTCGACCCCGGTACACGGCGTGGCCGCACTGAAGTGTTGCTCGCCCTGCGACGCGCCCGTCAGTCGTCTGCCTCGTACCGGCATGAGCTGCACGAACTGTTCGACCTTGGCGATACCGTGGTCGCCGCCGCCAGCCGCCACTCTGGCCGTCCGAGCAGTAGCGAGATCCAGGAAGAGGCGCACACCTGGACCCTCCGCGACGGCAAGGTCGTTCGCTTCGATCGGGGTCTCAACCTGAAGTCCGCTCTCGAAGCCGCCGGGCTGCGGGAGTAGGCGACGCCGAATCGTGCGCCTAACGTAGGCGCGGCCAGTTCCCTCTCGCCGCGTAAAGATCAGCCGTCGCGGCGCGGGTCGAGTTCTTCGACTGTGCCAGTTAGGTCGGGCGCCTTTTCGACGATCGCCCAGCCCTCGTTTCGCTCGATCACCGTCTCCACGTCCGGCACCTCGTGACCAGGGACGATCACGAAGCGACGCGAGTCCGAGCGAACCCTCTCGTAGTCGGCCTTGCGCAGATCCACATGCTCGCCGCATTCGGGGTTCGCGCACTCGCAGAAGTAGGGCTCGACCGCACTACTTGCGTGCTGCTCCTCCCAGTCCGCCATCCGCTCGTTGGCGACGCGGAACATCGCCTCGTTCTGGGCCATCCGCTCCCGGCGCTCCGACGCCATGCCGCTAGTTTAGGACCCGCAGCCATCCGACTTCAATGGTTCGACAGCCGGCACGAGACCCTCAACGCCGCCGGGCTGCGGGAGTAGCGGTTCGCTATCGCTTTGGACGAGAAGCGGCTATCCGCCTTGCATGGGCGCTACACGCCTAGGTCCGCTATTCGGCTAGGTCGATGCGGATGACGAGGTTCTCGGTGCCAGTGTTGCGAACGATGTCTGCATTCGCACGTGCTCGCGGGTTAAGCGCGACGATCTGCGCAAGCCGGGCCTCCGGATCATCGTCCACGATTCGAGCCGTGCCTGTCCGCCAGCCTCGACCGGCATTCACCCGGACCCGGGGGCTGGCCTCGATGTTGCGCACGTAGTTCGCCTTGTGACCGTGCTCGGTCACAATCCAAAACACGTCGCCGTCGAGACCGTTCGTCACGGGCGTGACGCGTGATTTGCCGCTCCTGCGTCCGGTCGTTTCGATCAGAGCCGTGCTGCGACGACCCAGGCCGACCCGGACGGCTGCGCGCGCGACGCGATCGATCAGTCGCATTCCGATCAAATCAAGCAGATACGCCGCCGGAACGGATGCTGCTTTGGACGAGAAGCAGCGCTTTACATGGAAAGCAGCGGTCTTGCGAGAGATACTGCGTGGGCGATGTCGAACCACGCCACTTGACGGGCCGATCTGGGAAAGGGAGACTGGGGGCACCCCTGGGGAAAGGAGTCCCTGATGTCGAGTGTCCGTCCTCACTCGTCCGCAGTCGCGTCGGTGAGCAGGAGGAGTAGGGGGCTTCTCTTGCGTTCGGGGGTCCGGCGCTTTATCGCGGCGAGCGGCGCTGGCATCGTGCTGCTCGCGCTCGCGGCGACACCTGCCGCGCTCGGCGCCGGCCAGCAGCACAACAGCTTCCACGACGTCGGTACCGATGTCGACCCAGACTTCTGTGGAACCGGCCAGGCAATCGACATCGCTTTCGACGTCCGGGGCAACGAGTTCGAGGCGCCCCACAAGGCGGACTTCAAGCTCACCGCGGCGGGGACATTCACGTTTACCAACCCGGCTACCGGCGACGTGGTGATCAACCGGGTCGCTGGCCCGAGCTGGGAGACGCTCATCTCCGGCGACCCCGCAGGCATCCACGTCGACGAGTCGACGGTCAAGGGACTGCCGGAGCTCATCAAGACCCCGCACGGCGGCGTCCTCACTCGCGACGCCGGCTACGCCGTCGTCCGCAACACGTTCGACGGCGACGAGTTGATCAGCAGCGAGATCGTCCTTGCCAAGGGACCGCACCCGGACAAGGAGAGCGACCTCGAGCTCTTCTGCGAACTCACGACGGAGGCGCTGGGGATCACCTGAAGTCCCGGCCAGGTGGCGTCTCGCGGAACTGGTGCCGAAGCCCTCGAACCCGCCGGGCTGTCGGAGTAGGCGATGTCGGAGGAGAACGTCGAGGTGATCAGCCGTTCCATCGATGCCTGGAATCGCGGTGACCTGGACGGATTCTTGGCGGGAGCGCATCCCGACATTGAGTGGCATCCGGTCCTGCCCGCAGGTGTTGAAGGATCGGGGGGCGTGTATCGCGGCCATGACGAAGCGCGACAGTTCTGGGCCGAATTCTGGGCCATGTTTGACGAGTTTCGGATCACGATCCAAAGCGCCCGCGCAGTCGGTACCTCTGTGCTGGTCCTTGCGCAGATTCAGGGCCGAGCGCACAGCGGGGTCCCCCTGGATACGCCGTGGGGGGCGGTATTTGAGATGCGCGACGGCCTGTGCGTCAAAACCGAGGCATTCCTCGACCACAAGTCGGCCCTCGAAGCCGCCGGCCTTTCGGAGTAGGCGATGTTGTCGGAGAACGTTGAGCTGGTCCGTGAGTTGCTGGAGGCGTTTCGGTGGCGCGATCACGAGCGGGCATTTGACTTCTACGACCCCGAGATCGAATGGGACGCCACTACGGCCAGAGAGTCGAACCCGGACTTGGCTGACGTCTATCGGGGCCACGACGGCGTTCGGCTCTACTGGCGGCGATGGTTATCCGCGTGGAGAGACGTGGAGTTCGAGATCCAAGACGTGCGTGACGGCGAAGGTGACGAGATAGTGGCGTTGATCCGCAACCAGCGCCAATGGGGACGGCACAGCGGCGTCGTGACCGACTTACCGCCGTACGGACTCGTGTTCACGATTCGCAGCGGCAAGGTCGTGCGCTGGCGCATCTTTCCGGATCACCAGTCGGCCCTCGACGCCGCCGGGCTGTCGGAGTAGGCGATGTCGCAGGAGAACGTGGAGAGCGCCAGGCGGGCCTTCGAGGCGTTCAGCCGCGGAGACCTGGATGCCCTTTTTCAGGAGCTGGATACCGACGCGGTGTACCACTTGTCCCTGCCGGCGATATTCGGCGGTG
>DATAEE010000419.1:0-3131 GCA_036258175.1 Vicinamibacterales bacterium
CAACAGCCTGACGAATTGTCGATTTGACCGCGAGGACGCGTGGCAGCCTCTTCACGAAAAGCTGGCGGAAGAAGAGGAAGAAGACGAGCCGTGAAGACAAGGCCTGAAGTAGTCGGCGGGATCGAAGGAACCGACACCCGCTGTCCACCGCGCTCGCTATTCCAATGACGCCAAAACCGCCTGGGTAACCACTGCGGCGTTTATCGCGGGTAATGCAGGTCGAAGGCTGGAAGGCTTCGCCTTTCTGTTATCAGCTCACGATGTTCCCAACCGACGTCCATGACGATGATGTCGCCGCGCACAGCTCCCCGGACGCGTTTGGCGACGTGTCACTCAGAGGGCAACGATTCAGCGCGCCAGACCGGACGACCGTTCACGAGAATCGCAGACACCATGTGCGGCTCCAATTTCATTTTATGGCTCCGCGCGGGAGACAGCTGCTCCTCGGGTTGAAGGTCGCGCACTCGCAAGAAGATCAGACGGCCTTCTTCGATGCCCGCAAAGCTCATTCCCCCGAAACCGACCCGCGCAAAGCCGCCCGTGTCGTCAGCGACGACGATTTGGTCGGTGGGCAGAGACACTCTGACGCCGCTTGGAAAGATGACAAACGTGCCCGCCGGCCCATTCCGAACGATCGGGAACTGCGAGAGGAGGTCTCGTTCGCGATAGAGCAAGGTGTGGGGCGCGAACTCGATCAACAGGGGGACGTCGTCCATGGCATCTCAGGTGATCCGTTAAGGGATCTCCGCCGGCCTCAACCGCAGCGTCGTGGATTGCCCGTCTCGCCGGGTCGCTCAGGCGGATCACCGGAATCTTCATCGCTAGGTCTCCAGATCAGGTCGAAAGCCCTCCCATGCATATCCTGGCTCGGTTGTCAGCCGCGCATCATCCACCGGCATGCCCACCGTGAAGTGGTACAGACTCTGGAATGCGTGCCCGTGTAGCCCGAGCACGTCGTGCACGGGATCATCGTAGTAGCAGCCAATCCCCGTGGCGCGCGCCCGGGCGGCTTCGGCTTCAAGATAGAGCACCTGTCCCACCATGCCCGTCTCCCAGAACAAGTGACGATAGAACGACGGACCGAACGTCTGCAGGCTCACGTCAAAGTCGGCGAGCATCCCGAGGCTGAAGAAACCGTCAGCCGCGATGTCCTGGTCGCAGCTGATCCGCGCCCCGAGCGAGCGGGCATCGCCGCGCGCCAGGCACCAAAGCGGCAGTCCATCGTCGGCGGCTTCCCATAGAAAGTCAGGGCGGCAGGCGCCTCGGAGCCGGTCGAACGCCTGGGGATCGCGCATCAACAGGTACAACCCTGGCGGGACCTGCTCGACGCGGTGGACGAAGACGGCGAGATGCACGCGCGGCGTCCACCACAGACTGTGCCACGGTGTGCTCGCGCCGGGCAAGACGCTCGACAGCAGGTCGACGAATGTCGACCGGTCGATCGTCGAGCGGCCGTCGAAGGCGACCGCGCTCCGGCGCTGCAGCAGCAGCGCACGCGCCTCAATCTCACGATCGCGCCGGCCATGTCGATCATGATTGGCCAGGGAGGTCGTCGGCACATTCGACCGGCCCGAGTCTTCGGTGGCTCGTGCGACCTCGTCGATGGACGACCACTGAATGTGATCCTTGCTCAGCTGACTCGCGTGCCCCGACCACTGGCCCCGGCGGATGCCGTCGGCGAGCCGTCTCACAGCGTCCTGGGGGCAATTCGCCGATTCCGTGGCGGTGATCGCCATGATGCAGCCGGGTTCCTCGCGTTCGGCTTCGGTGAAGTCCTCGTCGCGATCGATGCCGGTCACCGCCGCGATCGCACGGTGCGACGACGCCGGCAGCAGAGCGGCACGCCATCCGACGAGCGCGGCGGCGGTCGACACGGCGGCGATCGCGTGACCCAGGTCGTGTTGGCAATAACGGAATGCCCGCTCACCGTATTTCCACGCCTCGCGCCAATGAATGGACGTCAGCGCGACGAGCAGAATGTCCCGTCGTCCGCCGAACGCGTCGCGCCACACGGCCTCGTCGAATACACAACGCAATTCGATCGCATGACGATCGGCCGCGTAGTGGTACACCGCTGGCTGATCGACCACGCCCGGCAATGCGCCGCAGATCACATACGCCTCGGTTGGATGGAGGTTTCCGCTGGACGGGTTCACCCGCAGCGACCATCGCGAAGATCCGAAGTGCTTCCAGGCTGACAGCCCCAGCGCATGCCTGAGCATGTCGCCGAGTGCCGGGCCAGTCAACGGTGCGGCCGCCAGCTTGAGCTCGCACGCCTCATCGAACGTCGCGCGACGGGGCGAGTATCCATCGGCTGCGACACCGGGCGTCGGGTGCAGCGGGAAGATCGGCGTGTCGCCAAACCCGCGAAACGGTCGCGGCTGCGACGCCCAGTCGAGGTATCCAAGCGATCGTGCGAACGCGTGGAAATGATGTTTCGTCCCGTCGTGATAGCGGTACACCGTGGCGAGCGACGCCTGACGCGACTCGAACTCGTTGATTTGTGCGGGCAGCAACACTCGGATCTCATCATACCGTTAGCCTCCACAGGCACTCTCGATATGCGGGTTTGATCCACGAGGGCGCGCAACCTGGCTGACGTTGACAGCGGACGTCGCCAGGATGATTCCTGAAAAGTCGCCTAGCGCTTGCCGATTCGGCCCGGCCGCCATCGCGGATCACTGCGGCGTTACCGAGGACCTACGCGCCATGCGGATGTCCTCAGGCCACTGGGGACGCGTGCTCCACCAGTTCAGGACGTTGAGTGCGATCGCTGCGCGGCAGCTTGACCGTGCCCCTTCAAGGCAGCTTGGACCTGGCGTCCTTTACCATCGAGATCAGAGCGGTGCGCACTTCCTCCGGCGTGCTGACCAGCTTGGCGAACGCCAGACGGACGGGTCGTGGTCCCTGCGGGGTCATCGCCGACATGTCGAATCCGTACCGGTCGACGCCCGTCATGCTCGCGGAGGTGACCTCGGTGGCTTGTGAGAAGGCCTTGCAGTAGAGCACCATGGCGTCGGCGTGGTCGGCGTTCATATGAGCAATCATGTCGGCGGCCGACGGACCGAGGGGATCCGGTTCGGCGGCCCGCCAGTCAGCCTTGCTGATCCACGACATCCGGCCATAGCCCC
>DATAEE010000420.1:0-47632 GCA_036258175.1 Vicinamibacterales bacterium
CGTTTCCGAATCCGCCCGACACGCGCGGGTTGATCGATGCGGGGCCTCTCGTCGGCGCGTGGTATCTCGCCGTATCAATCCAGACGCTTCGCTCCATTCCCTGGGCGCGATCGGTGCTGGCAGGCGCCCGATGAGAGCGGCAGTCCTTCTTCTGAGCGCGTTGACGCTCGGCTCCGTCAGCGTCGAGGTCCAGCAGCCTTCACCTCCCCGGGCTGCGGTCGAGTTGCGGCTGGCCGCGTACGTCGCCAGTCTTCGAACGATCGCCGTGCGGGTCGTGGACGAGACGCCGATGCCCTTTCTCCTGGACACGGGTGGCGGTTTCACTGTGCTCACGCCGGAAGTCGCCCGCGCCGCGGGCTGCATCCCCTTCGGCCGCGTGACCGGGTTTCGCAGCTCGGGCGAGCGCCTGGATTTTCCTCGGTGCGGTCCAGTGACGCTGACACTCGGATCCCTGGTCGTCCGGACCGAGGCCGCCATCTTCGATCTCGCGCCTCTTCTCAAAGGGGCGCCGCCCGTGGGCGGCGTCATTTCGTTGCACACGCTTCGAGATCGCGCGGTCACCCTGGACCTCAAAGCCAACCGCTTGATCATCGAGACGTCGACGAGCCTTGCACACCGAATCCGGGGAGCGTCGGAGATTCCTGTTCGGGCGAGTCGCCAGGCCGGCGGCGCCGCGCTGGACCTTTTTCTGGAAGCCAGAACCGCTCAGGGATCGATCTGGCTCGAGCTCGACTCGGGCAACGCGGGGCCGGTGCTGATCAGCCCGCACGCGATGGCCCAACTCGGTTTGTCGCTCTCCCCGGAACAGCCAGGCCGTGTGGCTCTCGAGGTCCCCGGCCTCGGTGCGACCTCAGTGGACGCCGTCGTGAAGGACCTCATTTACGATGGGCTGCTGAACGCAGCCTTCCTGGAGTCCATCGTGCTGACCGTCGATCTGGTGGCGGAGCGGGCCTGGGCCACTCGTCACCGAGCGTTGGCAAGCGTACCGGGTCTCCCCGACATCATTATTAATATGCGGGGGAGGGGCTACCCCTGCTGTTGAGCTGGCTAGACCCCAACGAAGCCGCATCCACGACCGTTCTGGCCGTCGAGCGCGACAAACGGCTGCAGGAGCACGACATGGACAAACGCACCTTGATACAGCATCTGAACGATGATCTCGCCGGGGAGTTCGGCGCGATCATCCAGTATCTGACGTATGCGGCCAAAGCGACCGGACCGTATCGTCCTCAGCTGGCTCAGTTCTTCCTGGCTGAGGTCGCAGACGAACAGCTCCACGCCCAGTTTCTGGCCAACAAGATCGTCGCGTTGGGAGGCGAGCCGACGACGGCCCCCAGGCCGGTACCGGCGGCCCGAACCAATCGCGAGATGCTCGAGGCGGTCCTGGCGGCTGAGAGGCAGGCGACGGCCGACTATACCGCGCGCGCGAAGGAGGCGGAGGCGTTCGCCGACAAGGGACTCGCCGTGCAGCTCGAGGACATGGTGCGCGACGAGAGCGGGCACTCGGAAGAGACCGAGCGCATCCTGCGCGATTGGCCCGTCTGAGGCGAAGCCGAAATAGAATAGACACAGGCACGCCGAAGTATGACTGATACGTTGCCTGCAGACGCGTCGCCGCGGGTCGCCGTTGGGCCGTTTCGGGCTGTTGCGTGCGGGCCGTCTGCACCGCCTGACCAGAGACCACACGTACGCGCAACTGCTGATCGACACAGGGCAACTCACGACCAGTGACGTCGCGACGTCGAGGATGCGTCACATCCTGACCAACGTCCTCGGCGGTTCCGATGAACATGTCGATGTCGACGTCGACCTGCTGCGTCTCGAGGACGGCGACCGCCTGCTGCTCTGCAGCGACGGACTCACGGACGGCGTCGATGACGACGCGATTACGAACACGCTGTCGGGGACATCGTCGTCGAGCGAGGCTTGCACGCAGCTCCTGCAGCTCGCGCTCGCGAGCGGGGGACGGGACAACATCACCGTGATCGTAGCGGCTTATGAGTTTCCCGCGCCGCCGTCGTCGTAGGCCGTCGCGAAGCGACACCGCCCTCCCATCGTAATAGGCCCGCCGCTGTCAGAGCTCGCCCGGTGGATCGTCGGCGCGATCCTGTAGCCAGACCTTCGCCTGCCGGGAATCCGGCGGTCCGGCCGCCCGCGCTCTGGGATTAGCCGATCCCGGCCTGTTTCCGCCAGGCACCCGGTTTGCCTCAGACCGGAGCGGCCCGCCCGGCTGACGGGTCTTCTGCGAGGAGGAGTTATGGGTCGGCTCGTAATCGGCCTCGTCGTCTTCGGTCTCGTCGGCTGCACCTCGATCCGCCCGGTACCGGTACAAGCCGGAGACGTCTGCGTCCGCTGCGAGCGAACAGTCGTCGATACGCGGCTGGCCGGAGAGATCATCGATGCGCAAGGAGGCGCGTTGAAGTTCCGCGCGCCGCTGTGCATGGCGAAGTACATCCGGCGTCATCCCGCCACGGCAGCCGCGATCTTTGTCACCGACTACACCACCGGGGAGATGTTCCCGGCGGCGAACGGCATGTTCGTCAGGGTCAAGGTGGAAGGCTCGGAACGGGAATACGCGGCGTTCCGCTGGCCAATCGACGCCGGGAAGTTCATGAAAGAACACGGCGGCGGGATCGTGGACTGGGCTGCGGTTCAGCGGGTGGCGATGGAAGCCACGAATTAGGCGCACGCCTGACGCGCCGCTTTGAATTGAGGCAACAATATGACTCGCACCGTTGGCCAGTGCTTCTGGGCTCTTCCGACGTTGTCGTTGCCGACGCCCGAGTGGACGCAGTTCACGGCTGCGGAGTGGAGCTGTTCCGCCGACGGGGACCCTCTGACCCTTGACGACGCACGCGTGTGCCGGACGTGCAGTCGCTGGGCCGAGCGGAGCAGCCCGCCGGCGTCCACGCGGCAGGAGCCGTCGGGCCGCCCGCGTCGCTATCGCGTGGCGAAGCGGTAGCTTGGCGAGCGGGTCGGGGCGATCTTTCCTTCGTGACATGAGCGGCATCACATTCACGAATCGCGACGGCCGTGTCGGATCCATCGATGGCGTCGAGATCGTGTATTCGGCGGGTGGCGCCGGCGAAACTGCTCTCGTGTTCATCCACGGCGGCCTGGCGGATCGTGAATTCTGGGCGCCGCAGCTCTCCGCGCTCGCCGATCGGTTCCGCGTCGTCGCGCTCGATTTGGCCGGGCACGGCGCATCGGGACGCAACCGGAAGAACTGGACGATTGCGGCGTTTGGCGGGGACGTGCGTGCCGTGGTCGACGCGCTCAAGTTGAGGCGTGTCGTCCTCATCGGCAACTCCCTGGGCGGGCCGGTCGCGCTCGAGGCCGTACGTCTGCTGCGCGGGCGCGTGCTCGGTGTGATTGCGGTCGATACACTTCACGACGCCACAGCGGCTCTCGATCCCAGCGAGTCCCGGAAGCGAGCGGCGGCGTTTCGCACCGATTTCCCGGGAACGTGCCGAGCCATGGTCGGTGCGCTCTTCCACACGGGGACGCAGGAGGAGCTGCGCGCGTGGGCGGAGCGGCGGATGTGCGCCATGCCGCCCGACGTGGTCGCGGACATGATGGACGGGTTCGCCGGCTACGATCTGACCGCCGCGGTGCGTGCTGCGGGCGTGCCGATCCGCGCGATCAACGGCGATCTCTGGCCGACCGCTATCGAGCGCACGCGCACGCTCGCACCGGACTTCAATGCCGTGATCCTGAAAGGCGCGGGCCACTACCCGATGCTCGAGCGGCCGGACGAGTTCAACCGCGTGCTCGTCGAGATCGTGAGGGATCTGGCGTCGAGATCGTCATGAAAGCCGTGGCCGTCGGCGGCGCGATCCGCATGTGGGTGCTCGTAGTGCCGGTTCGGCGGCGATCGCCGGGAATGTATACTGCCGTCGTGGCGCCGATCGTCAGGTAGGTTCTCCGCTCTCACCAGAAGGAGGGAGTCATGCGTTCGCTCGGCCTGCTCGTCGTCTCCGGATTATTGGTCGCCGCGCCGGCCCTCGCCGGCGATGCCGCGCAGGTGGAGAAGGGCAAGTCCCTGTTCGCAGCGCAGAAATGCAGCCTGTGCCACTCCGTCGCGGGTAAGGGAAACCCGAAAGGACCGCTCGACGAGATCGGCAGCAAGCTCAAGGCGGACGAGATTCGCCAGTGGCTCGTCTCTCCGAAGGAGATGGCCGAAAAGGCCAAGGCCACGCGCAAGCCGCCGATGCAATCGTACGACAAGCTGGCGAAGGCGGATCTCGACGCGCTGGTGGCGTATCTCGAATCGCTGAAGAAAAAGAAGTAGGGCACGCCATGCGCGCGCTTGCGAGGCCCTTCATCCTGACGGCGGCCATGTCGGCCCTCGCCTCGGCCGCGGCCGGACAGGCACTCTCCACCCAGGGGCAGGATCCGCTCGCCGGTGCCCGCGTGTTCGGTCAGAAGGGATGCGCCGGCTGCCATGCCATAAACGGTCAGGGCAGGGGCACCACCGGTCCGGACCTCGCCCGGGTGGGACGTCCGCGGTCGTTTCACGATTTGTCAGCCGCGCTCTGGAATCATCTCCCCGCGATGGCGTCGGCCATGCGGAAGCAGGCGACGCCGCGGCCCGAGCTCAACGCGACCGAGGCAGCGAATCTCATCGCGTTCCTGTACACGATTGACTACTTCGACCGTCCCGGCGACCGGGCGCGCGGGCAGCGGCTGTTCACCGCTAAGCAATGTGTGGGCTGTCACCAGCGCGAGGGCGTCGGCGGCGTCGTGGGACCGAACCTCGACTACCTGCGCGGCGTTGCCGCTCCGATCGATCTGGCCACTGCGATGTGGAACCACGGACCGGCCATGGTGGGCGTCATGACCGCACGCCGTGTGCCCCGTCCGACCTTCACCGGACAGGAGCTGCGCGACCTCGTCGCCTTCCTGGCGGCGCCCCGCGAAGGGCTGGCCGAAGGACCCATGTATGTCCTGCCCGGCCGCGCCGCCGCGGGTGAGCGCCTGTTTGCGGAGAAGCGGTGCGTGACGTGCCACGCGCAGCCCGGAAAGGGGGGCGGCCTCGCGCCCGATCTCGCCGCTCGCGCGGAGCGGGCCAGCTTGACCGACTTCGCCGTAGCCATGTGGAACAAGGCGCCGGCGATGACCGCCGAGATGCGCGCGCGCGGCATCGACATTCCAGCTCTCACGTCGGATCAGATGGCGGACATCGTCGCCTATCTGTACTCGATCAGGTACTTTGGATCCGGGACGAATGAGGCGCGGGGTCGTCAGGTGGCGGAGGCGAAGGGCTGCCTGACGTGCCATCGCTCGGGTCGGGCGCGGCCGCTCTTCGCCGGCCGCGCACTGGAGTCTCCGGCCGCCGTGGCCGCGGCCCTTTGGAACCACGGGCTCATAGCGGAGCGGTCATGGCCGCGGTTCACCCCGCAGGAAATGGCGGACCTGACGGCGGCGCTGCAGCGCGGGGGCGCCCGATGACACGCGGTGCCATGTTTCCGGCGCTGGTGCTGACGTTCGGGCTCGTGTCGGGAAGTCACCTGATCGCGGCCGACCAGCCGGACACGTGCAGCGCCTGCCACGCGGCGCTGCCCGATGCGCGCCTCAAGGCGCCGGTGACCCTCTTTGCGGACGATATCCACCGCGCCAGAGGGTTCGGCTGTGCCGCCTGCCACGGCGGCGACCCGCGCGAGCGCGGCGTCGAAGCGATGAACCCGGCGAGAGGCTACCTCGGGGTGCCCGCGCGGGAAATCACGCCGCAGGTGTGCGCGAGGTGCCACGCCGACGCGCAGTTCATGCGGCGCTACAATCCGGCGCTCCGCGTCGATCAGCTCGCGGAGTACGAGACGTCCGTGCATGGCCGCCGGCTGCGTGGCGAACGTGACCCGAAGGTCGCCACGTGCACGTCGTGCCATTCGCCGCACTCGATTCGTCCTGCCTCCGATCCCCGCTCGACGGTTCACCCGCTGCGTGTCGTGGACACGTGCAGCCGGTGCCATGGCGATGCCAAGCTGATGGCGTCCTACGGCATCCCGACCGACCAGCCCGCGAAGTACAAGGCGAGCATCCACTGGCAGAAGCTGACGGCCGGCGGCGATCTGAGCGCGCCGACGTGCAACGACTGTCACGGGAATCACGGGGCGGCGCCGCCCGGTGTCAATTGGGTTGGCAACGTCTGCGGTCAGTGCCACTCGGTTATGGCGGAGCGGTTTGCCCTGAGCCGCCACGCGGCCGTGTTCGCCGAGATGGGCACGCCAGGGTGCGCCACCTGTCATGGCAATCACGACGTGCTCGAAGGAAACGACCGAATGCTGGGGATTGGAGAGGGCGGGTTCTGCGGGACCTGCCATGCGGCCGACGATCCCGGCGGCAAGGCGGCTGACGGCATGCGCTCGCTCCTCGACCGGCTGGTGCGGGCGCACGACGACAGCCTTGCCCTGCTCGTGCGAGCCGAGCGGTCGGGCATGGAGGTCAGCCAGGCCCGGTTCGATCTGACCGCCGCGGCCGACGCGCTCGTCAAGGCGCGCGCCGACCTGCATTCGTTCAACCCGGACATCGTGCAGAAAACCGTGGCCGAGGGTATTGCCATTACCGAACGCACGCACGCGCGCGGCGTGCGCGCGCTCGACGAGCTGGCCTTCCGGCGAAAGGGTCTCGCGGTGTCGCTCCTCCTCATCGGGGCGGTTATTGGAGGACTGGTCTTGAAGATCCGCGAGATCGAGCGGAGACAGAACCGAGAGCAGTCATGAGGAAGGACGAGCAGACGTGAAGGGGGTCGACACCTCGGCGCCGTCGCCGCCCGTGCGTCGCCGGAGCGTGCTCAATTGGTTTTTGGGCACAAGCGTCGGCGGGTTTGTCGTCTCGGTGATGTACCCCGTCACGCGGTACTTGCTGCCGCCCGAGGTGGCCGAATCCAGCGCGGCCAGCGTGACGCTGCCCATCAAAGCGAGCGAGGTGAAGCCGATGAGCGGCCGCATCTTCAAGTTCGGTAGTCGGCCCGGCATCCTGATCCGGACAGAGTCCGGCGAGCTGCGCGCCTTCTCGGCGATCTGCACTCATCTGAACTGCACCGTCCAGTTCCGCGAAGACCTGGGGCACCTGTGGTGCGCGTGCCACAACGGGCACTTCGACCTCTCCGGCCGCAACATCAGCGGCCCGCCTCCGCGGCCGCTCGATTCGCTCACCGTCAACGCGCAGGGCGATCAGATCGTCGTGAGGAAGACCGTATGAACGGTCTGCGCGCCTGGCTCGACGAGCGCATCGGGCTCGGCGAGCTCGAGCGCCTCGCGCGCCACAAACAGGTGCCGATCCACCGTCACGCCGTCTGGTACTACCTCGGCGGGATGACGCTGTTTCTCTTCGGCGTGCAGGTCGCGACCGGCATTCTGCTGTTGTTCTACTACCGTCCGAGCGCCGAAGAGGCGTACGAGTCGGTGCAGTTCCTCATGGCGGAGGTGCAGTTCGGCTGGCTGATTCGCTCGATTCACGCGTGGTCGGCCAACCTCATGATCTTCACACTCTTCCTGCACATGCTGAGCGTGCTGCTCCTGAAAGCGTATCGCCCGCCGCGCGAGGTCACGTGGCTGAGCGGCGTGGCGCTGTTCGGCCTGGCGCTCGCCTTCGGCTTCACCGGTTATCTGCTGCCCTGGAACACGCTGGCCTTGTTTGCCACGAAGGTCGGCACCGACATCCCCGGCGTGCTGCCGATCGTCGGAGGCTTCGTCCGGAAGCTGCTGCGCGGCGGCGACGATGTCACGGGCGCGACGCTGACGCGCTTCTACGGCATTCACGTCGCCGTGCTGCCCGCATTCACGACGCTGTTCCTCGGACTGCACCTGCTGCTCGTTCAGCGGCACGGCATGAGCGTCCCGCCGTCGGTCGAGCGTGACGGGACGAGGCGGGTGATGCCGTTTCTTCCCAATTTCCTGCTGCGCGACGCGGTTGGATGGCTGACGGCGGTAGCGGCGCTCGCCGCGCTCGCGGCGTTCTATCCCACGGAATTGGGCGAGAAGGCCGATCCGTTCGCCCCGGCGCCCGCTGGGATCAAACCGGAATGGTACTTTATGTTCATGTTCCAGACCCTGAAGTATCTGCCCGGGCACATCCTCGGTCTGGAAGGGGAGATGGTCGGCGTCATCGCGTTCGGCGTCGCCGGCGGCCTGCTCGCGGCGGTGCCGTTTCTCGATCGCCGTGCCGCGCGCGGCGAGCCGGGACGGCTGGTCGGGATTCTCACGGTCGGCGCGATTCTCTACATCATCCTGCTGACGACTCTGGGCTACACCGCGAGTCCCACGCAGTAGTCCCACGGTTTTGTCGCGGAGGTCGCACCGCTGTCGAGGCGATGGATGGCGTACACTCTCGGCATGGCTCTGCATGAACGGTGTGTCTTCGTCGCGAACGGCGAGCTTCAGGCTGAGCAGATCCGTCAGTTCCTGGAGTCGGCCGGCATCCTCAGCATTTCGCGGGGTGAATCGCTCAGGAAGACCCACGGACTCACGCTCGATGGACTCGGCAGGGTCGAGATTCTCGTGGCGGAGGCGGACGAAGAGCGGGCTCGAACGCTCCTCGCGGCGGCCGACGCGGGCGAGTTCAGACTCGGAGACGACGCCCCGGTCGAATCATCCTGAGTCCGGGCCGCCGGCCGCGCGCTGCGGCTGGCCCGCCGGCCACGGCGGCAGCAGGCGGATGAGGCCAGCCAGCAGGACGAAGGGCAGGACGACCAGAAGCAGCGCGGGCAGCAGGCCCTCGCGTGTCGCGAATCCCATCTTGTAAGTGGTGTAGCCCAAAAAGCTCTTCGAGAAGAGCTGGCCGCCGATCACCACGTTCCAGCGCATCGCGAAGATCCCGACGAACGTCAGCACCGCCGCCGCGACGTAGATGTGCGTGCGCCGCCGCGCGCTGAAGCGCCGGAGCTGCACGATCGCCAGGAGCGCGAGCGGTACGAGCGTGCCGAGCACGATCTGCAGCACGATCTGGGACGTGTAGAGCCGCGTGTGCACCATGAAGTCCAGCGTCCTGAAGGACTCGTCCGCCTCGTAGATGCGGTGCACGAGGTCGAGCAGCTCGAGCGAGAAGTCGATAAGGAACGCGTAGAACAGGTACCGCGCGACTGTGTCCACGCAGGCCATGTCGGGAGTTTCGCGCCGCCACCAGGTGAGCGCCAGGTACACGAGCAGCACCAGCGCGATGCCCGAGACGATCGCCGAGAACAGGAACACGATCGGCATCATCGGCGTCGACCACCAGGGGTTGGCCTTCACCGAGCCGAAGATGAACCCGACGTAGCCGTGCAGCAGGAAGGCCGACGGGATTCCGACGATCGTCACGATGCGCCCCACGCGATCGTCGATCCGCAGCGCCGACTCGCTGATGTTGTCGGAGCCGAGCGTCAGCGCCGCGTACAGGATTCGTTTCGGCCCGCGACTCGCCTTCCAGGCCAGCACGAGGTCCCGCCGGTAGTCGAGCCAGATTTCCACGACGAGGACGACGAGCAGATACCAGAGGTAGACGAACCCGAACATCGCCATGGCCGACGTCCTGTGCGGCGTCAGGTACATCTCGAGCGAGCGCTCCGGATGTCCGAGGTGAAGCTGCAGCGGCAGTGGGGCGACCAGCAGGAACGCGAGCGCGGTCAGCGGGGCCAGGCGGTAGGTGGGTGCGACCGCACGCACGTCGAACACCGCTCCAGCGATGCGAGAATGAACGCGCCCGCAACCAGACCCGTGATGAACGGGTACAGGACGATCAGGACGCTCCACTGGAGCTCGATCTCGTTCGGATACATGAAGCCTTCGACCGCGGGCATTGGGCCTCCTCAGCGCACGGCGCCGTCGAGGTTTGCGTAGTACACCTTGGGTCCGGTCGCCATCTGGGGTTTCAGCACCTGCACGGGCTGCGATCGAAGGAACTCGTGAATCGGATCGTCCGGGTTCCGGAGATCGCCGACGCGCCGCGCACCCGTGGGGCAGGTTTCACAGCATGCCGGCTGCAGACCCTTTGTGATCCGGTGGTAGCAGAGCGTGCACTTGTCGACCGTGTGCGTGCGCGGATCGATATACCGGCAGCCGTAAGGACACGCGTGCACGCAGTACCGGCAGCCGATGCAGTATTCCTTGTCGACGAGCACTACGCCGTCCGGGCTGTGGAACGTGGCGCCGACCGGGCAGACCTGCACGCACGGGGAGTCGGCGCAGTGGTTGCACAGCTTCGGCACGAAGAACACTTTCGCGCCGTCGCGCGCCGCGAGGTCGGAAAAGCCGCCGTGCCCGCCGTTCGGCGAATCGACGATCGGGTGCGCGAGATCGTCGGGATCGACCTGATAGCGCTCCACCCAGGTTCGGAAGTAGAACGGCTCGTCGACGACGTCATTCTCGATCTTGCAGGCGGGGACGCAGTTGCCGCAGCCGATGCAGCGGTCGATGTCGATCGCCATCGCCCACCAGTGCTTGCCGCGCACGTCGTCGGGTGCCGTCCCCTGCCGTCCCGCGGCGAGCGCCTCCCACGCCGCGGCCGCTGCGCCCGACAGGACGAAGAGCGTGCCACCGGCTTTCAGCAGAAAGGCGCGTCGTGTTTCATCCATCGGCTACTGAATACGCGGCGTGTGCGGTTGGTGACACGTCGTGCATCCCCCCTCACCCGCGTGCTCGGCGGACACGATCTGTTTCATCCAGGCCGGCCTGCCCGTGGCCTTCGCGTGGCACACGAGGCAGACGGTCGGGCCCGGTCGCGGCGGCTTGGTCACTTCGCCGGCAGCGTGCCGTGCGAGCGGTCCGTGACAGGCTTCGCAGGAGACCGGCGCGTGCGCACCCACGCGCTTGAGGTCGCCGGTGTCGCTGTGACACTCGACGCACGCCGGTTGTCCCGCGTATGCGATCGGACGGGCGGCGTTGTCCGCCAGCGCACCCGCGCGGTAGTGGCCGTAGACGCCGAAATCGTCCGGAACCAGCGCCGCGCGCAGCACGACGAAGAGCGCCGCGCCGGCCAGAAACAGGCCCGCGAGCCGCGCGAGATGTTCAGCGTCCCTGAAGCGCATGGCGAGACCTCATAGCGCACGATCGACGATCAGGTCGCCCGTGTCGGATGCGACGAACGCCCGGTAGGGCCGAAGTCCCACAGGAGCGTCACCCGAGATGATCCGGCCGGTGACATCGTAGACACCCAGGTGGCACGGGCACTCGAGCCGCGCACCGTCCGCCGATGGCCTGACCGTACAGCCCTGGTGGCTGCAGATCGCCGAGAGCGCGCTGAACGCCGGGCCCCGGCGGACGATAACGATCCGGTGCTCGGCCACGAGCGTCGGGCCTTCCACGAAGCGCTCAGCCGGTCCAAGCCGCAGCGCCGTCGGCGGCAGCGGCGCGGGCCGAGGCGGGCGTTCCATCCACCGCTGCAGGCCGATGAAGGTCGCGCCGCCCGCAGCCATCGCGCCGGCGAGCCGGCGGAGAAACCTCCGCCGTTCGTCTGCGGGCCCGCTCAGCACGGCGGGGGACCCGGGACGTCGATCACGCGATCGGGAAACTCGCGCCGGAACCTCTCAGCGACGTCGCAGTCCCAGCAGACGATGCGGTGCGTGTCGAGCATCTCCTCGATGTGCTCGGGGGCAATCTGATCGCACGGAATCGTCCGGCCGTCGGGGGCGCGAAGCGCCGGTTTGTGGCCGATCGCCGGCACTCCTGCGATCGGTTTCCTACACAGGGCACAGTGCTGGTCCGTGAAGATGTCGGCCAGGATTGCGTCGAGCCGGGTTTCCTTCGGGTCCCGCTCGATTTGCGGCACGCAGGCCTGATCGCATCCGGCACGCTCCGGCCAGCGCGAACAGGACGCGAGCTGCACGTCGGCCGCGTCCTGCGTGAGCGCCGTCAGCGCGGCGTGTCCCGTGTCCACGCGGACCGCCGCGGCCTTCCGGGTTTCCGGACACTGGATCACGTGCACGCCGCGGTAGGTCCGCCACGCACGAACGCTGGTGATCACGAAGAAGGCCACGACCGTGCCGAACACGGCGATGACGAGAAGCATTGAGGGTTCCATGATTCAATCCCCCTGGATGATCGCTGCAGCGGCCGCGCCCGCGCCGTAAGCTCCGGCGGCCACCACCGCGCCGAGACCGAGCATTTCCAGCCCGGCGATCCACCATCGATCGACCGTGACGAGCGCGCGCGCCGCGCCGACGGCGAACAACATGGTGAGCGTCAACGCCGACGAGAGCACGAATCGCGACGCGTCGACCGACGTCACGTACGGAAGCAGCGGGACGGTGCCCGCGACGACGAACGCCAGGAACGTCGCCAGGCCGTGCCGGATGGGTCGTGCCTCTTGCTCCGGCAACGCCTGCGCCGCACGCGCACTCTCGTCGGATCGGATGCCCAAGTAGTTCCCAACCCCCATCGACAGCCCGTCGGCCAGCAGGTTGGCGGCCCCGACAATCAGCACGGCTCGACCCGAGAGGGCGCCTCCGGCGACGCCGGCGACCACTGCAAAAGTGGTGATGATCCCGTCGTTCGCGCCATACACGAGATCCCGGAGGTAGTGCCGCGCCAGACCGACGAGGTTCCGCGGCTCGACGTGGTTCGAGACGCGGACGGGGGCTACGGCCTTCGGACGACGGTTGACGCTCATACCAGACGGCCCTCAGGCGGCGTCGTGACGGCATCCCGATGCAGCGCCGCGAGCTGCTCGTAGAGCCTCCGCCGGAACGTGACGTCCCGCTGCGCCTCGGCCGCCAGGCGCTCCGCTGAACCTGGGTCCAGCGCCTTCAGCATCTTGTAGCGCGTCTCTTCGTAGGCGTAGTCGGTAAACGAGATCTTCGGCGGCCGCGAATCGAGCGTCAGTGGGCTCTTGCCTGCCGACGCTGCCCGCGGATCGAAGCGATAGAGGGGCCAGTGCCCGCATTCCACGGCGCGCGCCTGCTGCTCGAGCCCCTTGCTGATCTCGATCCCGTGGGCGATGCAGTGGGCGTAGGCAATGACGAGCGACGGGCCGTCGTACGATTCGGCTTCGAGAATGGCCTTGACGGTCTGCGTATCGTTCGCGCCGAGCGCTACCTGCGCGACGTACACGGTGCCGTAGGTCATCGCGAGCAGGCCGAGGTCCTTCTTCGCGAGCGGCTTGCCCGCGGCGGCGAACTTCGCGACCGCGCCGCGCGGCGTCGCCTTGGACATCTGCCCGCCGGTGTTCGAGTAGACCTCGGTGTCGAGCACGAGCACGTTGACGTTGCGCCCGGCCGCGAGCACGTGATCGAGGCCGCCGTACCCGATGTCGTACGCCCAGCCGTCTCCACCGACGATCCAGACCGACTTTTTCACGAGATAGTCGGCGAGGCCGATCAGCCGCCTGAGATCCGAGGCCGCCGGTCCGACGGGATCGCGGTCCCGCTCCGCGTGGAGCACTCGCCGGAGCGCCGTGACGCGATCGCGTTGATCGTGAATGTCCGCTTCGCTGTCCTGGCCTGCCTCGAGGATTGCCGCCGCGAGCGGCTCGCCAATCGTAGCGCGCAGCCGCGCGACGAGCGCGCGGGCCTCGCCCGCGTGTTTGTCGATCGTGAGCCGCATGCCGTAGCCGAACTCGGCGTTGTCTTCGAACAGCGAGTTCGACCACGCCGGGCCGCGGCCCTCGTCGTTGCACGTCCACGGCGTGGTGGGCAGATTGCCACCGAAGATGGAGGAGCAGCCGGTCGCGTTGGCGACCACCAGGCGATCGCCGAAGAGCTGCGTCACCAGCTTGAGGTAGGGCGTCTCGCCGCAGCCGGCGCAGGCGCCAGAGAACTCGAACAACGGTTCGAGGAACTGACAGCCTTTGACGGTGGCGCGCTTGGCCGACGCGCGATCGACTTCCGGCAGGTCCCGGAAGAACGAGAAGTTGGTCCGTTCGTCCGCGCGAAGCGGCCGCTGCGGCCGCATGGCGAGCGCCAGATCGCCCGTCTTCTTGTCGCGCGCCGGGCAAATCTCGACGCACAGCTCGCACCCGGTGCAGTCTTCGGGCGCGACCTGCACGGTGTATTTCATCCCGGCGTATTCGGCGCCCTTGTAGTCGACGGCTCTGAACGTCGGCGGCGCCGCCGCGAGATGGTGCGCCGGATAGGCTTTCACACGGATGGCGGCGTGCGGGCAGACGAGCGCGCACTTGTTGCACTGGATGCAAATGCCCTCGTCCCACACCGGAATCGCATCAGCCAGATTGCGCTTTTCCCAGCGCGAGGTGCCGACGGGGTACGTCCCGTCGATGGGGAACACGCTGACCGGCAGCTCGTCGCCGCGACCCTCGATGATGGGTTCGAGGACCGTTCGTACGAACTCCGGCGCCCCCTCGCGCTGGCCGTGGAGATCGTCCCCGTCCACGGGGGCTGCCGCAGGCACTGTCACCTGGTGCAGATTCGCGAGCGCCTGATCGATGGCCGCGAAGTTCTGCTGAACGACGGCGTCCCCCTTGCTGCCGTACGTTTTTTTCACCGCGCGCTTGATGGCCGCGATCGCTTCGCCCCGCGGCAGCACGCCGGCGAGCGCGAAGAAACAGGTCTGCAGCACGGTGTTCACGCGCCGACCCATGCCGGCCTTCTGGGCCACGCGACTCGCATCGATGACGAACAGCCGGTAGCGGTGCTGAACGATCTGGCGCCGCACGCGCGCCGGCAGGTGCGCCCATACCTCCGTCGGCCCGTAGGGACTGTTGAGGAGGACCGTCGCCCCCTCCGCGGCACGCTCCAGGACGTCGAGCCGCTCGAGCAACTCCCACTGATGGCACCCCACGAAACGCGCGCGCGCGACGAGATAGGTCGATCGAATGGCCCGCGGCCCGAAGCGCAGGTGCGAAACGGTCGTCGAGCCGGACTTCTTCGAGTCGTAGACGAAGTAGCCCTGCGCGAAGCGATCGGTCTCGTCGCCGATGATCTTGATGGTGTTTTTCGCGGCCCCGACGGTGCCGTCCGCGCCGACGCCGTAGAGGACGGCGCGAACGACGTCGTCCGGCTCAATGTCGAAGGTCTCGTCATACGCGAGGCTCGTGAAGCTCACGTCGTCGTCGATGCCGATCGTGAAGCCGCTCCGTGATGCGGGCTCGGCCAGCTCGTCGAACACGGCTCTCGCCATCGCCGGCGTGAACTCCTTCGACCCGAGGCCGTACCGTCCGCCGATGACACGCGGGCGGCTCTGGAACGGCGCGACGCCATCCGCGAGCGCTCTGTCGATTGCGGCGACGACGTCGGAGTAGAGGGGCTCGCCGATCGCGCCCGGTTCCTTCGTGCGGTCGAGAACCGCGATGGCGCGGACGGTCGGGGGGAGTGCGCGGACGAAATGACCGGCGCTGAACGGCCGGAACAACCTGACTTTCAGGAGGCCGACGGGCTCGCGGCCCCGGCCGTGCAGCGCCTCGACCGTCTCTTCCAGCGCACCGGCCGCCGAACCCATCACGACGACCACGCGCGTGGCGTCAGGAGCCCCTACGTACTCGAAAAGCTGGTAGTGGCGTCCCGTGACGGACGCGAACCGATCCATCGCCTCCTGCACGATGGCCGGACACCGGTCGTAGTAGGGTCCGACCGCCTCGCGGCCTTGGAAGAACACGTCGGGGTTCTGAGCGGTTCCCCGCACGACCGGATGATCGGGGCTGAGCGCGCGGGCGCGGTGCGCCTCGATGCGCGACTCGGAGACGAGCGCGTGCAGATCAGTGGGCGCGAGACTGTGGATCTTCGCCACCTCGTGAGACGTCCGGAACCCGTCGAAAAAGTGGACGAACGGGACGCGCGCCTCCAGCGTGGCCGCGTGCGCGACGAGCGCGAGATCCTGGGCCTCCTGGACCGAGCCGGAGGCGAGCATGGCCCAGCCGGTCGATCGCACGGCCATCACGTCGCTGTGATCGCCGAAGATGGAGAGCGCGTGAGTCGCGAGCGCGCGCGCCGACACGTGAAAGACCGCCGGCGTCAGCTCACCGGCGATCTTGTACATGTTCGGGATCATCAGCAGCAGGCCCTGACTGGCCGTGAACGTCGTGGCCAGCGCGCCCGTCTGCAGCGCGCCGTGGACCGCGCCGGCCGCGCCGCCTTCGCTCTGCATTTCAGCGACCGACGGCACCACGCCCCAGAGGTTTGGTCGATGGTCCGCCGCCCACGCGTCGGCGGCTTCGCCCATCGTCGAGGACGGCGTGATCGGGTAGATCGCGATGACGTCGCTGAGCTGGTACGCGATGTTGGCGGCGGCTTCGTTGCCGTCCACCGTAATCCAGGGCCGGTCCATGATTCCCTCCCTCGCCCGATGTAAGCGCGTCGGCTTGGATCTGGGAGGGCAACCGCTATGCCAGCGCCGCACGGAAAGAGGGCTCTGTAAGCTGCTTAGGAATCAGCACTTCGAACGACGCGGCGGACCGGCGATTCGGCTGCCGGTTTTCCGGCACCCTGCTCCCGCACCTCCCAGCACTCGCACGCTTCGCAGGCCGGCTCATCGACGACAGGAGGCGCGGCCGCCTTCGACGGATGTGCACACCCCCACAGAGACCGCCGATAGGCGGTGTGGGCCGGCAGCGGTCCGCTGAACCGTCCCCAGCGGCAGGTCCACGGGACGTGGTGAACGATGAACGCTTCCATCGGCAACCTCGCGTTACAATGCACGTTCCTCACTATCGGGCAAACGGTATGCCCGGAAACGTGCCGGCAATCCGGCGATCGCGTTCGGAGACAAAGGGATATGAGCGAAAAGCGTGGCACCCCCTTTGCGACACCGCGCCGTCATGAGCCCAATGGCGCGTGCGCTCGAAAAACGCTTCGACGCGGTCTGTCGCGCGGAGATCGCGCGGATGACGGTCAAGACCCGAGGCCTGACGCCCGCCGAACGATCGGCATTGGAAGATCTGGCCTGTCAGGTAGTGGGAGCGATCGCTGCTCGCGCATCAGTTGCGCTCGGGCAGTCGGACAGCGAGAATCTCGGCAAGGTCCTGACGCAGTTGTTCGAGGTCAAGGAGGCTCCATGAATCGTGTGACGGCAGTTATCGCGGGAATCGTCATCGCGGCCTTCGCCGCTCCGACGGTCGCGGCGCAGAAGGATGACCAGGTCGCAAAGGGCATGAAGGTCTACGAGCAGCAGAAGTGCTCGGTGTGTCACTCGATCGAGGGTAAGGGGAACAAGAAGGGTCCGCTCGACGGGGTCGGCAGCAAGCTCTCGGCCGACGAGATCCGACAGTGGATCGTCAACGCCAAGGAGATGACCGCGAAGACGAAATCGGAGCGGAAGCCGCCGATGAAGGACTACAGCCTGCCGAAGGAGGAGCTCGACGCACTCGTCGCGTACATGCAGAGCCTGAAGAAGAAGTAAGATTCGGCGTCTCGATGGCTCTTCGGTTTCTGAGGGCGGGCGCGGTGGCACTGGTGCTGACTGCGTCCGTCGCGGCGCAGTCGACGGACCGGCCGCCCGCGAACGACGACTGTCTCGCCTGTCACTCGGCTCCGTCGGCTGCCCGCGCCACCGGTCAACCGGTCGTCGTCCTCCCCGAAAAGTACGCCGCGTCGGTCCATGCGCCGCTCGCCTGCGTCGACTGCCACGCGGATCTGGCCAAAGTTACTGAGTTTCCGCATCCCGAGAAGCTGGCGCGCGTGTCGTGCTCCACGTGTCACGAGGACGTGGTGGCCAAGTACGATCTCGGTGTGCATGCACGCGCGCGCCGGGCGGATCCGGCGAGCCCCGCAGCGACGTGCGTCGATTGTCACACCGCGCACGAGATCAAGGCCGCGAGCGATCCGACATCAACGACCTACAAGCTCAATCTCGTCGGCACGTGCGCCCGCTGTCACGGCGATCCCGCGATCATCAGCCGCGGGATCGAGGCCGGGAACGTGCCGGCGTCGTTCCACGACAGCATCCACGGTCGGGCGCTCGAGAAAGCGGGGTTGATCGTCGCGCCGGCCTGCGGCGATTGCCACCGCACGCACGACATCCTCCCGAAGAGCGACCCCGAGAGCCCGATCCACCGGACGAAGGTGCCGTCAACGTGCGGCACGTGTCATGCGGGCGTTGGGCAGTTGTTTGCCGCCAGCGTCCACGGCGGGGCGCTGGCGCGAGGCATGCCGAGCGCGCCGGCGTGCCAGACGTGCCACACGGCGCACGGCATCCAGCGCACCGAGCGCGAGGGCTGGCAGCTCGGGGCGGTCGAGGAGTGCGGCACGTGCCACGCCGAGGCGCTCCGCACCTATCGCGACACGTTCCACGGCCAGGTTCAGTCGCTCGGCTTCGCGCGGATCGCGAAGTGCGCCGACTGCCATACGGCGCACGCCATCCACCCGAAGGAAGATCCGCGGTCCAGCGTGTCGCCGGCGAACGTGGTCGCCACGTGCCGCCAGTGCCATCCGTCGGCGACCGAGAACGTCGTGGGGTACGATCCGCACGCCGACAAACGCGACCGGGCGCGGTCGCCGCACGTCTACTACGTGGCGCAGGCCATGAACGTGCTGCTCGCCGGTGTGTTCACCTTCTTCGGCCTGCACACGACGCTGTGGTTCTGGCGCGGATTTCGCGAGCGGCGATCTCCGGCCGTTCCGGAGCAACGGAATGACGACGACCGCGGCGCCGCCGAGTGAGCGGCACTACGTCAGATTCGGCCGGGCCGAGCGGCTGCTGCACGCCGGGCTGATGACGAGCTTTCTCGGGCTGGCGCTGACCGGCCTGCCGCTGCTCTTCAGCGACATGCGGTGGGCGGCGGTGCTCGCGCGCCTCTTCGGCGGCTTCGCCGTCGCGGGCCGGCTCCACCGGTTCTTCGCGATCGTCATGATCGCCGTCTTTACCATTCACGTTGCCCGAGTCGCGTACCGGATCTTCGGGCGGGGTGAGGCGGGCCTGCTCTGGGGACCTGGGTCGATGGTCCCGCAGCCGAGAGACGTGCGGGAGCTGTACGAGCACACCCGTTGGTTCCTCGGCCTGGGGCCACGTCCCGAGTTCGATCGCTACACGTATTGGGAGAAGTTCGACTACTGGGCGGTGTTCTGGGGGATGCTGATCATCGGCGGCTCGGGGCTGATCCTCTGGTTCCCCGCGACGTTCGCTCGTATCCTGCCCGGCTGGATGTTCAACGTCGCGCTCGTCGTGCACGGCGAGGAAGCGCTGCTCGCCGTGGGCTTCATCTTCACGATCCATTTCTTCAACGGCCATCTCCGGCCCGGGAAGTTCCCCATGGATCTCGTCATCTTCACGGGCGTCGTGAGCGAACGCGAGATGCGGGAGGAGCGGGCGCTCGAACTGGAACGTCTCCGAAGCGAAGGAGCGCTCGAGGCCAAGGTCGCGCCGCCCCCGACCCGGCGGCAGATGCGGACCGGATACGTGGTCGGCGGGATCGCGGTCGGGATCGGCCTTGCGCTCGTCGTCCTGATAATCTACGCGCTCGTTCTCGGAGGCCATTGATGGCGTTGTCGCCGCGACTGTCTCATCCGATCACGATGGTCGGGGCGGGTCTGGCCACGATCGGCGCGGTGCTCGTCCTGACGGTGTTCGCGCTCGATCTGTTCGGCTTTCACACCAATCCCTACATCGGCATCCTGGTGTTCCTGGTGCTGCCGGCGATCTTCCTCTTCGGGCTCGCCCTCATGCCGCTCGGTTTCTGGCTGAACCGCCGGCGCGAGCGTGCCGGCCGGGGACCGGCCCACTGGCCGTCAATCGATTTGAACAACCCGTCCACGCGCCGGGCGGTTCTGGGGATCGCCGTGCTCACGTTCGTCAACGTGGTCATCGTATCGCTTGCGGCCTACCGCGGCGTCGAGTACATGGACTCGGTGGGCTTCTGCGGTCAGGTCTGCCACGAGGTGATGGAGCCGGAGTTCGCCGCGTACCAGGACGGCCCGCACTCCCGCGTCACCTGCGTGCAATGCCACATCGGGTCGGGCGCATCCTGGTTCGTCAAGTCGAAGCTGTCCGGCGCGCGGCAGGTCGTTGCCGTGCTCGCGAACTCCCACAGCCGTCCGATTCCATCCCCCGTGTCGGACCTCCGGCCGGCCCGGGACACCTGCGAGCAGTGTCACTGGCCCGAGAAGTTTCACGGCGACAAGGTGGACGTGCGCCGGGAGTACGCCTCGGACGAAGCCAACAGCGAGACGGTGATGACCTTGCGCGTTCACGTTGGCGGCGGCAGCGAGAGGCTGGGCATCGCGACCGGCATCCACTGGCACATGAATGTCGCGAATCGGATCGAGTACGTCGCCACCGACGACAAGCGGCAAACGATTCCGTGGGTGCGCCTCACCGATCGGCAGGGCCGCATACGTGAGTTCCGCGCCCCTGATGTGTCTGACGACGCGATCGCGCGCGGGGAGCGCCGGCTGATGGACTGCATGGACTGTCACAACCGGCCGAGCCATCCGTTCGACCCGTCGCCCGAACGTGCCGTCGATACCGCGATCGCGCTGGGGGACATCTCGCGCGAGCTGCCATTCATCCGCCGGGAAGCGGTCGCGGCGCTCATCGAGCGGTACGACACTCGGGAGGCGGCTGAAGCCCGTATCGCCGAGCGGCTGCGCGGGTTTTACGCGAAGAACTACCCGTCGGTGGCCTCCAGCCGAAGCGCCGCCCTCGAACGGGCGGTCGGCCGGACCCAGGCGCTCTACCGGCGCAATGTCTTTCCACGGATGAATGTCGGGTGGGGGACCTACATGAACAACATCGGGCACAACAGCGGCCCGGGCTGTTTCCGCTGCCACGACGACAGCCACAAGTCACCCGACGGCGCGGTCATCCGTCAGGACTGCGATCTGTGCCACACCATTGAATGATGTAGGGACTAGGGACTAGGGACTAGGGACTAGGGAACCCCTCACGCGGTCGCCGCGAGCTGTGAGTCAGTCGCGGCCGTCGCCTCATCGTCCTCGACCCGGAGACCGCACCGGTCGATGCGATCCCCCAGCGTCGAGCGCTTGATCTTCAGCAGCTCGGCCGCCTTCGACTTGTTGCCGCCCGTGACTCTCAGCGCCCACGTTATGAGATTCGCCTCGACCTCGCGCAGGCGATCGTCGAGCGAAATGCTGGTGATCGAGGGCGTGGTGTCGACCGGTTGCGTCTCGGGCTGGACGGACCGTTCCGTCTCAGTTTCGACCGGATGCTGCGCCGGCGCCGCCTGAAAGAGTAGGCCCGCGGCCATGCAACCGATCTTGACGGCGCCGCACGTCGACGTCTGCGCGATGCGCTCACACGCGTTTTCGAGCTCCCGGACGTTGCCCGGCCAGTCGTAGCGCATGAAGAGCTGGCGGACGATCGGCGACACCTCGGGCATGTCGTTGCCGCGCTGCCGGAAGAACCGGCGGAAAAAGGCGTCGGTCAGCACCGGAATGTCCTCGCGCCGCTCGCGCAGTGGCGGGAGGACGATTGGCAGCACGTTCAGCCGATAGAACAGGTCCTCCCGGAACTTCCCTTCGGCGACGAGCTGGCGGAGATCGCGCTTGCTCCCCGTGATGATGCGCACGTCGATGGGGATCGTGCGCGCTCCACCCACCCGCTCCACGACGCGGTTCTGAACGACGCGCAGGAGCTTCACCTGCATCGACAGCGGCACGTCGTCGATGTCGTCGAGGAAGATCGTCCCGCCCTGCGCGAGCTCGAAGCGGCCCGCCTTCTCTCGAATGGCGCCGGTGAACGCCCCGCGCTCGTGGCCGAACAACTCCGTCTCGATCAGGTTCTCGGAGAACAGCGCGCAGCTCACGGCGACGAACGGCCGATGCCGCCGCGGGCTCGCATGGTGGATCATGTTGGCGACGACTTCCTTGCCGGTGCCGCTCTCGCCCGTGACGAGGACGGTGCTGGTGCTGTCGGCAATGATACGAACGAAATCGAACACGGCCCGCATCCGCGGACTCGTCCCGACGACGATGTTTTCGGACGCGAAGGCTGATGGCTGGCGCATGACGGCTCCTCAGACGACTTCGAGACGCTCGAACTCGTGGATTTCGTCCCGCAGCGCCGACTCGACGCCCAGATACAGCGTCATGTGGGCACTCGGGCAGCCGGCGCACATGCCGCTGAGACGCACCCGTGCCATGTTTCCCTCGATGGCCACCAGCTGGATGTCACCGCCATCGGCCTGCATGAACGGGCGGATTCGCTGGAGCACGCCTTCGACGCTTTCCCGGGAGATCATCGAGACATCCTTTCTGGCGAGGAGTTTGCGAGACGGAACCTCGAAGGTCCCTATCTGCCGAGATCCCGGCAGCAACAGGTGTGCCACGGCCGCATCCGCGGGAAACCCGGCAAACAGGCTCATTTTGGAGGGAATATCGGCCCGAGCCGGGCCGGCTGGGGAATTCTCCACGCGCCCCGCGGAGATTCCCCTAGTGAATGCGGAAGCTCAACTCGATCGTGACGAGGACGTCGACCGGGACGCCATTCAGGCGGCCCGGGTTGAATCGCCACTCGCGAACCGCCGCGATCGCCTGCCGATCGAGACCGCCCGGATCCAGCGACCTGACGATGCGGATGTCACCCGGACCGCCGTCGCGCAGGACGACGACTTCGAGGGTGATGAGACCCTGAATCTTCGCGCGCATGGCCTCCGGCGTGTAACTCGGCCTCACCTCCCGTATCACAGTTGGCGTCGTCACGCCGCCGCCGGGGCGGTAGACCCCGCCGCCGGTTCCACCCCCAACGCCCGGACCCATTCCTGGTCCGTGCCCCGAGCCGATGCCCGTTCCAGTGCCGGTCCCGACGCCGCCTCCGGATCCCGGCCCCTGTGACGATCCAGCGGTGAGCAGGCCATCGGGCAATCCGACCTGGACGGTCGGTCCCGAGGCGAGCGGCACCGCATCGATCGCAACAGCTTGAGCCTGCGGAGGTGCGTCGACCGGACGCGGCGCGGAAGCGATCGGCTTCGCGGCCGGCAGCGTGAAGGCATCGTGGCCTTTCGCCTGGGCGCGCGGAATGGGCCCGCTCTGCCGGTTGCCGCCGCCACCGCCTCCGCCACCAGGACCGGACTTCGGGAGGAAGACGAATCGCAGCGGCGCGGGGTCGGGGGCGGTCTGCCTGAACGAGGTGCTCGGGACGGGCGCACTCGGGAGCGAAACCAGGACCAGAAGAACGGTCACGGCGACGATATGGAAGACAATCGACGCGCATCCGACCACTGTCTGCGTCGCAATCCGATCGTGGCGCGGCAGACGCGGAGCCGGCTGTGACAGGAAGCGATCCGGCCCCGCTCGGGACCGCCCGAAGGGGGCTTGATCGACGTAGATCAGCGTGATCATGTGATCGACTGACCGGGGCTAGCCGCCCGCCGGAGTCGCTCCGCGCGCCTTCTCGATGGATGCTCTGACCTTCGCGGCCTCGGGATAGCCGGGATGGGCCGACAGGAGCCGCTCCCAGGCCTCGATCGCGCCCGCGCGATCCTGCTTGCCTTCCAGTCGCACGATGCCGATGTTGAACAGCGTCTGCGGGTGATTCGGCTCGATCGCGAGAGATTTCTCAAACTGTCTCAGCGCGTCGTCGGGCCGGCCCGAGTACCACAGAGCCGTCCCTAGGTCGGTGCTGACGCTGACGTTCTTCGGATCGAGCTCCAGCGCCTTCTGATAGTGGCCGATCGCTTCCTGGTAGCGGCCCGCGTCGTACAGGACGTTCCCCAGATCGATCTGGACCTTCGCGTTACCGGGCTCGCGGCTGATCAGATCGTGCAACGCCTGCACCTGCGCGTCGGTAGGCGTCGCTGAGACCGCCGTTGAGGCGGGGGCGGCGGCGACGCCGGCGGGCGCCACGACGCCCGCCGGCCGTCCTGTCCCGATCACATAGCCGGCCATCAAACCGAACAGCGCTCCGGCGACGGCGCTCAACCAGTCGAATCGGCTTTGCACGGCTTACCTCCCCGCCTTTGCGTGGTGCTTGCAGTGCGTACCTGACCCGCAGCACTTCTGGGCCTTGGCTTCGTCCCCGACCTTCTGATCATGGCCGGCGCAGCACGCGTGCGCTTTGGCGTCGCGGCAGCACGCCCCCTCAGCGCCAGTCTTGCTGCAGCACGTGCAGCCTTCCTGGCAGCAAGTCTTTCCGTCCTCGGACTTCTGACACTGACACGCGTCGCCGCACTCGCATTTCTCTCCGCAGCAACACGCGGTGACCTGCTGCGAGATCGCCGGCTCTGGCGCAAGCTCGGTTCCCAGCGGGAGAACCGGCGCGGCCTGGGCGATCCACAACGACAGAATCAAACTCAACATCACGCACCTCGTTTCTGAATCCGTTCTCGACTCGGTACTGAGCGATCGGCCTGGCTTAGCGCCTGAGCACGGTGTTCAGCGAATCGAGCGCGTATCCGATGTCAGGTGCAGGCGGAACCGGGACGAGCGGTTGGCGTGCGTCGGCCGTCCAGGGCGTCCCGCTTGGGATGGCGGCGATTGCGAGGCGAGTGTGAATCGCCATCTTCGGTAGCCACGCCGCGGGAACTCCCGGAATCGCATTGGGGATCCGGCAGCAGGCCGGCGCGTTCAATTCCGTGTGATGCGGCGACACCTTCGTGCAGCACGCATGGGTCGGGTCGGCGGCCGGAGGAGCCGCAAGTGCGGGTGGCACGCTCAGTGACACGATCATGAGCAGCGGTACCGACTTCCACCGACTCGACCTGCGTGCATTCGCCATTCCGCGGGCGGATCTCGCACCGCCCGTGCCAGCCTGCAAGTCGTTGCATGGGTTTGCGATGCTGGCGCGCCGCACGGTCCGCTGGGGCGATCGCCGGGATTCCGGCATAAGCCGCAGCGCTCGCGGCTTCATGATGTAGAAGACCACGGGCGTGATCACGAGCACGTGAATCGTCGACGTGATCATGCCGCCGATGATCGGTGCAACAATCGGCTTCATCACGTCCGAGCATCCAGCCGCCGCCGTGGACCCGATCCTCGGGGTCGGGCCGTGTCCGCTGCGGGATTCTCGACGCCTCAGTGGTGAAATCCCGCAAGCCACCTTGGCAGGCGGGGGAGTGTTCATGAGAATACGGCCGATTTCACCGCATGAGTTCGGCCTAACGGTGGCGCGGCTCTTGCCTTGACGTCAACGAGCTTTACGTGTTCCGAGCAACTGTCCTGTCGATCGTCCTGACGCTGATGGCTGGTCCAAGTGCCAGCATCCTCTGCAAGGCTTGGTGTGATCCGGCTGACGCCGCCGCCCAGGGGTGCCACCACCGGGACGCGAGCACGTCACCTGCGCTAACTGGCACGGACGACTGCGACAATCCGGTCTTCACCCGCGCGGTCCTCGTGAAAGAGGACGTGCGTCGGAGCGTATCCTCACCCGACACGCGCCAGGCACTTATCGTTCCTCGCTACCAGTACTTTGCGTCAGCGAGCGGGACCCATATCTGGGATGAACCGGGCCGCGGCTCGCCGCTCGCACAGCCACCTCTCGTCACCGCCCTCCGAATCTAAGTTCGTTCGCCGCCACCGGTCTCAGTAAAGGCCCGGTGCTCGCGGCGCTGTCCCACGCACACAGATAGACCGGCGTGTGTGAATCGCGCAGGCACACACCCAGAACATTCGGTGGTGACGTCGGTCACCAGATCGGTTGGTCAGTCATGAGAACGATCTCGATCCGCTTGGAAGGCCATTGGACGCGGTGACCGATATGAACCGATTTACGTCGCCTATCGTTCTGCTCCTCGGGATGCTGGCGATGTCCCCGTTATTCGCGGCTGGTCAAGCCACGCAGCCGCTGCCCTCGCCGCTCAGCCTCGGTGATGTCATCCGGATCGCGAGTGAACGCCGAGATGAAATACAGGCAGTGCGGGCGCGGGTACGCGCGGGCGAAGCACGCCCGACCATCGTGTCCGCGCTCGAGGATCCGATGATCTCGCCGTCGCTCGACCACCTGCCGTTCATGCTGGGCGGGGCTGACGTCAGCGTCACGATCGAGCAGCAGATCCCGCTGTCTGGCATTCGCGGTCATCGGCGCGCGTCGGCGTTGGCCGATGTCGATCGCCTCAGGGCAGAGGCAAGCCGCACCTCACTGGATGTCGGCAGTGAGGCCGCCAACGCCTACTTGATGCTGCAGGAGCGTCGCCGTACGGCGGCGCTTGTGGACGAACAGATTGCGTTCGCTCGGGATGTGGTCAACGCCGCGAATGCGAGATACGCGAGTGGTACGGCACCGCAGTCGGATGTGCTGCGTGCCGAGGTTGAAGTCGCGCGACTTGGCGCGATCGCGCGCGCGCTCGTTGGTGAAGTGCGGGGCGCCGAAGCCATGCTCAATACGAGTCTTGCGCTGGATGCCGATACTGCTGTGCCGCGACTCGCGCCACCGGCACTCACCCAGCCGGTGCCCGCGTGGGCGGTGATCAAAGCCGGGTTGACGTCGCGGCCCGAACTGGCCGCGGGCCGTGCGGAGATCGCGCGTGCAGAGGCCGACGTGCAGGTCATGCGCGACATGTTCAACCCGATGGCCACCATTCGCACGGGCCCGTCTTACACGATGGCCGAAGGACGCGGGTGGATGGCGATGGTGGGTATCAGTCTGCCGATCTGGCGCGACAAATTGCACGCCGGCGTCGCGGAAGCCGAGGCGATGCGCGCGATGTCCCAAGCCGACCTCCGCGCGATGACCCGAATGATTGAAGGCGATGCGGCCGTCGCAGTCAGCCAGCTGCAGGCTGCGCGGGACCGCCAGACCGCGATCACCACCGACGTGCTCCCGCGCGCGCGGATGGCCATCGAGCCGGCGGTTGCGAGCTACGCAGCGGGCCAGCTCCCTCTCGTGAGCGTGATTGAAGCCATCCAGGCGCTCTGGCTCGTGCAGTCGGATCTCATCGCGGCTGATACACAACTCGGTCTTGCGTGGGCGCGGCTTGGTCGCGCTCTTGGATCGTATGAGGCGATCGTGCAATGACACCCTTTACTCAACTTCGACGAATCGGTGCTCCCATCGCCTCGGCTGCTGCCACAGCGCTTGTGTTCACGGCCCTACTGTGGGTGCAGCACGCGCGCTCGGGGTGGCCGTTCGCCCCGCCGGCTAGCACACCAGCTGTCGAGAGCATGGTGGGCATCGAGCCGACCACCGGCGCGGACGCCAGGCACAACCGGGTACCGGTTGACGCAGCCGCCGCCCGGTCGCTCGATATCCGGCTTGAAACGGTCGGATACGCATCGCTGACCCAGACCGTCCGAGCCGTGGCCACCGTCGTTCCGGACGAGTCGCGCATCTCGCACGTGCACACGCGTGTCGCAGGCTGGGTCGAACAGCTCGACGTCAACACCACTGGGGAGGTCGTCCGTACCGGGCAGCCGCTGGCTCGCGTCTTTTCGCAGGAGCTGCTGTCCTCGCAAACCGAGTACTTGTCGGCCAGGAGAAACACGGCCGCATCAGGCATCTCCAGCGTGGTTGTTGCGAGTGGACGCACCCGCCTGACCGTACTCGGGATGACACCCGCGGAGATCGATGCCATTGAGCAGAGCGGCGAGCCGAAGCGACTGGTGACCGTCGTCGCACCGCACAGCGGCGTCGTGGTGAATCGAGGCGTGACGGTTGGCACCTCCGTCGATCCCTCGACGACGCTGCTCACGGTTGCTGATCTTTCGCGCGTGTGGATCCTCGCCGAAGTTCCCGAGGCCAGCATTCCCGGTGTGCGTGTGGGCAAGCCCGCGCAACTGGACTTCCCGGCCTCAGGGCGCCCGCCATTCACGGCGCGCGTCGATTTCATCTATCCGACGCTGACGGAACGCACGCGGACCCTCCGAGTCCGCCTCTCGGCCGCCAACCCTGGTGGCGCGCTCAGACCGGGCCTCTACGGCACCGCGGTGTTCGAGGCGGCCGGACAGAACGTCATCACGGTCCCGCGCGACGCGGTGGTCGACACGGGGTTGCAGCAACACGTGTTCGTGGCGGTGGGCGACAGGTTCGAGCCGCGGTCCGTGACGGTCGGTACCCAGCTCGCCGATCGCGTCGAGATTCGCGAGGGCCTGCGAGAAGGCGAACAGATCGTGGCGGCGGGCGTGTTCCTGCTCGACTCGGAGAGCCGTCTGCGAGCCACGGGCGGAGCCGGCGGACATCAGCACGGAACGCCCGCAGGAGGTCAGCAGGCCCCTGCGCAACCCAAGACCGACCCGCACGCGGGGCACAAGGAATCCTCCGCTGCCCCGGCAGCCCCAGCGTCAGACCCGCACGCGGGTCATCGGGAGTAACGGCCATGGTCGAACGCATTATCGAGCTGTCGGTTCGGCACAAGTGGGTCGTCTTTGGTGCGGTGTTCGCGCTGGCGCTCTTTGCCGCGGATTCCATGCGAAAGACGCCGCTCGATGCGCTGCCGGATCTCTCCGACCCGCAGGTCATCGTCTTCACCGATTGGATGGGCCGTAGTCCTGATCTGGTTGAAGACCAGATTACGTACCCGCTCGTGCGCGCGCTGCAGAGCACGCCTGGCGTTCAGACGGTGCGTGGTTACTCGATGTTCGGTATGAGCTTCACCTACGCCTTGTTCGGTGAGGGCACCGACATCTATTGGGCGCGCACGCGCGTGCTCGAGCAACTCGGACGGGTTCAGCAACTGCTTCCCCCTGGCGTGTCGCCGACGCTCGGTCCCGACGCAAGTGGCGTCGGTTGGGTCTACCAGTACGTCCTCAAAGACCGCACGGGACGAATGGACCTCGCCGAGCTCCGAGCCCTTCAGGACTTCACCGTCCGTCCGGCGCTGCAGGCCGTCGCCGGCGTGGCAGAAGTCGCGTCGCTGGGCGGATTCGAACGTCAGTACCAAATCGTCGTCGATCCGGACCGGCTGGTCGGATTCGGGCTGACGCTCACCGACATCACACGGTCCGTGCGCGATGCGAACGCGGAAGTGGGCGCGCGCGTCCTGGAGCTCGCGGGTCGCGAGTATGTGCTCCGCGGGCGTGGCTATGTCAAACACCTGGCGGATCTCGAACAGAGTGTGGTGACCGTCGGTGCGGGGGGCACTCCTGTCCGGCTGGGTGACGTGGCCGTCGTGCGGTACGGCCCGGAGATCCGCCGGGGCGCCGCGGACTTCAACGGAACCGGTGAGGCGGTGGGTGGCATCGTCGTCATGCGAATCGGCTCCAACGCGCTGCAGGTCATCGAAGCGGTCCAGCGGGAGATCGCGACCCTGCGGCTGCCCGATGGCGTGCAGCTGATTCCAACGTACGACCGATCGGAGCTGATCCTCGGCTCGATAGACACCCTGAAGAACACGCTGATCCAGCAGGCAGTCATCGTCACGATCATCTGCCTCGTGTTCCTGTTCCACGCACGGTCAGCGCTCGTAGTCATGGTGGTGCTGCCCTTGTCGGTCCTTTTTTCGTTCATTGCGATCCGGTACCTCGGGTTGTCCTCGAACATCATGTCGCTTGGCGGCATCGCCATCGCGATCGGCGAGCTGGCGGATGCGGCGATCGTGCTCATCGAGAACGCGCACGTGCGCCTCGCTGCGGCGCCGCCGGGGGCAGACCGGAAACCGATCATCGTGGAGGCGTGCAAGGAAGTGGGCCGGCCGATCTTCTTCTCGCTGCTGCTGATCACGGTCAGCTTCCTGCCGATCTTCACCTTGACCGGACAAGCGGGCCGGCTGTTCATGCCGCTCGCCTACACGAAGACCTTCGCGATGTTCGCGGCGGCGATTCTGTCGATCACGCTGGCGCCGCCGCTGATGGTGCTGCTGCTCAGGGGCCGGTTCCGGACCGAAGAGAACAATCCTGTGAGCCGTCTGCTCAGCACGGTGTATCGCCCCGTCGCGGTCCGCATCGTGCGGTATCGCGTGGCCGTCGTTGTGGCTGCCGCGGCTCTCATGATCGCGACGGTGCCGGTCTTTCAGCGACTCGGCTCCGAGTTCATGCCGCCGCTCGACGAAGGCTCGCTACTGGTAATGCCGACCACCTTCCCCGGGATAGCCATCGAGGAAGCCCGACGTGCGATGCAGAGGCAGCACCGGACGGTCATGGAATTCCCAGAGGTGGCGTCCGTGCACGGGAAAGCGGGGAGAGCGGAGACCGCCACCGACCCTGCTCAGCTCGACATGATCGAGTCCGTGGTGACGTTGCGGCCACGCGATCAGTGGCCGAGGCGGCACACGCATCGCTGGTACAGCGACTACGCACCCGCGTGGATCAAACCGGTCCTTCGAACCGTCTGGCCTGAGGACCAGGCACGCACACTGGCCGAACTCTCGCGCGACCTCGACGCAGCCCTTCGTATGCCCGGGTACCAGATGGCGATCTCTCCACCGATTCGGACGCGCATCGACATGTTGACGACGGGCGTCCGAACCCCGGTGGGCATCAAGGTGTTCGGTGACGATCTGAATGAGATCGAGCGCGTGAGCATCGCGCTCGAGGGCATGCTCCGGCAGGTGCCTGGCACCCGCAGCACATTCGCGGAACGCCAGACTGGTCGCGAGTACGTCGATATCGTGCCCAATCGTGATGCGATCGCGCGCTACGGTTTGACCGTGCGCGACGTGCAGGACGTGGTCGAGGCGGCGGTTGGCGGCATGCCTGTATCGACGGCGATTGCCGGACGCGCCCGGTTCTCGATCAACCTGCGCTACGCGGCGGACCGTCGCTCCGATCCGCAGGCGCTTCGACGCATTCTCGTACCCGTTCAGTCCACGACCAGTGTCGCGGAGGCTGGTGCCGGTGGTACAGGAGCTGGTGCCAGCGCGTCAAGCGGCGCCATGGTCGCAACCACGATGGCCGGCGCGACTGGCGGCGGCATGGGCGGCATGGGCGGTGGCGGTTCGCGGTCTGCGTCTGCGGGTTCGGCGGCTATGGCGGGCTCACAAACGACCGCGCCGATGGGCGGAGCCCAGACGTCTCCCGATTTCCTTGAACAGTGGCGCCAGCCGGGTGCGGCGGTTCCACTCGGCGAGCTGGCCGACGTGCGGGTCGTCACCGGACCGCCGATGATCAAGGACGAGAACGGCGTACTTGTCGGCTACGTCTTCGCCGACATCGATCCGACGGCCCGCGACCTGGGCGGCTGGGTCGACGACGCCAAGGCGCTCGTCGCGGCTCAGCTCAAGCTGCCGACCGGTTATCGACTGCAGTGGACGGGACAGTACGAGTTCCTCGCGCAGATGGAAGCGCGGCTCCGCTACATCATCCCGCTCACGTTCGTACTCGTCGTCGGCCTGCTCTACCTGTCGATGCGGGGGTGGCCGCAGACATTCCTGGTGCTGTCCAGCCTGCCCTTTGCCGTCGCCGGCAGCGTCTGGCTGCTCGCGTTCATGCACTACAACCTGTCCACTGCGGTGTGGGTCGGACTCATCGCGGTCGCCGGCGTCGCGGCGGAGACGGGCATCGTCATGGTCGTGTATCTGGACGAGGCGTTCGAGCGGTACATGCGTGAGGGTCGCATCCAGAAACCCGAGGACGTGGACGCCGCGGTGGTCGAGGGCGCGAGCGCCCGGGTCCGGCCGCTCGTGATGACGGTGGCCACGACGGTACTCGGCCTGTTGCCGCTGCTGTGGGAAGTAGGCGTCGGAGCTGACGTGTCGGCGCGGACCGCCGCCCCGGTGGTTGGAGGCCTGTGGTCCTGCATGTTCCTAACCCTCTTGGTACTGCCAGCCGCGTACGCCATGTGGCGCCGCTACCAGGTGCGCGTTGGCGCCGCAGTGTCGCTGCCTCGCGATGCTGCAGCCAGACCGAGCGGGTGCGTGTTCGATGAGGCGCGTGTCTGTTCAACGGATTACATCGATGCGGTAACAAGGGGTGAATCATGACCAAGGGACTCATAATCGCTGCACTGTTCGAACTGATCGCTGGCGCTACCGGTTGTGGCGGAAGTTCGCCAACGATGCCCGGATCCGTCGCATCGGCCAACGGAACCTGGACGGGTACGGCGTTCGATTCAAGCACTGCGACGCTCGGCGCCGGTGAAATGATGGGCCAGGCGGCCCTGGGGACGATGACATGGCAGCTCACGCAGAGCGGCTCGAACGTAACCGGCAGCATGAGCTTCTCTGGAATGCCGAACATGATGCGCGGCACGTTTTCCGGGACCATGACAGCCGAGGAGATGACGTTCACGATGCACCTGCCAGTGGGATCCATGATGTCCGGCACGTGCTCTGTGGAGGCGAGCGGCACGGCGCACATGAACCCGGCCACGATGACGATGACCGGGAGCTACAGCGGCATGAACTCGTGTGCCGGCGCTTTCAACAATGGGCAAATCACGATGACTCGGCGATAGCGGCATTCGCCGTGGGAGGAACTGAGTCTCGCTGACGTTGACGTGGTGGTGAACTGCACACCCAAGACTGGAGCACACGATGAAGCCGGCCTCTCCGGCGCACCACCACGAGCATGCGGCTGCTTCGCAACCGGACCGCGCGGCCGCCAGGACGCACGCACACCACGCCCCTTCTGGCACCGCCGAACACGAGCGACACGCGGGACACGATCGGCATGCCGGGCACAGTGTCGCGATGTTCCGCGACCGGTTCTGGATCACGCTGCTGCTCACGATCCCGACGCTCGTGTGGAGTGTCATGATCCAAGGGTGGCTGCGATTCCGCGCGCCATCGTTCCCCGGATCTGCGTACATTCCCGCGGTCTTTGGCACGGCGGTCTATCTGTATGGCGGTTGGGTGTTCCTTGTCGGAGGTCTTCGCGAGCTGCGGGATCGCCTCCCAGGGATGATGTCGCTGATCTCATTGGCGATCAGCGTCGCGTTCTTCTTCAGCCTCGCCGTGACGCTTGGATATCCCGGAGAGCCGCTGTGGTGGGAGCTGGCTACGCTCGTGACGATCATGCTGCTCGGCCACTGGATCGAGATGCGGTCGATCCTTCAGGCGAGCGGCGCGGTGCGCGAGCTGGCGAAGCTCCTGCCGAGCACGGCGCAGCGAATCGTCGGAGACCGGACAGAAGAGGTGCCCATTTCAGCCCTCCGCGAGGGCGACCTGCTGCTCGTACGGCCCGGCGCGAGCATTCCCGCGGACGGCGTCGTTCGCGATGGGAAGACTGATGTCAACGAGTCGATGATCACAGGCGAATCGGTGCCGGTCCAGAAGACGGAGGGCAGTAGGGTGATTGCCGGCACCGTTAACGGCGCCGGCTCGCTCCGCGTCGAGGTCACGGGCACGGGTGAACGCACGGCACTCGCGAACATCATGCGTCTCGTGGAGCAAGCGCAGACGTCCCGTTCGCGGGCGCAGGCGCTCGCCGACCGCGCGGCGTTCTTCCTGACGCTCGTGGCCATCGCGGCCGGCGTGATGACGCTCGTCGTGTGGACGGCGCTCGGGGCTCCTGGTGCCTTCGCGGTGGAGCGGGTGGTGTCGGTTCTCGTGGTCGCCTGCCCGCACGCGCTCGGACTCGCGGTGCCGCTGGTCATCGCGATCTCAACGACACTTGGTGCGCGGTCCGGGCTACTCGTCCGTGACCGCCGCGGGCTCGAAGAGGCGCGACGCCTGACGACGGTCGTGTTCGATAAGACAGGCACGCTCACGCGCGGCGAGTTCCGGGTCGTTGACATCGCCACCGACGGCAGTGTCAACGCGAACGAGGCACTGCGGCTTGCGGCTGCCGTCGAACGGGACTCCGAGCATACGATCGCCCAGGGCATCGTCAAGAGCGCAGAAGAACAGAAGTTGCCAGCCGCGAAGACGGAACAATTCGAAGCGATTCCTGGTCATGGAGTACGCGCCGTCGTTGAGGGCAGAGAGTTCTACATGGGCGGGCCCGCGATGCTACGCCGTCTGAACGTGACTCCGGCGACGGAGGTTCGTGAGGCGACGGAACGCGCGGCTGCGCGTGGACAAGCATCCGTGTACCTTTTGTCGTCCACGAGTGCGATCGCGGCGTTTGCCGTCGCGGACGCGGTCCGCCCGGAATCGCGAGAGGCGATTCAGCGCCTGCACGAGCAGCAGATCGAAGTCGTGATGCTGACCGGCGACGCGAAGGCGGTCGCCAAGGCCGTCGCAGAGGACCTGGGAATCGACAAGGTCTTCGCTGAGGTGCTGCCCGGCGACAAGGTGGACAAGATCAAAGAGCTGAAGGGGCAGGGTAAACGCGTGGCGATGGTCGGCGACGGCGTCAATGATGCGCCGGCCCTCGTGACCGCGGATGTGGCCATCGCGATTGGCGCCGGGACTGACGTCGCCGTTGAAGCGGGGGACGTGGTCCTCGTCCGAAGCGACCCACGAGACGTGCCTCGAATCATCGCGCTGAGCCGGGCAAGCTATCGGAAGATGATCCAGAACCTCTGGTGGGCCGCGGGGTACAACGTCGTCGCGATCCCACTCGCTGCGGGCGTTCTGGCTCAGCAGGGGATTCTCCTGCCGCCCGCGTTTGCTGCCGTGCTCATGTCCGCGAGCACGGTGATTGTTGCCGTCAACGCCCAGCTGCTTCGCAGGGTTTCCCTGTGAAAGGCCACTTCGCCGTTGGCAATTCAGCCATCCGATTGGCTCGCGGTATACTCGAACCGTGGGCTTGACACAGCGATCCATCAGTATCGTCGTGCTCGCCGTCCTGACTGCCGTGCCTGTGTCGGGGACGGTATGCGTGATGCTGTGCGATCTGGGTGCGACGGCTTCGTCCGCTGCCCATCACGGCTCCGGCAAGAACTGTGAGGAGCCTGCCCCTCCTTCTTCTGAGGTGCAGCTCCGAGGGGTCTCCGACCACGATTGCAGCACCCATGACGCCGTCGTTCGGCAGACCAGCACCACAGCCGCGGAGCGAAGTGCCGGTGTGACATCGCCACCGCTGGCTGTCGCTGGTGTTCACGCAATGGTCACGGCCACGCCCGCTTCGGAAACGGCGTTAGCGCCCGGCGCTCCACCGGGCACAGCTCCGCCCACCACGACTCCCGTCGTTCTCCGCGTCTGATCTCCTCTTCATAGCCGCTTAACCGCACTTCATTACGCGGCAACAACGGTCCCCCGAGACTGCGCGCTACGGCCGTCGTTCACGTGCTTTCCTGCAGGGTGAACCGAGCGGACCGACATTGGGAGCGGCCAAGAAGGGACATCAGGACTGAGGATTATGAGAGCGCAACGGTTTTCATCTCCGGGATCCGTCGATGGACAGATCTCTCGAAGGACCTTCGTCAAGGGCCTCGCCGTCGGTGGCGCGGCAGCAGGCCTCGGCTTGTGGGGTACGCCGGCACTGGCGCGGGGCCATCGGCCGGCTGCCTGGACCGACCTCTCGGGAACCGAGTTCGACTTGCACATCGGTGAGACGCCCACGAACTTCACGGGCAACCCGAGAGTGGCGTTCACAGTGAATGGATCCGTGCCAGCACCGACGCTCCGCTGGAAGGAAGGGGACACGGTCACGCTGCGCGTCGCGAACACGTTAGACGAGGATGCGTCGATTCATTGGCACGGCATTCTGCTGCCGGCGAACATGGACGGCGTGCCTGGTCTCAGCTTCCATGGCATTCGTCCGGGCGAAACGTACGTGTATCGCTTCACGGTGCGCCAGGCGGGCACCTACTGGTACCACAGTCATTCGGGATTTCAGGAACAGCGTGGCGTGTATGGCCCACTCGTCATCGAGCCTCGGGACCCCGCGCCGTTCCAGTACGACCGGGAGCACGTCGTCATGCTCACGGACTGGACGGACGAAAACCCTGAGCGCGTGTTCGCGAAACTGAAGAAGCGCTCTGACTACTACAACTTTCAGCAGCGCACCGTTGGGGACTTCTTCCGCGACGTTCGCTCGATGGGACTCAAGAACGCGCTCGCAGACCGCAAGATGTGGGGCGAGATGCGGATGAACCCCACGGACCTGGCCGATGTGTCGGGCTACACCTACACGTACCTGATGAACGGCGTAACCCCCGCCGGCAATTGGACGGCACTCTTCAAACCCGGCGAACGAGTGCGGCTGCGCTTCATCAATGGCTCGGCGATGTCGTATTTCGACGTGCGAATTCCCGGCCTGAAGATGACGGTCGTCGCTGCAGACGGTCAGTACGTTCATCCAGTCACCGTCGATGAATTCCGGATTGCGACTGCAGAAACCTATGACGTGATCGTGGAGCCATCTGGTCAAGACGCGTTCACGATCTTTGCGCAGTCGATGGACCGCACAGGCTTCGCAGCGGGTACGCTCGCCGTGCGTGAGAGCCTGCGCGCTGCAGTACCAGAGCTCGATCCTCGTTCGATGCTCACGATGGCCGACATGGGTCATGGCGCAATGGGACACGACATGGGCGCCATGACCTCGCAGACGTCGGCCGGCGAGGGTGCACCGGCAAAGCCGGTGGTGCCTGATCCGCACGCAGGTCACCAGCCCCCCGCGAAGCCGACACCTCAGGCCGCGTCGGATCCGCACGCCGGGCATACGAGGCCGCCGCAACAGCCAGCGGATCCGCACGCGGGTCACGACATGTCGGCGATGGGCGGGGGCCCGCAACAGCATCCAGTGAGCGAGAACGGCAATCCGCTCGTCGACATGCAGACGATGATGCCGACGTCTCGACTTGATGACCCAGGCATCGGACTGCGCGACAACGGGCGTCGTGTCCTGACCTACGCCGACCTCAGGAGTGTCTTTGGCGACCCAGACGGCCGTCAGCCGGGACGCACGATCGAGTTACACCTCACAGGCCACATGGAGCGATTTGCGTGGTCGTTCAACGGCGTCAAGTTCTCCGACGCTGAACCCTTGCGACTGAAATACGGCGAACGTCTGCGCATCGTGCTCGTCAACGACACGATGATGACCCACCCGATTCACCTGCACGGCATGTGGAGCGACATCGAGGACGACCAGGGCAACTTCCATGTGCGCAAGCACACGGTCGACATGCCGCCAGGCACAAGACGCTCGTATCGCGTCACCGCTGACGCCCTGGGGCGGTGGGCGTATCACTGCCATCTTCTGTTCCACATGGAAGCAGGTATGTTTCGGGAAGTGCGGGTGGAAGAATGACCCGACATTCAGTCACCCAGTTGATTTCACTTCTAGGTGGGCTGCTGCTTGCCACAGCCGCTCCTGGGTTTGCCCAAACGGACCCCCACGACGGCCACCAGCAGGAGAAGCCTAAGCCCATTCCGCAAGCGCCGCCGCCCGCCCAACGTCCGCGCGAACTGCCGCCATTCATCCCACCGCTCACAGACGAGGATCGAAAAGCCGCCTTCCCGGCTGTCGATGGTCACGCCGTCCACGACACCGCAGTGAGCTACTTCGTGCTCTTCGATCAGCTGGAGTGGCAAGCCGGCGACGGCGCCAGCGGCTTGAGTATTGACAGTCGAGGTTGGGTCGGCCAGGACCGTGATCGACTCTGGTTCAGGGCTGAAGGCGACGGTGAAGACGGACGCGTCAGCGAAGCCCAGACACACGTGCTGTACGGCAGACGGTTCTCGCGCTGGTGGGACTGGGTCGCAGGCGTTCGTCAGGACTTTCGGCCCGGGCCCGCGCAGACGTGGGCGGCGTTTGGCGTGCAGGGTCTGGCTCCTTACTGGTTCGAAGTCGAGGCAACCGCTTACGTCGGCGCCTCCGGTCGAACTCAGGCGCGCTTCGAGGTTGAGTACGAGCTCCTTCTTACGAATCGCCTCGTCCTGCAGCCGCTCCTCGAAATGGAAATCTTTGGGAAGTCGGATCCTGAGAGAAACGTGGGCGCCGGCTTGAGTACAACGGATGCCGGCTTTCGTCTCCGATACGAGTTCAAGCGCGAAGTGGCGCCGTATATCGGCGTCACCTGGCGCAACAAGTGGGGCAAGACCGCCGACTTTGCCGAGGCCGCAGGCGAAGAGACGGGCGGAGCCAGATTCGTTACAGGAGTGCGGCTGTGGTTCTAGAGCCCCAGCCGCAACGAAGTAGTCGTGCCGATCCAGCACAGGAGCATCGAATGAAGAACAACTTACTGTTCACAATCCTCGTACTGCTTGTGCCGTCATTCGCGATTGCTCACGTGAGCGTCCGCCCTCGCGAGTCGAAGCCTGGCACTGAAGAGCGGTACACCGTTCGTGTCCCGACAGAAGGAGCGGTGGCGACGACGCACGCTGTCCTCGAGATCCCGGCTGACGTGACTGTGCTCGAGGTGTTGCCGGCGGAGGGCGCCACATTCGAAACAGCAAAGCAAGGCAATCGCATCACGACGATCACATGGAAGAAAGCCATTCCGCCGAAGGCATCGGCGGAGTTCGTGTTTCGCGCCCGTAATCCCGTCGCAGGCGAGATCATCTGGAGGGCGCATCAGCATTTCACCGATGGCACTGTCGCGGAGTGGGTCGGCGTTGCGGGCGAAAAACGGCCGGCATCCGTCACAAAACTGAGTACCCAGTCGGCTGCCGGTGGGCCGTCAGGAGACACGGCGGCCATCGAGGCCTGGCTGAAGGGCTATGACGCCGCGTTCAATGCGAAGGATCTCGACAGGCTCGCAGCGTTCTACCATCCCGACGTCACGATCTACGAAGGCGGCGGCATCAACAACGGCTGGATCGACTACCGGGATCGCCACCTCGGGCCAGAGCTGAAGGCGTTTGAGAACCTGCAGTTCGGCCACAGCAATACGAAGGTGACCGTGCTCCCCGGTGGACAGTCCGCGTACGCGACCTCGGAGTACGCGATCAAGGCGAAGATGGGCGAGCGTCAGCTTGACTCAGGTGGCCTCGAAACACTCGTACTCGTGAAGAGTGCCGACGGAAGTTGGCAGATTCGGCACTCACACACATCAAGTCGGCCTGCCCGGCGGCCGCCGGCGTAGCGGCGACTGAACCGCACTCGTGTGAGGGCATTGCTAGAGCGTCTCGCCCGACTGGAGGCGGAAAACGGGCAGCGCCCGCCGGAATCCCGGCACCCTTCGACTCCGCTCAGGGCAAGCCCGCTAGGCCCGACCCTTCGTCCGATGCGCGAACCCGAGCATCGCGTCGTAGAAGAAGCCCCGGAAGTGGGGGCTCTTCGCGTTGTGACACCGCTCGCACAATTCGGCCGACGGCTTCCGGACGATGTTCCCTTTTCCGGGTCCGCCCGCTTTCGTTGCCTCGACGTGAGCCCGGCCCGGCCCATGGCAGCTTTCGCATTGCACGTTGGCGTTCGCGGCCTTGCCGTCCACCTCCAAGAGACGGTCGGCGCCGGTGACGTGACACCCGACGCATACCTGCTGCCGCTCGCTCGAGCTCAGTCTGTTGATCGCGCTCGCGTGTTTCGTGTTCCGCCAGGCTTCGTGCAGGTTCTCGTGGCAGTCCTTGCAAGCGCCCTCCCACACGTAGGCCGAGACATCGGGCGCCGGCCTCTGCGGATCGCGGAGGGGCTCCCCGCGAGCACCACCTAACGCGAGCAGCACCATCGCCGCCATCGCCGTCATCGCGAGTTTCATGTCCTCCTCCAACCTTGACCGGGGCTCTGCCCCGGACCCCGGCTCGGTCGCTCGCGCCCCTCGACTGCGCTCGGGACGACCCTGAGCTTGTCGAAGGGTCGCGGGCGCGCTGTGCGCGCATCAGTTAGACAGCAATTCCGATTCCTGCGCGGCTGGCGGGTTTCCGGCGGTCACGGGACGAGGGGTGGAATCCATCCGGACAGATACGTCTTCAGATAGGGATCCTCCGACGCGCGCAGCTGGTCCGCGTCACCTTCGAAATACACGAGCCCGTCCTTGAGCATGACGAATGTGGCGTCGCTCGTGTGCGTCCTGGCGGGGACAATCGCGAGGTGGCCGTTCTGCTTCAGCGCCTCGTGCGTCGCGATATAGAAGGCGTCCTGAAGCTGGTGGGTCACGACGACAGAGGTCACGTTCTGGAAGTCTCTCAGCTTGATGACTTCGGCGTCGACCGTCTTGGCCGTGATCGGGTCCAGCCCCGACGTCGGCTCGTCGAACAGCAGCAGGCGAGGCCGTGCGGCGATGGCGCGCGCGATGGCAACCCGCCGGCGCTGGCCACCCGACAACTCCGACGGCATGCGGTCGATGTACTCCTCCAACCCGATGAACCCAAGGACCTCCTCGACGCGACGACGGACCTCGTCCTCCGGCATGTCCGTTTCTTCGATGAGCTTGTACCCGACGTTCTCCGCAACGGTCAGCGAGTCGAACAGCGCGTTCTCCTGGAACAACATCCCGATGTCGTCTCGCACCCGCATCAGCTCGTCCTCGGTCATCGTATCGATGCGCTCGCCGTTGACGCGGATGATGCCGGCGTCCGGTTTCAGCAAACCGAGGATCAATTTGAGCGCGACGGACTTCCCGGATCCACTCGCCCCGATCACGATCGTCATATGCCCGGCGGGCACGGAAAAACTGATGTCGCGCAGAACGACGTCGTCATCGAAGGCCAGGCAGACATGTTCGAACACGACGGCCGGCACACTGACGCCGGTCGCGTGGTTCGGACCCGTCGTTTCTCGATGCGGCGCAGTCGGCAGCTGACCGCGATCCCGGTTCATGCCTCCAGACTACCTTGGTCTACGGGCGCCGGACGGAAGGCGTGCGGGCCCGGCTGCCGGGTTTCCGGCACAGGCATGTTCCGGCGGCGGGTCGAATGGCCCGGCAGCGCGTGGCATCTCAATTGCGCTGACCTGCGCGTTCGAGTGCCGACGAGGTTCTTATGCTTATCCGCGACGAGGACGTTTTCGAATACCACGAGAAACCGCGACCAGGGAAGCTGGAGGTCGTGACGTCGAAACCCTGTTTCACCCAGCGCGACCTGTCGCTCGCGTACACGCCCGGGGTCGCGCGCGCGAGCCTGGCGATCGCGGACGATCCGGATGCCGCGTACCGATTCACGGGCCGAGGCAACCTCGTCGCCGTCGTGAGCAACGGCACCGCAGTGCTCGGCCTCGGGGACATCGGTCCGCTCGGGGCCAAACCGGTGATGGAAGGGAAGGCGACGCTCTTCAAGCGGTTCGCCGACATCGACGTGTTCGACCTCGAGCTGAACGCGTCGGATCCCGAGGAGGTCGTTCGGATCGTCAAGGCGCTCGAGCCGACGTTCGGAGGCATCAACCTCGAAGACATCAAGGCGCCAGAGTGTTTCTACATCGAGGAGCGCCTGCGCGGCGAGCTGCAGATCCCGGTGTTCCACGACGATCAGCACGGCACCGCGATCATCTCCGGCGCCGCGTTTCTCAACGCGCTGGAGCTGGCCGGCAAGCGCGTCGATGAGGTCCGCGTGGTGTTTGCGGGCGCCGGCGCGGCCGGGATCGCCTGCGCCGACATGTATGTGCGTCTCGGAGTCCGACCCGAGCATCTCGTGCTCGTCGACACGGTGGGCGTCGTGTACAAGGGCCGCACAGAGAAGATGAACCCGTACAAGGCTCGCTTTGCCGCCGACACGCCTGCGCGCACGCTCGCGGACGCCGTGCGCGATGCGGACGTCTTCGTCGGGGTTGCGGTGGCGGGCATCCTGACCCCGGAGATGTTGCGGACGATGGCGCGGGACCCGATCGTGTTCGCCATGGCGAATCCGGATCCGGAGATCCCGTATGAGGCCGCGCGCGCGACTCGACCCGACGCGATCATGGCGACCGGCCGATCCGACTATCCGAACCAGGTGAACAACGTCCTGGGCTTCCCGTTCATTTTCCGCGGCGCGCTCGACGTGCGGGCGCGCGCGATCAACGACGAGATGAAGATGGCGGCGACCCGGGCGCTGGCCGGGCTCGCGCGGGAGGACGTACCCGAAGCGGTGCTCAAGGCCTACGGCCTCGAGCGTCTTGCGTTCGGACCGGAGTACCTGATTCCCAAGCCGTTCGACCCGCGCGTGCTCCTGCGGGTCGCGCCTGCGGTCGCCGACGCCGCCATCCGCTCCGGCGTTGCGCAGCGCCCGATCCGCGACCTCGGCGAGTACCGCGAGTCGCTGGAGCGAATCATGGGGCCGTCGCGGCGGGTGATGCGCATGGTAGTGCACAAGGCGCAGCACGCGGAGCCGCGGCGAATCGTCTTTCCCGATGGAGAGGAGCCGACCGTCGTGCGCGCCGCCCGGACGATCGCCGATCAGCGCATCGCGCGTCCCGTGCTCCTGGGATCCGTGGCCGCGATCGAGGCGCGCCTGGACGAGGCCGGCGTGGATCGAGGCGCGGTCGAGGTCATCGATCCAACCGAAACCGATCGCCTCGCGGACTACGCCGACATGCTGTACCGCTGGCGGCGCCGGAAGGGCATGACGCCGGCGCGGGCGCGGGCGCTCGTGCGCGACCCATCGATCTTCGGGCTCGTCATGGTCAGTCGCGGCGACGCCGACGGGTTCGTCGGAGGAATGTACAAGGCGTATCCGGAGACCATCCGCCCCGCGATTCAAATCGTGGGCTTGCGGGAGGGCGTGTCACGCGTGTCGGCGGTGAACCTCCTCGTGCTCAAGGATCGACTACTGTTCTGCGCCGACACGATGGTCAACGTGGAGCCGAGCGCCGCCGAGCTCGCCGAGATCGCGATCCTGGCGGCCGATACCGCGCGCTTCTTCGACGTGGAGCCACGCGTGGCGCTGCTGTCATTCTCGAACTTCGGGTCGGCGCGTCATCCGTCGGCCGACCGCGTGGCGACGGCCGTCGGGATCGCTCGCGAGCGACGGCCGGATCTCGTCATCGACGGCGAGTTGAACGTCGAGACCGCGCTCGTCGAGGAGGTCGCGCGGGAGCACTTCCCGCACTCACGGATTCAGGGAGACGCAAACGTGCTGGTATTCCCGGACCTGGCCGCCGGGAACATCGGCTACAAGATTGCGCATCGGTTGGGCAAGGCGGACATGGTCGGCCCGATCCTCATGGGCATGCGCAGGCCCGTCAACGTCCTGCCGCCGGGAGCCACGGCCGCAGATATCGTGAACGTCACGGCGATCACCGCCGTGGCGGCGGAGATGGAGACGGAAACGCCGCCCGTGCCCGTGGCACTCGTCGAGCACGCCGGAGTGTAGCGGCCTGCCGAGGCACGAGGCACCGCCCGATGCCCGAGGCACGAAAAGAAGTTACTTCTTCAGGGTTTCGAGGTACGCGACGAGCGCATCGAGTTCGTCCTTCGACAGCTTGTCGTAGGCCTTCATCGGCGGCTTCCGCGTCGCCTTGGCTTTCTCGGCCATCTCGGTCGGCTTGACCAGCCACTGCCGGATCTCTTCCGGCTTCAGCTTGGTGCCAACGCTGTCGAGCGCCCCTTTCGGGTTGCCCTTTCCGGCGATCGAGTGGCAGAGACTGCACTTCTGTGCGGTGAAGACGGCCTTGCCCTTCTCGACCTGTGCCGCGTCGCCGGCGGCGACGGGTGCGGCGAGGAGTACTCCTCCGATGATGACGAACAGACAGACCGCGCGCATGATGGCTCCTCCTGGTGATGCCGATTTGCCAGCCGGCTGCAAAGAAGCTGCCACGCGCGTGCGGGCTTCTGCTAGGATCTGACGCCAATTCCATGTCCAATCCAGGCGAGGATATCGGCCACCCGCGGGGCACGCTGGCCATCGTTGCGCTGTTCGGTCTGCTGCTCGCCCTCGCGTGGCTTGCGATGTACGTGTTTCTCTTTCTCGAGCGCGGCGCGCCGAGCCACTGACTGGAGCGTGCCATGCAGGTCGAGCTCTACGAGCGCATCTGGATGTGGGCTGCCGCCGGGATCATCGTTCTCTTCCTCGGCGCCATCGGCCTGGGCGCCGCGCTGCAGGCGATCGAGCCGCCCGGCCATCTCGAGACCGTCGATCCCACCGCGTTGGCCGACCACGCCGAATTCGGCGCTCCCGCGGTGACGACGCGGGACGATGGAGCGATCGTCGTTCCAGTCGTGGCGACGATGTTTTCTTTCAGTCCGGATCCGATCGAGGTTCCGGCCAACCATCCGGTGACGTTCCGGGTCACCAGCGGCGACGTCATTCACGGCTTCGACGTCGTCGGCACGAACGCGAACGTCATGGCCGTCCCCGGCTATGTGACTCGGTTCACCGTGACGTTCCGCCGGCCGGGCGAGTACCTGATCGTGTGTCATGAGTACTGCGGCGTCCTGCACCACAACATGGTCGGCAAGCTGATCGTGAAGTGAGGAAACGCCATGACGGGCCGCCATACCCTCGCCGCCACACATATCGGGGTCGCGATCGCCGCCTTTGGCGTTGCCTCGGCAATGGGCGTGCTGCAGGCGCTCTCGATCGCCGATGTGCAGTTCCCGTTGCGAAGTGAGTCCTACTACTACCTCGCAGTGACTGCCCACGGCGTCCTCATGGCGCTCGTGTTCACGACCTTCTTCATCATGGGTCTGGGTTATGTGTTCGCACAGGAGAGCCTCGGGCGCATGACGGGACGGCGCATTGCCTGGGTCGCGTTCTGGCTCGCCGCCGGCGGGTCGGTGATGGCGGCGGTGACCATCCTTCGCGGCCAGAGCACCGTTCTCTACACGTTCTACCCGCCGCTCCAGGCGCATCCGCTTTTTTACATCGGCGCAACGCTCCTCGTCGTGGCGTCGTGGATCTGGGGCGGCGTGATGATTGCGAGCTACCGCTCGTGGCGGCGCGAGCACCCGGGCGTTCCAGTCGCACTGTCGATCCACGGCATGCTCGCGACGATCATCATTTGGTACCTTGCGACCTTCGGATTGGCGATCGAAGTCGTCGGCATGTTGATTCCGTGGTCGCTCGGGCTCGTCGACAAGATCGATCCCCTGCTGGCGCGGACGTTCTTCTGGTGGTTCGGGCATCCGCTAGTGTACTTCTGGCTGCTGCCGGCATACGTGTTGTGGTACTACGTGCTGCCCCAGGTCGCGGGAGGACGACTGTTCAGCGATCGGCTCGCCCGGATGGTCTTCATCCTGTTCGTGCTGCTGTCCACGCCGGTCGGTTTCCACCACCAGTTCGCGGATCCGGGGATCAGCTCCGGCTGGAAGCTCATTCACACGGTCACGACGTATGCCGTCCTGTATCCGAGCCTGGTGACGGCGTTCACCGTAATCGCGTCGCTCGAAGTCGCCGGCCGAATGAAAGGCGCCAGAGGGTTGTTCGACTGGATCGGACGTCTGCCGTGGTCCGATCCGTTCTTCGCGTCGGTAGCGCTGGCCATGATCGCGTTCGCCTTCGGCGGTTTCGGCGGCGCGATCAACGCGGCCTACGCGATGAACGCGATGGTCCACAACACGGCCTGGATCCAGGGCCACTTCCACGTCACGCTTGGGACGACCGTCGCACTATCGTTCATGGGCGCGACCTACTGGTTGCTTCCGCGGCTGATCGGCCGCGAGCTCCGCATGCTGCCGCTCGCGCGACTTCAGCCCTATCTGTGGTTCGCCGGCATGGTGCTCTTCAGCACGAGCTACCACATCGCCGGTCTTCGTGGAATGCCGCGCCGTGTTTACAGCGGAACGCTGACCGGCGAGTACGGCGAATCGTGGCAGGCGCTGACGGTCGTGGCCGCCGTGGGCGGCACGATTCTCTTCCTCAGCGCGCTGGCATTTCTGATTGTCGTCGTGGCGACCTGGACCACCGGTCGGCGGATTCAGCCGCCGCCGCCGTTCGAGTTCGCGACCGCACTTCAACCGCCCGCAACCATGGGACTCTGGGACCGCTTCGGCCTCTGGACGGCCGTTGCCATTCTGCTGGTCGCGCTCGCGTACGTGTATCCGCTCCTCACGCTGTTAGCGCATCCGCGGTACGGGTCACCGCGGTTCCAACCGTTCTAAGCCGCGTTCACCTCGACCCTCCTTGTCGTTCGCTGTCGAGGATGCGCATCTGGTGTTCGTCGTACCTGGTGCCCGCGACGGCCGATGACGGAAGCGCGCCTTCGATGCGCTCGACGTCCGCCGGTGTGAGTGTGACCTGCAATGCGCCCAGCGATTCGGTGAGCTGCGTCCGCGTGCGCGCGCCAATCAGCGGCACGATGTGCACGCCCTTTGCGAGCACCCACGCAATGGCCAGTTGCGAGGCCGTCGCGCCTTTCTCCGTCGCCATCGCGCGGAGGGCCCCGACGAGATGCTCGTTCCGCTGAAGATTCTCACCCGTGAACCGCGGCAGGTGCGCGCGAAAGTCGCCGGGAGACTTCGGCTTCGAGCCACTCAGCAGGCCGCGCGAGAGCACGCCGTAGGCGGTGACGCCGATGCCGAGCTCCGATAAGAGTGGAAAGATGCGCGCCTCCGGGGCGCGGCTGATCAAGGAGTACTCGATTTGCAGATCCGCAATCGGGTGGACGGCATGCGCGCGACGAATGGTCTCCGGGCCCACTTCAGACAATCCGACCGCGCGGACGTACCCGGCTGTGACGAGATCGGCGACCGCTCCGATCGTGTCCTCGATGGGCACGTTGGGGTCGAGACGACCGGGGCGATAAATGTCGATGTGATCCACGCCGAGCCGCCGCAGGCTGTAGGCCACGAAGTTCTTTACCGCGACCGGCCGCGTATCCATCCCGATCCAGCTCCCGTCGGGTCCTCGCAGGGCACCGAATTTGACCGAGAGAAGAGCCTTGTCGCGGCGGTCGCGGAGCGCTCGGCCGATGAGCAGCTCGTTGTGCCCCGCAGCATAGTAGTCGCCGGTGTCGAGCAGGCTGATACCGGCGTCGAGCGCCGCGTGAATGGTGGCGATGCTCTCACCTTCGTCCGCCGGGCCGTACAGGTCTGACATGCCCATGCAGCCCAAGCCGAGCGGCGACACGCGGGGCCCTTTCGATCCGAGCTGGCGCGATTGAAGACTCGTCATGGCCGTTTTATACTCCCTGGAAGACCCCAAGTCATGGCTGACCCGCTCGGTCTTGAATCGGGCGTCGTCCGACTTGTCGACTACGACGCGCGGTGGCCAGACCTTTTCGCCGCCGAAGAGGAAAGGATACGCGCACAGTGTGGGACGTTGGCGCTGAGATTCGAACACATCGGCGGTACGTCAATGCCGGGTATGGCCACCAAACCGGTTCTCGACATTGCCGCCGGCCGGCCGCAAGACGCATCGATCCAGGACTACATTGCGGCGTTCAAACAGGCCGGTTACGACCACAGAGGTGAGCGGGGCGTCCCGGGCCGAGAGTACTTTCGCCGAGGGCAGCCTCGAATGTACCACGTGCACCTGGTTGAAGACGGCGGTCCTCTGTGGCGCGACTATCTCGCCTTTCGCGATTACCTACGGGCCGAACCCGACGCCGCGCGCCGGTTCGCAGCCCTGAAGCGTGGTCTTGCGGCGCGGTTTCCTCAGGATCGCGAAGCGTACATGAACGCCAAGTCTTCGCATGTTCAGGAGATCCTCCGGGTGGCGACGTCGAGCATCGGGCGGCCGTGCCTCCCCAAGAGTGGTCCCACGTTTCGCAGCCATAGAGATCGCCTGTGAAGAGACGCGTTACAACGTATTCAACATGGCTCGCTCCTTGCTCATCGGCCGGCCGGGTCTTCCGTGATGCTGACAAATCAAGCGAAACGCGTCGCGAATGGCGCCGGTCCGGCATTCGCGATCCGAGGCTGACGAGATTTCGGCAGGTCGACGCCATGTATTGGACCAAAGGCCCATTGTCAGCGGTTGCGGTTCCCGAAGTATAGTGACCGCCTCACAAAAAGAATCTGGAGACAGCGATGACAGCTGTGCCATCCGACGGCCTTACTCCGAACGCTGCTGACGCGACGGGCGAACGGCAGCGTAATGGCACGAACAGGCTGACGCGGGGCGCTATCGCAGTGGCGGTCCTGTGTCTTCTGTTGGCGATCGCCGGGCGCACGTCCGCATCGGCCGATGGCCAGACGCCGCCGACCCCTGCGCCGGCCGGCCAGCCTGCGGCGACCGCGGGTGCGTATGCCGGCCAGGACACCTGTCTGACGTGTCACACCGATCAGACGTATGAAGGCACCGCCCATGCGCGGCCCTTCAGCGACCGTACGCCCGCGGCCAACCAGGGCTGCGAGAGCTGCCACGGCCCCGGCAAAGCCCACGCCGACGC
>DATAEE010000421.1:0-85617 GCA_036258175.1 Vicinamibacterales bacterium
TGCGGGGCAGAACGTCGGCGTCACGCAGGTCGGCGAGCACATCTGGCTCGTGACATTCATGCAGTACGATCTGGGCTATTTTGACGACGAGACGTGCCGGCTGGAGCCGATTGCCAATCCCTTCGGCCCGAACGTGTTACCTATGTGCTCGGAATAACCCGTCACCCATGTGACCGGTATATACCCGCCTAGGCTGGCGCGCCCGCCAGGATTCGAACCTGCGACCCCCGGCTTAGAAGGCCAAGGATCATGTCCAAGGGCCCCCAATCCCTGGCCCAGCCTAACGGAATCTTTCGGACTGCTAGCCGGGCGGAGGTCCTACGAGGGTCTGTGCCTCCCCCGTTCCCTCCACCTCCCAGTCTTGAGGTTGGGAGGCAAATCAACAGCGAAACTGAGTTTCCACCTCTGGATCGATGGCTCCAGTGATGAGTACTTTGCCGAGCTCGCCCCTGCGCGTTCGGCCTTCGAGAGCAGTTCCGTCATGGCGCGGCTGGCGACCACGATACGGGTCGCCTCCATGGTGCTGTTCATGCGGGCCTGGACTGCAAGCCTGCGACCGGAGACGCCAGGCTGTAACTAGCTGATTTTAGAGGTTCTTAAGCACTGGCCCTGCGAGTTGTGACGCTCGGGGATCTCATGACGTCGTCACATGACGACTATTCGTCACGTCGCGAAGCTTAAGGCGAATGGGTCAGCGCGCGGCGCGTCGGCGTGCGTACAAGAGCATGACGATCACGGCGAGGGTTCCGTAAAGGAGCTTGCTCAGGAAAAGGTTGTGGCTTGGGCGCCGGACGCTCATCGACGACGACCCTCCGGTTCTCGGTCTTCCGACCGCGATTCGAACAGCCGATACGGCGCCAGGATGATCCCGAAGACGATGACGAAGATCGTGAGAGGAAGGAACATCGGCGTCCTACATCACACGGGCCGCCGGCACGTGCAACGCGAGCCCCGCCGCGTGGCGAGAGACCGCGTACCGGATCGATCCCGGGTGCCGCGGCGTCGTCAAAAGAAACTGCATACCGACGATAGATCGACCGGGCGCCCTCGACCGTTTCGCAGCGCACGAGCTCGATGTCATCGCTGCAGTCCTCGACTCCGAGCTTCAGCCGAAGCTCGCCCAGGGTTCCGACTTCCAGCTTTCGCTGGGTCTCGATGAGGCACCCGGATCCGCTGATATTGATGACCCGCACGGACAGCTCGCGCGTCAGAGCGCCTTCGACGGCACTCATTTTCTTTGGCATCAGCCCCGCCTTATCTGCGGCTCGAAGAGGACCGGTGGAAAACTTCCCGGGTGCAACCGGATGCGGTGCTGCATGTCGCCGTCAACGATGACGGGCCGGCTTTCGATCACGCAGACAGCGAGCCGATTTCGCGGCTCGCCATCCTCATCCTCGTAGCCAGCTACATCCGTCTCGAGGACGAGTGTCTCGCCGGCAATAGCGCCCTCGCGGCTGGTGACGATCCACTCGTCGTCACCACTCATTCGCACGATGACGTCGCGAAAGACGCGCACGGCGCCTTCCGTCGGCTCCGTCAATCGGTATCTCTTCTCAGTTCGGCGTTCGAGCATGGCGCCTCATAGAGCAAGGGGAATACCCGGGCCCGGAGTGGAAGAATGTGTGTTTTGGGGAATGTTTTTGGCGGTCGCTCGCCACGCAGGTGCGATTTGGTTGGCCCTGACCAGCTGATTAATCTGGCTGGAGCCAGTTTTTCAGATCACTTCGGCCGAATCGCGTCGAGCCCGTGCACGTACGGCCGGAGGACTTCAGGAATGACCACCGAGCCGTCAGCCTGCTGGTAGTTCTCCACGATCGCGATCCATGTACGGCCAACGGCCAGGCCGGAGCCATTGAGCGTGTGCACGAACTCCGCCTTGCCCGTACCGCCCGGGCGAAACTTGATGTTCGCGCGCCGCGCCTGGAACGACTCCGTGTTGCTGCAGGATGAAATCTCGCGATATGTGTTCTGGCTCGGCAGCCAGACCTCGATGTCGTAGGTCTTCGCCGACGCGAATCCCAGGTCGCCGGTGGCAAGCGCCATCGTTCGATAGGGCAATTCGAGCCGTTTGAGCACTTCCTCGGCGTCTCTCGTCAGCGATTCGAGCTCTTCGTACGACCGATCCGGCGGCGTGAACTTCACGAGCTCCACCTTGTCGAACTGATGCTGGCGGATCAGCCCGCGCACGTCCGCACCGTACGATCCGGCTTCGCTTCTGAAGCACGGCGTGCACGCCGTGTACTTGATCGGGAGCTCGCGGCCGTCGAGGATCTCGCCGCGGTGGAGGTTCGTGAGCGGCACCTCGGCGGTGGGGATCAGGTACAGGTCCCAGTCGCCGCTGATCTTGAACAGATCCGCCTCGAACTTGGGAAGGTTCCCGGTCCCTGTCAGTGCCGCGCTGTTGACGAGAAACGGCGGCTCGATCTCCCGGTAGCCATGCTCGCGCACGTGAAGGTCGAGCATGAAATTGATGAGCGCGCGAGCGAGCCGCGCGCCGGCGCCGACCAGCACGGAAAACCGCGAGCCGGACAGCTTCGTCGCGCGCTCGAAATCGAGAATTCCGAGCGCCGGTCCGATGTCCCAATGTGGCTTGACCGGAAACTCGAACTGCCGCGGAGTCCCCTCGCGGCGGACCTCCACGTTCCCATCGGCGCTTGACGCGATCGGCACGGTCGCATGCGGGAGGTTCGGCAGTCCGATCAGCAAGGCGGTTCTCTGCTGCTCGATCTGCTCCTGCTCGATCTCGAGTTGCCGGATCCGCTGCGCGCGCTGCTTGCTGGCGGCGAAGAGCTCAGACGCGTCCTGCCCCTGGCGCTTCGCCCGCGCAACCTGGTCGCCGGCCGCGTTCTGCTCCCGTTTCAGTCCTTCGAGCTCCGGGATGACCCGCCGCCGGCGCGCCTCGAGCGTCGCGAGCTGCTCCAGCTCGCGATCGACCGTCAGGCCGCGGTTTCGCAGTCCGGTCCGGACGTCCTCGAGCCGATCGCGGACGAGCGCGGGGTCGAGCATGGGTTAAATCCTATATTCTATGCCGATGGCGCGACAGATTCGGAAGGTCGTCTTCCCCGCAGCCGGTCTCGGCACCCGGTTCCTGCCGGCCACCAAGGCACAACCGAAGGAAATGCTTCCGCTGGTGGACAAGCCGATCATTCAGTACGGCGTCGAGGAAGCGGTGTCGGCTGGCGTCAACAACGTCATCCTCGTCACCGGCCGCGGAAAGAACGCCATCGAGGATCACTTCGACGTCTCTGTCGAGCTGGAAAGCTTCCTCGAACAACGCGGCAAGTCGGACCAGCTCGCCGAGATTCGCAAGATCTCGAATCTGATCAACTTTGCGTACGTCCGCCAGGGAGAGCCGCTCGGCCTCGGCCACGCGGTCCTCGTCACGCGGAACCTGGTCGGCGACGAGCCCTTCGCTGTGATCCTGGCCGACGACGTCATCGACGCGACGCCGTCGGCGCTCGCGCAGATGCTTCAGGTCTATCAGGAGACCGACTCACCCGTCCTGCTCGTCGAGCGCGTGCCGAAGGAGAACGTCAGCTCGTACGGCATCATCGCCTACGAGCCGGTCCGGCGGGGTGTGTACAAGGTCACCGATCTCGTCGAGAAACCACCGACGAGCGAAGCGCCGTCCGACCTCGCTATCATTGGCCGCTACATCCTGACGCCGGACATCTTCGCCGCGCTCGAGGCGACCGCGAGAGACCGCACCGGTGAGATCCAGTTGACCAATGGCATGCGCCGGCTCCTGGCGTCGCGGCCGATTTACGCGTGCGAGGTCGACGGCGTCCGTCACGACACCGGCAACAAGAACGGCTACCTGCGAGCGGTGGTGTACTTCGCGCTCAAGCGGCCCGATCTCGCAGAACCGTTCCGCGAGTATCTACGATCGCTGAATATCGCTGAGATCGCGTGAGGGCTCTGACGACCCTGAAAGCTCGGACGACTCTGAAGGGTCGTACCACCTGGCAAGGTCAGTCCTTCGAGGTGGGCGTCGAAGGTTTTGCCGCGGCTGAATCGGTCGATGAAGACTCTTTTTTCGAGGTCTCGGCCGACTGCGACGAATCGGATGTCGAAGTGGACGCCGTCGAGTCGCCCGACTTGCGCGCGTAGTCGGTGACGTACCAGCCGCTTCCCTTGAACTGAATCGCCGGCGACGACAGCAGTTTCCGGACGGGGCCGCTGCCGCAGACGCGGCAGACTGTTGCCGGAGGATCCGAGAACTTCTGAATCACCTCGAACCGCTGGGCGCACGCCTCACACTGGTATTCGTAGAGCGGCATCGCCTCTATTCTATCAGCGCGCCCGAAGCCTCGCCGAGCATGAGCCGGCGATGGACCCAGAACGGAAGCGTGCCGTTCGCCAGCAGCGCGTCGTGGAAGGCCCGGAGCGAGTACTTCGCGCCGGTCATCGCCTTGTAGTCCTCGCGCAGCTTCAGCAGCATCAGCTTCCCCGCGGAGTAGACGACATACGACGGATCGAACGCGCCGCGTTCGGCTTCCCGGCGCGCGCTGCCTTCTTCCATGAACGCCTCGTCGCGGAAGAACCGGACGCCCTGTTCGACCGACATGTCCTCCGCGTGCAGCCGGATGCCCACGACGAACCGGCACAGCCGGATGAGCGCCTCGGCGAGCTGACCCAGCCGCACGGCGAGATCTTCGCGTCCGAAGCCGGCCTCGACCATCATCTGTTCGCAATAGTGCGCCCATCCTTCGACAAACGACGCGGACGAAAACAGGATGGACTTGCGCAGCGACGACTCGACCTGACGAAGGTGCTGGTAGTGGAGGAAGTGCCCCGGGTACACCTCGTGGATCGAGATCGCCCAGAGCGCGCCGTGATTCAGGTCGCGCATATGCTCTTCCTGCCGGTCGCGCGACCAGCTGGAGTCGACGTCCGTGATGTAGTAATAGGCGCGGATGGGCCGGGTCTCGAATGGGCCGGGCGTCCACATGCTCGCAAACGTCCAGCGGTAAAACTTCGGCGACGGCGCGACGATCACCGGGTCGCCCTCCGGCAGTGAGACGAGCGCGCGCGTGCGAATGAAGGCCTCCAGCTCGTCAATCTGCTGCCGCGCCACATCGACGAGCCGGCCCGGCTCGGGATGATCCTCCTTCAGCCGGCGCCAGGTCTCGACCGCGTCGCCGCCGTTCGCCCGCCCCGCCACGCGCTTGAACTCCTCCTGCGTGGCCTTCAGCTCGCGCAGCGCGATCTTCAGGAGACCGTCCGCGCCCATGTTGATCCCTTCTTCGAGGCGCAGCTTCTCGTCGAACGGCTCGCGCCCCAGCCGGAACGAGGCACGACTGCGGGATCCCTGTTCTTCCTCGAGGTAGCCGATGTAGGACCGGACGGCTGCGGCGGCGCTCATGGAGGCGTCGGCGAGGTCGCCGAGCAGGTGAAGATCATCGACCGCGCCGAACGCCTGGGGAAGATCCTCCTCGATGAAACGAAGCGTGCCCCGCATGGTCTCGAGGCCGATCTTGACGAAGATCCCGGGCGGCTGCTTGATGTTGTCGCGTGCGGCCTGGATGAAACGCGGCGTCTGCCGCAGCTTCGACAGCACACGGCGCGCGCGCTCCTCGAGCGGGGCGTAGTCGAACAACGCCTGTCCCGCGAGGCTCGTCGCGAGCAGGTCGGCGTAATACTGCGGGTTGCGTTCCCACGTGCGGGTGGTCTCGAGCTCGAACAGCCGCGACCGGATGTTGGACTCGAGCGCGGGCCGCTCGATCTGTTCTGTAGGCGTCAGGACCGCAGGGTCGATGGCCGCCAGCCGGCGCGCGAAGCCGGAGAGCTCTGTAATCTGCGTGTCGACCGCGGAGCGGGACAGATCCTCGAGCAGGTCGTCGTGGGCGTGGACGCCGTCGAAAGTGGCGTTGGTCGGATGCCGTTCGTGCAGGTACGCTAGGTAGTCCTCGACGAAGTGCGGCAGTGGTTCCGATGAATACATGAGTCGGTGATGCCCGGTTCCCTTTACGTCGTCGCAACGCCGATCGGCAACCTCGAGGACATCACGCTTCGAGCACTCCGGGTTCTGCGCGAGGTCGCCATCATCGCGGCCGAAGACACCCGGCGGACGGCTAAACTCCTCTCACACTACTCGATCTCGACGCCTACGACGAGCGTTCACGCGCACAACGAGTACCTTCGTATCCGCGGGCTGCTCGATCGACTCGCGAAGGGAGAAGACGTCGCGCTCGTTTCGGATGCAGGGACGCCCGGAGTCTCCGACCCTGGCCGCCAACTGGTGGCGGCGGCGCTCGAGCGGGGCTTCAAGGTAGTCGCGATTCCAGGCGCGAGCGCGGTGATGGCCGCGCTCGTGAGCTCGGGCTTCAGCATGGACGCGTTCCTCTTCGCTGGGTTTCCCCCGCGTAGGGCAAAAGCCAGAGAAGAATGGCTCCGCCGCCTTTCTGGAGACCCGGCTTCGATCGTTTTCTTCGAAGCGCCTCATCGGATCAAGGAAACGTTGGCCGCGGCAGCGCCGATATTTGGCGACCGACCAATAACAGTCGCCAGAGAGCTCACCAAGGTCCACGAAACATTGGTCAAAGGACCAATATCGGCGGTTGTTCAGAGCCTTGGCCAGCCGAGAGGCGAGTACACCGTGGTCGTCTCAGCAACGGAAAGCGACGCGAAGCACAGGATGGAGCTTCCAGAAGGCGAGTTGTTACTTGCTGAATTCGGTCAGATAACAGATTTCGGCGCCATGTCTCGCCGGGAAGCGATTGCTCAGCTGGCTCAAAAGTACCGGCGAGCGCCGCGAGAGGTCTACGCCGCCATCGAAAATGCCAAAAGGTCTGCCAGTTGACCTAGGATTCGGCGATTTGTTACGTTAGCGCCGCCTGTCGCCCTCGTCTCCCCGCCGACGTTCGCGGGCGCAGGAGCAGGCCATGGCCAAGACTCGTCGAGGACGCGCCCGTCCTCCCTCGCCCGAACGCCCCAAACAGCGCGCGGCGCAGCCGCCTCTTCCGGTCACGATGCGCCCGGTTCGACCTGAACGGCAGCTGCCGCCCGAGCCTCCACCGCCTTCGCCGTCGCACCTCGAGGCGGTCGCCCTATACGAGCGCGGTGTCGAGACGCTCCAGCGGCGGGCATTCGAGGCCGCCGCCTCGACGTTCCGCGATATCCTCGCCCGGTACCCTGAAGAACGGGAGATCCACGAGCGCGCCAGGCTCTATCTGAAGGTTTGCGAGCGCGAAATGGCCGCCGCGCCGTCGGTGCCCCAGACGCCAGAGGAGCGGCTGTTGACTGCTACGGTTGCCATGAATTCCGGGGACTACGACGGCGCACTCTCCCTGCTCCGGCGTATCCAGGCCGAAGACGCCGAAAACGACCACGCCGAGTACATGCTCGCGGTCATCGCCGCCGCGCGCGGAGACGAGAACGGTTCGCTCGACCACCTCAAACGCGCCATCGAGTTGAACCCAGAGAACCGGGCGCTCGCCCGGCAGGATGGTGACTTCGAGACCCTCCGCGCCAACGAGGTCTTCCGCGTCCTCGTCGAACCGGTCCCGGGCCTGATGGTCGGCCGCCGCCGGCGCCCGCGCCTGGCGCGCTGAAGCCGTCCCCGAGGGTCGATGCGAGACCTCCACGTTGTCGTACTAGCGGCCGGCAAGGGTACGCGGATGAAATCGGCCCTTCCCAAGGTCCTTTTCGAAGCGGCCGGCCTTCCCTTGATTGAGCATGTCCTGCGGTCGGCCGATCCGCTAGGTGCCGCATCGACAACGATTGTCGTCGGCCACATGCCGGATGCGGTTCGGGACGGCTTGCGCAAACGCCCGGGCTTGCAGTTTGCACTGCAGGATCCCCAGCGAGGCACGGCGCATGCTCTCCTGCAAGCCGAGCCGTTCCTCGCGGGGAAAACGGGCATCGTCGTGATGCTGTCCGGGGATGTTCCGAGTCTCTCGACGGCGACGCTCCGACGCTTGGTTGATTCCCACATCGCCCGGGGGCCGGCGGCGACGCACCTGACCGCGGTGCTCGATGAACCGTATGGGTACGGCCGGATTATCCGGTCCGGCGAGCGAATCGCGCGGATCGTCGAAGAACGCGACGCGTCGCCCGAGGAACGCGCCATTCGTGAAATCAACGCCGGGATCTATGCGTTCGAGCTGGGCCCACTTTTCGACAGCCTGCGCGCCATCTCCACCGATAACGCGCAGGGCGAGTACTATCTGACGGACCTGCCGAAGGTGTACGGCCGCCGTGGGCTGCCGGTCGAAGCGATGATCGTCGAGGACCCGAGCGAGGTGCGCGGCATCAACAGCCGCGCGGAGCTGGCGGAAGTGAGCGCCATGATGAGACAGACGAAAAACGAGGCTCTGATGGCCGCCGGCGTGACGATCGAGGATCCGGCGTCCACGTACATCGGCGCCGACGTCACCGTCGGACCCGACACCGTGATCCATCCCAACGTGTACCTCGAAGGCCGTACGTCGATCGGCGCGGGCTGCGAGATCCACGCGAACGTCCGCATCGTCGACTCGACGATCGGCGATCGCGTCGTCATCAATAACTTTTGCATGATCACGAGGTCGCGTATCGCGTCCGGGGCGATCGTCGGGCCGTTTGCCCACCTCCGTCCCGACTCTGAGGTTCAGGAGCAGGCGCACGTCGGGAATTTTGTCGAGCTTAAGAAGACAGTCCTTGGACGCGGCTCGAAAGCGAATCACCTCTCGTACCTCGGTGATGCCGTGATCGGGTCCGGGGTGAACGTCGGCGCGGGCACGATTACCTGCAACTACGACGGCGCGAAGAAACACCCGACCGTGATCGAGGACGGCGCGTTCATCGGCAGCGACACGCAGCTGATTGCTCCAGTGAAGGTCGGCCAGAATGCCTATGTCGCTGCCGGGTCGTCGATCACCGACGACGTGCCGCCTGGCGCACTGGCCGTCGCGCGCGGCCGGCAGGTGAACAAAGAGGGTTGGGTCGACAAGAAGAAGAAGTAGGGGGGTTCGCGAACCGCCCCTACTAAGGATCAGACATGTGCGGCATCATCGGGTACATCGGACAGCGGCAGGTTCTGCCGATCCTGATCGACGGCCTCCGCCGGCTCGAATACCGCGGCTACGATTCGGCCGGCGTGGCGGTCGTCCGCGACGGCGCCATCGAGCTGCGGCGCAGCGCCGGCAAGCTGGCGCGGCTCGAGGAGGCGATCGCGGTCAATCCGCTCGACGGCGAGTACGGCATCGGCCACACTCGCTGGGCCACCCACGGAAGGCCTACCGAAGAAAACGCGCATCCCCACCGCGACTGCACCGGGCGCATTGTCGTCGTCCACAACGGGATCATCGAGAACTATCTCGAGCTGAAGCAGCAGCTGCTTCGTGAAGGGCACACGTTCGTCACCGAGACCGATACGGAAATCGTCGCGCATCTGGTCGAGCGCGAGATGCAGGACGACGGCCTGGAAAATGCGGTCCGGCGAGCGTTGCTGTCGCTGCGGGGGCTGTTTGCGCTCGTCCTGATCTCGGCCGAGGATCCCGAGAAGATCGTGACCGTTCGGAACGGGCCGCCTATCGTTGTGGGACTCGGCGACGGGGAGTTCTTTGTCGCCTCTGATATCCCGGCGATCCTTCAGCACACGCGCGACGTGGTCTTCCTCGGCGACGAGGAGATGGCGGTGATCACGCCGCGCGGCGTCGAGTTCACCGACTACTCGGGGCGCGCGGTGTCGAAGGCGAGCACGCGCGTGTCCTGGGATCCCGTCATGGCAGAGAAGGCGGGATACAAGCACTTCATGCTCAAGGAGATCTTCGAGCAGCCGTGGGCCGTCAAGGAAACGGTCCTGGGCCGAGCGTCTGTCGAATCGGGACGCGTCTTTCTCCACGAGATCCAGATTCCGGACGAACGGCTTCGCTCGCTCGAGCGGATCGTCATCCTCGCGTGCGGCACGTCCTGGCACTCGGGCCTGATCGGCAAGTTCCTGCTCGAAGATCTTGCGCGCCTGCCGGTCGAGGTTGACTACGGTTCCGAGTTCCGCTATCGCGATCCGATCGTCGCGAAGAACACGCTCGCGATCGTGATCACGCAGTCGGGGGAAACGGCAGACACGCTCGCGGCGCTGCGCGAGGCAAAGAAAAGGGGCGCGTGCAGCATCGCCATCTGCAACGTCGTCGGCAGCATGGCCACTCGTGAGAGCGATGGCACGGTGTATACGCATGCCGGGCCGGAGATCGGTGTCGCCTCGACCAAGGCGTTCACGTCACAGCTCGTCGCGCTGCACCTTCTCGCGCTCTACTTGGGACAGGTCCGTGGAACGCTCACCGAAGCCGTGGTGCGTCCGCACCTCGAGGCCTTGACGCAACTTCCGTTGCTGCTCGAGAAAACGCTGCAGTGCGATCCGTTGACCGAGGAAATCGCGAAGCGGTTCTATCAGCGCCGCGACTTTCTGTATCTTGGCCGCGGAATCAACTACCCGATCGCCCTCGAAGGTGCGCTGAAGCTCAAGGAGATCTCGTACATCCACGCCGAGGGCTACCCCGCCGGCGAGATGAAGCACGGACCGATCGCGCTCATCGACGAGGATATGCCCGTCGTCACCATCGCCCCGCGCGATCACGTCTTCGAAAAGATGATGGGGAACGTCCAGGAAGTGAAAGCGCGTGGAGGATCCGTGATCGCCGTGACGACGGCGGGTCACGATGGATTCTCCGGCCTGCTCGATCCCGCCCGCGATGTGCTTCTTACGGTGCCTGCCTCTCACCCGATGCTGGCGCCGGTTCTCCTCGTCGTACCGCTGCAGCTCATCGCCTATCACGTCGCCATCAGGCGCGGCTGCGATGTCGATCAGCCTCGAAACCTCGCGAAGAGCGTGACGGTCGAGTAGGGGCGGCTTTCATAGCAACAGATTGCACGTAGGGCGGTTCGCGAACCGCCCCTACATTGACTTGTTCTAAAATACTAGTACAATCAACCACGATGGAGGGCCGGGCCAAGATTCACCTGGATCCGAAGGACCCGACCCCTCTGTACGCCCAGCTGGAGCGGCAGATTTTGGCAGCAATTGCTACCGGGCATTTGCCCGAAGGCGCGCAGCTGCCCACCGTTCGACAGCTGGCCGTTGACCTCAGGGTGAACGCGAACACCGTGGCTCGCGTGTACACGCAGCTCGAACGCGCCGGAGTGCTCGAGACCCGGCGGGGCGTCGGGACGTTCGTCGCTGGCAAACGCGCGGCGACGGTGGACCAGTCGACCCGCGATGCGGCGCTGCTGACGGCGGCGCGAGGATATCTGGCCGCCGCCGCGGCGGCCGGCGCCTCGCCCGACCAGGCAATCGCCCAATTGCGCGCGCTGATGGAAGGAGCAGACCGTGGCTGACGATGCGGATCTGAAGGATCTCAAGAGGGTGGAAATTGACGTGCGGTTCAACGTCGTGTCCCTGCTGATCCTGGTCCTCGCCGGGGCAGCAGCCGTGGTTACCGCCGTCGCGATGCGGGCCGTGGGCGCCGCGATCGCGATCGGGATCCTGGGCATGCTCCTGTCGATGTCTCCCAAGATCGCAAAGCAGTGGGAGCGCGGCGTCATGCTTCGGCTGGGCCGCTACATCGGCTTGCGTGGTCCGGGACTTTTCTGGATCGTGCCCCTCATCGATTCGGTGACCCGGTGGGTGGACCAGCGCGTCATCACCACGAGCTTCGCCGCCGAGCAGACGCTGACGTCCGACACCGTGCCGGTCAACGTCGACGCGGTTCTGTTCTGGATGGTTTACGACCCGGAAAAGGCGGCGCTCGAAGTGCAGGATTACCGCCAGGCGGTGAGCTGGGCCGCGCAGACCGCGCTGCGCGACATCATTGGCCGGACGGCGTTGACCGACTTGCTCCGCGGGCGCGAGCGGATCGAGGCGGAGCTGCAGAAACTGATCGACGAGCGCACGACGCCGTGGGGCGTCACCGTTCAGTCCGTCGAGATGCGCGATGTCGTGATTCCCGTCGCGCTGCAGGACGCGATGTCCCGCGAAGCGCAGGCTTCGCGTGAAAAACAGGCGCGCGTGATCCTCGGCCAAGCCGAAGTGGAAATCGCGAAGAGCTTCGAGCGGGCCTCCGAGTCGTACCGCAACAATCCGACCGCGCTCCACCTCCGCGCGATGAACATGCTCTACGAAGGCCTGAAGGAAAAGGGCGCGCTCATGCTGGTGCCGAGCTCGGCGGTCGAGTCCATGGGCATGGGCGGCCTGCTTGGCGCGGCAGCGCTCCGGCAGGAGAAGCTCGCGTCGGATCCGGGGGACGGCAAGAGCGAATAGCGATGTTTCTTCACTTCGCTATCGCAGCCGCCAGTCTCTCGACATGTGCGCCGCAGGCTGCGCGGCCGCCGGCGACGCCAGTCGAGGGGATTGGCGGAATTCTCGAGGCGTACAAATCGAATCAGATCGTGGCGCTGACCGACGCGCACGGGAACGAGCAGGCTCACCGTTTTCTGCTCTCGCTCATTCGGGATCCGCGCTTTGCCGGGATCGTCAACGACATCGTCGTGGAATTCGGCAGCGCCCGATACCAGGACGTCATCGATCGCTTCGTCCGCGGCGAAGACGTGCCGTACGAGACGCTGCGCAAAGTGTGGCAGGACACGACGCAGCCGAGCGCCGCAGCCGACCTTCCAACGCACGAGGAGTTCTTCCGCGCGGTCCGAGCCGTCAACGGCTCTCTGCCGCGCGAGCGTCAGGTCCGTGTGCTGCTCGGCGATCCGCCGATCGACTGGGACAAGATCCGCGGCCGGGAAGATCACTTCAAGTGGATTGAGATGCGTGATGCCTATCCTGCGGCGCTGATTCAGCTCGAGGTGATCGCGAAACAGCGACGAGCCCTGCTGGTTTACGGGCTCGGGCACTTTCAGCGAAGAAACGTTCTCGCGAACTTCGAGATGGCCGACTGGCGCGCGCAGACGATCGTCAGTCTTCTCGAGCGGTCTGGACCCGTGAAGATCTTTACCGTCTGGAGCAGCCGCGATCTCGCCGATCTCCAACCGGACGTGGCGACTTGGCGCGTGCCCAGCCTGGCGATCATCCGCGGCACAGCGCTTGGAGCCGTCGACGCGGCCAAGTACTTCGGCTGGGGTGGTCGTTTTGCGGTGCGCGACGGAAAGATGGTGCAGGTCCCAAAGGAAGAGTGGCGCACGCTCCCGGCCGAGGATCAATTCGACGCAGTCCTCTATCTCGGACCGCCATCAGCAATGACGGAGTCGCGCTGGTCTCCGGCGCTTTGCGCCGACGCGGCCTACATGGAGATGCGCCTCAAGCGAATCGCGACTGCGGGGATTCCCCAGGCCGAGGCCGATCGATTGAAAAAGTACTGCGCCGACGTGGCGGCGAAGAAGGAGTAACGATATAGCATGATGGGCGGGCCGCACGGGCTGCTCTATGAAAGTCTCCCGCCAGACCTTCGAACAGGCGCGCGACCGCATCGGCTCGAACGCCTATCACACGCCCCTGATGACCTCGCGCGTCCTGAGCCGGCTGACCGGCTACGAGGTCCGCCTCAAGGCCGAGATGCTGCAGCGGACCGGTTCCTACAAGATTCGCGGGCCGTTGAACAAGTTCCCTCAGCTCTCCGCCGACGAGAAGGCGCGCGGCGTGATCTGCTCCTCGGCCGGGAATCACGCACAGGGCGTTGCGCAAGCGGCTGCGATTCACGGCATCAAAGCTGTCGTCGTGATGGCCGAGAACGCGACGCCGTCGAAAATCGAGGCAACGCGCGGGTATGGCGCCGAGGTCGTGCTCCACGGCCGTATCTGGGACGAAGCGAACGAGAAAGCCAAGCAGCTCGTCCGCGATCGCGGCTACACCTACATCCATCCGTTCGATGACGAGCAGTTGATCGCCGGACAAGGCACGGTGGGCCTCGAGATCATGCGCGACTGGCCCGAAGTGGACGCGGTGATCGTGCCGATCGGCGGCGGCGGGCTGATTTCGGGTATTACGCTGGCGGTGAAGTCGTGCAACCCGTCCGCGCGTGTCATCGGCGTCGAATCGTCAGGGGCGCCGGCGATGAAGAACAGCGTCGAGTCCGGCCACCTGGTCACGCTCGATCGCGTCGAGTGCGTCATCGACGGCCTGAAAGTGAAGCGCGTCGGCGACCTGACGTTCGAGATCGTCTCGAAGAACGTGGACGAGCTCGTCGCGCTGCCGGACGAGCAGATCTTCGATGCGCTCATCTGGATCATGTCGCACTGCAAGCTCGTCGTCGAAGGAGCCGCGGCCGCGCCTGTGGCGGCGCTGCTGCAAGGGCTCGTGAAGCTGCCGCCCGGATCGAAAGTGGTCTGTGTGTTGAGCGGCGGGAACGTCGACCTGACGCAGCTTAAAGGGCTGAAATGGAACTGACGGCGTGTATGCGCTCGGTGATGGCGGACGCCATCTGCGAGCAGGACAACACGCTCTCTGGAGCGCCGGACCTCTCAGGTCCGGCGACCAGATCCGCCGTCCGCGCACCGGAGGCGATCGTCTCCGCTATCGCCGCGTCGAGCGCGTCCGCCTCTTCGGTGAGTTTCAGACCGTAGCGCAGGAGCATCGCGGCGGAAGCGATCGCGCCGACAGGATTTGCGGCGTCGCGGCCGGAGAGGTCGGGGGCGGAGCCGTGAACCGGCTCGAACAGCCCTGGACCACTGCCGATGCTCGCCGACGGCAGCAACCCGAGCGATCCCACCACCGCCCCCGCCTCGTCCGAAAGGATGTCGCCGAACATGTTCTCCGTGACAATCACGTCGAAGCGCGCCGGCGAGCGAACCAGCTGCATCGCGCAGTTGTCGACGTACATGTGGTCGACGACGACGTCGGGATACGCGGCGCTGATGTCGGTCACGACGGCTCGCCACAAACGGGAGGTCTCGAGCACGTTCGCCTTGTCGACCGACGTCAGCGTCCGGCGCCTGCGCCGCGCCTCTTCGAACGCGCGCGCCGCGACGCGTTCGATCTCTTCCCGCGTGTAGCGCAGCGTGTTGTGGGCGGAGGATCCGTCCTCCGCCACGCCGCGCGGCGTGCCGTAGTACAACCCGCCAGTCAGTTCTCGAACGATCAACAGGTCGACGCCGGCGACGATCTCTGACTTCAGCGGACCGGCGGTTTCCAGACCGGCGTACACGCGCGCCGGCCTGAGATTCGCGTAGACTCCGAGCTCGCGCCGCAACGCGAGCAGTGCCGCCTCCGGACGGCGCCGCGGCTCGTACCCGTCGAACGCCGGATCGCCGACGGCCCCCAGGAGCACCGCGTCCGATTCGCAGCACGCCGCTAGCGTCGTCTCCGGCAGCGGCTCGCCGGTCTGCCGGATCGCAACGCCGCCGATCGGAGACGTCCGCAGCTCGAACGTATGACCGAACCGCCGAGCCGTGGCGGCGAGCGCCTGCGCCGCCGCCGATGTCACCTCCGGGCCGATCCCGTCCCCGGGCAAGAGCGCGATGCGCGCTTTCACACCCCGTGTCCGTATCCGTGCGCGGCCAGAGCCTCGACGCCGGACTGCGCCGCGAGCGCCTCGGCGCGAGCCTCCTGGACGATCCGGCGCAAATCACCGTCGGTGATCTGCTTCTGCGCGTCGGCGAGCGCCATCAGCCGGCGGTACACGCGATCGATCTCGAACCGGCTGAGCGCGCAGCCCAGCTCCTCGCACCGCTTCTGCACGGCGTGCCGGCCGGAATGCTTGCCGAGCACGAGCGTCGCGCGCGGTACGCCGACCTCCTCCGGCCGCATGATTTCGTAGGTCCGGCGATCCTTCAGCATGCCGTCCTGATGGATCCCGGCCTCGTGCGCAAAGGCATTGCGCCCGACGATCGCCTTGTTCGCCTGCACGGCCTCGCCGGTAATCGAGGTGAGCAGCTGGCTGGCCGTGTAAATCAGCCGCGTGTCGACGTCGGTCTGGAACGGGAGCCGATCGGATCGGACACGCGTGGCCATGACGATTTCTTCGAGCGAGGCGTTGCCGGCGCGTTCGCCGATCCCGTTGATCGTGCACTCGACCTGCCGCGCGCCGGCCCGGATCGCCGCCAGGCTGTTGGCGGCGGCGAGGCCCAGGTCGTCGTGGCAGTGCGTGCTCAGCACGGCGCGTTCAACGTTGGGCACGCGGGTCCGGATCGTCGAGAAGAACTCGAACACCTCGTCGGGCGTCGAGTAGCCCACGGTGTCGGGCAGGTTGATCGTCGCCGCGCCCGCGTCGATGACCGCTTCGATAATGCGGCAAAGGAACTCCAGATCGGTCCGCGTCGCGTCTTCCGCGGAAAACTGCACGTCGTCGGTATAGCGCCGTGCGAGGCGAACGGCGTCGACGGCGGCGTCCAGACAGGCCTCGCGGGTCATCCGGAGCTTTCGTGTGAGGTGCAGCTCAGAGGTCGCGATGAAGGTATGGATACGCGGCCGGGCGGCGTCCTGAAGCGCTTCGCCCGCGCGCTCGACGTCGGACCTGCAGCAACGCCCGAGCGCCGCGACGATCGGCCGCCGGACCTCGGCGGCGACGCGCCGCACGGCCTCGCCGTCGGCTTCCGAAGCGATGGGAAACCCGGCTTCGATGATGTCCACGCCGAGCGCGTCGAGCGCGCGCGCCAGCCGCACCTTCTCGTCGATGTGCATCGAGAAGCCCGGCGCCTGCTCGCCGTCGCGGAGGGTCGTGTCGAAAATTCGGAGTCGATCCGGCATTCTGCCGTTGTACGCCCTGGGCGGGAACCTGTCAAATTTATCTTTTTTAAGAGAACATAAGCAGGTATTATCGCCCATCGACCTCGCCGAGCTTCGGACGTTCGTGGCGGTCGCCTCCGACCGCAGCTTTTCGCGCGCCGCCCGGCGGCTGCACCGCACACAGCCGGCGGTCAGCCAGGCGGTGCGCCGTCTCGAGGAAGCCGTCGGCGAGACGCTGTTCGACCGCTCGACCCGCGACGGGTCGTTGACCGACGCCGGGCGGGTGCTCCTGGAATACGCGCAGCGGCTGCTGCGCCTCGCGGACGAGGCGCAGCTGGCGGTGAGCGAGCTGCGTGACGTCCAGCGCGGCCGCGTGCTGATCGGCGCCAACGAGGCGGCGGTCCATGCGCTTCTGCCCGCGGCGGCAACCTTCCAGAGCCGCTATCCGGCGATTCAGATTGACGTCCGGCGCGTGCCATCGCGGCAGATCGCGGGCGAGGTCCTGGGGCGCACGCTGGATTTCGGGGTGCTGACGTTCACACCGGCAGAACGGGGGCTCGCGGCTTTGTCCCTCGGCCGTGACGAACTGGTGCTGCTGACGCACCCGGCTCACCCGCTTGCGCGGCGCCGGACGGTTTCGATGGCCGAGGTCGGCCGGCAGCCAGTCATTGCGCACAACGATCCGTCGCCGGCCCGCGAGCGCGTCCTCCGGATCTTCGAGGCGCGTCAGGCGCCGCTGAACATCGCGATCGCGCTTCCGAGTCTCGACGGCATCAAGCGCGCTGTCGAGATGAAGCTGGGCGTCGCGCTGCTGCCGCGGCGCTGCGCGCTCGCCGAGATTGCACTCGGCCGGCTCGCCGCGGTCCATTTATCCGATTTGCGGATCAAGCGCCAGATTCGGTTCGTTTACCGGCAGGGAGGAGAGCTCTCGCGCGCCGCGGCGGCGTTTCTCGAAGTCGTCAAAACCCAGTGACATAGGGCAATGCGCCGGCCACCCGCGCGATGGCCTCTGGCTCGCGCAGGAGCAGGCCGGTCGCGTCCCAATGCCCGGTGAGGAAGGACGCGCGCGCGCTCGCCGGCAGCGCGATCGGATGGCTGGTTCCACCCGCGCTCACACGCATGTCGGACAGCGACACGTCGACGATGGTGGCCGGATCCTTCTCGACGAGCGTCATAAGAGCGCCGGCAGCGTCGCGCGAGACCGCGACGCAGGGAACGCCCAATGCCACAGAGTTCGAGAAGAAAATTTCTGAGAACGACTCACCCACGACCGCGCGGATGCCCCAGCGGTGGAGCGCCTGCGGAGCATGCTCGCGTGAGGAGCCGCAGCCGAAGTTGGCATTGACGAGCAGGACCGTGGCGCCGGCATACGCCGGATCCGAGAAGGGATGCGGCTTGCCGTTGCCGGCGTTTGCACGCGCATCCGCCTCGCGCCGATCGTCCTCGAAGAGATGCGCTTCGAGGCCGGTGAACGTAATCGCGCGGAGGAACCGGGCCGGCATGATGCGGTCCGTGTCGATGCTGTCGCCCCGCATCGGCAACGCTCTGCCCGACACGCGATCGACGGCGCTCATCGGACTGCCGGGCTTTCTGGCGCTGGGATCATCGTCCTGACGTCCACGACCTCCCCTGCAATGGCCGCAGCGGCGACCATGGCCGGGCTCATCAGGAGCGTGCGTCCGGTCGGACTCCCCTGGCGGCCCTTGAAGTTCCGGTTCGAGGAGGACGCGCAGATCTCGCGTCCTTCCAACCGATCGGTATTCATCGCAAGGCACATCGAACAGCCGGCGCCCCGCCATTCGAAACCGGCGTCCCGGAACAGCCGATCGAGCCCTTCCCGCTCCGCCGCATGCGACACCGCCTGCGAGCCGGGAACGACGAGGCCCCGCACGCGCGGCGCCACGTGCCGTCCCGTCACGATCCGCGCCGCCTCGCGCAGGTCGGACAGTCGTGCGTTGGTGCACGAACCAATGAAAGCGACGTCGACCGGTGTGCCGGCGATCGGCGCGCCGGGCGCCAGCCCCATGAACTCGAGCGCCTCAGCGAGCGAGGTGCGTTCCTGCGGCGGAACATCCGTCGGCGAGGGAATCCGTTCGTCCACCGCGACCGACTGACCGGGATTGATCCCGAAGGTCACCGTCGGGCGAATCGTAGCCCCGTCCAGCGTCACCTCATCGTCGTACGTCGCGTTGCGATCGGACGCCATCGACGCCCACCACTGCACGGCACGTTCGAACGCGTCGCCACGTGGACTGAACGGACGTCCCTCCAGATACCGGAACGTCGTCTCGTCCGGATTGACGTAGCCGGCGCGCGCGCCGCCCTCGATGGACATGTTGCAGATCGTCATCCGCTCGTCCTGAGTCATGCGCTCGACCACGGGACCGGCGTATTCGTAGGCGTAGCCCACGCCGCCCTGGACGCCAAGACGCCGGATGATCTCGAGGATGACGTCCTTCGCGTAGACGCCGCGGCCGAGCGTCCCCTCAACCGAGATTCGCCGCACCTTGAGCGGGCTCATCGCGAGCGTTTGCGAGGCGAGCACGTCGCGCACCTGTGAGGTGCCGATTCCGAACGCGATGGCGCCGAACGCGCCGTGCGTGGAGGTGTGGCTGTCGCCGCACGCGATCGTCATGCCCGGCTGCGTCAGCCCGAGCTCGGGCCCGATCACATGCACGATTCCCTGACGTCCGCTGCTCAGGTCGGCCATCGGAATGCCGTAGTCGCGACAGTTCCGCTCGAGCGCCGACATCATGTCTTCGGCCATCACGTCGAGAAACGGCCGTCGCTGATCCTTCGTCGGCACGATGTGATCGACGGTCGCGAACGTGCGGTCCGGCCGGCTGACGCGCCATCCCCGCGCGCGCAGCATGTCGAACGCCTGCGGACTCGTCACTTCGTGCACCAGGTGCAGCCCGATGAAGAGCTGCGTCTGGCCGTTCGGCAGAGTGCGGACGGTGTGGGCGCGCCAAACCTTCTCGAGCAGTGTTTCGCCCATCTCTGACGATGCTACTATACCGATCTTCGGCCCCGGCCTCCGCGAAATGGATTTCCTCAAAGATCTCAACGACGCGCAGCGTGAAGCGGTGCTCCACACGGACGGCCCGCTGCTGATTCTGGCCGGCGCCGGATCGGGCAAGACGCGCGCGATCACGTACCGCGTTGCGTACTTGATCGGCAACGGCCTTGCTGACCCGGACAACGTACTCGCCGTCACGTTCACGAACAAGGCGGCCGACGAGATGCGCGAACGGGTCGCGCGCCTGATTGGCGACGAGGCGGAGCGCGTCTGGATATCGACGTTCCATTCCTTCTGCGCACGCCTCCTCCGCCGCGAGGGGCCGCACATCGGCCTCTCCCGCGATTTCGTGATCTACGACACTTCCGACCAGAACGCCGTCGTCAAGCGCGTCCTGAAGGATCTCGGCATCGACGACAAGGATCTGGCGCCGCGAGTGGCGTTGTCGCGAATCAGCTCAGCCAAGAACCGCATGGAAGGGCCGACAGAGCTGCGCGCTTCCGGCTGGAGCCTGCGCGACGAGCAGATCGCCAAAATCTACGAACGCTATCTCGCCGCGCTGGCCGACGCGAACGCGCTCGACTTCGACGATCTTCTGCTGAAGACGGTCGAGCTCGTCGAGAAGTCCGAACAGGTGCGCGGCAAATACGCGCACAAGTTCCGGTACATCATGGTCGACGAGTACCAGGATACGAACCGGCCGCAGTATCTCCTGGTCCGCCGCCTCGCCGAGGTCCACCGCAATCTGGCCGTTGTCGGCGACCCCGATCAGTCCATCTACAAGTGGCGCGGCGCCGACCTGCGCAACATCCTCGACTTCGAGCACGACTTTCCGGAAACAGCCATCATCCGGCTCGAGCAGAACTATCGCTCGACGCAGATCATTCTCGACGCGGCGAGCGCGGTCATTCGGCAGAACCGGAACCGCAAGGACAAACGGCTGTGGACGGATCGTGGCGGCGGCGCGCCGATCGTGTACTTCCGCAGCGGCGACGAGCTGGAAGAGGCGGACTTCATCACCCGCACGATGCTGCAGGCGCGGCGCGAAGGGGTCGAGTCGACGCTCGCGGTCCTCTATCGCACGAACGCGCAGTCGCGCGCGATTGAAGACGCGCTGATGCGGGAGGCGATTCCCTATCGGATCGTCGGCGGCGTCAGGTTCTACGAACGCAAGGAGATCAAGGACACGCTCGCGTACTTGAAGCTCGTCATCAACCCCAACGACGACGTGAGCCTTCGCCGTGTGATCAACGTTCCCACGCGCGGCATCGGCAAAGGCGTCATGGATGCGCTCGACGCGATCGAACCCGAGGCGCTGATCCGCCATGAATCGCCATTGCTGGCTGGCGCTGCGAACGGCCCCTCCACCCGGTCGCTCTGGGCCCGGCTCGGCTATGCCATCGACGCGCGCGCCGTGACGGCACGGGCGTCCGCTTCGCTGAACGCGTTCCGCGATTTGATTAGCAACCTGACCGCGGCGGCGAGAGTCGATTCGGTGTCAATTGCGATCGGCAAGATGCTCGATCAATCCGGCTACCTGAACGACCTGCGTGAAGAGAACACGGAGGAAGCCGAAGAACGCATTCGCAACCTGATGGAGCTGGTCTCCGCCGCACGCGAGTACGAGTCGCGAGAGCGGGAGCCGACGCTGGGCGGCTTCGTCGATCGCCTGTCGCTGCTGTCGGAAGCAGACGAGGAGTCCGGATCGAAGGACGCGCGCGTCTGGCTGATGACACTGCACGCCGCGAAGGGACTCGAATTCCCCGTCGTCATCATGGCCGGCATGGAGGAGGGCCTGTTTCCACATGCCCGCGCCAGCGAGGACGAAGAGGACCTGGAGGAAGAGCGGCGACTGTGCTACGTCGGGATGACGCGTGCCGGCACGCGTCTGATCCTCACCGGCGCCGCGCGCCGCCGGGTGTTCGGCGAATATCAGGGCACCGAGCCGTCGCGCTTCCTCGACGAGATTCCGGCCGCGCTCGTGGAGCGGATCGCGCCCACGTGGGTGTCGCCAGCGCAGGCGCAGTTCCGGCACGAGCATTACGCGTTTCGGACGAACCCGTACGGGCGGCGCAAAGGCGGCGGGCGCGGGACGTGGCGCGAAGATTCGCCCGAGTACGGGCCGGCGTTCACCTACGAGAGCGAAGATCAGTCGGCGGAAGAACTACGGCTCGGGATGCGGGTCCGCCACGAGCAGTTCGGCGTCGGTACCGTCGTCGCGGTCGAAGCGTACAAGGACGATCAGAAGGTGACCGTGCGGTTCAACGGCGCCGGTGTCAAGAAACTGATCGCGCGCTACGCGAAGCTCACGCGGGCTTGATCCCCGTGATAATCCAGCGTCCGACGCGTTCTCCTTCTGGTCCCTTGAGCTCCGCCCGTTCCATCGTGACGATCAGCTTCTGCGTCGAGATCTGGTCACCTTTCCTCACCTGCGCGTCGATGGTGACCTCCTTCGTCACGAGATCACCGTCGTAGTCGTCGATGTCAATCGGACGGCGCGCGTCGTACGTGCTGATCTCGGCGGTCCGTCGCTCCCGATTGAGGTGGATTCTTGCCTCGGATGTCTTCTTGGCGTGGACCGCCATGTCCTGCCGCCACTTCGCCCATGTCGCCTGAACGGCCGCGTCCTTGCCGGAAACCTTCGCTTTCGTCGCTTCGGCTCTCACGACGCGGCTGATGGCTTCACTGTTCTCCTTCTGGTACGCGTTTTTCTGCTTCGTGAACTCATCGTCCGCGGCTTTGGCTTCCTTGTACGCCTTCGCGTACTCGCGCAGCTTGAGCGGCGTCCGCTTTCCCTCACTGACGCCGACGATGCTGAATCGCTCGACCGCGCCGTCCTTGTCCCGATCGAAATTGACGGTCGCGAATGTACCAAGGGTGGTCGTGTCGCGAAGTCTGTTGGCGTCGAAAAACTTGCTCAGGATCTGCTGCTCACCGCCCGAAGAACACGCGGAAGCCAGCAGCACGGCGATGGCGACGAATCGCATGGACCGATGCACGAGGGGATGCATGATCAGCCTCCCGGTCCGGGTTGTCCGCCGGACCCTACGATATGGGCGCCGTTTCTTCTAACGTCATTCAGACGTCTGCGCGGGCTCCGTCCCGTCGTCTTCTTCGGCGAGTCTGGCCACGGAAACCACACGGTCGCCTTCTTCAATCTCAATCAATCGGACACCCTGCGTGGCGCGCCCGATCGTCCGGATGTCGTCGGTGCGCGTGCGCAGGATCTTGCCCTGCTGCGTGATGAACATGACCTCGTCGCCTGGATGCACGTACGCAATTCCCGCGACGCGGCCGTTCCGCTCGCTCGTCTGGATGTTGATGATCCCGATGCCGCCGCGCGACTGCACGCGATACTCCTCGAGCTCGGTTCGCTTGCCGTAGCCGTTCTCGACGACGGTCAGCAGCGTACCGCCGCCCGGTCGCACGACCTCCATCGCGACCACTTCGTCCCCTTCACGCAGGTTGATGCCACGGACACCGTAGGCGGACCGCCCCATGGGTCGGGCATCCGATTCAGGGAACCGGATGGCCATTCCGTCACGGCTGCCGATGAAGATCTCGTCCTGCCCCGAGGTCTGGGCGACCGCCATGACCGCGTCCTCTTCCTCGACGCCGATGGCGATGATACCCCCGGCCCTGGGATTCCGGAACGCGGAAAGATCGCTTTTCTTGATGATGCCCTTGCGGGTCCCCATGACGATGAACTGCTGACCTTCTTCGGCCGGCCATTCCCGCACCGCCAACAGCGCGGCGATGCGCTCGTCGGGCTGCATGGAGACCAGGTTGGCGATCGCCTTGCCGCGGCCATCGGGTCCGACGTCCGGGATCTCGTGAACCTTGAGCCAGTACGCGCGGCCGCGGTCCGAGAAAATCATGATGTAGGCGTGGGTCGACGCGATGAAGAGATGGCTGACGAAATCTTCTTCGCGCGTGCGCATCCCGATGCGCCCTTTGCCGCCGCGCCCCTGCTTGCGGTACGACGTGACCGCGGTCCGCTTGATGTAGCCGGTGTTCGTGACCGTGATCGCCATGTCTTCTTCGGCGATCAGATCCTCGATGCGGAACTCGCCGGTCTCGTCGACGATTTGGGTACGGCGCTCGTCGCCGAACCGCTCCTGCACCGACCGCAGCTCCTTGACGACGATCTCAATGAGCAATTCCTCGCTCGACAGGATCGCGCGGAGGCGCTCGATCGTCTTCAGGAGCTCGACGAGCTCGTCGGCAATTTTCTGCCGCTCGAGACCCGTCAGGCGCTGGAGCTGCATGTCGAGAATGGCCTGCGCCTGAATCAGGCTGAGCCCGAATTGGCCCATGAGGCCTTCGCGCGCCTCGGCCGGATTCTTGGAACCTCGAATCAGCTTGATGACCGCGTCGAGGTGGTCAAGCGCGATCTTGAGTCCTTCGAGGATGTGTGCGCGGGCTTCGGCCTTCCGCAGTTCGAACTCCGTGCGGCGCCGGACGACTTCGCGCCGGAACTCGACGAACTGATCGATCACGTCGAGCAGGTTCAGGACTCTCGGCCGGCCCGCGACGATCGCGAGCATGATGATCCCGAACGTCGATTGGAGCGGCGTGTGCTTGTAGAGGTTGTTGAGGATCACCTCCGGCACTTCCCCGCGCTTCAGCTCGACGACGATCCGCATACCCTCGCGATCGCTTTCGTCGCGGATGTCGGAGATGCCTTCGATGACCTTCTCGCGCGCCAGCTCGGCGATCTTTTCGATCAATCGCGCTTTGTTCTGCTGGTACGGGATTTCGGTGATGACGAGCGAGAGCTTGTCGCCTCGCTTCGATTCCTCGGCGACCACCTTGGCCCGTACGGTGATCGCGCCACGCCCTGTCGAATACGCCTGAACGATTCCCGCGCGTCCGACGATGATGCCGCCGGTCGGAAAATCCGGTCCGGGGATGTTCGTGAGCAGGTGACGCAGCCGGACGTCCTTCGACTGCTGCCGGTGCTCGATCACCGCGAGAACGCCCTCGATTACTTCGCGAAGGTTGTGCGGCGGGATGTTCGTCGCCATGCCGACCGCGATGCCCGCGGAGCCGTTGACCAGCAGGTTCGGAAACGGCGCCGGCAGGACGGTTGGCTCCTCCGTCGTCTCGTCGAAGTTCGGGACGAAATCAACGGTCTCCTTGTCGAGGTCCGCCATCATCTCCTCGGCGAGCGCCTGGAGACGGGCTTCCGTGTATCGATACGCTGCGGGCGGATCGCCGTCGACCGAGCCGAAGTTCCCCTGGCCGTCGACCAGGAGGTAGCGCATGTTGAAGTCCTGCGCCAGGCGAACGAGCGTGTCGTAAGCGGGGACGTCGCCGTGCGGGTGGTAGTTGCCGATGACCTCGCCGACGATCTTCGCGCACTTGCGGTACGCGCGGTTCGACGCGAGGCCCATCTGCCGCATCGCGTAGAGCACGCGGCGATGCGCCGGCTTGAGGCCGTCGCGGACGTCGGGCAGCGCTCGGCCGATGATTACGCTCATGGCGTAATCCATGTACGAGCGCTTCATTTCGTCTTCGATGTTTACTGGGATCTTGCTCTGCGCGATATCAGACATCGAGGTTCTTTACATCGAGGGCATTGTCTTCGATGAACTTCCGGCGGGGCTCGACCTGATCGCCCATCAGCGTCGTGAACATCAGGTCCGCTTCGGTGTGGTCTTCGGCCTTGACCTGCAGCAGCGTCCGCGTCTCCGGCCGCATCGTCGTCGCCCATAGCGTCTCGGGATTCATCTCGCCGAGACCCTTGTAGCGATTGATCGCGATGCCCTTCTTGCCCGCGGCGATGAACAGCTCGACCAGATCGTCGAGTGAGTCCACTTTCACGTCGGTCTTCGCGATCGACCGTGGCTCCGCCGCGAGTTTCGTGGCCGGGTCGAGCGGAGCCCCTCCGACCGCGGTGCCGGAGGCCGCGGCGCCTTCCCCGTCGCCGTCCTCAGGGGCTTCTTCGTGCGCCGCGCCGGTGAGCGTCGTGACGATCATCGGCCCGCGGATACCGCGGACGTCCTGATAACTCCCCAGCAGCGTCCGGAACTCGACGGTTGTCACGAAATCCAGATCGATGCGGTAGTGCCGCGGGTATCCCGCGCTGCGATCCTCGATCGCGAGCGCGAACGCCTGATGTTCTTCGTCGGACTGCACGGTGACCGTGCGCTGCGGCGTCGTCAGGGTTGCCGCCAGCGCCTCGACCGCCTGCCGGTCCGAGAAGAAGATTTTGTCGCGCGCGCCCTGCTCGAGAAGGGCGAGCACGATATCCCGTGCGGGGATCCGGCGCTCGACAATCTGCAGGTACTTGCGGAACGCCATCATCTTCTGCAGCTTCCGCTCGAGCGCGTCGCCCGTGAGCTCCGACCCGTCCGGCAGCTTGACGACGCGGGACTCGGTCGCGCGCCGCATCAGGTACGTCTCGAGATCGCGCTCGTCCTTGATGAATGTCTCGCTGCGGCCGCGCTTGGAGCGGAAGAGCGGCGGCTGGGCGATGTACACGAACCCGCCGTCCACCAGATCGCGCATCTGACGGTAGAAGAACGTCAGCAGCAGCGTCCGGATGTGAGAGCCGTCCACGTCGGCGTCGGTCATGATGATGATGCGGTGATAGCGGAGCTTCGTGATGTCGAAGTCTTCTTTCCCAATCCCGCACCCGAGCGCCGCGATCATGGTCTTGATCTCGTCGCTCGACAGCATCTTGTCGAACCGCGCCTTCTCGACGTTGAGGATCTTGCCTTTGATCGGAAGGATCGCCTGGAAGCGGCGATCGCGGCCCTGCTTCGCGGAGCCGCCGGCCGACTCACCCTCGACGATATAGAGCTCGCTCTGCGCGGGGTCGCGTTCCTGACAATCCGCGAGCTTTCCGGGCAGCGATGAGTTGTCGAGCGCTCCCTTGCGACGGACGAGATCCCGGGCTTTCCGGGCCGCCTCACGCGCCCGCGCCGCATCAACGGTCTTGGCGATGATCCGCTTCGAGATCGACGGGTTCTGCTCGAGGAAGGCCCCGAGCTTGTCGTTGATCACCGCTTCGACGATGCCCTTCACTTCGGTGTTGCCGAGCTTCGTCTTCGTCTGACCTTCGAACTGCGGCCGCGGGATCTTGACGCTGATGACGGCCGTCAGACCTTCGCGGATGTCATCGCCGCCGATGCTCTCCTTCAGGTCCTTGGCCAGGTTGTTCTTCGACGCGTAGAAGTTGATCGTCCGCGTCAGCGCCGACCGGAAGCCAGAGAGGTGCGTTCCGCCCTCGACCGTGTTGATGTTGTTCGCGAAGGAATACACCGTCTCGGAGTACCCATCGTTCCACTGCAGCGCGATTTCGACGTCGATCCCATCTTTCTCGCCCTTCATGAAGATGGGCTTCTCGTTGACCGCGGCCTTGTTCGTGTTCAGGTACTTCACGAAGGAGACGATGCCGCCTTCGTACAGAAACCTATGGCTCTTCTCCGTCCGCTCGTCGTCGAGCGTGATGGTCACGCCGCCGTTCAGGAATGCGAGCTCGCGCAGTCGTTGCGCAAGCGTGTCGAAGCTGAAGTCGATCGTCTCGAAGACTTGCGGGTCAGGCTTGAACGTGACTTTCGTACCCCGGCGCTTGGTGGTGCCGGTGACTTCGAGCTCACCAAGCGGCTTACCGCGTTCGTACGCCTGCTGGTACACCTGGCCGTCCCGCCAGATTTCCACTTCGAGTCGCTCTGAAAGCGCATTGACGACAGAGACGCCTACACCGTGGAGTCCGCCGGCGACCTTGTAGCTGTCGTTGTCGAACTTGCCGCCAGCATGGAGCATCGTGAGCACGACTTCGGCAGCCGACTTGCCGCTCGCGTGCCGGTCGACCGGAATCCCACGGCCGTTGTCGATAACGGTGACCGTGTTGTCGATGTGAATCGACACGTTGACCTGATCGCAGAATCCGGCCAGCGCCTCGTCGACCGAGTTGTCGACGATCTCGTAGACGAGATGGTGCAGTCCGGGCGCGCCCGTGGACCCGATGTACATGGCGGGCCGCTTCCGGACCGCCTCGAGCCCTTCGAGGACCTTGATCTTGTCGGCGCGGTACTCGTCGGCAATGGCGGCGGACGGTTCTACGGCCGTCCGCCCTGGGAGATTGGTGTCGATGTCGTCTCGTTCCGAATGGTTCACGCGCGCTAGATCCTCATCGGCATGATCACGTAGGTGTAGTCGTACCCCTCGGCGCCGACCGGTTTCATGACGGCCTGGCTGGTCTCGTCCTTGAATTCCAGCGCCACTGAGTCGGTTTCGACGACGTTCAGGAAGTCGAGAACGTACTGGGCGTTGAAGCAAATCTGCAGCGCCGGGCCCGAGTACTCGACGACGATGAGCTCTTTCGCCTCGCCGAACTCGGGACTGCTCGAGGCAATCTCGACCTTGTTCGTATCGAGGTGAAACTTCACCGCGCGCGACCGCTCGTTGGAGAGCAGCGCGACACGGCGGACCGCGCTGGTCAGCCGATCGCGATCGAATTCGACGTGTTTGTCATTCCCCTTCGGGATGACGCGCTCGAAGGCCGGGAACTGCCCGTCGATCATCCTCGAGATGAGAAGGCGCCCGCTGACGTCGAAAAATAGATGGTTCTCGCCGCGCTCGTACTGGATGTCCCCTTCCCCTTCGGCGACGAGCCGGCTCAGCTCCGCGAGCGTCTTCCGGGGAAGAATCACACGGACTTCCCCTTCTTCCTTCCGTCCCTTCACCTTCTCGCGCGGCACCGTAATGAGCGCCAGGCGGTGGCCGTCGGTCGCGACGAGGCTCATGGAATCGGAACGCAGGATGAACAGGGCGCCGTTCAGGTAGTACCGCGTGTCCTCACCGGTGATCGCGAACTGCGTCCGCGAGACCATCTGGCGCACCGTCTCGCGGGGCAGCGTTGCGCTGTAGCTGCCCGAGCTCTCGGGGAGCGTCGGGAAGTCCTCACGCGGCAGCGTCTGCATCCGGGAGTCGAAGCGGTCGGCCGCCACCTTGACGCCATTCCGGTCTTCCTCGATGCGGACGTCGGTGTCGGGCAGCGCTTTCACGATCTCGTAGAGTTTTTTCGCCGGCAGCGTCAGCGATCCGCCTTTCGAGACCGACGCCGTGCATTTGCTCCGCAACCCGACCTCGAGATCGGTCGCCAGGAGCTTGACATGATCGCCAGTCGCCTCGATGAGCACGTTCGCAAGAATCGGAATCGTGTTCTTGCGCTCGACGATGCCCTGGAACAACTGGAGCTCGCGGAGCAGATCGTTCTTGCGGACGACTAGTTCCATGCAGTGATGACCTCGTTGCTGGGGCGCGCGGGGCGCTTTGATCTCTTCAGAAGAATGGAGATCTTAGAGACTAGAAATTATAACAATTAAAAGGTGTTGTGGATATCTCAAAAATGGCCTGTTATTCCTTTTCTGTCAGTTATTTAGCCTGTGGGCGTTCCAGCCTGAACCGGGCGCTGTTTTTACGCTCCTTTCTGTGCTCAACCGGAGCCCCGGAAAGCTCGCACAATCCATCCTCAGCCGCATTCTGATGCGGTTGTGGAAAACCCGCTTTCCTACCGGAAACTCTCGACGAAGTTGTTGATCAACGTGTTGAAATCTCCGTCGCGTTGCCGCAGATCTTGGATCTTCCTGATCGAATGGATGACGGTCGAGTGATGCTTGCCGCCGAAGCTCTTTCCAATCTCCGGTAACGACGCGCTCGTCAGCATCTTGCAAAGATACATCGCAATCTGCCGCGGCATCGCGATCGATTTCGAGTTGTTCCGTGATTTCAGGTCCACGATCTTCAGCTGATAGAAGTCCGACACGTATTTCTGAATCATGTCGATCGTGACAGCCTTCTCTTCGTGGCTGAGGATTTTCTTCAGGACCTCCTGCGCGAGCGAGACGGAGATTTCGCGGCCGGTGAGCGACGCATATGCGACGAGCCGGATGAGCGATCCCTCGAGTTCCCGGATGTTCGACTTGATTTTCGCTGCTATGTAAATCGCGACGTCGTCCGCCAGCGGGACGGCTTCTGCTTCGGCTTTTCGTTTGAGGATGGCGACCTTGGTTTCCAGGTCCGGAGGTTGGATGTCGGCGATCAGTCCCCATTCGAAACGGGAGCGCAGTCTTTCTTCGAGCGCCGGGATCTCGTGCGGCGGGCAATCGCTGCTCAAAACTATCTGTTTTTGCGAGTCGTACAGGGCATTGAACGTGTGGAAGAACTCGGTCTGGGTTCCCTCTTTTCCCGCCAGGAACTGGATGTCGTCGACGAGCAGCACGTCCACGCTCCGATAGCGTTCCCGGAAGTCGAGCACGCGGTCGTAGCGCACCGCGTTGATCATCTCGTTCATGAAACGTTCGGAGGAAATGTAGGTGAGCGTCATCCCGCGTGCATGCTGCAGCACATAGTGCCCGATCGCGTGCATCAGGTGCGTCTTGCCGAGCCCCACTCCACCGTAAATGAACAACGGATTGTATGAGCGCGAGGGCGCCTCCGCGACCGCGCGACACGCCGCGTGCGCAAACTGGTTCGAGGGACCGACGATGAAGGCGTCGAAGAGATACCGCGGATTCAAACCTGCTTGCGTGGTAACGGCTGGCGGCGCGGTGGGCGGCGGCAGCGCGGCAGACGCCGATGGTTCAGACGGAAGACCTTCGACGAGCAGCGGATCGTCGGGCGTGACAAACGCGATCGTCGCGCCCGAGCGATCCGACTCGGACAACGCTTCGTCGATCACCGCCGCATAGTGTTTCGTGAGCCATTCGCGGAACAGCGCGTTCGGAACCCGCACCGTGATCCCGGCGCCATCGTCCTTGACGAACGACGTCGGCCGGAACCAGGTCGTGAAGCTGTGATGATTAACCTTCCCCTCGATGCGGGAAAGGACCTGATCCCAGATGTTGCCGCCGCCTGTCATTGCCGCCACTTTCGCCCCCGGCCGGGCGAAAACTCTGGGATTTTCCACACCTTTTTCCACAGTTGTGGAAATCTTGGGGGGAGCCCCTATGGGCTACGTTAGAGACTCGGAGTTTGCGTTCAAAGAGACCGGCCACTCTAGCACACGCCCGCCCGGCTGACAAAGGCTGGGCAATCGGATACTATTTGGGTTTCTCTTCGGTTCCGATCGAGGTTCCATCGCATGAAGCGCACGTTTCAACCCAACCGGCGGCACCGGAACCGTACGCACGGGTTCCTGGTCCGCATGAAGACCAAGAAAGGCCGCCAGGTACTCAAGCGGCGCCGGGCCAAAGGCCGGAAGCGCCTGACCGTCTCCTCGGAGTAAATCGGCTTACGCCCGTCCGACCGATGTCCGAGCGCCTCAGGCCGCCTGATCGCATCCGTCGAAGGGCCGACTACTTACGTATCCAGAAGAAAGGCGCCCGGAGCCAGGGCCGCTTCCTGACGCTCATCGCCCTTCCGAACGAGACCGGGAATCCGCGCCTCGGCGTGACTGCGTCGAGGCGGCTCGGCGGCGCGGCCCGGCGCAACCGAGCTAAACGCTTGATTCGAGAGGTTTTCAGGCGAAACAAGCCGGCGGGTGGCGTCGATCTCGTGGTGATCCCGAAGCCGGAGCTCTTTGGGGCTTCTCTCGCGGCGCTTATCGAAGACTTTCGCGCAGCTCTACGACGTCATGCCGGCACCATTCGCTCCTGATAACTCGGTTCCAGCGGTCGCCGCGCGGCAGCTCGTCCTTGCCGCAATACGTGGCTATCAACTCCTGTTTTCGCAACTATTTGCAGGATCGTGTCGCTTCCTGCCGAGCTGCTCTGCTTATGCCACTGAGGCGGTCGAGCGGCATGGTGTGATCAAAGGCGGATTTCTCGCCGTCAGACGGCTGGGACGCTGCCACCCCTTCTGCGCCGGCGGGCATGACCCCGTCCCCCTCGACTGATGGAAAAACGGGTTCTCCTCGCCATCTTCCTGTCCTTTCTGGTGCTCGTCGCCTACCAGAGCCTGATGCCGCCACCACCGGAACCGCAGACGGCGCGGCCGTCCGGGAAACCGTCACAGGCACCTTCGACCGGCGCCAAGCCGACGTCGCCTCCGGCGCCCGTCGCACCCGCGGCCCCCTCGACTTTCGCCCAGCCGCTCGTCGCGGGCGACGCGGAACGGGACGTTGTCGTGGAAACCCCGATGGTGGCGGCGACGTTCAACACTCGCGAGGCGGTCCTGAAGAGCTGGCGACTGAAACGCTATAACGACGGTGCCGGTCAGCCTCTGGAGCTCGTCCCCCACGATCTTCCGGCGGACGCCGAGCGCGTGTTCGCGCTCACCCTTCTCGATCAGCAGGACTCGGCGCTCGTGGCGCGGGCGATCTTTCGTCCGAGCGTGCAGGCTCTCGAGGTCACGAAAGATCCGCAGACGATCGCCTTCGAGTACCGGGACGCCAGCGGACTCGGAGTCACGAAGTCTTTCACGTTCGATCCCGCGCAGCCGTACGTCGTGTCGTTCACCGTGCGCGCGGAGCGATCGGGAAAATCGCTCGACCCGGTCGTGCACCTGGGCGCCATGGGGCCAGCTGGCCATTCAGGCAGCTCGACATCGTACGTCGCGCCGGCGCGCGCCATCATCGCGAAGGATGGCGACGTCGAACGAATCGGCGTCAAGGATCTCGCAAAGCCGGAAAAAGCAGTACACAACGGCGTGTTCCCGTTCGCCGGTGCAGACGAGCATTACTTCATTTCGGCGCTCATCCGCCCGGAGGAGCAGCTCCGCGTCGAGTACCGGCCCGTGACCGGCTCCACTACCGGCGATCAGCCGGCCCGTCAGCTCGTCGCGTACAGCGCGCGCTTCGCGGCGGCACCGTCGAACAAGCGTCTGTTCCTCGGACCGAAAGACTTCGACCAGCTTCAGGCCGTAGATCCGTTCTTCGTTCGAGCGATCGACTTCGGAATGTTCCGGATCCTCGTCGTCCCGCTGCTCAACGCGCTGAAGTGGATCAACGCCTGGGCCGGCAACTACGGTCTGTCGATCATCACCCTTACGGTTCTGATCAACGCGGCAATGTTCCCGCTCCGGCACAAGAGCGTCGTCTCGATGCGGAAGATGCAGGAGATTCAGCCCGAGGTGAAGGCGATACAGGATCGCTACGCAAAGCTGAAGATGAGCGATCCCGCGCGTCAGAAGATGAACGTCGAGCTGATGAATCTGTACCGCGAGAAGGGAGCAAACCCGGCGAGCGGATGCATCCCGATGCTGCTCACCTTCCCGGTGCTGATCGCGTTTTACTCACTGTTGTCGGTTGCCATCGAGCTCCGCGGCGCGCCGTTCGCCGGCTGGATAAGAGATTTGTCGCAGCCCGACCCGCTCTACATCACGCCGATCCTCATGGGCGTGACGATGGTGTGGCAGCAGAAGTTGACGCCGATGACCACGGCCGATCCCGTCCAGCAGAAGATGATGATGTTCATGCCGGTGATGTTCACCGTTTTCTTCCTCTGGGCGCCGAGTGGGCTCGTTCTGTACTGGTTTGTCAGTAACGTCTGGGCCATCGGCCAGCAACTGGTGACGAACCGTATCATCGGCCCGCCGCGGGTGCATGCGGTTCGCCCGGCGGCGGAGCGCCGCGTAAAACGAGTCGGCGGCAGCAAGACGGATCAGGCCGAAAGCGGAGGGCGCGCCTCGTAGGACGCCGGTGACTATGACAGAGCACGCGAAAGTGACCGAGTTCGTGCGGAAGGTCGTCGAGGCCATGGGTCTGTCGCTCGACGTGAAAGCGGAGCAGGAAGCCGACAACGTTCGAGTGAATCTCGAGGGCCCTGGCGGCGAGTTGCTCCTGCGCCGGAAGGGCGAGGCGCTCGATGCGCTGCAGCACGTCGTCAACACGACGTTCCGCCGCGACGGCGTGGAGCGGCATTACACGGTCGACTGCCTCGGCTTCCGAAAGGCGAAGGATGCCGAGCTGCGTGAGATGACCCGCTTCATGATCGAGAAAACAAAGACGAGCGGACTCGCGCAGGAAATCGGTCCTCTCAATCCGTACGCGCGGAGGCTCGTGCACCTCACGGTCGCGGAAGATCCTCAGGTGACGTCGGAAAGCATCGGCGACGCCTTCCTGAAGACGGTCATCATTTCGTTGAAACGGTAGGAGGCCGGGTGTCGGAGGCCGGACACTTCCGGCACCCGGTCCCTGGCCTCAGGCCTCCAAGATGTTCACCACCGACGACACCATCGTCGCCATCGCGACGCCGCCCGGCCGGGGAGGTATCGGCGTCGTGCGTGTCAGTGGAACGAACGCGAAGACGATCGGCAGCCGGCTGCTCGAACGCGGCGAGCTCCAGCCGCGCCGCGCGACGTTCACGCGTGCGCTCGATGCCGACGGCGTCGCGATCGATCAAGTCGTCGCGACGCTCTTCTCGGCTCCGGCCTCCTACACCGGTGAAGACGTCGTCGAAATCAGCGCGCACGGCAGTCCGCTTCTGCTGACGACGATCGTCCGCGCAGCCATCGCGGCGGGCGCGCGCCATGCGGAGCCCGGCGAATTCACGCTTCGCGCGTTTCTCAACGGCCGCCTCACGCTCGCGCAGGCGGAGGCGGTCGCCGACCTCGTCGATGCGTCGACGGTCACGCAGGCGCGAGCGGCGTTCGATCAACTCGATGGCACGCTGACCGAAGCCATCGCGCGAATCGATCGCGCGCTTCTCGATCTCACGGCGCGCCTGGAGGCTTCGCTGGATTTTCCGGACGAGGGTTATCGCTTCATCACGCGGGAAGAAGCGGCCGTCGCAATAAAGGACGTCATTAATAGCCTCACGACGCTTCTGCGCGATGCGGCGCGCGGCCGCCCCGTCCGCGAAGGCCGCCAGGTCACTATCTGCGGCAGGCCGAATGTAGGCAAGTCTAGTCTTTTCAATCATTTAGTTGGATTTGATCGCGCGATAGTCACAGCGGATCCCGGGACGACTCGAGACGCCGTCGGCGAGACCGTCTCAATTGCCGGAGTGCCCGTCCGTCTGATCGACACGGCGGGACTTCGCACCGCGTCGGACGAAGCGGAAAGTGAAGGCGTCCGGCGCGCGCGCCGCGCCAGTGACACGGCCGATGTCGTCGTCGTGATGCTCGACAGATCGCGGGCGCTCGACGACAGCGACCGCGAGTTGATGTCGATCACGGCAACACGCCCTCACGTCCTCGTCGCGAACAAGACCGATCTCCCGCCAGCGTGGACCGCCGACAGTGCGTGCGTTGCGCCGGTCGAGCTTTCGCTTGCGACGCGCGAAGGACTGGACGACGTCCGTCGCGCGATCGGTGAGGCGATCCTCGGCTGCGATGAAGGTCGCGAGATACCGGCGGTAACTAACGTGCGGCACGTCGCGCTACTGCAGCGCGCGCAGGAATCGCTGTCTCGCGCGCAGGATGGGGCGGCTGCCGGCGCGCCAGAAGAGATCGTGCTCGTCGATCTGTCGAGCGCCCGCGCCGCTCTGGAAGAAATCACCGGTAAGCGAACGTCGGAGGACGTGCTGCGCCACATCTTCGCGACGTTCTGCGTGGGGAAATAGAAAGATGCGGCCTCGCTCAATCTCCGCGAGCTGACTCCATGCGCTTCGACGTCATCGTGATCGGCGCCGGCCACGCGGGCTGCGAAGCGGCCTGGGCGGCGGCTCGCATCGGCTGCCGCGTGGCGATCTGCACTATCTCGCGCGAAACCGTTGCGCTCATGCCCTGCAACCCGGCGATCGGAGGCACCGCGAAGGGTCATCTGGTGCGGGAGATCGATGCGCTCGGCGGCTTGATGGGTCGCGCGATCGACGCGACCGGTTTGCAGTTCAAGATTCTCAACCGAAGCCGTGGACCAGCCGTCTGGTCGCCGCGCGCGCAAGCGGACAAGAAGCGCTACGCCGGCTGGATGCGGGACGTGCTCGACGCAGAACCGAAGATTGATTGGATCATCGGGATGGCGGCGCAGATCATCGTGGACCGTGGACGCGTCCGTCAGCTTTGGCTGGAGGATGGCCGGACGTTCTTCACGGACGCGATTGTCGTGACCACCGGTACGTTTCTAAATGGTCTGATCCATGTCGGCCGGGAACGGCGCGCCGCCGGCCGCGTCGGCGAGCCACCGTCGCGCGCGCTCGCCGACTCGCTCGCATCTTTCGGGTTTCGCATGGGGCGCCTGAAGACCGGGACGCCGCCCCGCCTCCGTCGCGGCAGCATCGACTTCTCGCGGTTTCGCGAGGAGCGAGGGGACGATCCGATCACGCCGTTCTCGTTCATGTCCGGAACGATCGAACGCGATCAGATTGCCTGTCATCTTCTCCACACGACCCCGCGCGTTCACGAGATCGTGCGCGAGCGAATCGCCGACTCGCCGCTCTACAACGGGCAGATCCGTGGAATCGGGCCACGTTACTGCCCGTCGCTCGAAGACAAGATCATGCGATTCCCCGATCGCGAGCGGCACCAGATCTTCCTCGAGCCGGAAGGTCTCGACGCCGAGGAGATTTACGTCAACGGTTTCTCCACCAGTCTGCCGCGCGATGCGCAGCTCGCCTTGATCCACGCGCTGCCCGGCCTCGAAGACGCCGAGATGCTCCGTCCGGGTTACGCCGTCGAGTACGACTTCATCCAGCCGACCGAGCTTCGACCGACGCTGGAGACCAAGCGGGTTCCTGGACTTTATTTCGCGGGACAGCTCAATGGGACGTCCGGGTACGAGGAAGCCGCAGCCCAGGGTCTTCTGGCCGGCGTGAACGCGGCGACGAAGGTGGGCGGCGGCGATCCGCTGATCCTCCGCCGCGACGAAGCCTACGCCGGGATTCTCGTCGACGATCTGACGACGCGGGGCTGCCTCGAGCCGTACCGGATGTTCACGTCACGCGCGGAGCACCGCCTGCTGCTGCGAATTGACAACGCGGACCTGCGGCTCACACCACGCGGCCGGGCAATGGGGACTGTGGACGATGCGCGCTGGGAAACGTTCGCGCTGCGGCGCGCGAGACTCGAGAGAAACAGGGAAAATCTGGAGACGTCGTTCGTCCGCACAATATCCGGAGCTCGGGTTCCCGCTGCCGTTGCGCTGCGGCAGCCTGAGGTACAGCTGAGCGACCTCCTCGCGCACGGAGACGTGCAGCTAGATCTCGCGCCTGAGAGTGCGCAACTCGACGTCGCCAGCCTCGAAACAGATATCAAGTACGAGGGGTATCTTCGCAAGCAGCTGTCGGAGGTTGCGCGGTCCGCCAGGTTCGAGCGCCGCGATATCCCGGACGACATCGAGTTCGAGCGAATCCCGGGACTTTCGCGCGAGGCGGTTCAGCGCCTCCAAGAGGTCCGGCCCGCGACAGTCGGTCAGGCCGGCCGAATCCCGGGGTTCACGCCGGCGGCTGTTGCCGTACTGGCGGCTTATGTGGAACGGCGGGAAAGAACGCCACCTGATGATCAACGCGCGTGAGTTCAAGACCCGCCTCGCCCGCCGCGCCCGCAAGGCCGGCCTCATCATCCCGGCGGATCTCGCCGATCATCTCTGGAACTACCTCGAGCTGCTCCTGCGGTGGAATCGCAAGATCAACCTGACAGCCTTCGATGAAAGTGCCCCGGACGCGGCTTTCGATCGACTCCTGATCGAGCCGCTTCAGGCCGCACGACATATCGCGCCCGACGCCCGAACGATCATGGATATCGGGTCAGGCGGCGGCTCCCCGGCTATTCCGCTCAAGCTCGCCAAGCCGGACGCCGCGATGCTGATGGTGGAGGTAAAGGCCCGCAAGTCTGCCTTCTTGCGCGAAGCCATCAGGCTCCTGGAACTCCCGGACACCCGAGTCGAAACCGCCAGGTTCGAGGAACTACTAGCCAGGCCTGAGCTTCATGAGGCTCAAGACGTCGTGACAGTGCGGGCGGTCCGGCTCGAGCGAAAAACACTCCTTGGCCTCCAAGCGTTCATCAAGCCCGGCGGGCGACTCTTGCTCTTCCAGGGGAACGGGCCAGAGCCTTCAACCGACGCGGTCCCGCCGCCACTGTCTGTGGAATCAGCTCATCCGTTGGCGACGGATAGCTCCGCGAATCGGCTCCTGATTCTCCGGAAGAGTGTTCCACGTGGAACGATCTCGCTTGACGGCGTCCGGTGAGCCGCGCCACTATGCCCGGCACGGCCAGCGGGAAGATCGCCGTAAAATAGGACATTTACCAGATAATGGCGCGCGTCATCGCCATCGCAAATCAGAAGGGCGGCGTCGGCAAAACCACTACTGCCATCAACTTAGCGGCATCGCTCGCCCTCGCGGACCAGCGGGTCCTCCTGGTTGACGTCGACCCTCAATCTAATCTGACCAGCGGCGTCGGCTTGAAAGGCCAGTCCGGCCCGGCCGGAACGATCTACCAGGGCCTGACAAGCGACCCGCCAGACGGTGGCGGCGTGATCGTTCAGTCCGCCGTCAAAGGACTCGCGCTCATGCCGGCGGATCGGCATCTCACCGGCGCGGAGATCGAGCTGGTCTCGCTGCCCGACCGCGAGAGCCGCCTGCGCGTGCTGCTCGATCCGCTCCGCGATCGCTTCAACTTCATCTTCATCGACACGCCCCCTTCGCTCGGCCTGCTGACGCTGAACGCGCTCGTCGCCGCCGACGCCGTGCTCATCCCACTCAACTGCGAATACTTTGCGCTCGAGGGCCTCGCGGACCTCGTCGCCACGCTCCGCCGCGTGCGCGCGACGCTCAATCCGCGCCTCGACATCGAAGGCGTCCTCCTGACGATGCACGACGAACGCACGAACCTCGGCCAGCAGGTCGCGCGCGACATCCGCGGCTTCTTCCGCGACAAAGTATTTTCGACCGTGATCCCGCGCAACATCCGGCTCGGCGAGGCGCCGAGCCACGGGCTCCCCGCGATCCTGTACGACGTCAAATCGCGCGGCGCCGAAGCGTACCTCGCACTCGCTCGCGAGTTCGTCGCGCGCGAGCGCCAACCATCAGACGACGGCGCCAGCGTGTAGCGCAGTAGTGGGCACTCCGTAACCCGCAGAAAAGGATAAGTGTTCATGGCCGACAAACGCCCCGCACTCGGACGCGGCCTCAGTGCGCTCATCCCGGATGCGCCGCCCATCGCGGCGCCCACCGAGCGCGCGCTCGAAATCGACATCGACCGCCTGCGGCCGAACGCCTATCAGCCGCGCGGCGCGTTCGACGACGCGCGCCTCGGCGAGCTGGCGCAATCGATCCGCGCCAACGGCGTGATCCAGCCGATCGTCGCGCGCCCGACCGGCGACACCTACGAGATCGTCGCGGGCGAGCGCCGCTGGCGCGCGGCGCAGCGCGCCGGTCTCCTCAAAATTCCCGTCATCGTCCGCAACGTTCCGGACGACAAGGTTCTCGAGGTCGCGCTCATCGAGAACATTCAGAGAGAAGATCTGAACCCGGTGGAGGAAGCGCGCGCGTACAAACGGCTCGGGGAAGATTTCAACCTGACGCAGGACGCCATAGCGGAAGCCGTGGGCAAAGATCGGTCGTCGATAGCGAATTACACCCGGCTGCTGCGCTTGCCGATCGAGGTGTTGAACGACGTCTCGGCCGGCGCGCTGTCGATGGGACACGCACGCGCGCTGCTCTCGCTGCCCGACGGCGCCGCTCAACGCCGCGCCGCGCGCGATGTCGTGGCTCGCGGGTTGTCGGTGCGCGACACCGAACTTCTCGTCAAGAAGCTCGGCGAACCCACGCCGCCGGCCAAGGCGCCGAAAGTCAACGATCCCAACACGCGCGCCGCAGAAGAACGGCTGCGATTCGTCCTCGGAACTCCAGTGCGGATCATCCGCAAAGGTAAAGGCGGCCGGATTGAAGTGGAGTTCACCTCGGAAGAAGAGCTGAATCGGATCTACGAACAGATTGCGGACATCTAACGAAGTGCGCGGCTCGAATCCGGATGTGTGAAGCAGCGCCCCGAGCGAGCGCAGCGAGTCGAAGGGTGGCGGGCCGCAAGGGTGGGATATCCCATTGCCGATTGGCGATTGTGGAATGAGAAAAAAATGACACGAAGACTGACCGATTACTCAGCCTGCGCCGGTTGAGCGAGCAAACTCGCCGCAGGCGAGCTCGCCCAGGTGCTGGGTGCCATCCCGCGATCGGATGACGACCGGGTGCTGATCGACTTCAGGACCTCGGACGATGCGGGTGTGTACAGGTGGGAAGCGGGCCCGGCACTGGTGCAGACGGTCGACTTCTTCACGCCCATCGTGGACGACCCGTTCGTGTATGGCCAGATCGCCGCCGCGAACTCGTTGAGCGACGTCTACGCGATGGGCGGCCGTCCGCTGACCGCGCTTGCGATCGCCGCGTTCCCCGCCGGCGAGCCGGGTGACGATGTCATCCGCCAGATCTTTCTTGGCGGCCTCGACAAGCTGCGCGAAGCGGGCGTCGCGCTCCTCGGCGGGCACACGGTCCGCGATACGGAGATCAAATTTGGGTACGCCGTCACCGGATCCGTTGATCCCGCCCGCGTGTTTGCAAACGCCGGCGCGCGTGCGGGCGACGCCCTGTTGTTGACCAAGCCGCTGGGAACAGGCGTCATCGCAACGGCGCTGAAATTCGGGCGGGCTCCAGAGCACGCGGTCGCCGCGGCCGTCGCATCGATGACGACGCTCAATCGACGCGCGACGGAAACGCTCGTCAGCGCCCCCGCCGGCAGCATCCATGCCTGCACCGACATCACGGGCTTCGGCTTGATCGGCCACGCGTCGGAGATGGCGGTGGCGAGCGGCTGCACCATTCGAATCGATCCCCATCGAGTGCCCCTCCTGGACGGCGCGCTCGCGCTTGGCCGCACGAACCTTCCCGGCGGCGGCAAAACGAACGAATCGCATTTCAGCGGGCGTGTGCGGGCGGAAGTCGCCATCGACGGCGACTTGATGGCCCTGATGTACGATCCCCAGACGTCTGGAGGTCTCTTCGTGGCTGTGGCACGCGAGGAGGTCCCCGCGCTGCTCGAGGGATTGCGATCGGCCGGCGTGGACGCGACAGAAATCGGGGAAGCGGTGCCGCGCGCGCGGGATGGCGCCCTCATCGAACTTCGTGGTATAAATTGACGTTTCGGCAGGCCGACTTTTTCCCGATTAACCCAATAATTCGTTGACGTTGTCGTCGAGTCGCCACACCAGATGACCAGCCGCGCCGCAGCCGCCCGCTATGCCCGGGCGCTCTTCGATGTCATCGTCAAACAGCGGGATCCGGCCGGCGCCGAAGCGGAACTCGCCGCGTTTGCCGACGCGATGCTCACGCACGAGGGATTTGCACGGATCGTCGCGAATCCGGCGGTCCCCGCGTCGCGCAAGCGCGCGATCGTGCAGGCCATCGTCGATCGGATGAAACCATCGACGGAAGTTGGGAAGCTGCTGCTTCTGCTCGCCGAACGGGACCGCCTGACCATCCTGCGCGAGCTCGTCGAGGCGTATCGCTCGCGGCTGCTCGATTACCAGCAGATCGTGCGCGCTGAAGTCACCACCGCCGTGGCGCTGGGCGAGCCGCAGCGCGCCGCGCTCGAAAAACGCCTCGCGCGCGCGACCGGTCGCACCGTGACGCTGGGCACAAAGGTAGATCCGGCCATCATCGGGGGCGCCGTGACGAAAGTGGGCAGCGTCGTCTACGACAGCAGCATCTCGCGCCAGCTGGCGAAGCTCCGGGAACGTCTGGCCGAAGCGTAACGGCGCACGGAAACGAACAGCGACACTTAGCACTGAGGACCGAGGATTTCAGGGATGCAGATCAAGGCCGAAGAAATCTCCAAGATCATCCGCGATCAGATCGGCGGCTTTGCAACTGACGTCGACGTCGCCGAGGTCGGGAGCGTGATCTCGATTGGTGACGGGATCGCGCGGGTCCATGGCGTCGAGCGTGCGATGGCCGGCGAGATGCTCGAGTTCCCGCACGGCGTGTTCGGCATCGCGCTGAACCTGGAGGAAGACAGCGTTGGCGCGGTGCTGCTAGGCGAGTTCACCCAGATCCGCGAAGGGGATCCGGTGAAGCGGACGGGGCGCATCATCTCGGTGCCCGTCGGCGACGAGCTGTTGGGCCGTGTCGTCAACGCGCTCGGGCAGCCGGTCGACGGCAAGGGTCCCATCGTCACGAAGCAGTTCGCGCCGATCGAGCGGCTCGCGCCCGGCGTCGTCGATCGACAGCCGGTCAAGGAACCGCTCCAGACAGGCCTCAAGGCGATCGACGCGATGGTGCCGATCGGCCGCGGCCAGCGCGAGCTGATCATCGGCGACCGGCAGACGGGCAAGACCGCGGTTGCGGTCGACGCGATCATCAACCAGCGCGGCAAGGACGTGGTCTGCATCTACAACGCGATCGGCCAGAAGCAGTCCACGATCGCGCAGGTCGTGAAGACGCTCGAGGACGCGGACGCGCTGAGCTACAGCATCATCGTCGCCGCGGCGGCCTCCGATCCGGCGCCGCTGCTCTACATCAGCCCGTACGCCGCCTGCGCGATGGGCGAGTACTTCCGCGACGGCCGGCGTCACGCGCTCTGCGTCTACGACGATCTGTCCAAGCACGCGCAGGCGTACCGCGAGATCTCACTGCTGCTCCGCCGGCCGCCGGGACGCGAAGCGTATCCGGGCGACGTGTTCTACCTGCACTCGCGCCTGCTCGAGCGCGCCGCGAAGCTGCGCAACGACCTCGGGGGCGGTTCACTCACGGCCCTGCCGATCATCGAAACGCAGGCAGGCGACCTGTCCGCGTACATTCCGACGAACGTCATCTCGATCACCGACGGGCAAATTTTCCTCGAGACGGATCTCTTCCACCAGGGTGTCAGGCCGGCGATCAACGTCGGCAACTCGGTGTCGCGGGTCGGTGGATCGGCGCAGGTCAAGGCGATGCGGCAGGTCGCCGGCAGCTTGAGACTGGACCTCGCGCAATACCGCGAGCTCGCGGCGTTCGCACAGTTCGGCAGCGACCTCGACAAGGCGACGCAGGCGCAGTTGAACCGCGGTCAGCGGCTCGTGGAGATTCTGAAGCAGCCCCAGTATCAGCCGCTCGCGGTCGAGCAGCAGGTCCTGATCATTTTTGCGGCGACCAACGGCTTCCTCGACGCGATTCCCGTCCCCGACGTCCGGCGCTACGAAGAGGACCTATACAAGTTCGTCGGCACGCGATATCCGGAGCTGCTCAAAGCCATCGCCGAGAAAAAGACACTCGACGATGCGCTCACGGCGGACGTTGCGAACGCGTTGAAGGAGTTTGGTCAGACGTTTAGCGCTGTGAGAGCAGCTTGATCATCGGAACAGCGCGCCGAGCGTGGGGCCCCAGCGCGAAGCCAAAGAATGAAGACAACGTAGCGCATGCCATCACTCATTGACCTCCGCCGCCGGATCCGCGCGGTCAAGTCGACGCAGCAGATCACGAAAGCCATGAAAATGGTCGCGGCCTCGCGGCTTCGCCGCGCCCAGGAGCGGATCACGAATGCGCGCCCGTTCGCGCGGGACATGGCGCGCGCGCTGAACGGTCTCGCCTCGCGGGTCGATCCGTCCACGCATCCGTTGCTGGACGCGCGTGTCGGCGCCGCCGGACCGACGTTGCTCGTCGTCGTGACAGCCGATCGCGGGCTCTGCGGGAGCTTCAACACGAACATCGTCAAGGCGGGGGGCGCCTTCATCACGGAGCATCAGGGCCGCGAAGTGGCGCTGGGCCTCGTGGGCCGGAAGGGGCGTGATTTCTTCGCGCGCCGCGGCTTTCCCGTCCGCTTCGAGCACGTCAACCTCTTTCAGAACCTCCGGTACGCGGATGCCCAGGCGATTGCCCGTGCGGCAATCGAGGACTTCACCGAGCGGCACGTCGACGCCGTCTATATCGTCTACAACGAATTCAAGTCCGTGCTGCAGCAGAAGGTCGTCACCGAGCGGTTGCTGCCGATCCCGCGCTTCGAAGAGGCGGCGGGCGCCGCCGAACCGGCCGTCGGCTATCTCTACGAACCGGCGCCCGACGTGATCTTCCGCGAGCTGCTGCCGCGCCACGTCGAGATTCAGGTGTACCGCGCGCTGCTCGAGTCGTCTGCAGCGGAGCATGCGGCGCGGATGACGGCGATGGACACCGCAACGAAGAACTCAGCTGAGATGATCGAGTCGTTGACGTTGTACATGAACAAAGTGCGCCAGGCGGCGATCACGCGCGAAATCATCGAGGTCGTGTCGGGCGCCCAGGCGTTGTAGCGGACGGCAGAGTAGGCCCGGCCGTCAGGTCGGGCGTGGGGAGATATGGCAACAGCAGTCGCATCAGACAAGAAAGTCGGCAAGGTCGTGCAGATCATCGGCCCGGTCCTGGACGTCGAGTTCGAGGGCGGCCACCTGCCCGAGATTTACAACGCTCTCCGGATCGTGACGGAGTCAAAAGACGCCGGCGCCATCGACGTCATCGCGGAGGTCGAGCAGCACCTCGGTGAAAACCGCGTGCGCGCGGTGGCGATGAAGCCGACCGACGGCATGCAGCGCGGGATGAAGGCGATCGATACCGGGGGCCCGATTTCCGTGCCGGTCGGCCCCGCGACCCTCGGCCGCGTCCTGAACGTGCTGGGTGAGCCGGTCGATTTTCCCGACCGGCCGGTCGAGGCGAAAGAGAGGTGGCCGATCCATCGGTCCGCGCCCACCCTCGAGCAGCAGTCGACCGAGCTGAAGATGTTCGAGACGGGCATCAAGGTCATCGATCTCCTCGAACCGTACCTTCGGGGCGGCAAGATCGGACTCTTCGGCGGCGCCGGCGTCGGCAAGACCGTCATCATCCAGGAACTGATCCACAACATCGCCCTGAAGCACGGCGGCGTGTCCGTATTCGGCGGCGTCGGCGAGCGGACCCGCGAAGGGAACGACCTGTGGCTCGAGTTCCAGGAAAGCGGCGTGATCGACATCAAGGACGCATCGAAGTCGCGCGCCGCCCTCGTGTACGGCCAGATGACGGAACCGCCGGGCGCACGGCTGCGCGTCGGGCTGAGCGCGCTGACCGTCGCCGAGTACTTCCGCGACGCGGAGGGGAAGGACGTCCTCCTCTTCATCGACAACATCTTCCGCTTCACGCAGGCCGGGTCCGAGGTCTCCGCGCTGCTCGGCCGCATGCCATCCGCGGTCGGCTACCAGCCGACGCTGTTGACGGAGATGGGCGAGCTGCAGGAACGCATCACGTCGACGAAAAAAGGGTCGATCACGTCGGTCCAGGCGATCTACGTCCCGGCGGACGACTACACCGACCCGGCACCGGCGACGACCTTCGCGCACCTCGACGCGACGACCAACCTCTCGCGCTCGATCGCGGAGCTCGGGATTTACCCGGCCGTCGATCCGCTGGCGTCAACGTCACGCATCCTCGATCCGCGGGTCATCGGCGACGAGCACTATTCGACGGCGCGCCAGGTGAAACAGATCCTGCAGCGCTACAAGGACCTGCAGGACATCATCGCGATCCTCGGGATCGACGAGCTGTCGGAAGACGACAGGCTGACGGTCGGCCGGGCGCGGAGGCTGCAGCGGTTTCTCTCGCAGCCCTTCTTCGTGGCGGAGCAGTTCACGGGTTTCAAGGGCAAGTACGTGCCGATCGCCGACACGGTCAGGGGCTTCAAGGAAATCGTCGAAGGCAAACACGACGGTCTGCCCGAGCAGGCCTTCTACATGGTCGGGACGATCGAAGAGGCGGTCGAGAAGGCGCAGACGATCAGAGACGCGTAAAGGCTCACATCAAGCATGACGATTCCGCCGCTGCCCACGTCGGTGACGCTCGAGATCGTGACGCCGGAACGGCTGCTCGCGCGCGAGCAAGTCGACGAAGTCGAGATCCCGGGCTCTCAGGGCTACTTCGGGGTCCTGCCGGGGCATACGCCGCTGCTGGCCACCCTCCAGGTCGGAGAGCTCTGGTATCGTAAAGGCCAGGAGAAGACGTACCTGGTCATCGCGTTCGGCTTCGCTGAAGTCCTGCCGGATCGCGTCACGATTCTCGCGCAGATCGCGGAGAAGGCGGATGAGGTCGACGTCGTCCGCGCCCGGTCGGCGCTGGAGCGCGCTGAGCAACGGCTGACGCGGCCGCAGACGGAGATGGATTTCGAGCGAGCGCGGATCGCGCTCCTCAAATCGCTCATCCGACTGCAGGTCTCCGAACGAAAACGCACACGGGTGTAGCGATGAAGCTTTCCTGGGCCGTCGCCACCAACCCGGGGCTCAAACGCACCAGCAACGAAGACAGTTACTGCGCGCGGCCGGATCTCGGGCTCTTCGTGGTGGCGGATGGTATGGGCGGGCACGTGGCCGGCGAGGTCGCGTCGCGCGTCGCGGTCGATGCCATCGAGGCCTTCGCCGGCGAGACCGCCGGCGCCGATCGCAACCGCACCTGGCCCTTCCCGTACGACGCCAATGTCGGCGTCGACGCCAATCGTCTGAAAGCCGCGTTCCGCCTCGCGAACCGCCGCATCGGCGCCGCCATGGAAGGCTCGCAGGATCTCCGTGGGATGGCGACCACCGCATCCGCCGTGCTCGTTGGCGGTGGCGGGCGCGACAGCGCCGCGGCGATCGCGCATGTCGGCGACAGCCGTGTGTATCTGATGCGCAGCGAGGGGCTCCAGCAGCTGACGCACGATCACTCGTGGGTCGAGGAGCAGGTCCGCGCGGGGACGATGACGGCGGTGGCGGCGCGGCAGCATCCCTGGCGCAACGTCGTGACGCGCGCGCTCGCCGGCGGCGACGATCCCGAAGTCGATGTCGTGGAAGTGACGCTCGAGCCCGGCGACCGCGTCCTGCTCTGCTCGGACGGGTTGTTCGCCGTGCTGCCGAACGAGCGAATCTCCGAAATCCTGAAACGAGACGGCGCGCTCGAGGCGCTCTGCGAGCGGCTGATCGAAGACGCAAACGCGGGAGGCGGACCGGACAACATCACGACGCTGCTGTTGCAGGTTGATGCTGCGTAACCTCGCGCAGCTGTTCCGGTACCGTGGACTCGTTCAAAGCCTGGTCGCGCGAGAGCTGAAGGCGCGCTACCGCGGATCGGTGCTCGGCTTCTTCTGGTCGTTCATCAATCCGCTGCTGCTCCTCCTGATCTACACGTTCGTGTTCCGCTACATCATCGAGTCGCGCGCGCCCAAGCACGACCCGTACGCCCTCTTCATGTTCTGCGGCATCCTGCCCTGGTCGTGGTTCTCGGCCTCGCTCATCGAGTCCTCGAACGCGCTGATCGCGGGCGGCAACTTGATCAAGAAAGTGCTCTTTCCGGCGGAGATTCTGCCGATCGTGGCGGTGTTCGCGAACATGGTGCACTTCTTTCTGGGGTTGCCGATTCTCGCAGCGTTTCTCCTCTATTACGGCCGGCCGTTGAACGTGGCGGAGCTCTTGTGGTTTCCGGTGGTCGTCGGGGTACAGCTCCTCCTCACGCTCGGCCTCGCGCTGGTGCTATCGGCACTGACCGTGCACTTTCGCGACCTGCGTGACATCCTGACCAACGTCCTCACGTTCTGGTTCTTTGCCACGCCGATCATCTATCCCATGCTGCTCGCCGGCGCGCTCGAGCGCCGGCTGCTGAACCTGAACCCGTTCACTCATCTGGCGATCTCGTACCAGGAGATCCTTTTCTACGAAGGACCGTTCGGCCATTGGAGGTGGCTGCTCGCGCTGGGCGCCGGATCGGTGGGACTTCTGCTGGTAGGATTCTTCGTCTTCGATCGGTTGAGGGACTCATTTGCGGAGGAAGTGTGATCCCCGCGATTGAAGTCTCGCACGCGACGAAGGTCTATCGCCGCTACAGCGGCCGCCGGCAATTCGCGACGCTCAAGAGCGCGCTGCTGTCGGGAAGCCTCATCCGGGATTTGCGCCCCGAAGAACGCTTCACGGCGGTCGAGGACGTATCGTTCGACGTCCCGGCCGGCCGGACGCTCGGCATCATCGGAAGAAACGGATCCGGCAAGAGCACGATGCTGAAGCTCGTCGCCGGGATCACGAAACCGACGAGCGGAACCGTCCGCGTGAACGGCCGCGTCTCTGCGCTCATCGAGCTGGGCGCGGGGTTTCATCCGGAGATCTCAGGCCGGGAAAACGTCTTCATCAACGGCATCATGCTCGGTCTCTCGAAGCGCGAAATCTCGCGGCGGTTCGACGAGATCGTCGAATTTGCGGAGATGCAAGAGTTCATCGATGCGCCCGTGAAGACGTATTCCTCAGGCATGTATATGCGGCTGGGGTTCGCTGTGGCGATTCACGTCGATCCCGACGTGCTGCTCGTGGACGAAGTCCTGGCGGTGGGCGACGAGAGCTTCACCCACAAATGCCTCGACAAGTTCGCGGAGTTCAAGCGCCGCGGCAAGACCATCCTGCTGGTGACGCATTCGCTCGGCCTCGTCGAACGCTTTTGCGACCAGGCGCTGTGGCTCGACACCGGACGGGTCCGCGCGACCGGCGACCCGAAGCGCGTCGTGGACAGCTACATCACCGACGTCGAGAAGAGCGAGGAAGCGCAACTCGCGAGTGAGCAGGGCAAGTCGGTGTCGGAGCCGCCGCCAGACGGGCCGCAGGACACGCCAGGGACGGGATCGGTCGAGGGCAGATGGGGATCTCACGAAGCGGAGATCCTCGACGTGCAACTGGCCGGGCCGGATGGTGAGGCAGCTCACATCTTTCAGAGCGGGGAGCCGCTCGAGATCCGGTTACGCGTACGCGCGAACCAACCGCTCGAAGACTTCGCGTTCGGCATCGGCATCTTCAATGCCGAGGGCGTTCGCTGCTACGGGACGAATACCGATATCGACGAATTGAAGCCCGTACGTTTTTCCGGCGAAGCGGAGGCCGTCTTCCGCATCGAGAGCCTGGACCTCGTCGAAGGCACTTACAAGCTGGACGCGGCGGTCCACAAGCTGGATGGCTACCCGTACGACTATCACCGCCTGCTCTACACGTTTCGTGTGAAGTCGCGCACGCGCGACGTCGGCATTTACCGGCCGCGGCACGAGTGGCGCTTCACCGGCGGTGCAACCTTGACGACCGGCGCGCAGAAAGCAGGATGAGCGCGCTCAGCCGCGGAGGAGTCGTCAGCCTGTCCGATGCGACGCGTCTCGTAGCCGAGCTCAGAAAGTCCGGTCGGCGCATCGTCTTTACCAACGGTGTCTTCGACTTGCTGCATCCGGGGCACCTTCGATACCTCAAAGCCGCCCGCGCTCAGGGGGACATCCTCATCGTCGGCGTCAACTCCGACCGATCGGTTCGCGCCAACAAAGGTCCCGGCCGGCCGGTAATCCCGGAGGCCGAGCGCGCGGAAATCCTGGCTGCCCTCGATCCGGTCGATGCCGTCGTCGTGTTCGATGAGGACACGCCCGCCGAGATCGTCCGGACGATCCAGCCCGACGTGCTGGTCAAGGGGGCCGACTGGCCGGCGGATCAGATCGTCGGGCGCGATACCGTCGAGGCGCGCGGCGGCCGCGTGGTTCTCGTCCCGGTCGAACACGGCTACTCCACGACGAGCATCCTGGAGCGGATCAAATCGAAGCCCAACCGCTGAGCGAGTGTTATCATCGTGGGTTCCGGGCGTAACAAAAACCGCGCATGACGACTGCCACCTCCCTCGCGCTGCGCGCGCTCTTCAAGTCGGCGCTCGGCCGGCTCGAGACAGGTGTGCCCGGCCATCGTCCCGGGCTCGACCGGCGCGTTACCGGGCTGACGCCTGCCGCGCACGCAATGTATGTCGCGGGTGCGGCACGCGACGGGTTGACCGTGCTCGTGGCGCCGACCGATCGAGACGTCGAGCGGATGACATCTGACGCCCGATTCTTCCTCTCTGCGCTGGATGGTCTTTCCGACGTGGATGCGGAGCGTCTCGTACTCCCGTTTCCCTCCCACGAAATCGATCCGTATCGCGGCCTGACGCCGCACTTCGAGATCGCCAGCGCGAGGGCGAGAGCGCTCCATGCGATCGCCGCGGGCCGGGCACGGATCGTCGTGGCGTCGGCGGCCGCTCTCCTTCCTCGCGTCAGCCCGCCGGAACGAAGTCTCGCCGTGTCGATCGATCTCGCGCCCGGCACCGACATCGATCCCCAGGCGCTCGGCGACCTGCTCGTCGAGGCGGGATACACGCGCCAGGATCCGGTCGATCAGCACGGCGAGTTCTGCGTGCGCGGGGGTGTCGTGGACTTCTATCCGGCCGGTGACGAGCAGCCCATACGCATAGAGTTCATCGGCGACACGATCGAATCGATCCGCCGCTACGACTCGGCGACGCAGCGATCGATCGCGCCGCTCGACCAGATTGCGATCGTCCCGCTTCGCGAGCGCTTCGAGGATGCGGACGCGTCGGCGACATTCCTGGACTATGTGGCTCGCACGGGCGGCACGCGCCTCTTCGTGTCGGAGCCTGAGGAGGCCGTCCGGCAGGCCCGCAAGGTGGTCGAGCAGGTACGCGCGAGCTTCGAGGACGCGCAGGCGAAGGCGCCAGACGCCCGGCATCCCGCGCCGGAGGCGTTATTCGCTGGCGTCGACGACGTGGACGCGTGGCTCGCGAGCGGGACGGCATTGGAGGAGCTCGCGATCGACGACGGCGCGCCCGGGACGAGGCACATCGCCTGCCAGCCCGTCGTCGAATTCCGCGGCCGGGTGCCGGACTGGGTGGCCGAGATCCGGCACGCCCGCGAGCGCGGTGAGGTGGTCCTCTTCGTGGCGCACTCGACCGGTCGCGCCGAACGCGCGCTCGAGCTGCTGCGCGAGTACGAGGTGGTCGCGGTTCCCGTGGCCCATACCGACGAGGCGCACACGGCCACCGTGTTCGTCGCAACGGGTCATCTATCCCGGGGTTTCAGACTGCCCGACGCCGGCCTGGTCATCTACGCCGAGACCGACGTTCTCGACGAAGAGCGCCGCGTCCACGAGCGGCGAAAGTCAGCGGCCAGCAGCTTCCTGTCGGACTTCCGCGACCTGAAGGTCGGAGATTACGTCGTTCATGTCGATCACGGGATCGGCATGTTCGTCGGATTGAAACGGATCCAGGTTGGCGGCCGCGACGGCGCTCAGGAGTTCATGGAGCTCCATTACGCCGGCGACGACAAGCTGTTCGTGCCGATTGAACGGCTGGACCTCGTCCAGAAGTTCACCGGCGGCGCGAAGCCCGCGCTGGATCGTCTCGGCGGGACGACCTGGGAGCGCGCCAAGACACGCGTGAAGAAGGCCATGCGCGACATGGCCGAGGAGCTGCTCAAGCTTTACGCGGCGCGGAAGGCCGTCAGCGGTCACGCGTTCTCACCCGACTCGCACTGGCAGCGCGAGTTCGACGAGGCCTTCGAGTGGGAACTCACGCCGGATCAGCGGGCGGCCGTCACAGATATCAAGCGCGACATGGAAATACCGTCGCCGATGGATCGGCTGCTCTGTGGCGACGTGGGATACGGGAAGACAGAAGTGGCGATGCGCGCGGCGTTCAAGGCGGTGATGGACGGCAAGCAGATCGCGGTCCTGGCGCCGACGACCGTCCTTGCTTTCCAGCACCTGAAGACCCTGCGCGATCGGTTTGCCGGCTTTCCAGTGACGATCGAGATGGTGAGCCGCTTCCGCTCGAAGGCTGAGCAGACTCAGGTTCTCGCCGACCTTGCCGCGGGGAAAGTGGACATCATCGTCGGCACCCACCGTCTGCTGTCCAAGGACGTCACATTCAGAGATCTCGGGATCCTGGTTGTGGACGAAGAGCAGCGGTTCGGGGTGGCGCACAAGGAGAAGATCAAGCAGCTTCGCCGGCGTGTGGATGTCCTGACCATGACGGCGACGCCGATTCCGAGGACTTTGAACATGTCGCTCGTCGGCATCCGCGACATGTCGATCATCGAAACGCCTCCGAAGGATCGCCTTGCGATTCAGACGAGCGTCGTGAAGTTCGATCAGCACGTCATCGCGCGCGCGATCCGCAACGAGCTCGAACGTGGCGGACAGGTGTACTTCGTCCACAACCGGGTCGAATCGATCTATTCGCTCGGGAACCTGCTGACGCGGATTGTTCCAGAAGCGCGTATCGCGATCGCGCACGGGCAGTTGAGCGAGAACGTGCTCGAGCGCGTCATGGTCGATTTCGTAGCGCACTCCTACGACGTGCTCCTGGCAACGACGATCATCGAGAACGGTCTGGACATCCCGAACGCGAACACGATCATCGTCAACCGTGCGGATCGATACGGCCTCGCCCAGCTCTATCAGCTCCGTGGACGCGTGGGCCGATCCGATCGCCGGGCCTACGCGTACCTGCTGATACCGCCGGAGGATTCGCTCTCGCCTGTCGCGCGAAAGCGGCTGGCGGCGATACGGGAGTTCAGCGATCTCGGCAGCGGGTTCCGCGTGGCCGCGCTGGATCTGGAAATCCGCGGAGCGGGCAATCTGCTCGGCGGCGAGCAGAGCGGGCACATCGACGCGGTCGGCTTCGACATGTACATGAAGCTGCTCGAGCAGACCGTGAAAGAACTGCGCGGGGAGGAGCTGGAGGACGAGCGCCGCGCGTCAGTCAACCTTCGCGTCGATCTTCGTCTCGACGAACAGTACATCCCCGACATGAACCAGCGGCTGACGGTCTATCGGCGCATCGCGGGCGTGCGCAGCGAGGAGGAGCTCGGGCGGACGGTCGAGGAAATCCGTGACCGGTATGGACCTGTCCCGGCCTCCCTCCTGAACCTGGCCGACTACGCGCGGATCCGGTTGATGGCCGATCGGATCGGCGTGGAGTCGCTCGACCGCGAGGGGCAGATGGTCGTCCTAAAGTTCAGGCCTGACGCCAGGATTGACGCGGCAGCGCTCGTGCGCATGGTCAGAACGCGAAACGATGTCACGCTGGCGCCGCCTGCCTCGCTCAAGCTGGACCTGCGGGGCGCGCGGCCGGAAAAGAAACGCTCCAGCTCGTGGTGGACCGCACGGGCAACCGCGGGCGAGGTGGCGCCGGGGTTCACCCGGGAAGAGATGACGCGCACGCCCGAGAGCGACCCGCGAGCGCCCGACGGGCTGTTCGAGCGCCTGGGCGGACTGCTCGACGAGTTGAGCCAGGCCGGCACGATTGGCTAAAATATTGAGTCCGAGCAATTTGCAGGAAAGGCACTACATGAAGCGACTCCTCCTCTCCACGCTCGTCGTGGTTTCAGCGCTCGCCGGGGTCGCCCGGGCCGAGATTCTTGAGCAGATCCTGGTCAAGGTGAACGGCGAGATTCTGACGAAGACGGACCTCGAACAGCGTCAGACCTCCGTCCTGCGCCAGCGCAACCCTCAGGCGCTCCAGGACGATGAGGGGCTCAAACGGGCGTTGCAGGAGATTACGCCGCAGCTCCTCGTGGACACGGTCGACGAGATGCTCCTCGTGCAGCGCGGCCGCGAGCTCGGCTACAAGATGACCGACGAGCAGTTCCGCGGGATCATCGACAACATCAAGAAGGAGAACAAGCTCGCGACCGACGAGCAGTTCAACACGGCGCTGAAGCAGGAAGGGATGACCCTCGAGGACTTGCGCCGGTCGATCGAGCGCCGGATGCTGATCGATCGCGTTCAGCAGATCGAAGTCATGCAGAAGGTCGGCATCACGGAAGAGGAAGCCAAGGCCTACTACACCGCGCATCCTGACGAGTTCCGCACCCCGGCGACGGTCACGCTGCGCGAGATCCTCGTGTCCATTCCGGCGGGCGACGGCAAGACGATCAACGTGGCGCAGGAGGAAGAAGCGCTCGCAAAGGCGGAGGCGGCGCTCGGCCGGATTACCAAGGGTGAAGATTTCGGCAAGGTCGCCGCCGAGGTTTCGGACGCGGCGTCGAAGGCGAACGCCGGGTTGATCGGACCGATCAACAAGAACGAACTGGCGCCGGCGCTGACCGAGCTTCTCGACGGGTTGAAGCCCGGCGAGGTGACCAAGCCGCTGCGCAGCCAGCGCGGCTATCAGATCATCAAGCTGGAATCGATGTCGACCTCCGATGTTGAGGCGTTCGAGCAGGTCCGCGACAAGATCGCCGACCGTGTCTACGACGAGAAGCGCCGCGGTGAGCTGGTCAAGTACCTCGTCCGTCTGCGGGCCCAGGCGATCATCGAGTGGAAGAACGAGGAGCTGCGGAAGATGTACGAGCAGCAGGTCGCTGCGGGAGCTAAAACGGCCACCCAGTGACCGATCCCCACTGGTTCGCGATCTGGACGCGCTCGCGTCACGAGCAGACCGTACGCGAAGAGCTGAAGCTCCGGGGGGTCGAAGCCTTCCTCCCGACCATCACGAAATGGAGCCGGTGGAAGGATCGCAAGAAGAAGATCGATTGGCCGTTGTTCCCCGGCTACTGTTTCGCGCGGTTCGCGCCAGAGTCGCGGCTTCCGGTACTCAAGTGCAACGGCGTCGTCAGCATCGTGTCCTTCAACGGCGAGCCGGCGCCGATTCCTGAGCAGGAAATCGACAGCCTTCGCCTGCTCGTGGCAACCGACCTCGCGTACGATCCGTGTCCGCTCATCCGCGAGGGCATGATGGTCGAGGTCGTGCACGGCCCGCTGCGCGGCATCATCGGCCGGCTCGTGCGCAAAGGATCGCACGCCAGGCTCGTGCTGGCCGTGGATCTCATCGGCCAGGCGGTGAGTGTCGAAGTGGATGCGGCGGATGTGAAACCGTACTGAGATGAAGATCGGCAATATCACCCTCGACGGTCCCCTCGCGCTCGCGCCGATGGCGGGCATGACGGATACCGCCTTCCGGCGTCTGGTCAAGCGCCGGGGCGGCTGCGGGCTGGTCGTCACCGAGATGGTCAGCTCCGAGGGACTCGTCCGTGGCATCGATCGAACGCTCGAGTACGCGGAATACACGGAAGAAGAGCGACCCGTGTCGATCCAGATCTTCGGCGGCGACCCCGCGAAAATGGCCGAAGCGGCCCGGATCGTCGAAGGCATGGGCGCGGACATCGTCGACGTCAACATGGGCTGCCCGGTGCCGAAGATTGCGAAGCACAACGCCGGATGCTCGCTGATGCGGGAACCCTCGCATGCGCAATCGATCGTGCGCGCCATGACGGATGCGGTGAAGATCCCCGTCACGGTAAAGATGCGCGCCGGCTGGAACGACCGCGAGATCAACGCGCCAGACATGGCCCGCCTGATGGAAGATGCGGGCGCTTCCGCCGTGGCGGTGCACGGCCGGACCGCCGAACAGTCTTACAACGGTTTCAGCGACTGGGAGCTGATCGCGCGCGTTGCTGACGGTCTTCGCATCCCGGTATTCGGGTCAGGCGACTGCGTCGCGCCGGAACAGGCGCTCGAACGGCTCAGCGGCGGCCGCATTGGCGGCGTTCTGGTCGGCCGCGGCGCACTCCGAAATCCGTGGATCTTCAGTCAGGCGGCGGATTTGCTCGACGGCCGGCCGGCGCGTGAGGTGACGCTTGCGGAGCGCGGTCAGTTCCTGCTCGAATACCTCGAACTGCTGCTCAGCGAGCGCGTCGGCGAAGCCGAAGGATTTCGCCATGTGGCGCCCGGCACCGATCGCGCCGTGGAAGGTCCCGCAGTCCCGGCACGCGGCCGCGAGCGATGGGTCATCAACAAGCTGCGCGCGCTGGGTTCCTGGTACACGAAGGGGCTGGACAACGGGTCGCACCTGCGCGTCGCGATCAACTCGGCTGAGTCGGTCGCACAGCTTCGCGGGATCGTCGAGCAGTTTTTCTTCGAGACGAGCCCGCCGAGCGCAGGCGCTCAGGCCGGTTCCATCAGCACGTCCCACGCGTCCGCCGCATCCGCCATCTCGTAGTCGTACACCAGCGTCGCCTCGCTCACTTTCCAGAACCACGATCCCATCGGATCGTGCGCGGGATGCTGCAGGTACGCCTGAAGCGCGGCGGCATCGTCGAACTCGATTACGGCGGCGTAGGCAAAGTCCTGCGGCATCGCCTGGGCGTAGGAAATCTCGCGCATGACGCGCCGGCCCAGGTGAAAACGCCGGATGCCGGGGATCTCGCGGCGCGCCCGCACGATCGCGTCGATGAACTGCCGCCGGTCGTCGTCGGTCACGTCCCCGCGTGGCTTGAAGAGGACGACGTGCGCGATCATCCCCGTCGCCTGTCCTTTCGAGGCCCGCGTCCGCGCGGGCCAGGCTTTCTCCTATCGCGCTGTCGATCGAACCCGCCTCGCCGTTCAGCGGCCGTGCCAGGCTTCGGCCTGGCCCAGCGCTGAACACGCGGCCGGATAGCGTCGAGCGGCGTTCGCCAGTACCGGCCGTTCTGAAACCACATCAGGTGCGTGTCGGGGTGGCGGTTTTGAAGCTGCTTCAGCGTCGGCACGAGATCGTCCCGTTCACCGGCGCGAAACGCGGTCGGGCGGCCTTCCATCACGATCGTCCAGTAGGCGCTCCGGCTCACCAGTCAGCACTCCGCATTCGACAATCAGCAATGGGCTACTGTTTTTCCAACCGCTTCAGCTTCTCGATGAGCGTCGTTCGTTTGAGGTTGAGGAGCTTGGCTGCCTGCCGCTTGTTCCCGTGCGTCCGCTCCAGCGATTGCCGGATGAGCGCGCGCTCGATCATCGCCACGTAGGCATCGAAGTCGATACCGCCGTCCGGGAACAGCACGCCGGACATCTCGGGCGCCGCGGCGACGCGCTGCACGTCGGGTGGGAGATCTTTGACTTCAATCTGCGACCGGCCGGGCGTCAGGGCGATCGCACGCTCGACGGTGTTCTCGAGCTGGCGCACGTTGCCGGGCCACGGAAACGCCATGAGCAGCCGCATGGCCTCCTGCGAGACGGTCATGGGAGGTCGCGGCGGCGTCTGCTCGCGGCACAGCCGCTCGATGAAGTGCTGAACCAGGAGCGGCACATCCTCGCGCCGCTCGCGGAGCGCGGGCACGTGGATCGGAATGACGTTGAGGCGATAGTACAGGTCTTCGCGGAACGTCCCCTGCTCCACCATCTTCGCGAGATCGGAGTTGGTGGCCGCGATGACGCGAACGTCCACGCGAACCGGATGCGCATCGCCGACGCGCTCGAACTCCCGCGACTGCAGGACGCGCAGCAGCTTTGCCTGGAGCGACTGGCTCATCGTGCCGATTTCGTCGAGGAAGAGCGTGCCGCGGTGCGCCTGCTCGAAGCGCCCCTGGCGCGTCGCGACCGCGCCGGTGAACGCGCCGCGGACATGTCCGAACAATTCCGCTTCGAGCAGCGTTTCCGGAATCGCGCTGCAGTTGATCGCGACGAAACGCTGCGCGCGCCGGGGGCTGTTGTGATGAATCGCGCGCGCGGCGAGCTCTTTGCCCGTCCCGGTCTCCCCTGTCACGAGCACGGTGCTCGACGATTGCGCGACCGTTTCGAGGACCTGGAACAGATCGCGCATCACCCGGCTCTTGCCGACGAGCCCGTCGAGCCGGTACCGCTCTTCGAGTTGCGCGCGCAGATACGCGTTCTCAGAACGCAGCCGCCGCTGCTCCACCGCTGAATGAATCACGTGCAGCAAGGCGTCGAACTGAAACGGCTTGGTGACAAAGTCGGCCGCGCCCTGCTTGATCGCTTCGACCGCGTCCTGCACCGTGCCGTAGCCGGTCACGATGATCGGGATGATGTCCGGGTAGCGCTCGAGCGCGGTTTGAACGACAGCGCGGCCGTCGATGCCCGGCAGGCGCAGGTCGGTGATGAGAATGTCGAACGCAAAATCCGAGAGATGGCCGAGCGCCTCCTCTCCGTTTGCGGCCTGGACGACTTCGAATCCCGCAGAGGTGAGCCGCTCCGCGACCGCTTCGCGCAGCGGCCCTTCGTCGTCGACGAGCAGCACATGTTTCGACGCCTCAGCCATTTAGTCGCACGGCCGGTATTTTGACACCCGGATCCTGGGCCGTCAACGATTCTCGATCGCATCGATGGCACGGATGGCACAGATCTACAGTCGCGCCCACAGGCATCCGATACAGCTCATGAACAACCGGAGTGAAGGACAAATGATTGTTGACCGCAAGACGATCTCGATCATGAAGGCCTGCGAGCTGGTGGGTGTCAGCCGACGCACCATCTACAACTGGATCGCGAGCGGCAAGGTTGAATACGTCCGTACCGCGGGAGGTTCGGTGCGTATCTTCGTCGATACACTTTGGCGCGAGCCGAGCGAGCCAACGGGGAACTGGCCCGGGCACAAGCACGCGTCATAAATCGCAGGCCGCGGCCCGATGCCGCCAACCCCAACACGCGAGACGACTAGCCACGTGACAGGGACGTCAGCCGCCGTGGACGATCACACCGATCTGTCCCTGCTGTTTCACCGACTGAACAACCAACTCGGGATCATTCTCGCCAACGCCGAGCTCGTCGAGGCGAAGGCCGGCGACGAGGCGAGCCGCCGCCGCGGCGCGCAGCTCGTCGTCAGCACGCTCGAGGCCCTTGCAACCGTCAAGGCTATCCGGCAGAGGTTGAAGGCTCGATAGCGCCAGGCTTTTGACTATCGACCCCTGTTCAGCGTCAAAAAATTGGCGATTTTCGCCCGCATTCTCCCGCCGCTGCACGACCTGACACAGAACGCTTAGGCCTCTAAGCATCACGGGCTCAACAGTTTAAATCGCACGGCCAGACGAACGCGGAATCTTCTGATGCGCCTGGCAGAGCCGTTGCGCTCGCAGCCGCTCGCTGGAGGCACCCCTCAATGCAGCGTCAGCCGCTCATGGCCCGTCATCGCGAACGTATCGTCGCCGGACTTCCCTTCGTCGAATCCCTCGCGCGCCGCGTGGCGTCCTCGATGCCGCACTCGATCGACGTTGGTGACCTCGTCCAGGACGGCATGATCGGTCTGATCGATGCGGCGAACCGCTTCGACGAGTCGCGCGGGATCAAGTTCGAGACCTTCGCCGAGCGCCGCGTGCGGGGTGCGATGATCGACGCCCTGCGCCGCGACGCCTGGCCGCGCGGCGTCCGCCGCGTTCGGCGCGAGCTCGAGGCGGCACGCGAGCAGCTGCGACGCGAGCTCGGCGCCGAGCCGTCGTTATCAGATCTGGCGGCGCGGATCGGCGCCGATGAGGCGCGGCTCGGCCGCACCATTGTCAGAATCAACACGATTGAGAGCACGTCTCCGCTCTCGGCGGGCGAGCACGTCGACGGGGCGCAGCTTCCCCCCGCGCTCGTGCCGTCGGAGCCACCGCCGCCCGACCGGGCGTACGAAGAGACGGAAGTGCGCGATCGCATCCGCTCGGCGATTCGGTCGCTGCCCGCGCGCGAGCGCCGCGTGATCGGTCTGTACTATTACGCGGAAGCGACGATGAAGCAGATCGGCGTAGACATCGGCGTCAACGAATCGCGCGTATCACAGCTCCACGCGCGCGCGATTCAGCGGCTGCGCAAGGCGCTGGCCGCCGACTTCTCGAGCGCTGATGCTGAACGCGCGCTCGTGCTGGCGTTCGAGCGACGAACCAACGCCGCGTCGATGATGGCGAAGGCGTCGCTACCGGCGGAAGGCGTCGAGGGGTCGCGCGAAGGAAAGCCGGCGACGGTTCACGCGATCGCCTCGCGCGCCGCGCGCAGCAGGTCGGCGAGCCTGAACGGCTTGGCGAGCCAGCGGCAGCCGCTGTCTTCCAGGAAACGTTCCGCTTCCGTTCCGGCGACGTCGCCCGTCACGAAGATGATGCGGTGCGCCAACGCCGGCATCGTCGCGGCGACCCGTCGATAGAATGCCGGTCCGTCGAGCCGCGGCATCTTGATGTCGCAGACGATCACGTCGTAGGCGCGCGCCGCGACGCGCGACAGTGCTTCCTCGCCATCCGCGGCTCGATCGACGGCGAATCCGGCATCCCCGAGCGCATCGGCGACGGCCGCGGCCAGCGGCGCTTCGTCCTCGACGACGAGCGCGGCGGATCCGGCAGGTACTTCTGCGGCGGGCTCGGGCACGTGATCGCGCGCGGGGCGCAGCGCTGCGCCGCCGGTCGGCAGCTGCACGCTAAAGGTCGCGCCGGCGCCAGCCCCGGAAACGACATCGATTCGGCCCCCGTGCTCCTGGACGATCGCGTACGCCACGGTCAGCCCCAACCCCGTTCCCTGTCCGACCTCTTTCGTCGTGAAAAACGGATCGAAGATCTTCGGCTGCACGTCCTGCGGCACACCCGGCCCGTCGTCGGCAACCTCGAGGACGACGGTTTCGCGATCTACGTCGTGCCACGTCCGCACGATCAGCGTGCCGCGCCCGTTGGCCGTCAGCATGGCCTGCTCGGCGTTGATCACCAGGTTGAGGAGCACCTGCTGGATCTGGTGCGGATCGGCGAAGACCTGGGGCAGGCCGGACGAGAACGCCTCGATGACGTCGATGTTCGTCAGCCGCTGCTCGTAGGCGCGAAGCGCGAGCGTCTCGCGTACGACGCTGTTGAGGTCCACCATCGCGCGCGTCGTGTGCCGCTTTCGCGCGAAGGTCAGCAGGTTGCGAACGATCCGCGCGGCGCGCTCCGACTCGGTTCGAATCGTTTCGACCCCGCGGCGCACTTCTTCGTCTACCGTCTTTGCGCTGAGTCGTTCCGCGGACGTCAGAATCGTCGCGAGCGGGTTGTTCAATTCGTGCGCGACGCCGGAGATCGTCTGGCCGAGCGCGGCCATTTTTTCCGCCTGAAGGAGCTGGTGGTACAGCTCGCGCGCCTGGGATTCGAGGCGCTTGCGCTCGCTCACGTCGCGCATCAGCGCCTCGACGCGCAGGATGCCGGCGGCAGTGTGGAACGAGGCTTTGGCCTCGTCCGGTGCGTCGGCGACATGGGCGGTGACTTCGACCCACATCGGGGCGCCGTCGACTTTCCGGAGGCGGAGCAGATAGTCAGCGACTGAGCCGTCGCGTACGAGGCGTGCGATGAAGGCGTCTCGGGATTGCTGATCGACAAAGCGTTCCGGTTCAAACGGCCGGAGATCGGCCGGGGAGACGTCGGCGCCGCAGCCGAACATGAGTTTGAGGTGCGGGTTGGCGGCGATAGTCCGGCCGGGGCCGTCAGCGGCGATCTCGCCGATGTAGACCCCTTCGTGCGCCGCCTCGAAGAGCCGCGCGTAAGGTTCGGCCAAGTGTCAGGGCGCGCCGGCCTTAGGCGCCGGGGTTGGGGTGATCGTTCCCGTCGGCGTTCGATAACGGAGCTCGATGGCTTTGCGGATCGACGGGACGTCCGCGCCCGAGTTGCGCATGCGCATCGCGTCGCGCGCGACGTCGATGCAGATTGCGCAGCTGTACCCATGCGGATCAAATTCGACTGATCCGTCGGCCGCCCTCGACTTGATGAAGCAATCTTCGTTGTCCTGGTGACCGCTTCGCTCGCACCCGCAGAAGCACGGCATGTAGCGCATGACCTGTGGATTCAGGGCCGCGAACCGGTACACCGCTCGCACTTCCTCGATCGGCCGTGGCGGCGGAAAACCGAAATCGGGAAGCGGCGGCAGACGATCGGGATCCGGAACTTTGGGGAGCGGTTCCTCTCTGACCTGCGCGACTGGCGGCTCGCTGGTCGCAGGCGACGCGGGGGCGGTCGCTGGTGGCGCGGGCGGTGTCTCAGCCTGCGGTGTGGCCGTTTCCTTTGGCGACGCGCATCCGGCGGCGAGGCAGGCGCCGAGCAGCGCGGAGGCGATCGTGGCGCGCATGCATCAATCTTAATATGATGCGCGGATGTTCCGTGACGATCTTCTGAAGGATCAGGTCGCGATCATCACCGGCGGCGGCACCGGCCTCGGCCTGGCCATCGCCCGGCGATTCAGCGCGCTCGGCGCGCGCGTCGTGCTCGCGAGCCGCAACGCCGAGCATCTCGCGGTCGGGGCCGCGGCGATTGCCGGCGACGGCGGCGAAGCGCTGACCGTCCCGACCGATGTGCGCGTCCCGGAGCAGGTCGATCGGCTCATCGATCGGACGGTGGAGCGCTTCGGGCGAGTGGACATCCTGATCAACAACGCCGCCGGCAATTTCATTTGCCGCGCGGAGGATCTCTCCCCGAACGGCTGGACCGCCGTCGTCAACATCGTCCTGAACGGGAGTTTCTTTTGCGCGCGCGCGTTCGCCCGTCACCTGATCGCGCGCGGCGCAGGCGGCTCGATCGTGTCCATTCTCGCGAACTACGTCTGGACGGGGAGCGCTGGCACCGTCCACTCTGCCGCCGCGAAAGCGGGCGTCCTGTCGATGACTCGGACGCTCGCCGTGGAGTGGGCACGCCATGGGATCCGCGTCAATGCGGTCGCGCCAGGCCCGATCGAATCGCCTGGCGCGGCGCGGCAGTTGTGGAGCTCGGACGACGCTGTCCAGCGCATCACGAGTCGAGTGCCGCTCGGCCGCTGGGGCCGGCCGGAAGAAGTTGCGGACGCGGTGACCTTCCTCGTCTCGCCTGGCGCTGGCTTCATCACGGGCGACGTGATCACGATTGACGGTGGCACCTGGATCGGTCGCGGCACGTTCGAGTTTTCGTGACGCCCCAACGTTAGCAAAGTGTCCGCGCGCCACAAAGCCTACGCTGCCTGGACCGCCGTGTGCCTCATCTGGGGCACGACCTACCTCGGCATCCGCATCTGCCTCGAAACGATGCCGCCCTTTCTCATGGGCGGACTCAGGTGGGTGGTCGCGGGCACGATGCTCGCGGCGTTCCTCGCGGCGCGCGGAGTCCGGATGCCGCCGCGCGAGAGCTGGGGCACCCTCACCGTCCTGGGTTTTCTGCTGCTCGTGCTCGGCAATGGAGGCGTCGTCTGGGCGGAGCAGTGGGTGCCCAGCGGCCTCACGGCCGTTATCGTGGCGTCTTCTCCATTCTGGATGGTGGGCGTCGAGCGCGCGGTCGGCGGCGAGCGGCTGACGGCGCGAACGCTTGCCGGCCTGTCGATCGGTTTCGCCGGGATCGTCCTGCTGGTGTGGCCCGAGCTCACGTCGAGCGCGATCGGCTTCGGTGCCGGGGTTCTCGCGCTGCAGCTCGCGTGCCTCGGCTGGGCGCTCGGGTCATCGTATTCGAAACGCCACATGGAGCGGGCCGACGCGCTCGCCGTAGCCGCCGGCGAGATGATCGCCGGCGGCCTGATCATGCTGGCAGCGGGTACGGTGTTGGGTGAATGGCCGGCGCTTCACTTCACACCGCGCACCGCCATCGCATTCCTGTACCTCGCGACGATTGGCGCGGTCGGCGGCTTCGTCGCGTATACCTACGCCTTGAAGCACCTCCCGATCGCCTTCGTCTCGCTGTACGCCTACATCAATCCCATCATCGCCGTTGTGCTCGGCGTCGTGGTTCTCGACGAGCCGTTCACGGCGCGCAGGGTGAGCGCCGCCGCGATCGTATTCGCTGGCGTGGCGCTCGTGCAGACGCGGCAGCGGCGGGCCTAAACTCTCCGGCCGCTGATCAGCCTGACGAGGAACAGCACGATGGCGACGACGAGGAGAACGTAGATGAAGTTCCCCAGCGTATAGCCGCTGACCATCCCTAAAAGCCAGAGGATGATGAGGATGATCGCAATCGTCTCGAGCATAGTGTCGCTCCTTCTCCATGCGCGGCGTCCACGCCGCGCGAGGCCGCACCTCTGCAACGCGAATGCCAGAGCCGGAAGCTCTGCCATTGCAACGAAGCGTGCAAGAACAGGCCGCTAAGGCGCGGATTGCACGCCCTCATCTGCGCGCGGGCCCAGAGCAAATGTCATCTTGCCATCTATGACGACGTGATCTCCTACGCGGGCCGACCCGCGCAGGATACCCATCCGGCTGCGCAACCGCTCGACTGTGGCCTCGACCACGACGACGTCACCTGGATGGACCGGACGCCGGTACCGCACGCGTTCGATCCCCATGAAGAAAATCAGTTTCTCGCGGTTTTCGGGCTTCGCGAGGATCAGAATCGCGCCCACCTGTGCGACCGCTTCGGTGAGGATAGTGGGCGGCAGACCGGGCCGTCCGTCGGGGCCCCGAGAAAGGTAGCGTTCGTTCAGCGACACGTTCTTGATGCCGACGATGCGCTTGTCCGGCTCGAACTCGGTGATGCGATCGACGAGCAGAAACGGGTAACGGTGCGGAAGAATCCGCTCGATCGCCGTGTAGTCGAGTGGCAGCGTGAGATCAGTAGCCAATCGTACGCCCATCCATGCGTGGATCGGACGCGCCGAGCCGCACGACTGTCTTCGGATCAATCAGGATCGCGTGGACGTCGCCCATGTCACCGCCGAGCTTGACGTTGTGGCCCATCGCCTCGAGGGCGCGAATGACGTCAGTAGGGAAGCCGCGCCGCTCGATGCGGATCTCGTCCGGCAGCCACTGATGGTGGAAGCGCGCCGCGTCCACGGCTTCCTGAACGTCCATCTGGTGATCGATGACGTTCATGATCACTTGCAGGACCGTCGTGATGATCCTCGACCCGCCCGGCGATCCGGCGACGAGAAAGGCTCGCTCGTCCTTCGTCACGATCGTCGGCGTCATCGAGCTGAGCATCCGCTTGTAGGGCGCGATCTCATTCGCCTTGCCGCCGATGAGGCCGAACATGTTTGGACTTCCCGGCTTGGCGGAGAAGTCGTCCATTTCGTTGTTCAGCAGGAATCCGGCGCCCGCCACGACCTGCCCGCTGCCATAGTAGCCGTTCAGCGTCGTCGTCGTCGCGACGGCGGTCCCGTCCGCGTCGACGACCGAATAGTGCGTCGTTTGATCGGACTCGAACGCCGCCGGAGTGCCGGGCTTGATCGATGCCGATGGCGTCGCGTGATCCTGACCGATGCCGGCGCGCAGCCGTTCGGCGTAACGTTTCGAGATCAGGCCCGCCACCGGGACCTTGAAGAACGCGGGATCGCCGAGCCACTCGGAACGGTCCGCGTACACGCGCCTGGCCGCCTCCGCAACGAGATGCATGGTCTTCGACGAGTTGTGTCCCAGCTCGCCGATGGGATAGCCCTCGAGAATATTGAGGAACTGGATCAGCGCGATCCCTCCGGAACTAATCGGAGGCATGCCGACGATCCCGTAGCCGCGGTACGTGCCTCGAAGCGCTTCCCGCTCGACCGGCTTGTACGCGGCGAGATCCTCTTTTGTGATCAGCCCGCCCGATCGCGTCATCTCCGCGGCGATGAGATCCGCGATGCGGCCCCGATAGAACGCGTCTGGTCCCTCGGCGGCGATTGCTTTCAGGGTCGCGGCGAGATCTTTCTGAATCAGGCGATCGCCCGGCTCGTACGGGCGGCCGTTCTTGACGAAGATGTTCGCGGTTTCGGGAAAGCGCTCCAGGAGTTTGCGATCATCAGCGAGGGAACTGGCGAGCGCGTGGCTGATGTCGAATCCGTTCTCCGCGAGAGCGATGGCAGGCGCCAGTATCTCGGCGAGTTTGAGCTTGCCGTATTTCTTCTGCGCGTATGCGAGGCCCGCGACCGATCCAGGAACGCCAGCGGCGAGCGGTCCGATCAGGCTGCGTTCCGCTACCGGGTTGCCTTTCTCATCGAGGAACATGTCGCGGTGCGCCCGGGCGGGCGCCATCTCCCGGTAGTCGATGGCGGTGGCACGTCCATCGGCAAACCGGATGAGCATGAGGCCGCCACCGCCGATGTTGCCGGCGGCCGGATGCGTCACCGCGAGGGCAAAGCCGACGGCCACCGCGGCGTCGACCGCATTTCCGCCCTTCTTCAGAATGTCGACGCCGACGCGCGAGGCGTGTTCGTCGGTCGATCCGACCATGCCTTTCGCGGCACGCACCGGGGCCCGCGACGCGGCGCGCGGCGCCACCGGCACGACCAACGCGGCGACCACAGCAAGCGCGGCAAGATGCTTCATAAGAATCCTGAGTATAATCCCGGACCACGGATTTCACTGGATCTACGGCCAAGGATTTCACGGATCTAAGTCATGAAACATCTACTGCGCGTGATTGGAATCGCCGCCTTCGGTCTCGTGTCGATGGTTACTGCGGCCGAAGAGAAACGGCCGGTGACCGTCGACGACATCATGACGATGAGAACGCCAGGATCACCGGCGATCTCACCTGACGGCGCCTGGGTCGTTTACACGGTGCGTCAATGGGAGAGCGTGCCGGGGCGGGAGGGTGACGGTGAGGGAGCGAACGCGCGCCGCGAGGCCCGAACGCATCTTTGGCGCGTCGCGATCGATGGCGCGGCCGCGGCTTCGCAGTTCACGTTCAGCGACCGCAGCGAGACCTCTCCTGCATGGTCGCCCGACGGGACGTTCATCAGCTTCCTCTCCACGCGCGGCGGCGCCTCTGGTGAGGACGCTCCGAAGCAACAGATCTGGCTCATCCCCGCGAGTGGTGGTGAAGCGTGGAAGCTCACGGATGCCGCCGAGAGCATCACCGCGTACGCGTGGTCGTCCGACAGCAAGCGCATCGCGTACACAATGCGCGATCCCCTCCCGAAAGATGACGACGCGAAGCGGAAGCGACGCGACGATCCGGACGTGTTCGAGAGTGACTTCCGCTACTCGCACCTCTGGATCGTCGACGTGGCGGGCAAGAAATCGGAACGGCTGACAGAAGGTGACAACTACACGGTGACCGGCACGCCGACGTGGTCACCCGACGGCGCACGGGTCGCGTTTACTGGCACTCGCACTCCTATGACGCGTGACGGCCGCGCGGAGGTGTACGTCGCGACGATTGCTGCCAAGGCCGTCGACAGGATCTCCACGAACGTCGGTCCGGATCGCTCGCCCGCCTGGTCGCCGGACGGGAAGCTCATCGCCTGGATCACCACGCCGAATTCTCAGCCGATGACGCCGGATGGAACCTATCCTGCGCCGGTCGCGCAGGGGCGGATTGCGTTGTACGACGTCGCGTCGAAGCAAGTGCGCGAGGCGGGCGTTGGCCTGGACGGGTCGCCAGATGATCTGATGTGGTCACCGGACAGCACGCGGCTGTACTTTGGCGCCGGCGCGCGCGTCTATCGCGAAGCATTCGCGCTCGACGTCGCCACCGGCAAGACCACACAGCTCACGCGAGGACAGACCATCAGCCTGGCCAACTTCACGCGCGACGGCCAGCGCGCCGTCTTCACGAAGGACTCGCCTACCGAGCCGCTCGAAATTCATGTGGCCGACGCTCGCTTCACATCGCCGAAGCGGCTGACGACGACGAATCCGCAGGCGGGGGCCTTCGCGCTCGGCGAGGCGGAGGTCATCAGGTGGAAGTCGGATGGGCTTGAAATCGAAGGCGTGCTGCTCAAGCCGGTCGGATACCAGGCAGGGAAGCGTTATCCGCTCCTGACCGTGATCCACGGTGGTCCGGCCGGTGCGCATACGAACGGCTATCGCGTCGCGCCGGGCGACGGCGGCCAGGCATGGGCCGGTGAGGGCTGGGCGGTGCTGTATCCGAACCCGCGTGGCAGCACGAACTACGGCGAGAAGTTCATGCGCGCCAATCTCAACGACTGGGGTGGTGGCGACTACCGCGACATCATGACCGGAGTGGACGCCGTCATCGCGCGAGGCATCGCCGATCCCGACAAGCTCGCGGTACTCGGCTGGAGCTACGGCGGCTACATGACCTGCTGGGTCGTCTCGCAGACGAGCCGCTTCAAGGCGGCCATGATCGGCGCGGGACTCACCAACATGGTCAGCATGCACGGCACGAACGACGTCCCCAATACCACCTGGGCGTACTTCGGCGGGCCGCCGTCGAGGCAGACGACCGCCCTGTTCAACGCGCGGTCGGGCATCACCTTCGCCGACAACGTGACGACGCCGACGCTCATCCTGCACGGCGCGAACGACCAGCGCGTGCCGATCGGCCAGCCGATGGAGTTCTACCGCGCGCTGAAAGATCGCGGCAAGACCGTGGAGCTCGTGTTCTACCCGCGCGAAGGACATGGTCTCACCGAGTACTACCATCAGCTCGATCGGCTCAAGCGTCAGCGCGACTGGATCGTCAAGTACACGCTCGGCGGCGATGGAAGGAAGACGACCACGCAGTGACCGACGCGTCGCCCGACCTCGCCGCGCCGGTCGACCAGAGCGCGAAGAGCGAACAGGAAATCGTCGCTGCGCTCTTCGACCTCGGCCGGCAGGTCGCCTCGGTCCTCGATCACGACGAGCTGCTGCGCCAGATCCCGCAGCTCATCGCGCGACTGATCCCGTTTCAGGCGTTCGCGGTGTATTTGCTCGACAGCCGCCGCTCGGAGCTGCGCGTCGCGTATTCGGTGGGGTACCCGGAGCGGCCGGACCGGCCGATTCGACTTGCGGCGGGGCAGGGCCTGGTCGGCGCCGCCGTCGCCGACGGGCGTCCGAACGTCGTCAACGACGTCACCCAGGACCCGCGGTACGTCGAGATCGTCCCCGGCATGCAAGCGGAGCTGGTGGTTCCTCTCCTTTACAAGGCGAAGACGATTGGTGCGCTCAACCTCCTGAGCAGCACGAAGAATCAGTTCACGCCGACCGACGCTGAGATCCTCAGGCAGTTCGGCGCCCACGTAGCGGTCGCGCTCGAGAACGCCCGCATGTTCGAGCGCGAGCGCGCGGACGCCACCGCGTTCGAGACGCTCGCCGAGATCGGCCGCGAGATGTCGGCTGTGCTCGATCTCGACGCGCTGCTCACGCGGCTCGCGCAGCTCGTCAAGCGCGTCGTCTCGTACCGGACATTCGGCATCCTGTTCCTCAACGTGGAGCGCGGCGAGCTCGAGATGAAGCTCGCGCTGCAGTACGGCGACTCTCCGCCCATTTCCTCGGTCAAGCTCGGCGAGGGTCTCGTCGGCTACGCGGCGCTGCACAAAGAGCCGGTCCTCGTCTCCGATGTGTCGCAGGACTCCCGCTACATCAAGGCGCTGGAGGACGTTCGATCCGAGCTGGTCGTGCCGATGCTCGTGAAGGACCGCTGCATCGGCGTCTTCGATCTCGAAAGCCCGGAGCTGGACGCGTTCAGCAAGCGCGATGCCGAGATCCTGACGCTCCTTGCGTCCCAGGCCGCGGTCGCCATCGAAAACGCACGGCTCTACGAAGCGATTGTCTCCAACGAGTCGCGTATGGAGAAGGAGCTCCGCTTTGCGCAACGCGTGCAGGCCGCGCTGCTACCGCAAGGGCTTCCCAAAAAGCTCAAGAACGTCGACGTGGCCGCGCGGTTCGACGCGGCGCGCGAGCTTGGGGGTGACTTCTACGACTTCCAGCTGCCCGATACGAACTCGCTCGTTGTCGCCGTCGGCGACGTGTCGGGCAAGGGCGTGCCCGCGGCGCTGTACAGCGTCTTCGCAGCGGAGCTCGTCCGCGGCCGGACGTTCCGGCGGCGCTACCTTCCCGAACGGTCCTCTCCGGCGGCAATCCTCTCTTCGGTCAATACGATCCTGAACCAGCGCCAGCTCGAGGAGTATTACTGCACCGCCTGCTACGCGCTGTTCGATTTGAAGCGCCGCGTCGTGACCATGTCGAACTCGGGACTGCCGTACCCGGTGCGCTGCTCCGCGGACGGCTGCGCGCCCATCGAGCTCCCCGGTGTTCCGCTCGGCTCGTTCTTCGGCACGACGTACGAGGAGATTTCGCTCCCGCTCGTCGCGGGCGACCTCTTCGTGTTCTGCACTGACGGGATCTTCGAGGCGTTCAACGCGGAAGGGCAGGAGTTTGGCGCCGACCGGCTGGTCGAGGTCGTCGCGGCGTACAAGGAGGGAACGGCCGACCAAATCGTTGACGCCGTGATGGCCGCCGCGCGCGCCTTTCGTGGCGATCACTCACAGAGCGACGACCAGACAGCCGTGGCGGTCAGAATTACTGGATGATGCGTTCTCTTCTGGCCGGCATCGCCACGGCCGCGATTCTCGCCGGCGATCCGCAGGCCGAACTGAAGTCAGCCTTCGCGAAACAACTCGAAACCATTGCAGTGGGTGTCGACGGCGTCGTCGGGTACGCGGTGGTCGATTTGACCAGCGGCGACCGCTTCGAGCGGCTGGCGACGGCGCAGTTCCCGACAGCTTCGACAATCAAGATCGCAATCCTCTACGAGCTGTTCAAGCAGGTCGACGATGGGCGCCAGAAGCTGGATGAGGTCAAGCCGCTAGACAAGCGACACGTTGTCGGAGGCGCCGGCACGCTGCAGCACCTGACGGCTCCCGCGGTCTCGCTGCGCGACCTCGCGATTCTGATGATTCTTCAGAGCGACAACACCGCGACCAATGTCGTGATCGACGCCGTCGGCGCGCAGGCTGTGACTGCGCGAATGGCGGCGCTGGGACTCGGCCAGACGAAACTCCAGCGGCGGATGATGGACCTCGAGGCAGCGCGGCAGGGACGCGAGAACCTTTCCTCTCCAGCGGACATTGCGCGGCTGCTGGAGATTGTGAACCGCGGGGACGGACTCTCCAGATCGTCACGCGACGCGGCCCTGGAGATGCTGAAGAAACGCAAGACCACTCCGCTGACCCGCGGCCTTCCCGCCGACGTGGAGGCCGCGAGCAAGCCGGGCGACCTGGATGGCGTCCGCGTGGACGCCGGCATCATCTATGTGCCAGATCGTCCGTATGTTTTTGTGATGATGGAATCCTGGCTGAGCGACGAAGCGGCGGGCGAGCGCGCCATTACAGACGCTTCGCGCGCCGCGTTTCGATATTTCGATCGGCTGGCAGCCAGCAACGCTGCTGGACGCCGCGTCCGGTAGCGGCTAGTAGCTCTGGAAGTCGAGATCGGTTTGCCGGATGTGCAGCCCGATGCTGTTGCCGCCGAGCGTGGCGACGTCCTCGAGCCGGCCTTTCACCCTGACACGCGCTCCCTTGGTCGGGGTGCGTCCGTCTCCCGCCAAAACCGTGATCTCGCCGCTGCCATCGTCAACTTTGTAGAACTTGTACGGGATGAGGGGGACGCTCCACGCGCTCGTCACGATCCCTGTGACGGACACGGAACGGTCGTCGTAGCGGCCCGGATTCTGCTTGATTTCAGCGATGCGCGCAGAACGGGCGGCACAGCCGACCACCGACGCCGTGAGCACGAGCGACAAGAGAATTCGAGTCTTCATGCCCATCCTCTATCAAGAATCGCGCCGGACTTCCGTGGAGTCGTGAGACGCGCGGCTTGAAAACGGTCGCGCGCGGATCGCCAACGCCCTAAATCGACGGGATGCGGCGATGCCAGCGCCTGCCTGAGGTTTCGCACCCCGGTGACCCGGCGCGACCAATAAGCCAGGCTTCAAAAGATGTGCCCGCGGCGAACCTGAAAAAGCGGGGAAAAACACGCGTCGCCGATCGCGACGCGTCCTGCGGCGGGGACGCCGTTGACCTCAGGAGGGTGCGCCCGACCACGCGACGCGCCATCGGAGCGCGCAGGCGACGACGAGCCCGAGCGCGACCGCGCCCGCCAGCCATCGGCCGACCATCCGCTCGCGGACGGCGATCTTGTCGAGGGCGGACCTGCGGCTGCCGAGCACGTCGAGGCAGTCGGTTTCGAGAGCCCGCAGCTCGTCCCTGGCGTGCGCGGCTCGGTTAATGCCTTCGTCCTGCTTCCCGGACGCTTTACGGCCCTGCAGCTGCGGTACAGTGACGGCCCGCTGCCACTCGTCGACAGACCGTTCGACCGACGTGAGGCGGCTGGCGGCGGCGCCGATCTCGGCTTCGTCGGCGGTGAGGCGCTTCACGCGCTCCAGCGCCTCCTCGTAATCGCGCCGGCGGCCGGCATTCTCTTTCACGAGATATTCGGGCGGCACGCCTGGTATCCGAGGGATGGCCATCATGAGATCGATGGTGCGTCCGAGGCGTCCGACCGCCGCAACGATTGTGGTCTGTCGTTCGAGCTCGCGCGTGGCGTCGCGCGACTGACTTTCGAGCATGAACGTGAGCCCGAAAATCGCGCCGGCGATGACAGCGCCAGCGGCGAACGTCAGCACGCTGGCAATCGAGGGAACGCGCGGCACCGCGGTCATTGTATCTCCAGCGTCCCACCCAACCTTTTCTCAATGCGGTGCGTCAGATTCAGAGAAGCCAGCGTTCGGCCTGGGGAGGTCAATTCTATGCGTCTGTTGAAGATAGTCGGCGTCACGACGGCCGTTCTGGGTGGGACGGCGCTCGCGGCGCTTCTCGCGACCGACGTCGCGGGGCAGGTGCGCGTGCGCACCCCGAGGGCGCGCGCGTTTGATTTGATGGTTGGCGGCTCGCACATCGGCATAGCAGTCCGGGATATGGATGATGCGGACGCGAAGCGCGAGAAGGCGACGCAGTCAGGCGTCGTGATCGACGAAGTGTACACGGATTCTCCCGCCGCACGCGCCGGGCTCAAAGCGGGCGACGTCGTCGTCGAATTCGACGGCGAGCGCGTGCGCAGCGCGCGGCAGTTCTCGCGGCTGGTGGCGGAAACGCCTGACGGCCGCAGCGTGAAGCTCGGCGCGATTCGCGACGGGCAGAAGATGACGCTCGACATCACGCCGGAGGCCGGCCCCGGCATGACTGAATGGAAGTTCGGCGGCGATCTTCCATCGCTCTCCGATCTCGAGTACGACATCAGGGGCATGCTGCCGAAGATCGCGACTCCGGAAATCGAAGTAAGAAGCTTTGCGCGGACGCGCCGCCTGGGTGTGCAGATCGATACGCTGACGCCGCAGCTTGCGACCTACTTCGGCGCGAAGCGCGGTGCGCTCGTGACCAGCGTCGAAGAGGGTTCCGCAGCGGAGAAAGCAGGGCTGCGGGCAGGCGACGTGATCACCGCGATCGACGGCCGCACGATCGAAGACACCGAGGACATTCAGCGCGCGCTGCGGGGGACCGGTGACGGTGCCGAGGTGACGATTGACATCCTGCGCGATCGGAAGCCGCAGACGTTCAAGGCCAAGGTCGAAGCGCCTACCGGCGCGCGGAAGATGCGGCGGCGGGTAGCGGATATCTAGTCTCTAGGCTCCGGCCGCGCGGTTCGGGCGGGCCGCCGCAGGAGGCGGACTGAGCAGCGACGCGAGCTGGGCCGCAATGATGCGCGCGAGCGCACGCGTGGCGGCGTCGCGCTCGCGCTCGCCGTTCACTTCCGCCGCCATCACTCCCACGCAACCGGCCGGCGTCACCAGCGGAGCGACGATTGCGCCGCCCGCCGGCCCGTCGGCCGCGACGGTCTTGAAAGCCGCTTCCCGAAACGCGGCCGCCGTCGCGTTGTCGGCGTCGCGCGCGATCGTGCCGAACCGCGCGAGCGCCGCCGGTGGATAACCATGCGTCAGCGTCGGGACGAGCTCCCGGCGGTCCGGATCGGCAATCCAGACAATGACCCCGGCCGCGTCGAGGACCTGGGCTGTGCGCTCGAGAAGGGGCGCAAGCTGCCGCGGTTCGTGAACACGCGCCAGCTCCACGCACAGGTCCGCCGCGTGATTCAGGTCTGGCATCTCGTTCCGTGCGACGGGAGGCTCTTCGACGACGCGCGGCGCGGGGTCCGGGCGGAGACGATCCGTATGGGCGAGCTCGGGGTTGAGCGTCAGCCCGAGGATGTCCGCCGTTGATGCCTTCTCCGGGACGATCGATCCCTGCCCGGCCGCTGCGTCAGCAGGTGCGCCATAGGTGGGGGTGGCAAGCAGGAAAGCCACCAGCAGCCCGAACGCGCCGACCCCGGCGGCCGCCATTGCCTCCCGGCGGGCCGCGTCGCGAACCACGCCATCAACTTCAGCCCGCTCTGCCTCTCTCGCCGCCGCGAGTTCCGCCTGCGCAGCCCGCGTCGTGTCGTAACCGTCAGTGAAAATCACGTCCGACGCCAGCAGCCGTTGACCGCCGCGCGCGTACTCGCGCGTCCGACGGTCCAGCTGTTCGAACTCCTCGAGGGTGGCCTCGGCTGCCTTCAGCCGGGTACGAGCCTCCGACGATCGCACACGAGCAGCCAGCGCAGAAAGTTCCGCTCGTGCCGACGCGAGCTGCCCCATCACGCGTGAAATCCAGTAGCCTTCTCCCTGTCCCGCGGCGACGTAGGCCTGCTGCGACGCGCGCAGCTCCGCAATCGCATGGACGAGCGCGTCCAGGTCGTGATCGACCGATGCCTGGGTTGCGAGCGTGCGGCGCGAAGAAATGAATGTCGTCGCGATCAGATATCCGGCTGCGAGCGTCGCGATCGCAAGCACGACTGCGAGCGCGAGCCGGACTCCGCGGTTGTGCATCTGCCCTCCGCGAATTGGGAGCGCCGCTACTATAACGCAGATGAACTCGATCATCTCGCCGCCAAACCTGTAAGGCAGATGACCTCAGATACAAAAATCGGTGTCGTGATCAATCCGGTCTCCGGTGCCGGCGCGCATCGCGATAGAGGACGCGAACGAGTCGAGGTCGCGCGCCGCGCGATCGCGATGCTCGGCTGCGCTGCCGACGTCCGCGTCACCGAACGTGTCGGTCACGCACGGGAGCTCGCACGGTCGCTCATCGATGCCGGCGCATCGCGCGTCATCGCGTGGGGCGGGGACGGTACCATCAATGAAATCGCGCCGGTGATGATCGCCTCAGCCGTGCCTCTCGGGATCGTTCCGTCAGGCTCAGGGAACGGATTGGCGACGGAACTCGGTCTTTTGCCCGAACCGGAACGCGCTTTCAAGGTCGCGGTACGCGCGGAGCCGAAAAGCGTCGATGCCGGAGAAATCAACGGGACGCCGTTCGTGAATCTGGCTGGAATCGGCTTCGACGCCCGGGTCGCGCACGAGTTTCATGGGCTCCCGGCCGGAAGCCGCGGCGGATTGCCGTATTTGATGATCGGTCTGCGAGCCATCCTGTCTTACCAGGCGGCGACGTATCAGATTCAGCTGGATGGCGCCGCCCCGATCCGTCAGGCGGCGCTGATCATCGTCTTCGCCAACGCCCGGCAATACGGCAACGGCGCCATCGTCGCGCCTCGAGCTCTGCCGAACGATGGCCGGCTGGACGCGGTCGTCGTCGACGACCGATCGCTCGTCAAGCATTTCTGGCGGGTGCGGCACCTCTTCCGCGGCACCGCAGACCGCGCCGAGGGTGTGTTGACGAAACCTATCGCGCGCGCGGTTGTGGAGTGCGATCAACCGATGGCGATTCACGCCGACGGAGAGCCCGTGCCGGCCGCAACCCGCGTCGAGGTGCGGGTGCTGCCCGGCGCAATCAGAATCGCCTACTAGAACTTTGGAAAGTACGGCTCCAGATACCGCGCGATGATCGTGAAGCGGTTGGTGAAGATGAGCACGCCAATCGCGACCAGCAGCACACCTGACGCGACCTCGATCGCGTGGTAGTAGCGGCGGATGCGTGCCGTCGCCGCGAAAAACCGGTCGACGGCGACGGCGGTGAGGAGAAACGGTATCCCGAGGCCGAGCGAATAAATCGCCAGCAGGCGAACGCCTTCCCCGATGCTGTCGCGCGATCCGGCTATCGTGAGGATCCCGCCGAGAATCGGACCGATACAGGGCGTCCATCCAAACGCGAACGCAATTCCGACAACGAACGCCCCGACGAGCCCTGCCGGCTTCTTGGAGGTGTGGATACGCTTCTCGGTCTCCAGGAACCCCAGCCGGAACACGCCCATCGTGTGGAGGCCGAAAATAATGATGAGCACCCCGGCGATCTTGCCGAGGAGCGGCAGCCGGCTCATGAGGAAATCGCCGATCGCCGAAGCGGATGCGCCGAGCGCGATGAAGACCGCCGAAAAACCCAGCACGAAGGCGGTCGAGGCCAGGAGCACCTGCCGGCGGACGCCGCTGTTGCCGGCCGCGCCGCTCCGCATCTCCTCGAGCGACAGCCCCGACACGAACGACAAGTACCCCGGGATCAACGGCAGCACACACGGAGACACGAAAGACAGAAACCCCGCGACGAAAGCCGTCAGTAGAGTGACCTGATCCAAATCAGCCTTCGACCTTAAAACTCTGCAGCGGAAGGAGCGGGATTGCGCCGCCCTCGAACTTCACGGGAGGCAGATCCTGAAAGAGGAAATCCCACTTCCACCGCTCCGACGGATTCGAGGCTTGCAACCAGTGACGGGCTGCGACGGGTGCGACGAACACCAGGCCGGTGAGGCCCGCATACGTCGGGTTCGACGCGAGCGCAGCGGCAGCATCGGCACGGACCGCGGCAGCGGTCGTGTAGTCCATACGAACGCCGAGCGAGACGGCGACGTTCACCAGCACCTGCCAGTCTTCCATTGCATCGCCCGGCGGCGGTATGACCCGCGCGGCTGCCTGGAGCCTTCCCTGCTCGTTCGTATATGACGCCTCCTTCTCGACCCAGGATGCGCCGGGGAAGACGAGGTCGGCCGCCCGCACGAGATCGGTCAAGACAACGCCCTGCACGATGAGCAAGGGCAACGCTCCACTGCGGCGAGCCGCGATGATCCAGCTGACGTCACCAATCGAACCATCTGGTCCGGGATCGAGCACATACAACGCGCCGACGCGTCTTCCTTCGACCGCGGCTCTGAGTGCACCGAGCTGCGGCGCGCCACGCGAAGGATTCGTCCCCGCATCTACGAGTCCCAGGTCGCGCGCGCCGGCGACGTTCGGCGCATCGACTGCCGGCACCTTGAACTGCGTTTTCTCCGGCTGGCTCTTCTCCCGAACTGCCCAGCCGACATCAATCGATCCCCCGCCGGTTGACGCGGCAAGGCGCTGCACGAGAAACAGCTCTTCGATCGAGGCGTGAGCGGAGACGAAGAAAGAGACCGGCGTGCTCGACTCGCGAAGACGCTCACGCATTTTCGTGAGCGCGTTCTGCCAGTCGGTTGGGTCCAGGGTTCCGGATTCGGTACGTGCCAGCGGCTTCCTGAGGCGATCGTCCCCCTCAATCCAGTGGTATTCGAACCGGCCAATGTCGCACATCCAGTAGCCGTTGACTTCGGGGTTGTAGCGCGGAGTGTTCCGAATGAGCCTCGCTCCCTTGGCCCATTCCTGCTTCGCTTTGATCCACGCCGTGGTGTTGCACCCCTTCGAGCACAGCGTGCAGATCGTGTCCACGGCTTGAGGGTTGTCCCACGGGCGTGACTTGAACCGGTAGTCGCGCGTCGTGATCGCGCCGACCGGGCAGACGTCCATCAGGTTACCCGACAGCAGCGAATGGACCCCTTCTTCCTGGAACGTGGCGATCTCGCTGCCGTACCCGCGATCGACGATGTTGATCTGCGCGTCGCCGTCCACTTCGCGCATGAACCGCACGCACCGCGTGCAGAGAATGCAGCGGTTCCGGTTGAGCATGAGCGTGGGACCGAAATCGACGTCAGCCCTGACGCCCTCGCCGTCGAAGACCCTGCGCGGAAACTCCATCCGGCTCCGGTTTGGCCCGAACGAGTACGAAAAATCCTGGAGCGGACATTCCCCGCCTTTGTCACACACCGGACAGTCGAGCGGATGATTGATGAGAAGGAACTCGAACACGCTGGCTCGTGCCTCGACGACGTCCGGGGTCTGCGTGAAGACGACCATCCCGTCAGTGCAGCCGGTGGAGCAGGCCGTCTGCAGCTTCGGCATCTTCTCGATCTTGACGATGCAGACGCGGCAGGAGCCGTCCACCCCGAGGGCCGGGTGGTAACAATAGTACGGAACGTGGATACCGTGCTCGATTGCGGCCTGCAGCACCGTGCGGCCCTTCTCGACCGTCAGCTCCCGCCCGTCAATCGTCAGCTTGACCGTGTCCATAACTTGCTGATCATATGGGAACTCAGAATCCAGAATCCAGATTCAGAAGGTCATTGACACCGGTCATTTGGGGACCTACAGTGGCCTTCATCGGCGCTCTCTAGCCTGAGGGAGGCGCACATGCGCGACGTGACCGTTCGGACCCGCTTCGGCGGCGCTGTCGAGTGGGCGATCGCGGTTGCCTTCCTCGCCGCTACCGTAGCGGTCGGTTCCCTCATTGTCCGGGAGATGCGGGCTGCGCCCGCCGCCAGTGCCCCGGCCGCGACAATAACGACCTCCGTTCCGGCCCCCTTACCTGCCAGCGTTCCCGAACGCGCCGTGTCGATCCCCGCCCTTCCGCTTGCGGACGGCTCGGAGATCAAGCTCGGTCAGAGCCTGACTGCCGTGTCTATGCGATTGGGTCGGGCGGCGGAGAGCGGGCGTCAGGAAGTGGACCGTGGCGCGCTCGGCGAGCGGCTGACCCGCTTCTACGAGCATGAAGGCGTGCGGTTCATCCTGGTGTTCGAACCCTTCGAAAAGAACGGAGAGCCGCGGGTCGCGGGGATCTACCTACCGTAGGAACTCGGCCAGCGCGGCGTTGTCCTGATTGAGCTCCACAACGCGCAGCCTCCCGGTCAGCGGCACCGTCACCTCGGCCACTTTGTCCGTCACCCGCACGAGCAGTTCGTCGGTCGAACCCGATTCGTACACCAGCGTCACGAGCACCGGCACGTCGACGACCGGCCCGACGTGCTCGAAGCGCAGCGCGACCGAGGCGCCGTCTGCCCCTCGCGTCGAGTGGAACGTCAACTGCGGAATCTGCGTGCCTTCGATCCAGCCTTCAAAGAATCTCGCCAGGTTGACCCCGGCTTCAGCCTCCATCGCTTTGCGGAAATCGTCGGTTCCAGCTTTGCGGAATCGGTACTCCTGGTAGAACCGGCGCACGCCGCCGAAAAACGCGTCGTCGCCGACGAGCCGCCGGAGCATGTGGAGCACCATCGCCGCCTTGTTGTAGACGATGGCCCGGAAGACTCGTCCTTCACCCTTGATGTGGCCGAGCCGATACCCGAGCGCGACCGGTCCCTGACTGGAATGCTCGAGCGCCCACTTCCTCATCTGCCGCAGCAGATTCACGAAGACGTCGTCGCCGCGCTCTTCGCGCGCGTACAAGGCGGCGAAGTACTGCGCGAAGCCTTCACTGATCCACTGCTCGTGGTAGTTCTTCCATCCGACGCCCTGGCCCCACCACTGGTGCGCCACCTCGTGAGCCAGAAAGAACGACGGAAAGTCATCGAAGCTCACCGGGTCGCCGCGCCAGCTGACAGGTGACATTGGCAGCGGCTGGTTCAGGATCGCGAAGTAGGCCGGGCTGTGGCCGCCGGGCAGATCGCTCTCCGTCAGCGCAAGAGTGAAGCTCGGGTAGGGGGCGCCGCCGACGAGTCCGCCGTAGAACTGCACGATGCGGGACACGCGCTCGAGCATCGCCCGCCCGCGAGACTGCTGCCGCGGGTTCGCTTTGATCGACAGCGCGACCGACGCAATCTCCGGGTTGACGGCGACCAGTTTGTTTGCCGCCGAGAGCTCACGCCCGGGTGCGGCTCCGACATTCACGTTCGCGGCATCTACTTGATTGAGCCGCGTGATCAGGCACGACAGGTAGCGCAGCGGCTGCGCGGCGCTGAACACGAACAGCTTCCGCACCTCGGATCCGTTCGCAGTCTGGACCGCCACGACGCGCGTGGTCTTCAACTCGCCGGTCGCGACCGCCTCGGCGTCGGTCGGCACGGTCACGCGGATCGTGGCCGTCGCGTAGTCGCTCGAGGGCGACTGCGGGTACCAGTAGCTTCGATTGCTGTAAATGTAGCGAGGCTCCGCGACGATGACCGGCATGTCCTGCACTGATTCCTGCCGTTCCTGCTCGACCTCGATCGCCTCGCGCTCGAGCGTCTGTGGCGGCAGCCGTCCCGAGTACACGACGTCGAGTGACAGCTGCGTGCCTTCGACGACCGTGGCCGGCAGATTCACGATGAGGCTGTTCTGCCCGAAGACGCGGAGAAACAGGAGGCGGCCCAGCTGAGGCGAGCTGACCGATCGCACGGTGAGCGCCTCCGCGAGCCGCAGCGTCAGTGTCGTCGTCGCGCGCGCGGTCGTCGTCAGGCGGACGCTGGTCCGGCCGTCGACCCACAAACGATCGGGCCAGAAATTCGCCTCGACGTCGTAGTTGTTCACGTCGTAGTCGATGAGCGAGTCGTCGTCGTAGTGAGGCCCACGGAGCGCCAGCTTCTCGGGCGACGCGTAGACCGAGATGTTCTTCCGGCGCCGCCTGTCGAAGAGCGTGATGTCCTCCGCTTCGCCGCCAGAACGCGCGTACGTGAGCGAGCCATGGCGCTTCGTTCGGACCTCCGCGACGAAGTCGCCGGACGGCGGCGTGAGCGACCAGGTCTCGCGGCTCAGATCGCTCAGGTTCAGCGCAAACGTCTGCGTGATGAACTCGCCGAAGACGGACTGGGCTTTCCGGAGCTCTGAGGAGTCGACGGCTCGCGGCGTCAGAGTCCCCGGCGCGACACGCCGCTCGTAATCGTACGGGTTGAGCCGGACGAAGGCCGCTTCGAACTGCGAGGTCAGCGTATCGCTGCCCGCGAAGATTCGGACCTGCCCGCGCTCCGCGGCCGGGCCCGGTTCGAACCGCATGGTTCCGTTGCCGCGCAGGACCATCGCCGTGGTTCCATCGAGCGTGTCCGCGACGAAAACGTTCCCCGCGGGCAGCTCCAGCGTGAAATCCTGCGCGGTAATCACCAGGTTTTTCGCCGCGAACTGCTTCGCGGGGTCGAGCATCAACCGGTGCAGCCCGTCCACCATCGAGAGCTGCTGCGCGCCGACGATCTGCCAGGACGCTGTGTCTGTCATGGTCGCAGCGGTTTTCGGGGCGCGGATGATGTCTATCTGCCAGGTCGCGATTCGGGCTGCGGGTCCGCGTTCGAGGAAGGCTTCGAAGAGGACTCGGTACGCCTGGCCTTCAGGCGCGCCGGGGAGCGGCAGCCGATCGCGCTCGCGTACCACGGCGCGTGTGATGCCCGGGACGAACGTGGAGTCGGCGAACTGGCGCGCGGCTTCGTGCTGCGAGTCGGGGCCGACGAGCGCCAGGTAGCCGGCCGGGTCGCCGCTGACAAGCGCCTGCTCCAGCCGCGCCGACAGGGCCTGCAGGGTTTCGTCGCCCGCATCCGCCGGCTGGGCTGCGACAGGGGGCTCGAGGCAGACCAGCAGCAGAGCCGCGAACGCCAGAATCCCATGGCGCACGCCTTTCGGCTTGCCGGCATCCATAACAAGTATTAGACCCCGCCAGGCGGGCCCGGTGCTAGATCGAGCGGCGCAAAATCAGAATTGTCAGATCGTCACCCAGCCGGGTGTCGTGGGCATGGCGCTCGACCGCCTTGAGGACAGCCGCGCCGAGTTCGGCGGGATCATTGAGAGGGCCCGCTTCGATCGTTCGCTCGAGGCCCGTTTCCTCGAAGGGCTGGCCCTTCGGATCCTCCGCATCCGTGATGCCATCGCTGTAGAGGATCACGAGCTCGTCCGGGTCGATGTGTGTGGTTCGCGCGTCGTACGTCGAGCGGTCGAACATGCCGAGCGCGACGCCCGTTGCGCCGAGCCGCTCGAAGGTGCCCGAGGTGCGCCGTACGAGCGGCGGATTCTGGCCGGCGTTGACGTAGGTCAGCTCGCCGGTTGCCGGATCGAACACGCCGAAGAAAAGCGTGATGAACCGCGACGGCGGGCTGTGACGCCAGATCTGTGCGTTCAAGCGCTCGACCAGCGCCGAGGGCGGCAGCCCCTCGTCCACGAGCGTCCGCAGCATGGCCAGCAACAGCGCCATCAGCAGCGCCGCCGGGCTTCCTTTGCCGGCGACGTCGCCGAGCGCCACGACAACGCGCCCGTCCGGAAGCGGGAGGATGTCGAAGAAGTCACCGCCGACCGTGTTCGCCGGACGGCTCAGCCCGCTCGCCAGGACCGTGGGCCGACGGAACGTGCCGCTCGGCAACATCGCCTGTTGAATCTCGCGCGCGACCTCGAGATCTCCCTTGAGCGAGAGACGGTCCGCCACCTCGAGCATGATGAGCACGTACGCGACCAGGATGCTGAGGAGGAGCGGAATCGTCCCTTCAACCCACGTCGGTCCAGGCACCAGGATTCGGAAGAAGGGCGTTCCGAACGGGGTGTCGACCAGATGGAACCCCGAAAAGAGCCGGATGAGGCCGATTAGCGCGAAAACGATCGAGATGGCGAACATCGCCCGGCGCACCGGCGACAGTCGCAGGCTGAAGGCGATCAGGAAGTGGCGGCCCTGCCGGAACCACCGCTTGTACCACGGCAGGTGCTTCAGCGCCTCGGCGTCGAACCCCCGCACGAAGTAGCGGTACGCGTCCGGCGTATCACGAGTGAACAGCCGTCCGACGTCCTCCGCCGTGAGGTCGCGGGCGTACTTGTCGTAAAAGCTTCGCGCGCGTGCCATCTTCTTTCTATACGCCGTCCCGAGGCCGGGGTTCGGAGGCCTCCTACTGAATAATTCCTAGCTCCCGCCCGACCTTTGCGAACGTGCCGAGCGCGAACTGGAGCTCGTCGCGCGTGTGGCTGGCCGTCACGATCGTCCGGACCCGTGCCTTTCCCCGCGGGACGGTCGGGAACGCAATCCCCTGGGCGAACACGCCTTCTTCGAAGAGGCGGTCCGACAGCTTCATCGCCAACGCGCCGTCGCCGGCAATCACCGGCGTTATCGGGCTCTCGCTCGTGCCGGTGTCGAATCCCAGCCGTGCGAGACCCGCCTTGAAGAACTTCGTATTATCCCAGAGCCGCTCGATGAGCTGCGGTTCATCCATCAGCACATCGATGGCGGCGATGCAGGCCGCCGCCACACAGGGCGGGTGGGACGTCGAAAACAGGAACGGACGCGCGCGGTGATACAGGAACTCAATGAGCGCGCGGCTGCCGGCCACGTAACCGCCGAGCACGCCGATCGCTTTCGACAGCGTACCGACCTGGATGTCGACGCGGCCGTGCAGCCCGAAATGATCGATGGTGCCACGCCCGTTTCGGCCGAACACGCCGCTCGCGTGCGCGTCATCGACCATCATGATGCAGCCGAATTCCTCGGCGAGCGTCGCGAGCTCCGGCAGCGCGCCGAGATCGCCGTCCATGCTGAACACGCCGTCGGTAATGAGCAGTTTGCGCCGTTCTTTCGGCTGCTTCTCGAGAATCTTCCGCGCCGCCGCCGCGTCGCGGTGGGCGAACACTTTGATCTCGGCGCGGCTCAATCGCGCGCCATCGATGATGCTGGCGTGATTCAGTTCGTCGCTCACGATCACGTCCTCGCGTCCGAGCACGGCTGCAACCGTTCCGGCGTTCGCGGCGAACCCGCTCTGGAAGACGACGACCGCTTCGGTGTTCTTGAATTCAGCGAGCTTGCGTTCGAGCTCCATGTGGATCGCCATGGTTCCGGCGATCGTGCGCACGGATCCCGAGCCGACGCCGAAGGTCCTGGTGGCTTCCAGCGCGCGTTCGCGGAGCCGGGGATGCGTGGTCAGCCCGAGGTAGTTGTTCGACGAAAGATTGACGACCGATCGGCCGTCGAACCGCGCGCGCGCCGTCTGCTCGTCGTCGAGCACGCGCAGGCGGCGGTACAGCCGCTGCTCTTTGAGCGACTCGATCTCGGCGGAAAGATACTGGAGCGGATCCGGGCGCATGGGCCCAGAATCCTATCAAAAGCTACAGGTACAGAATTGCAATCCAGGGAAAGACGGCAACCACGACGTAGAACAAGGTCAGCCCCGCGACGACCTTGTGGACCGCTGAGAGGTGCAGCGCGATACCGAAGCTTCCGGCGACCAGCTTCGCTCCGGCGAGCGCGCCGACTTCGCCAAAGCTCGCGATCAACCAAGAGATTAGCGGGTTCGCCTCGACCGCAAGGCCGAGGTGCCTGACCCCGACGTAGGTAAGGGCGCCATCGGCCGCCTGAGCCATCAGGAACAGGATCACCGCCAGGTCGCCGAAGCACGAGCGCTGTATGTGACTGACGCGCCACACATTGACCCGCCTGCTGTCGCAGGTGAGCGACGCCGAGTGACCAGATGTGGTGATCGACAGCATCCGGAGACTGTAACCGCAACGCCCATGCCACCCTTCGACTCGCTGCGCTCGCTCAGGGCTGGCCCTTCGGCTATTCGTCCGCGGGCAGGAACTCCCGGGCCACGACCTGCAGGATGGCGGCAGTCGGGATGGCGAGGATGGCGCCGAGGATGCCGAGAAGGCTGCCACCGATGAGCAGCGCGAGGATAACCGAAACCGCGCTGATGCCCACCTGCCGCTCCATCACCTTCGGAACGAGCACGTGATTCTCGAACTGCTGCTGGACGAGAAAGAAGGCCGCGACCATCAGTATTTTCTGCCACGAGATCGTCGCCGCAACCGCGAGGGCAGGAATGGCGGCGATGAACGGTCCCACGACCGGGATCATTTCTCCGATGCCGGCGATGAGCGCCAGCACGTAGAAATACGGGACGCCCATCAGCCACAAGCCGATCGCGGCCGTGACGCCGATGATCGTCCCGAGCAGAAGCTGCCCGTTGAGCCACGCGCTGATCTTGACCGTCGCCGCACGGGTCGCTTTCTCGATGCGCGGCCGTTGGCGTTTCGGGAAGAGCTCGAGGAAGCCCGCTCTCAGATCGTCAGCTTCCACGAGAAAGTAGAACGTCAGGATCAGGATCGTGACGAGCCCGAACAGCCCACCGAGAATTCCGAAGACCGCTCCCGCGAGCGTGCCCACGGCATCGCCGGTTCCCGGCGCCTGCTCCACCGCTTCTTTCAGCGTGAGACGGTGATCGATGATTCCGGCGTTGACGAGCCAGTCCTGGCTTCGCTCCACCATCTTCGGCGCTTCGATCCAGAGCTGCCGTCCCTGCTCGACGAGCTTCGGGACGATCATGATGCCGATCGCCGTCAGCGTGCCGAGTATCAAAATGTAGAGCGCGAGAATGGCGAGCCAGCGCGGCACGCGCCGGGCGCCCTTCGGTAGCAGGCGCTGGCGCTCGATCAGCCGGACGATCGGGCTGAAGCCAATCGCGAGCACCATGCTGACGTAGATGAGCAGCAGAACGTTGCGTACGAGATAGAGGCACCACAGAATGACGATGGCGCCTGCCGCCATCGCGATGATCTGCGCCGCGAGCCAGCGAGGGTCGCGGGATTCCGGCGCCACTAGGCGGACCGGAAGTCGCGGGTAAACGCCGCCATGTCGTCGTAGATTGCGGCGAGGTCTGACGGCGGCGCGAGAAAGACAATGCGAAGGAAGCCGTCGCGGGCCGGAAGGCCGAATCCGGATCCGTGCACGCAGAGAATACCCGTCGCGCGGAGTAGACCAAGGACGTAATCTTCGTCGGTTCTCCCGGGCGGGAGATCGATCTTCGGCATCGCGTAGAACGCCGCGGTCGGCGCCACGCAGCTCACGCCCGGCATGGCCGAGAGACGCGCCGTCGTCAGCGTGGCGCGCTCGCGAAGCGCAGCGCGGAAGCTCTCCTGGTGAGACCGGTCGCCGGTGAGCGCTGCGACGATCGCGTGCTGCATCGGCGCCGTGCTGCAGAGCCGGCCGTCCGCCAATTTTTTGATCGCCGCCATCACGTCGTCGAGCCGGGTCGTGCGGCTCGCGGCCAGCCAGCCGGCGCGCCAGCCGGGCGCGAGGTACGCCTTCGACAGCGACGAAAACGACAGCACCGCCGCGTCCGGGTCGATGCTCGCGAGCGACGGGACTGGACCGGCGTACGCAAGATCTCCGTACACTTCGTCCGCGAGGATGGGAAGGTTGTGGCGTTCCGCCACCTCGAGGAGCGCGCGGCGGACTTCTGCCGGATACGCGGCGCCGGTCGGGTTGTTCGGGTCGATGACGACGAGCGCGCGCGTCGCCGGCGTGACGAGGCTTCGCAGGTGATCGAGGTCTGGCAGCCAACCGCGGTCGGGATCCGTCCGATAGTAGAGGGGCCGGGCGCCAATCTTCGCGAGGACCGCCGTATATAGAGGATAGGTTGGCAGCGGCACCAGGACGTCCGTGCCGGCGTCCGCGAGTGCGGTGAGCGCCAGTTCGATTCCCTCGGACGTGCCGGATGTGATGACTACGCGCTCCGGGGAGGTTTCCATCCCGCGCGACGCGAGCTCGGAGGCGACCGCTTCACGCGCCGGGGCGATGCCAGGGGACGGCGCATATCCGTTGTGCCCGTCCCGCATCGCGCGTTCCACGGCGGCGATCAGGTGAGCGGGGGTGCTGAATCCGAACGGGATCGGGTCACCTATATTGAGGTAGCGGACCGTGCGGCCGGCAGCCTCCACCTTTCGGGCCTCGGTGACGATATTCCGGATGGCGTACACGAAGCCGCTGATTCGGGATGCGACGGGGATGGCCGTGGCCGTGGAATGGCCGGAACCCATGGGGTGGCATGTTAACAGGACTTGGCTCTGCAAGTTTTTCAGGCGCAAATGCTCGATTCATGTAATTCCTACACGTTTTCGGAGTGAAATCCGAGCCCGCTGAGCCGTAACGATCTTGTCAAACCCCTTTCCTGCAACCAGTTAATGACGATGGCAAGACCTTTGGAGAAGGAGGCAGCGTGGGGACTGCGACCTCATCACTCGCCGGCATCGCCACTGTCGGCCTGACTGCGGTTCTCACCATCTCCATCCTCCCGGCGCGCGTCGCGGGCCAGCA
>DATAEE010000422.1:0-1781 GCA_036258175.1 Vicinamibacterales bacterium
GCGGGCGTGTTCGTGCGCGGGTTGACTGGCAACAAGGTCAACGTCTTCGTCGACGGCGTGCGCTACTCGAACAGCGCGCAGCGCGGCGGCGTCAACACGTTCTTCGACCTGGTCGAGCCGAGCAGTCTCGAAGGCATCGAGATTCTGCGCGGTCCGAACAGCGCCGAGTACGGCAGCGACGCGCTCGGCGGCAGCATTCAGCTCCTCGGCCGGGTGCCGGCGCTCAGCTCCAACGGGCCGCGCGTCGGGGGCCGGTTTGCCATTCAGGGTTCCACCGGGCACGAGTCCGGTGGTGGCAACGCATCAATCTCGATCGCGCGACGTCAGTTCGGCTTCTTTGGCAACGTCGCCGGGCAAGGCGTCGGCAAGCTGAGGCCCGGAGACGGCATCGATTCACACGCATCGGTGACGCGGTTCTTCGGCATCTCCTCCGACCTGCTGTATCCGGAGCGGCTGCCGAACACCGAGTTTTCGCAGTGGGGGACGCAGCTCAAAGCGAACTGGACGCCCGGCGCAAGCACCCAGATCGTGACCAGCTACATGGCTACGCGCCAGGACGGCGGTGAGCGGTACGATCAGCTCCTCGGCGGCGACGGAAATCTCGTCGCGGAGCTGAACGACCTGACGCTGGACCTGTTCTACGTCCGGTTCGAACGGCTGCTGCCCGGATGGTTCGATCACGCGAGCGTGACGTACTCCTTCAACTCGCAGCGCGAAGAGCGGGTGAACCAGGGCGGCAACGGAAATCCCACGGCGACGATCGGTCACGAGCCTGAGCGAACGACGGCCAACGGCGTGAAGGGCAGCCTCTTCAGTGAGATCTCGCCCAGGCAGACGCTCCAGGTCGGCGGTGAGGTCTACTTCGAGGGCCTGACCTCCGATTCCTTCAACGTGAATCCGGTAACCGGCGCGGTTTCTCCTCGCCGCCCGCGTGTGCCGAGCGGCGCGTCGTACGTGAACGGCGGCCTCTTCGCGCAGACCGGATACGAGGCGATCCCCGAGCGGCTGCGGCTCGTCGGCGCCGTCCGCTGGGGCGCCGCGTCGTACGAGGCGAGCGCCGCGGACGCGCCGATCGTGGGTGGCGAGCCGCTGTGGCCGGACGACGAGCTCTCGACCAACGCGTTCACCTTCCGCGTCGGCGCGGTCGCAACGCCCGCGGACGAGTGGTCGCTATCCACGAGCTTCAGCCGCGGGTATCGCGCGCCGCACATGACCGACCTGGGAACTCTCGGTCTGACTGGATCCGGGTTCGAGGTGGCGTTCGCTGACATCGACGGGCTGGGCGCGCAGGTCGGATCCACCGCCGACGCGACCGCCGTGCCGATCGGACCGGTCGAGGAGATGCGCTCCGAGTCGAGCTTGAACTGGGACGCCACCGTCCGCTATCGGCGGCGTCGCGCGCGCGCCGAGTTCGGCGTCTTCGTCAACAACATCCACGACAACATCCAGAAGCAGTCCCTCATCCTGCCGGCCGGCGCGGTCGGCACGCAGATCGGTGGCGAGCCGATCACGCAGCAGCTGCCGAACGGCGTGGTCTTCGTGGCGGCGTCGACGGCGCCCGTCCTCGTGCGCGACAACTTCGACAACGCGCGCATCTGGGGCCTGGAGATGTCGGGCGAGATCTGGGCCGGCGACCGCGTCGCCGTCAACGCGATCTACACCTACATCAACGCGCGCGACACGCGCACCGATCTGCCGCCGAACATCGAAGGCGGCACGCCGGCGCCGAACGCCTATCTGATGGTGCGCTACCAGAAACCGGGGAGCCGCTGGTGGGTCCA
>DATAEE010000423.1:0-24343 GCA_036258175.1 Vicinamibacterales bacterium
CCGAGGCGGTGCGCTACGGGCCGCGGTCGCCGGTGCCCACGAAGCTCGATCCGTACAAAGCGATCATCGAAGCGCGGCTCGCGACGTATCCGCAGCTCTCAGCGGTGCGGCTGCTCGACGAGATCCGCGCGGCGGGATATGCCGGCGGGTACACGCAGCTCCAAAGCGTTCGTCCACCGGGTGCGCCCGACACCGGCACAGGAACGGTGTGAACGCTGCGTTAAAAGTCTGCGCGAACCACTCCGTGCCAACGGTCCCCAGTTCGCAGAAGCGCGTTGCGGCTCGTTAGATCGATCTGGGTCGGCGCGCTCGTGAAGCGTTTCGCTCCATCACATATCCGTTCCTTATAATGCGCTCAAGCCAATGCTTGACGACCTACTTCAACCGAATCTTCTAGTCGTCTTCTGCGGAACGGCCGCCGGCTCCCGCTCGGCCACCCTGAAGGAGTACTACGCGGGCCGAGGTAATCGATTCTGGGAGGTACTCGCGACCACCAAACTTACACCTCGCCAACTTGCACCGTCCGAGTACGGCCTTTTGCCCACATACGGAATTGGCCTCACCGTATCGTGAAAAATCAGGCCGGCAGCGACCTTTAGAGCGGGTAACAAAACCTCCGAAGCCTGACCCCCGTCGGCGAGGTAGCGTGGACAGGCATGGCCACCGCGCTGATTCCAGATGCGTTGCGGGATCTTGTCGAACCGTTCTTGCCAATTCCACCGCGACGGCCACAGGGTGGGCGGCCGCGCGTTTCGGATCGCGCGTGCCTGACCGGGATTGTCTTCGTCCTTCGCAGCGGTATTCCCTGGCAGATGCTCCGCAGGAACTCGGGTGCGGATCGGGGATGACCTGCTGGCGGCGCCTGCGCGATTGGCAACAGGCTGGCGTGTGGGATCTGATTCACTTTGCGCTGCTGGACTGGCTCGCTCGCTTCAACCAGATTGATTGGTCCCGGGCGGTCGTGGACAGTTGCTCCATCCGCGCGGTGTACGGAGGGGACCAGACGGGTCCGAATCCTACCGATCGAGCCAAGGGCGGGAGCAAGCGTCATCTGATTTGCGACGGGCGTGGTGTGCCGCTCGCGGTGCGCCTGACCGGCGCGAACCGGAACGACTCGCAAGAGGCCTTGGCATTGGTGGATGCGATTCCCCCGCTCCACGGCGAATGGGGGCGACCGCGGCAGCGGCCGGACTGTGTGCTCGGAGATCGCGGTTACGACGCGGCCGCCATTCGGCGCGGTCTCCGGACTCGCCACATCGTGCCTGTGCTGGCCATGCGTCGCACCGCGCAGGGGAGTGGCCTGGGCCGGTGGCGGTGGGTCGTGGAGCGCACCTTCGCCTGGCTGAATCAGTTCCGCCGCCTGCGCGTCCGCTATGACCGGCGCTCCGACATCCACGAGGCGTTCCTCTTGCTCGCGTGTGCGCTGGTTTGCTGGCGGTTCCTGCGCAAGACCTGGACCACGGGATAACGGCCGCTCAGTAGGTGGGCTTTCCGATTACGGAAGGTCCCACTCCACTACAATGAGTGCCAGCCGGTCATCTGCCGCTTCATGTCTTTGTTCGCCGGCACTCGCCTCGGCCCGTACGAAATTCGTTCCACCCTCGGAGCGGGCGGCATGGGTGAGGTGTATCGCGCGCGCGATACCAAGCTGAATCGCGACGTCGCGCTGAAGGTCCTGCCGGAAGCCTTCACACGTGATCCGGATCGCGTCGCCCGTTTCAAGCGCGAGGCGCAGGTGCTGGCCTCGCTCAACCACCCTCACATTGGGGCGATTCATGGGTTCGAGGACAGCGGTGAGACTCACGCGCTCGTCCTCGAACTGGTCGAGGGCGACACGCTGGCGGATCGGATCACGCGTGGGCTGATTCCACTGAATGAAGCACTGCCAATCGCGCGTCAGATCGGCGAGGCTCTCGAAGCCGCGCACGAGCAGGGGATCATCCATCGCGACCTTAAACCTTCGAACATCAAGATCACGCCCGACGGGGCGGTGAAGGTGCTCGACTTCGGGCTGGCGAAGCTGACGGGCGCCGCCGGGACGGCGGCCCGCGAGGCGGCGACGCTGTCGCCCACGATCACTTCGCCCGCGATGATGACGAGCGTGGGAGTGGTGCTCGGGACGGCGGCGTACATGAGCCCGGAGCAGGCGAAGGGGCGCGAGGCAGATAAACGGAGCGACGTGTGGGCGTTCGGGTGCGTGCTCTACGAGATGCTGACGGGCCGGCGAGCCTTTGATGGCCAGGACACCACTGAGGTGCTCGGCGCAGTGGTCCGCCTCGAACCCAACTGGGAGGCACTGTCGTCTGACGTGCCGCCGCCGATCCGCACGCTGCTGCAAAGCTGCCTCGTCAAGGATCGCGGCAAGCGGATCGCCGACATCTCCGTGGCACTCTTCATACTCGATCACCAGACGGGCTTCGCGGCCTCCAACACCGTGTCGACAGCTCCGTTGCCAGGCGGTCCACTCTGGCGGCGTATCGCAGCATTGACGGCCGGTGCGCTGATGGCCGCCGTCCTCGGCGGCGCGCTGGTGTGGTTCGCCACGCGTCCGGCACCGCCTTCGGTGACGCGCACGACAATCACGACGTCCGGGTCGGCTGCGTTGACGCGCCAGGGCAGCGATCGCGACGTCGCCATCACGCCCGACGGCTCGCGCGTCATCTATCGCGGCAACAACCGGCTGCTGGTCCGTGCGCTCAACCAACTCGAGCCCGCGGTGCTGAGTGGGCTTGGTCCTGCACCGCGAGGCGGATTCATCTCGCCTGACGGACAGTGGATCGGATTCGTTGACGGAACTGCGATGAAGAAAGTGGCGATCGCGGGTGGACCGCCAGTGACATTGTGCGCGTTAGAAGGTGGACCCCGCGGTGCCACGTGGGGCCCGGACGGGACCCTCATCTTCGCGACAACCTCGCCGGCGACAGGCCTGCAGCGCGTGTCGGCCTCAGGAGGCGAGCCCACCGTGCTCACGACGCCCGATCGCGAACGCGGGGAAGACGATCACGTGTGGCCCGAGTTTCTGCCTGGAGGCGAGGCGGTCCTATTCACGATCACTCCGACCACCGAGGACATGGCGAACGCGCAGATCGCGGTGCTCGATCTGAAGACCCGCACGTCGAAGGCACTCATCCCGGGCGGCAGCCACGCGCATTACGTGCCGACGGGCCATCTTGTCTACGGCGTTGCGGGGACGTTGCGCGCCGTGCCATTCGATCTCCGACGGCGGGAGGTGGCGGGGACGCCCGCGCTGGTGCTGGAGAACGTGGTGACGACCGGATCGGGCGCCGCTGAATTCGCGGTGGCCGCCAACGGCTCGCTCGTCTACATCCCAGGAGGGGCCGGTCTCGGTGACGAGCTGACCGTCGTGTCGGTGGATCGGCAGGGACGTGCCTCACCGCTGCCTGGCCTCCCGCTGGACTCGTACCGCGACGTCCGAGTATCGCCCGATGGCGCGCGGCTCGCTCTGGCCACTCGGGCGAATCTGCGGATCCACGATCTCACCCGCGCGACGCTGAGCCAGCCGACGACCGACCCGCTCGCTCGCAGCCCGCTCTGGACGCCCGACGGGCAGCGCATCATCTTTACGTCGCGACGAGCGGGCTACCCTGAGCTGTTCTGGCGGCCGGCGGACGGCACCGGCAGCGACGAGCGGCTCCTCACGCGTGCGAAACATCTCACGAGTCTGCGCGCCAACGGCTGGTCGGCAGACGGCCGACACCTCCTGTTTGTCGAGGTATCGGCGACGAGTGCGATCGGGGAGATCGCCATCGAGCGCCCCTCGGACGTGAGAGTATTGGTGAAAGGCGACTCACCATCGGCCGTCTCTCCGAACGGACACTGGATGGCCTACCAGAGCAACGAGTCCGGTCGCACGGAGATCTATGTCGAACGGTATCCGGAACTCGGAAGTCGGCAACCGATCTCGACCAGCGGCGGCCGTCTCCCACTCTGGTCGCCTAACGGGCGGGAACTCTTCTTCAGCAGCCTGGACGCTCGCCAGATGATGGTGGTCCCCGTGCAGTACGGGAAGACACTCGTCGCCGGACCTCCGCAGGTGTTATTCAAATTCGCCATGCTCCCAATCCTGGCCGGGTCTCGGCCGTACGACATCGCCCCCGATGGACGGTTCCTGATCATTCCCACAGGTCAGGCGGAAGTCGCGGGCAGCATGGCGCCGGAGATCGTCGTCGTGCAGAATTGGTTCGAGGAATTGAAGCGTCTGGTGCCGACGAAATAGCATCGTGGTAATGGCGAGGCGTGCCGCAAGGTTTTGATACAACCTCTTAGGGATAACTTCGCAGGAAGTCGTCTACCTCGCGCTTCGCCTCATCACGCTCGTAGCCGTATCTTTCCTGAACTCTACCAACCAGCTTCTCGGCGTCACCCTCCGCCCGAGTGAGATCGTCGTCGGTCAACTTCCCCCAGCGAGATTTCACTTCGCCTTTGATCTGATGCCATTTCCCCTTCAGGACGTTTTCATCCATCGTGGTGCTCCTTCCGGACCTTGTCCGGGCGTGTGGATCGCATAACCGGTTGTGGCGACGGTCACGGACGCTTTGAAATGTTTTCCAGCTTCTCTTCCGTGGATTCGCGTTTGTGGCGCGCGTCTGCTGCATCCGCCTTAGCAGAGTCGGCCGCGAGTTGGAATTCCGCCGCGTCCGTCTGCGCCTCCGATTCGAGACGCTGGAGATGCGCGAGCTGCTCTTCAAGCTCGGCCAGCGGTTCTAGCTCCAGTGCGCGCTGAAGGGCGCGATCCAGATCGGCATCCGTCAGCCCTGCCGACCAGACACTGAGTGTCGCGAGACTCGCCGCCGCTCTCTGCCGGTCAGTAGCGATCACACGACCGCCATCAACGCGAAAGAATACGATCCACGCGTCCCATGTGCCGTCCGGCCCCTGCTGAGCGTAGGCCCGTGGTCGGTAAGAGTCGAGGTCGGTGGACACGATCGAACTGTAGCGGTGGACTAGTGTGAGCATGTCTCGTTACGTATTCAATAATGCGACCATTTCCAGGTGTGGTGTTCTCCTGCGCCTCTCATGCACTGAGTAGGGCCGAGGTCGGCCACGCAACAGGCAGCGAGCAATAAGACGACTGAGCCGTTTCCGAGTGCCTTCCGCTCGTGTGCTAGCGCTGCTGAACGCTCTCACTGCCTACCACCAACGCGATCCGGTTGGCTTGAGCATCCAGAATGGCACTACAGGCTTGTTCGGATTGCGGGACGGTCCAATGCCGCCACCCTGACAGAAGTAGCCGAGACTGATAACGGCATGGTCATCACCGTCCGCAATGCGCGTCGGGTTGTTCTTGGCCATGCGCATGAGCGGCAGCGCCTGACGAGCCGTGGGCATCCGGGGCCGTGGATCTGAATCTTCGGCAGTCGATCCTCAAGCACCGTATTCAGGTATTCGTGGATAGCAAAACCAGCCGCTGAGCGATCGTTTTTGGAGGGGTGAGTGGGATGCCATTCATCTCGTAGATATCGCCCACTGACTGGAGCCCCGGTAGCCGCCGAATTTGGCGAACATCGAGGGATCGGCGTAGGTCGTAACCACGCGCACCCCATCGGGAATTCTGCTTGATATTTCGCGCGATCGCCTCCGCCGTCGTTCGATACCAATACTGCTCTTTCACGACGACCGCGCGGCCGTTTGGCAGGACTGCGATCCACAAACAGATAGCAGGATCGGGGCTGAATCCGAAGTCAACGGCGCGGTAGAACTGAATCCAAGCGACTCGAAGCAGCGGCAGCCCCTGAATTCATGCGAGCGGCACGGCTAGGTATCGTAAAGCCAGCCTCGCAGGACACCGTATCGGATTATGTCGACGCGGCCGGTCAGTCCGAGCTTCCGCATGGCATTCGCCTTATGGACTTCTACGGTCTTGACACTGATTTTCAGCTGCGTCGCGATCTCCTTGTTGCTGTGCCCGACAGCCGTCAGCCGCAGCACGTCGGATTCTCGATCGCTGATCGCCGCGTGAGGCTGGCTCGGGCTCTCGTCCTTTCCCGCGAGCAATCCGTCTGCGACGCGCGACGTCATCGCCGGGTCCAGATACATTCCTCGCGCAGCGACCGCGCGGATAGCCTGAAGCAACTCCATCGGGGCGCTCTGCTTCAATACGTAACCTGACGCACCTGCTCGAAGTAGCTCCTCCACATAGGTATCGTCGTCATGCCGTGTCAAGGCGATAATTGCGATGTTAGGCTGAACGCGTTTCAGGGCTCGGGTTGCGACCAAGCCGTTCATTTCCGGCATCGAGATATCCATCACGACAATGTCAGGCTTCAGTGCGTTCGCCTGGTCAAGGACGCCTGACCCGTCAGCTGTCTCGCCGACAACTGCCATATCCGTTTGACTGTCGATCAATAGCTTCAGTCCCTGGCGCACGATCGCGTGGTCGTCAACAAGGAGGACGCGAAGCGGAACTGCCATGTCAGGCACCCTCGATGCTCGGAGCGGCCATCGGGACTCGCACGATGACGGTCGTGCCCCGACCCGGGGTTGATTCGATCTGGAAGTCAGCACCAACCAGCGCGGTGCGCTCCCGCATCCCTGTCACTCCAATGCCATCGCCGAGAGTATCCTTGTCCGAAGGATCGAAACCAACGCCGTTGTCCTCGATGATGAGCGACAAGTGCTCGGCGTTCCGCTCGAGCACAATATCGACATGGTTCGCCCGCGCATGCTTGGCGACGTTGTTCAGAGCTTCCTGTGCGAGTCGGTAGATCATCGTCTCGACACCCAAAGGCAAGCGCTCGTCGGTGGACTGACCTGTGTGCAGTTGGACGCGAATGCCGCTGTATTTAGACCAGTTGTGCACGAAATTCGTCAATGCCGCTCGCAGGCCGATATCCTCCAGCGGAGTAGGCCTCAGCTCCCAGACTCGGAAGGCGACGTCCTGATCGAGCTGTCGCGCAAGTTCTTGTAGTGTTTCGATCTGTGCGCGAAAGTCGGTTCTTTCGACGGCCTGCGCTCTGAGCGTCTCCAAAGTCAACCTGAGTGCGGTCAGTTGCTGTCCGAGTTGATCATGCAACTCGCGTGCGATTCGGTGGCGCTCGTCCTCCTGCGCGAGGACGAAGCGGGTCAGCAGTTGATTGCGCTCCTGCTCAACGCGCTGCCGCTCCGCTATCTCACCTCGAAGGGACTCGTTTGCCTTTGACAGCTCGACAGTGCGTTCACTGACACGTTCCTCCAATTCATCGTGCGCCCGTTGGAGTGCCTCTTGCGTAAGGGTACGCTCGGTAATATCGCGTGCCACCTTTGACGCACCGATTATGTTTCCTTGGGCATCCTTGATCGGCGACACGGTCAGCGAAATGTAGATTCGCCGACCATCTTTGGTTTTACGGACCGTTTCGAAGTGGTCGATTCTTTCGCCATGGCGGAGACGGGCGAGCACCACATCCTCCTCCGGCCAGCGCTCCTCGGGAATGATCAGGAGAATACGCTTGCCGACCGCCTCAGCGGCTGTGTACCCGAAGATCCGCTCGGCCCCTCGGTTCCATGAGGTGATGACGCCATCCAGCGATTTGCTCACGATGGCGTCGTCGGAGGAATCGACGATAGCCGCAAGCCGGGAGCGGAGCTCATCGCGCTGCAGCCGTTCACTGATATCACGCGCTACTTTCGACGCGCCGATTATCTTTCCTTGGGCATCCGTGATCGGCGACACTGTCAGAGAAATGGGGATTCGCCGACCATCTTTGGTTTTACGGACCGTTTCGAAATGGTCGATTCTCTCGCCCCGACCGAGACGAGCGAGCACGTCATCCTCTTCCGCCCACCGCTCCTCGGGAATGATCAGGAGAATATGCTGGCCGACCGCCTCGGCGGATGTATACCCGAAGATCCGTTCTGCGCCTCGGTTCCATGAGGTGATGATGCCATTCAGCGATTTGCTCACGATGGCGTCGTCGGAGGAATCGACGATGGCCGCGAGCCGGGCGCGAAGCTCACTCTCGGTGGAATCCGGCAGCGTTATTGCGGAGTCGTTGGCTTCCATTTCCTCGTTTTGAGCTGCGTATGCTCTCCGTGCAGCTTAACGTGAGCCGAGGGCACGTTGAAACTAAACGCAGAGGTTCAGGAACTGCGACCAGAGCCAGGCTCGATCAAACCTAGAACCGTATTGATCAGGCGATCGTAGTCGAAGGGCTTGTGCAAGACGGCGTCCGCTACGACCCGGAGAGTCTCCCGGGGGAAAGCGGTTATGACCACTGTTGGAATCTCGCGCAGTTCAGGCTCTTCCCGCAGGTGTTGCAGAAGGTCCCAGCCAGTGACCTCCGGCAGCATGAGGTCAACCAGCATCACGCTAGGCCGCAAGCCAGCTTCGAGCCGACCAATCGCCTCTGCTCCGTCGGTCGCGGTGACGACCGCCAAACCCTTGAGTTCGAAGAAGGCCACGACAGCATTCCGCGTGTCGAGGTTATCTTCAACGAGCAGGATCGGACCGCTCCGACGCGACATAGCACGCTTATGTTCAAGCGCAAAGCGCTCTTGGGTCAATGCGAAACCCGACAATGCGAAAGGCTGGGCTCCGGCCGAATCCGGCTCGGCTCTCCACACGATCTCTCGGACTGAACAACGGATGTTTGACCCTGTCCTTCGCTGCGCGCAAGGTACCTCCTGACCGTCAGACGCGAAGGCTCACAGATTCCGCCCTCCTCGCACCGCTCGGGCCACTAGCTTAGGGGAAACCCGTACCGCCTGCTCTTTCTCCCAATTGCACCCAACGCCCGCTGCGTTCTAGTTTGGGGAACGGACGAAACTTTTCGTCCATTCGCATCAGTCTCAGGTGTCCGGATGAAACAGACTGCTCGCTCGGCTTCAACTCCTGAGTATCACGCGGTGCGCTTCTACGAAAACGAGAGATCCCTCGCCCGGATCGTTGCGACGTTCCTCAGCGATGGTTTCATGAGCGAGAGCCCGGGAATCGTTGTAGCGACGCCCGTCTTCCGCGGAGCCCTCCTGCGTGAACTAATAGCGAGATCGTTGGATGTCGTGCAGCTGCAGCGTTCGAATGATCTTCTGTTGCTCGATGCCAAGGACACACTGTCCGCGTTCATAGTGAACGGGGAGCCCGATGCGGGAAAGTTCAATGACAGCATGTGCGAAGTAATCGCGAGGGCTTGTCGCGGTCGCGAAGACTGCACTGTTCGCATATTCGGTCAGATGGTCGACGTCCTCTGGAGCACGGGCAAGCAAGACGCGGCAATCCGTATTGAAATGCTCTGGAATCAGTTGGCCAAGACTGAGACCTTTTCTCTTCTGTGTGGATATGCGATGGGCCACGTTGTCAAGGAGGCTAGCCGTGACGCCATCTGCAGCCATCACACGCACGTTGTTTCAGCAGACGGTTACGCGGCGGATTTCGTGTTCGGCTAGACGGGTACGGCGCGTTGCGCCATCCTGGCCACGCGAGTGTAGAACAAATTGACGAGGGTGATCATGGCTAACGAAAAGACGCGTCCTGACGATTCAGTTGCGGAAGAAGTGTCAGCGTTTGGACAACGAGTGAAAGGCGCCGTGAAAGATGGCGTCGGGGCGACCACAGGGAATAGGTCTCTCGAGCGCGAAGGTGAACGCGAGAATGCCGAGGGGCGCAAACGCCAGGCACAGAATGACGCGATAGGAAGCCCCGGATCGCGCACCTCGGACTCCGGCTGGTCGAGCAAGAATCTGGTCACGGGGCTATACGACACCCCCGACGCCGCAGGCGAGGCGTATGAGGACTTGACGACACGCCACGGATACAAGGCGGACGACATCAGCGTGATGATGTCGGATGCCACGCGAAAACGCCATTTTGGCGACGTGAAGCCCGGGCAGGAATTCAAGGAAGGTTCCAAGGCGGCCGAAGGCGCAGGCATCGGTGGCGGCATCGGCCTTGGAGTCGGCGCGGCGGTCGGTGCACTGGTGGCGACGGCCACAGCGATTGCCGTTCCCGGCATCGGCCTCATCGTCGCGGGCCCGATCGCGGGGGCTATCGCCGGCGCGGGTGCCGGGGGCGCGACCGGAACGCTCGTGGGGGCGCTCATCGGCGCAGGCATTCCAGAGGATCGCGCTGCGGAGTACGAGCGCGGTCTCAAGGCGGGCGGCATCGTCCTTGGCACGCGCGCGAAGGATGAGTTGCACGCTACGGAGCTGGAACGCGAATTTACCAGCCACGGTGCTCGCAACGTGCTGCGCTAAGACGGCCGCGAACGGGGATGTGATTAAAGCTGAGGTTCCGGCGGGGCTGCGTCGATTGACGCGCCTCGTCTAGACACTCGAGCGGCCCTGCCCATCCTCCGCTTTATATAAGAGAGAACATGTACCACCACGTAAAGAAGCTGATGTATACGGTCCGCGTCGACCAACCCGATCCCCGATTTGGGAACATGCTGCTCGAGCAGTTCGGTGGCGCAAACGGCGAACTGGCTGCGGCGATGCAGTATTCCATTCAAGGGTTGAATTGCGACGACGCAGAGCGCAAGGACCTTCTGATGGACATCGGCACCGAAGAACTGAGCCACTTGGAGATCGTCGGCGCTCTCGCTCGACTACACCTGAAGCCAATGAAGTTCGATCGGGAGAGTGCAGAGGCTGATCCCCTTATCGCAATCGCGGGCGGCGGCGGCGTCAACCTGTACAACTCGATGGGCAACGCGTGGACGGCAGACTACCTGAAGATCACGGGCGAACTCGATGTCGATCTACGGAGCAATATCGCGGCGGAGGCACGCGCCAAGATCGTGTACGAGCGTCTGATCAATTTCACGACGGACGCCGGCACGAAGGACGCGCTGCAGTTCCTGATGACGCGCGAGATCACGCATATGAAGGCGTTCACCGCGGCGCTCGAGAGCTTGACGAAGCCACGATTCTCAATTGGCAAGATTCCGCCGACCCCTGGCTTGGTGGACCAGTTCTTCAATGATTCGACGGGTGTCGGCCAAGACGGCGAGATCGACGCCCGTGGTCCGTGGAATCAAGGTGAAGACTGGCAACTCGTCGATGCGCCGGCGTTCCAGGAGCTCGGCTCGAACGGTAACGCCGAAGCGGACTCGCGCGTCGACGATCGAACGACCAGCACGACAACGGAGCCGGAGCTGATTGAGGAGCTCCTCGTCGAGGAGCTGCGCGATCTTCTGAGCGCTGAAGGTCAGCTTGTCAAAGCACTCCCGAAACTTACGAAGGCGGCAACGGCGGGCCGTCTGAAGCTTGCCTTCGAGAACCATCTCGAAGAAACGAAAGAACAGGTCGAACGGCTGAAGGAGTGCTTCACATTGCTCGGGGCACAGCCCAAGGCGAAACCGTGCAAGGGAATGGCTGGCCTGCTGGAAGAGGGAGACGAAATCATCGAGGAAGGGAAGGAAAAGGACAGCGTCGCAGCCGACCTGGCACTGATTGCATCAGCCCAGAAAGTGGAGCACTACGAGATTTCCGCCTATGGCACGGCGCGAGCGATGGCTGGTCAGATCGGCCTACCAGCGGTCGCTGCGCTGTTGAGCAAATCTCTCGCGGAAGAAGAGATCGCCGACAACCTTCTCACCCAGGTGGCTCGAGAATTGATGTCCGAATCGAGGACGGGTTCCACAAAAGAATCCAAACACGCAATCGCGACAGAGCCGACCGAATAGTGCGCGAAGCAATGCGACGAATTGTGCCGCCGTATTCGCGGCCTGGATCATGGGCGTGTACTCGCTGTGCACGCCCACGGATCGTCATACGCCCTAATGCGAAGTTGTCGATGCTTGATCGCTCGTAAACAGGACATGATCGGGCTTTATTCAAATCGGCTAGGGTGCCTCGGGTCCATCGTCGTTTCCCTGCTGGCGACTCTCCTGCTCGCCCTGTTGCTGCGGGGCTGTGGGATCGTCGCTTGGTAGCGACGTCGAAACATCGACCGCCGCGAGCAAAATCTCAGAAATCGACGCAGTACACCGCGCTCCCACCACTCGGAATTCTGTGATGGAGCGCTTTTACACCCTAATCTGTCACCAATGCACAGCCCAGAGGACGCAGAGCTAGTCGACCCAGCGGCCGATCCTGCCGGTTCACCGCAGGCGCCACCGATGCAGGTCCGCCATATCGCCTTCGTACTGCTATCCATCGCCATCGTCATCCTGCTCCTGCAATTCATGCAGCCGGTGCTGCTTCCGCTTGTCTTGGGCGCGTTGCTGTTCTACGCGCTCGATCCGGCTGTCGATCGCTTGCAGAAGCTACACGTACCGCGCGCCATTGGCGCGGCGCTGATGCTGTTCATCGCTGTCACCATCTGTGGCGTCCTCGCGTACACCCTTCAGGGCCAAGCCTTGAGGGTGATCGACCAGCTCCCTGCTGGCGCGCGCAAGCTCGCCGCGTCCTTGCGAACGGCTCCGGGCGCAGAACCTGGTGCCGTGGAGAAGGTTCAACTGGCAGCGGATGAACTCAAAGCCACTGAGAAGTCTTCGGCTCCGAAGGGCGTGACGCGCGTCCAAATCGAAGAACCTGGATTCAAGGCCACCACGTTTGTATGGTCAACGTCGATGGGCTTCGCGTCGGCAGCGAACCAGCTGATCATGGTCTTGTTCCTGACGTACTTCATGTTGCTCTCGGACCAGCTCTTCAAGCGAAAACTCGTTGAGATCGTGGGTACGCTGTCACAGAAAAAGGTGACGGTCACAGTGCTCGAAGACATTGCTGGCCAGATCGAACAGTTTCTGGTCATTCAGCTGGCAACGAGCGGTATCGTGGCCGTCGTAACAGGCGTCGCCCTGTGGGCGATGGGTCTACAGCAGGCTGCGCTCTGGGGACTGCTCGCAGGCTTCTTCAACTCGATTCCGTACTACGGACCGCTTCTGGTCACCGGAGGCTTGGCGCTTGTCGGGTTCCTCCAATTCGGAACCATCGGGATGACGATAGCCGTCGCGGGCGTGTCGGTGCTCATCACGACGCTTGAAGGCTCGCTCCTCACGCCAATGCTGATGGGCCGCGCGGCGTCCATGAATCAAGTAGCTGTGTTCGTCGGTTTGCTGTTCTGGAGCTGGGTCTGGGGCGTCTGGGGCATGCTGCTCGCGGTACCGATGATGATGGTCATCAAGGTGATTTGCGATCACGTGGAGCCGCTCCAGCCCGTCGGTCATCTCCTTGGCGAGTAAGCCATAACCTCGATCGCGGAGTTCTCCCGACGCAGCCTTAGGTCACGCCTGCTCTTGAAGGAAGGCGGCGACAAGTTCCTGCGTTCGAGCCCACACTCCCCGACGGCGCCACTGCTCAAGGGTCAGTCGCTCGCAACCGTTTACGTCGTCAAGGAAGACATCGTGCAGGTCCTGCGCGAGGCGCTTGTCAAAGAAGCACACATTACTCTCCTCGTTGTGCGCGAAGGAGCGATTGTCAAAATTCGTGGTGCCGAGCGTCACCCACCGGCAATCAACGACCATGGTTTTGTGATGCAACATCGTACGGTTGAATTCCTGAATCTCGATACCGGCGGTCAGGAGCCGGCCGAAAAGCCGGACGCTGTTGTGCCGAGCAAGCCAGTTGTCGTTGCGAATACCCGATACCATGATGCGCACGTTCACGCCACGTTGCTTGGCTTCGATCAACGTCTCGATCGCAACAGGATCCGGGACAAAGTACGGGTTGGCGATGTAAATCGACTCGCGAGCGCAGACGATGGAGAGGTAGTACATCGTACGCACGTTCGAGGCGCCTGTCTCCGGCGAGCTGAGAAGCGTTTGCACCGCGAGCGATCCGCGCTCGCCGATGATCGGATAGTAGACGTCACCAGAGAGGAGCTCGCCTGTGGTCTGTTGCCAGTTGTGCGCGAACCCGGTCTGCAGTGGCACGACACCTGGCCCCTCGAGACGGATCTGCATGTCGCGCCATTCGTGCGGACAAGTAGCGTTGCCGCGCCAGTGGTCGGCAATGCCTGCGCCGCCCGTGAACGCGACTTGACCATCCACGATGAGCGACTTTCGGTGGGTGCGATTGTTGAACCGTCCCAACGTGTACCACCGGATCGGGTTGTACCACGCGACCTGGCATCCTCCTGCTTCGAGCGTGTCGAGGATTTCTGGACCGATGCTCGCGGAACCGATCGCGTCGAGCAGAATCTTGACGCGGCAGCCAGCTTTCGCTCGCTCGGCGAGCGCCTCAGCGAAGACAGCGCCGATTTCGCCAGCCCAATAGATGTACGCCTCTATCGTGATCGAGTGTCGGGCTCCCTTGATTGCCGCGAGCATCGGCGGATAAAACGCATCGCCGTTGTTCAGCAACTCGAGACTGTTGCCATCGAGGAACGGGCTTCCGCTGGCGCCAGCGACCGTCCCAACGAACTCGGGCGAGTCGATCGAGAACTCGTGATCAAGACCGAATCGCGGAGGCACTGCGGCTGGCGCGATCAGATAGCTCACCATGGCCATCGCACCCGCGCCGCTCGCCCAACCCCACCGAGCATCCCCGATCGCCCAGATGCACACAAACGCCCAGGGCCACCATGACCAGAGAAGACGTCGAGCGCGCGTCCAGAACGTCAGAAGGCCCTTCGGCAGTCGCCTGTGCGTGTCGGCTCCTGGATGCCGATATCCCCGCCGTTGCCGTGGTCGGCGCCATACAGGTGGGCGACTTCTTGGTCGTGGGCCCACTGCTCGCCTGGCGATTCGGGTCGTCGGCATGGTCACGTACGGTAAGCGAGCCGCTCTGGCACCAGCCGGAGCGGGTAACGCTCAGCTGCTTGCACGAAATGCTCCCAGTGGCCGCAGCGCGCCCTGAGGGAGTTCGCGCGACAAGAGATCGACCTAGTTCCAAAGCAGGCCGCGATTGCTCTGCAAGTGATGGCTTCGCTTGTCGGGCATTCTGCTTGGCAACAATGTCCCATCACCCGGACGGGAGGCATTTGGCCTCCCGGATCGCCACCAAGGCTTGTAATCGGTGAAAAGCGTCATGTTGAGAATCTGGTTGCTCAAAACCGGCGCTTTGAGAATCTCATTGCACAGATCACTGGCGCGTCCAGCCCAGCCGAATTAAGGCTGCTGCCGCAACTCTCGCCCGGCGTCACAAACGGTAAGACCATGAAATGGTTCCATTGCGCCTAAAACCTGCGGCGGATCCCCGAATGAACAGCGAGTCATAAACTTGAACAAGATCGAGCCCGGCTTCGGAATGAGCGCCACTTCAATGGCGCTCCGCCGACGGCGTGCCCTGCTAGTCGTTTTCACGCTAATTCTGATCTTTGGCGCGATTCTTCTGTCGATCGCGACTCGAATTACTCCGAACGTGAGGCAGCGAGCCGTCGCCACGGTCGGGCAGTCTCTAAGGGGCTTCACGCGGCCTGAGGTCTCTCCTGTCCAGAGCCTTCTGTGGAGGGAGATGCGACTGTGACGCGCAAGGAAGCGAACGGCCAGCCTGTCCTGTGTGGGACCTTTGCTGCGGGACGATTCCGCATACTTAAAGCTTCTCAATGCTCGAGAGCGCAGCTTGTGGAGGACTTCGCACGCTACATTTACTTGCCGAGGCTTGCCGGGTCGGAGGTGTTGACGCAGGCGATCCGCGACGGGCTGGCGCTACTCACCTGGGCAGACCGACACGTTCGGGTACGCCGAGAGCTACGACGATGGCGCGGGGCGCTACCGGGGATTGCGCGGTGGACAAGTCATTTCGCTGTCGGCAGATAGTACTGGGCTGCTCGTCAAACCTGATCTGGCACGGCGACAAATGGATGCCGAGACAGCCACGCCCACAACGGGCGGGCCGGCTTCAGGACCGACGCCAGGAGGCGCAGGCGGTCCAGGCGCCGGGACAGGCGCACCCAAGCCGCCCGTAGCCGCGCAGCCGAAACGGTTTCACGGCACGGTCACGCTTGACGCGACACGTGTGGGCCGTGACTCGAGCCGGATCGCCGAGGAGGTCATCGCGCATCTGGTCGGCCTCGTCGGTTCGACCGTGACCGTGACGCTCGAGATCGAAGCCGAGATTCCTGGCGGTACTCCAGACAACGTGGTGCGAACCGTCACCGAGAACAGCAGAACCTTGAAGTTCAGCCAGCAGGGCTTTGAGAAGGAATAGTCCGACGGTCGAATCGACGTAGCGCGATGTGCCACCCGTGTCCGTTTGAAGGCTCTTCAGTAGTCATCGCGCTCAAGTTCGGTCGGCCAAGCTGAGATTCCGGCTTGCAGTGCTGTCGGTCTACCTGAACGGAGGGCCCGTGAGGATCTGCGGGCCTTGAATCACGATAGTGCACCAGCGGCGTGCGCGAGTCAGAGCATTGTACAGCAGTCGCCGCCGATGCTCCGCATCTCCGCCAACTTGAAACGGCCAGATCACGATGACGCCCGCGAACTCGCGGTTCTTTGCCTGCTGGACAGTCATGGCACGGAACAAGTGATGGTCATGGACACCGTGCAGGCGACGGAATGCTAGCTCACGCGCGATCAGCCTTTCGATGTCGGCTGACTGAAACTGGGTGCGTCCCGTCGCGCGTGCCTGGTACCTGACCCAGATCGTGAGCCTATTGACGAATCCTGCCGGAGAGAGACGCTCGATGCGCGCGATCGTCTCCGTTGTCGGAGCGACCGAAGGTAAGTCGAGAGTCTGCATGACCGTGGCCTGTTCGTGATGGTCGGATTGCTCCCAACGGATGGGGTAAGGGCCGTTGCCCTGCGTTCCGCACGGTTGCCTGCTCACACGGTCGATCAGATCGCTCACGAAGTACGCCAGGTGATCCTCCGGCAACCAGTCCCGCAGGCTCGGCGGCAACAGCAGATCCTGTTCGGGCAGATACGGGCGGTATGTCTTCGCCATCGCCCGCAGTGTAGTACATATCGCCCCGAATGCACCCGGCGCAAAGCAAGACTGGCCGCCCCATGAGCATCCGATTCCGCCTCACGGTGATGAACTTCATGCAGTTCTTCGTATGGGGTTCGTGGCTGATTTCGCTCGGCGCCTACATGATCGTCACGCTCGGCTTCACGGGCAGCCAGGTGGGTAGCATCTACGCGACGATGGGCATCGGCTCGCTCATCATGCCGGGCCTCATAGGAATCGTCGCGGACCGCTGGGTCAACGCCGAGCGGATGTACGGCATCTGCCACTTGGTCGGCGCGGGCCTCCTGCTCTGGGCGTCCACCGTCAAGGACTTCGACGCGCTGTACTTCGCCATGCTGCTGAATGCGATGGTCTACATGCCGACAATCGCGCTCAACAACACCGTGTCCTACAAGGTTCTGGAGCAGGGTGGCCTCAACGTCATCCAAACATTTCCGCCAATTCGGGTGTGGGGCACGGTCGGCTTCATCGCGGCGATGTGGATCGTGGATTTGGCGGGCTGGACCAAGAGCGAGCTGCAGCTCTACATCAGCGCGGGTGCCGCGCTCTTCCTTGGCTTCTACGCATTCACGATGCCGAAGTGCCCACCGGCGAAGTCGGACGGCAAGCGTAGCCTGGTCTCGGCGCTCGGGCTCGATGCCTTCGTGCTGTTCCGGCGGCGGCAGATGCTCGTGTTCTTCCTCTTCGCGATGATGCTGGGTGCGGCACTTCAGATCACCAATGCCTTCGGTGGCGCGTTCTTGGATGACTTCAGGACCGCATATCCGGGCACTTTCGGCGTCGAGCATCCGAACCTACTGTTGTCGATCTCGCAGATCTCCGAGACGCTCTTCATCCTGACGATCCCGTTCTTCCTGCAGCGCTTCGGCATCAAGAAGGTGATGCTGATCAGCTTTTTTGCCTGGATGTTCCGTTTCGGGCTGTACGCGGTCGGCGATCCAGGCGCGCGCCTCTGGATGCTGGTGCTGTCGATGATCATCTACGGTATGGCTTTCGACTTTTTCAACATCTCGGGCGCGCTGTTCGTGGACCGCAAATCGGAATCGAACATCCGCGCGAGCGCGCAGGGTCTCTTCATGATCATGACGAACGGCCTCGGTGCCTTCGTCGGCGGCATGGCGAGCGGCTGGGTCGTCGATCACTTCACGGCGAACGGCGTGAAGGACTGGCAGAGCATCTGGCTGACCTTCGCGGGCTACGCGCTGATCCTGGGCATCGTCTTCCCGCTGGTCTTCAAGTACCGGCACCCCACGGAGCGCAAAGAGCAAACGAATCAACAGATTACGGCCGCGCGGCGCCGTCGGTCGTAACCTGACGGCCAATCGTCTCCTCAACGGGGATTGAGGAATGCGGAGCTCCAGCTCATCAGATGCGCGCGGATGGTCATGGCGGGCATCAGGTCACATCTCGGTCACTACCTGACAGATCAGTCTCAGAGAACGACACTCGGCACGAGGCCGTGCGGCACGTTCACGCCCCGAGTCCTGTCGGCACCGCGTAATCAATCTACGTTTGGCGGAATTCGGGCGCTCGCCGCTCACTTGCTCCACGATGATGGACAGGTACGAGGAGTAAGATCGTCACGCAATGGTCGGCAACAGCGTCGCCCATTACCGGATCATCAGCCGCATCGGCGCCGGCGGGATGGGCACGGTGTATTTGGCTGAGGACACGAACCTCAAACGGCGTGTGGCGCTCAAGTTCCTGCAAGGGGAATCGGACTGCGGTCCGGAAGCCGCGGCCCGCCTGCTGCGGGAGGCGCGCGCCGCCAGCGCGCTCGATCATCCACACATCGCGACAATCTACGAGATCGGTGATCACGCCGGCCAGCCGTTCATCGCCATGGCGCACTATGACGGCGAAACGCTTGAGGCTCGCCTCGCCCGCGGTCAGATGTCGATGGTCGAGATCGCCCGCATCGTCGCAGAGATGGCCGATGCGCTGGCAGCCGCACACACCGCCGGCATCGTGCATCGGGACCTGAAGCCGTCGAACGTGATGCTGACGGGGACCGGACGCGTAAAAGTGTTGGACTTCGGCATCGCCAAGATGGAGACGGGGGAAACCGCAACCAAGCTCACGCGTGAGGGCAGTACCGTGGGCACTGCCGCCTATATGTCGCCCGAACAGGCCGCCGGTGAAGTGGTCGACGCACGGTCGGACCTCTGGTCGCTGGGTGTTGTGACTCACGAGATGCTGGCCGGTCGGCGAACATTCGAAGGCACGAACGCGCTGGCCATCATCAACGCAGTGCTGACGACCACGCCTGCGCCAGTCAGGGCGTTACGGCCAGACGTCAACCGCCAACTGGAAGACATCGTGAACCGGACCATGGTGCGCAATCGCGATCGGCGTACGATCACGGCGGCCGACGTACGCGATCTCGCCTCGGCCTGCCACGCGCAGCTGTCGTCAGGAGCGCAACCCGCGGTCGAGCGGTCGCGGACGTCGCGCCGCATGCAGCTTGCGGCTGCCGCCGTCGCGTTCGTCGTCATTGCCAGTGGCGTCGCCTGGTGGGCGCAGCGCAACTCGAAGGTACGCTGGGCGCGGCAGGAGGCGCTGCCGGAGATTATGCGGCTGGCCGGCGCGGACAAGTTCGACGCTGCCTATACCCTGGCGCAACAGGCGCAGCCATACATCCCTGATGATCCACTCCTGGCAGAACAGCTCAGGGCGATCTCCCGGCGGGCCGTTATTGTCACCGATCCGGTCGGGGCCGAGGTCTTCTATCGTCCCTACGGCCGCCGTGATGAGCCGTGGCGGCCGCTCGGTAAGGCCCCCATCGGCACACAGGTACCGCGGGGCGTGCTGCATTACAAGGCCGAGATGACAGGCCGCCAGACGGCGGAAGATGTCGGTCCATTCCAGTTCGCCGACGAGGCGCGAATGCACCTGACGCTCGTCGCTACGAACCAAGTCCCGGCGGGGATGGTGCGGATTGCATCGCCCGATCGGATGTCCAGCCTGGACGTCCCCGGCCTCGAACACCTTCCACCCGTTCATCTGCCCGATTATTGGATCGATCGATACGAGGTCACGAACCGCGCGTTCAAACGATTTGTCGACGATAACGGATACCGCCGCCCGGAACTGTGGCGCGAGCCATTTCTGCAAGACGGCCGCTCCTTGACATTCGACGCGGCGATGGCCCAATTCCGCGACGCCACCGGCCGGCCGGGTCCCGCGACATGGGAGATGGGCGGGTACGTTGCCGGACAGGACGAGTATCCAGTTGCCGGCGTGAGCTGGTACGAAGCGGCCGCCTACGCGCGCTGGGCTGGCAAGGCGCTGCCGACTCTTTATCACTGGAGTCGCGCAGCAGGTCCGTTCCTGAGCGCCGACGTGGTGCCTTCGAGCAACTTCAGCGGCAAGGCGCTGCTTCCCGTCGGCGCCTCTGGCGGGATCACCCGCGGCGGCACGATCGATATGGCCGGCAACGTAAAGGAGTGGTGCCTCACTGCGGCGGGCACAAAACGCTACATCGTGGGCGGCGCGTGGAACGAGCCCACCTACATGTTCAACGACGCGGAGTTTCAATCCCCGTTCGCACGCATGGTGGCGCATGGATTCCGGTGCATCAAGGTCGATCGCCCGGAGGATCTGTCCTCTGCACTCACGGCCTCGATCGACTTCCCCTCACGCGATCCGCGCACCGCGCGACCGGTGAGCGAGGCCGCCTTCGAGGCGTGGCGCCGCCTGCTGTACACGTTCGACCATGGTGACTTGCACGTGAAGATGGAATCTGTCGACGACTCTTCGCGCGAGTGGCGCGTGGAAAAGGTGAGCTATGCCGCCGCATACGGCGATGAGCGCGTCCCCGCCTACATGTTTCTGCCAAAGAATGCGAAGCCGCCCTATCCGGTAATGGTGGCGTTCTCGGGGTCGACCGGCTTTTACGAGCGCTCCAGCGCCACTACCACCGACTTCGACCGCTTCACCTTCATCATTCGCAGCGGCCGTGCGTTGCTGTACCCAATCTACAAGAGCACGTTCGAACGTGCAGATTCCCTCAAGAATGACTATCCAGATATGACCACGGGCTGGCGTGATCACGTGATCATGTGGGCGAAGGATGTAGGGCGCTCCATCGATTACCTCCAACGTCGTCCCGACGTTGCGAAGGATAAGATTGGCTACATCGGATTGAGTTGGGGCGGCATGATGGCGCCGATCGTGCTGGCGGTCGAGCCGCGCATCTCGGTGGCCGTGATTTATTGCGGCGGTTTCCCTCTTCAGCGATCGCTGCCCGAAGCGGACCCCGTGAATTTTGCACCGCGCGTGAAGGTGCCAGTGTTGATGCTCAACGGCCGCTACGATTACTTCTACACCACCACAACCTCCCAGGAGCCGCTGTTCAATTCTCTGGGCACTCCGGCCGAACACAGGCGCCGCGTCGTGTACGAGTCGTCGCACATGATCCCGCGCAACGAGACGATCAAAGAAGTTGTGAACTGGATGGAGAAGTATTGGGGCGATACGTCGCGTTAGCGGACGCGAACGCTGCGGAAGGTTTGGTGAGCCTGATTGGAATCGAACCCGACGTTGATATTCGAAATCAGGCGGACCCGACGCTTGACATCCCGCATAAGTCGCCAATGGTTCACCAACGGCCGGCCTTGTGTATTTCTGGATGGGCGTGCACGCCCGACGGGCTTGCACGGCGAGGCGGGAGCGTTTGGCGATCCAATGACTGCGCGGGCGCCACGGATGCCTGACGCGCGAGCCCTTCCGGCGTTGCCCTTTTCTTGCCCTTTTCGTGCAGCAAAGGCCGGCAAACGGCGGCAAAGGCCGGCATAAGGCGAAACCGAAAACCCGCCAGCTTTGACGGGCGTTGGCGCACGGTCCGGCAACTCCCGGCAAACAGCAGCAAAGCGCGGCTTCGCCGCTTTTTCCGGCTGTTAACCGGAGGGTTGTAGGTTCGAGTCCTACCTGAGGAGCCATCTCCCTCACTGCGTTCGGTCGACGGCTCCCCCGGTAGGCTTCGGGGAAGCGCAGCAACTCGCTCTGCTCGTTGCCAGCGGTTCCGAGTCCTACCTGAGGAGCCATCTCCTAAAGTACTGTCAGTCAACAACTTGCAGGACCAGCTAATCGCAGTATCGAACTTCCAGAGCGCAAGCGTTGTGAGCTGCCCCCTGATCCGCTACTCGCCTCCGGTGTAAGGATTCCCGATTCTGGCCACTAACCCTGTCAAAGGCCTGAATCAGTGAGCAGCGACCTCTACGCCACGTCGATCGTGCACTTCGCGCCAATCATCATCAAGATCTGCAGGGCCTACACGAACACGCAGGAGGACTTCGAAGATTACTACCAGGAGGTGTGCCTGCAGATCTGGCGCAGCCACCGCACCTTCGATGAACGGTCAGCGTGGTCCACATGGATCTATCGCGTGTCGTTGAACGTCTGCATGACCCTCCTCAAGACAGACAAGCGCAACCGTCGGATCTTCGCCTCCGACGACGTCCCCCCCGAGATCGTGGAAGACAGTCGTGCGTTCGCAGACGAGTCTCTCAATCGGTTGTACGACGCAATTCGGCAGCTGTCGGAGGTGGACAGGGCGGTGATCCTGCTCTATCTGGACGAGAAGTCGTACTGGGAGATCGGCGAGATCATCGGCACCAATCCCAACAACGTCGGCGTGCGCATCAACAGGTAAAGGACCGCCTTAGGAGGATTCTCGATGAGAAAGACAATAGAAGCGACGTGGCGTGAAGGATTCTTGGACCCGGACGCGCTGGTGGCGCCGAAGGTCAATGACCTCTACACGCGGAAGTCGACGCACATCGTCGACCGGATCCAGCGCATGCAGAGAATCAACGAGATCGCGATCGTGATCGGGGCGCCGGTCATGTGGGCCTTTCTCAGCGCGGTTGGCATCCCGTACACGGGGGCGATCATATGTACGGCCTGGGTGGGGCTGCTCGTCGTCCGGCGACTGTACGTGACTAAGTTCGACGCGCCAGACAGCAGCCTTGACAGCTATCAGTATCTCAAGGCGTTCCAGCGGTGGTTGAAGAATCGTATCGCGTGGGGGAGGAGCGTTCAGCGGCACCTCTACGCCGTGACGTTCCTCGCACTCGCGATCGGAATTGCCGCCTCGGCGAGTGGCCAGCTGTTGATCCGCCTCATCGTCGAGAGCAATCCCGACGTCAGTCTCGTCAATGGCGTCCCGTTGGTCCTGATCGCGGGCGTCGTGGCGACAGCGATCGTGGTGGACCTGCTTGGTGGAGTCATCTTCGACTTCGATGTGAACACTGTGTATCGCAGTGTGTTCAGGAAACTGGACCAGATGGTTTCCGAGATGGAAGAGCTGAGGGGCTGAGATGGCATCAATGACACGTCGTCACGAGCCACCTCCTCCAGCCGCTCGGCATGCGCGACTCGTTCTACGTGTGGGATGAGGCGAAGAAGGGTCGCGTTGCCAGCCAGTGTCTCGGGGCACGCGCTCGTCTCACGCGGCGCGGACGAGTCAGGGTCGAAAATCACTCCCGATCATGCCGGGCTGCTCGATGGAGCCGTGAGTAGTTCGACGCGATAGCCGAGCGTTCGCAGTTCGCGGATCATCTTGCGCGTCCGCACCTTCTTGGCCTCCACGCTGACCGCTGGGCCGCGTTCTTCGTAGCGAACGCCCTCGTGCAGAATCTTCCAGATCAGACGACAGAGCCGGTGGGCGATGGCACCGATCGCTTGCGCGTGTCCAAGACGCGGGACGAGCCGGCGATACACGATGGCGAAGATCGTGCCCTTCGCTTTCACCGCGGCGTTGGCGGCCTGATTCAGGACGCATCGCATCTGTCGATTGCCTTTGGGGCAGCAGTGACTGTAGTTGACGCCGGCACTCTCCTCATTGCCCGGGCACGCGCCCATCCAGGATGCGAGCTGTTTCGCTGATGGAAACGCGGCGGCACTGGCACCGACTTCCGCGATGATCTGCTGCGCGGAATCGACGCCCAGGCCGGGCACTTCGGCCAGGCGTTGCACCGCATCGTGGTGGTGAGCGAGTAGCTGCGCCATCTGTTGATCGAGTTGGGTCAGGTGGTCTTCGATCGTCCGCAATTCATCGAGCGTCAGCTTCACCAGCCGCCGATACACCGGATGAAGATCCGCGCACGCACCGATGGCGTCGCGCAATTGGTCGGGCGTTGCCCGCAATCGCTGATCGGCCAGTGCCGCCAGCGCCGCCGGATCCCTTTCGCCGTCGCCGACCGCGTGCAGCATGCGACGCGCGCTGGTCCCCAGCAAATCGGACACGACACTCGATATCTTGATGTGGGCTTCCTCGAGGAGCGCCTCCAGCCGGTTGTGCAGTTGCACGCGGCTGCGCGTGATCTGGTACTTGCGGCGCATCACAGTCCGCCAGAGCCGCTGCTCGGCATCCGGCACAAAACTGAGCGTCAGTTCCTGCGCGACCAGGCGCTTCACTAGACGCTCCGCGTCGGGAAAGTCTCGCTTTCGCCCGCCGGCGCCCCGATTCGATTGCGCTTGTGCAAGGTGCAGTGTGCCGGAGACAGGGTTGGCATCGGGTCGCGCCCGGCGCTTCGGTCTCCAGTACCGCTCAAGC
>DATAEE010000424.1:0-3073 GCA_036258175.1 Vicinamibacterales bacterium
CAGTCCCAACGGCCAGGGAGACGTCACCGAGAGCAGGCTCCTCTGGACTTCTCGCGAGGTCGGTCGCGTGGTGGGAACGCCCATTGCGAAAGACGGTCTACTGTACGTTGGGGACCTGGGCGGAACGATTCATTGTCTGGAGGCGGCGACCGGCGCCCACGTCTGGAAGCACGAGACGAACGAGGCCATTTGGGGAAGCCTCCTGCTGGCCGGCGACCGGCTTTACGTCGGGAACGTGGAAGGCAGCATGACCGTTCTTCGTGCCGGACGGCGAAAGCAATTGCTGGGGCAGATTGAGATGGATGCGCCGCTCTATTCGCCTCCGGCGCTCGTCGGCGATGCGCTTTATCTGGCCACCGCGAACCGGTTGTACCTCATCGCGGCAAAGCTTTGATCCTAAACGCATGGGCGAGCTTCCGAGAGTTCGGCCGAAATCTCGCAAGGCCTGGCGGGACTGGCTTGAAAAGAATCATGCCTCGTCCAACGGGGTGTGGCTCGTCTATGCGAAGAAGCACTCTGGACTTCCGTCACTGACCTACAACGACGCCGTCGAGGAGGCGCTCTGCTTCGGATGGATCGACAGCAAGATCAATCCGATTGACGAGGCCTTCTACATGCAGGTGTTCACACCACGGAAGCCTGAGAGCCGCTGGTCCGCGTTGAACAAAGCCCGTGTCGAACGACTGCTGGCTGCCGGGCTGATGACCGCTGCCGGCCTCGTGGTGGTCAAGGCGGCGAAGGACTCGGGCGCCTGGAACGCGCTGAAACACGCCGAGGAACTGATCATCCCGCCCGATCTGGAGAAAGCAATCAAGGCGAATCCCGACGCCAGCCGCTACTGGGTGTCTTACAGTGCCAGCCGGCGAAAGGGCGTTCTCTACCGCCTGGCCGGAGCCAAGCGGCCCGAGACGCGAGCCAGGTACCTTCGGGACATTATTGAAAATATGGCCCGTAATCTGTCCCACGCGGAACGCATGGAGATGGCCGGCTTCAAACCGAAGCCGAAGTTCTCACGACGGGCGAAGCGTTAGAGGCAGCCAGCTCCGGCTGTTTACTGCTTGTCGTAGACCGCGACGCTATCGATGGTCTGCCCCTTGGCATCCTTGCCGGTCGTCGTGATAGTCAGCGTCTTCCCATCGGCGGAGACGACAAGCGTCGCGGTGGAGAGGATCTTCCCATCCTTTTTGTTGACCAACTTCGTTGTCGTGGCATTTACTCGCGTGCGAGCAATCGTATCGGCGTTCGGGTTGCCGACGACAGGAACATCCTTCCCGTCGTAGTTCGCCGTGACGGCGTAGTGGATCGCGGGGCCGTCAGCCGGCACCTGGTCCACGGTGACTTTATCGAGACCGCTGTCAACACAGACGTCCGGCGCATTCTTGCGTGCATCGTGTCCTCCTGTGACGGCAGCAGATCGCGCCGATCTATTTCAAGAGCAGTTCGCGCGCGTACTTGGTGCCGACGACCTCGCGGTACTTGCTGCGGTCCTGATAGCCCTGCATCTGAGCCTGGTCATCGCCATTCGTCTGCTGGGCAAGTGCATCGGATTTCTCGACGTTGGTTTCGATGTTCGCGAGGCTGGTGTATTCCCGCAGGATCAGCAGGTTCCACGCGCCGCCGTCGTCCATCGTTCGAAGAATCTTGTACGACTTCTGGAATCCAGCCTTGATCTGTGCCTCCTCTGCTTTCTTGAACTCACCATCCAGGTATTGCAGGTAGCTCTGGTCCATGCCGGACGCGATCTTGATCATCGTGACCGTCCAGACCGTTCCCGGACTGAAGAACTTGTGGACTTGCCCGATGACAGGCAGCGCGCTCAACGCGATCAGTACTCCCATCCACACGACTGCTCTCCCAGTTTTCATCGTCCGTCGCTTTCTTGGTGAAGACGCGGTAACGGCTACCGAGGGGCGGAGACTTCCGCGGCACCCCGGGTTCTGCGCAGCGCAACGAATGCAGCCGCAGATGATGACAGACCGCCCCTGTGGTGTCTGTTCAATATCGCACACCCGACCGAAGCCGAAGTCCTCACGACGGACGAAGGGTTAACAGAAACCTTGACGTCGCGGCCGTGGAAGCCAGCCTGGGCGATGAGGCGGCGCTCGCCACCCGGCCACAGGGTCAGGTGGACTTCGGCCTGATCGGTACCGGGCTCCATCGAAAGCCACGCCAGCGGCGCGTCAGCGGTGGCGCGGCGGCCTGCGTCTTCAATCACGCGCCGAAGGTTCTCGCGGTGTTCTTCGGTCAGGTACGGCATCACGACGGAGTGGTAGCGATTGTCGCCATACCGGGCCGCGGGTCGGCCAGGTGGATTCGCAACCAGTCGACGGCGTCGCACCGGTCGACCGGCGCCGGCACGCGACGGGCGATTTCGATCACCTCGGCGAGCAGCTGCAAACAGTCGGTCTGATCGGGCCACACGAAGCAGAGAAGCGCCGCACGGCTCTCGTCGAGCGTGGGATCGATGGGGTTCAGATCGCAGCCGCGACGCTCGGCGACACGAATCGTGGCGGGCACGTCCAGGAAGGGGAAGTGATCCCACCGCAGGTTCAGGCCGGCGCTTGCGCCGATTTCAAGGAGCCGCAGGGGCAGGCCAGTGTGCCGCACGACCTCGAGGAATCCCGGTAGCAGGGCCCGGGAACGTTCAACCTCATTCGTTTGTGCGCAGGCCGGAAGCGCGGCGCTCGGAACGGCTTCGAGCACGTGCGGCCAGAGCGCGCCCTCATCGGCTTGCCCGCCCGCCGAGGGGTAGAAGCGCGCCGCGCCGGGCAACTGTCCCTCCAGGACCATCCGGTGTATGGCAGCGAGGAGCAGCAGCGGCGCGAGCATCCGCGAGCGCGGCATATGAGGCTCGAGCGCGGCGAGGCACGGGCCGCCGGCGCGTACGTCCTCGGCCATGCGCCGTAAGAGCGCTTCGTACATCGGCGATCCGAGTTTCGCAGCCCACGCTGCCTGGTCGAGGCAACCCTGAGCGATTTCCTCGCGATTCATGTTCTCAGATCGTTTCCGGAACTGTCGAAGGCTCGACAAGCTGTCGAGGCTCGCTCTGACGAGACTCGCCTTGACATTCTAG
>DATAEE010000425.1:0-49441 GCA_036258175.1 Vicinamibacterales bacterium
GAACTGCCCGAGCTGCAGCCGCTCGTACTGGAGCCACGTGAGCGGATGGTAGTCGGTTCGCGATTCGTCGAGACCGCGCCGTGCCCTCCACGCGTCGGCGGCGCGTGAGGCCGCTTCGTCCGATGCGGCCGCCTCTTGCCAGAGCCCGAGCTGGACGAAGATGTGGGCCGGCATGTGGCGCGCGTGGCTCGATTCGGGTGCGATCCGCGCGTAGACGCGCGCCACATCGAGCGCCCGCGCGGCGTGGTCGGCGTCGTCATACGCATGGAGCAGATAGTGAGCGGCGCCGGGATGCTCGGCGTTGCGGCTGAGCACCTCGCGCAGGAGTTCTCCGGCGCGGCGCTGCGTCTCGCTCCCCGCCAGCTGCGCATGGCGGTGGCCCTCGGCCGGCGTGCGGCTCAGCCCGTAAGTCGCGCGGATCGCGGTGTCGAGCAGCGCAAGCGCGTAGAAGCTCGCGACTTCGTTGTCGTCCGGATACCGCGTCTGCATCTGCTCCATGGCCGCGACGTACGCGTCCTGCCGCACCGCCTCTTCCCCTTCTCCGAACAGCGCATCCACGGCGGCCACGAACCCCCGCTCTTTGTCGGTCGGCGCACGCGCCAGCCTGGCCTCGCGCGTCGGCGCGAGCTGCCGCAGCACGGCGCGGCCGCCGGCGACGTCCGACGATCCCGACAGCACCGAATGATGCGCGAGCGCCTCACCCCAGTACGCCATCGCGAACCGCGGATCGATCTGACGCGCCTTGCGGAACGCTTCGACGGCATCGTCGTACTCGAAGTTGTGGAGCAGGGCGACCCCGCGGAGGAAGTGCGGTTGCGCCTCCGGCGCGCCCGACGTGGGAAAGTCGATGCGGCCGAGGCCCTGTGCCGAGGCAGGCCTAAAGGCCTGCGCTACGTACGTCAACAGAACGACCACAACAGCGATCGCGGTACTCGTAGCGCAGCCCTTTAGGGCTGCTCTCAGGTCACACTTCATCGATCCTTACGCTGCGCGTGTAGAAATACAGATCCAACCTTCGCGACGCGATGCCTTCTTCCGGCTTCAAGACGATCTGATACAACCCGGGCGCCGCGGGCTGCCAGTCGTACGACCACAAGCCCCACGTGCGCGGCGACGGGGGCGCCTGCGACACGTTGAAGCCGTTGAAAGGCTCCGACGATCGAAACCGAATTCGGAGCCGCTGCGGCACGCGCGCGCCGCCCCAGACGATGCCGATCACGCGGTAGCGCAGGCGGTCCGAGACGAGCCACTTCTCAATCCGGACTGGAAGCGCTGCAAGATCCATCGCGGCCGGCACGAATTCGCGCGCGAGCCGTGGTGTGCCGTCCTGGTGCGTGCGCGCCGCGAACTCGCGCATCTGCCGCGTCGCCGGCTCGTCGTCGTTCACCAGCGCGATCTCGTTCACCCACTTGATGCAGGTGCAACCGTACCACCCGGGAACCAACAGCCGCACCGGCCAGCCGTGATTCCGCGGGAGCAGTTCGCCGTTCATCTGTGTGGCGAGGAAGGCGCCCGCCGACGTGAGCTGATCCACCGTGAAAACCCACGAGGCGCCCGGCAAAGAACTCCGTGGAACGGCCGAGTGGCCGTCGAAGCCGGAGATGCGGACGCGCGTTGCCCCGGGAGCGGGCTGAAGCCGATCCAGAAGCTTGGCGAAGGGCGCGCCGGCCCATTCCGCCGCGCTCATCAGGCCGTAGTTCCGCGGGTCGCTGTTGCCCGCGCACTCCGTGACGAACGGTCCCTGACGCTCGACGAGCGGCTCGAGGTCGGCGAGCGACAGAGCACTTGGTTTGCGAACGAGTCCGCTGACATCGATCGACCAAGGACGGGAGGCATCGAGCTGATCGGGGAATGCCGTGCGGACGAAAAACTTGTCGTTCGGCGTCACGAGCGAGTCGGAGCGGAGCCCCGACAGATCGGTGTAGAGCCGCGCGTCGAGCCCCTCGTCCATGAGCGTATGAAACGGCGGGTTCTGCTCGGCGTCCGCGAAGGGCACCACGCCGACATGGCGGCCGCCGTCCAGCGCGTTCTGGGCGAAGACCGCGGCACACAGCTCGAGGAACTCACGGCGCGTCACCATTTCCGCGCCTCGGCGAGCTCCGGCCGATCGACGTCGGCCCGCCGCCAGATCGCGGCGAATCTCTTGTATTGCTCGCGCGCGCCCTCGCGCGCGCCGGCCCCAGCGAGCGCGCGGGCGAGGCCGAGCACTGACGCGGATCGATTCGGATACCGTTTGAGCGCAGCCTCAAATGCCGCCGCCGCCTCCTGATGGCGACCCATCCCGGAGAGGACCTCGCCGAGCAGTTCGTGGCTCGGTTTGATCACCAGCGGCGGGCCCGCGGGCGACGGCAGCTGCGCCTCTGCCGCGGCCGCTTCTTTCAGCAGCGAAACCGCGCCGGACGCGTCGCGTGCGGACAGCCGGAGCAGTGCGGCGATCTCGCGCTCGAGGATGGCGACGATCGGACGGTAGTCCCCGGTCCGTGCCGCGCTCGCCCGCCGCGCCAGCTCCTGCCGTCCCATCTCAACCGTCGCGGTATCTCCGCCGCGCGACGCACCGAGGGCGATTGCAAACAACTCGTCGTGATTGTCGAACTTCATCCGGCCACGTACGCGATCCCAGCGTGCGGTGTCGACGACCGCGCGCGCGCGCATGGCGGCGGCGATCGCCAGGAGCCCGGGGTCGCGCGCGGCCGCCGCGACGGGCTCGATCTCGCCGAGCGCCTTGTCGGCCGCGGCGTACCGTCCCTGCTGAAGATAGACGTACTGCAGCCACGACAGGCTGTGATAGCTGCGCATCGACGCGGGAAGCTTTTTGCGTTCGACGAGCCCGACCGACGCCTGCCAGGCGGCTTCGTCCGCCGCCGCCGCCGCATCCCACAGCCCGAGGTGAAAGAACACATGCGCCGGCATGTGCCGGGCGTGGCTCGCCGCAGGCGCGATTCGGGCATACGTCTTCGCGACCGGCAGCGCGAGCGACGCATGCTCCCGATCGTCCCAGACGTGAATCAGGTAGTGCGCGGCGCCGGGATGCTCTGGATTCGCCTTCAGCACTTTCTGGAGGATCGCGGCGACGTCGCGCTGTATCTCGCTTCCCGGCAGCGCGTGGCGATGACCGTCCTCGGCCGCGATCCCCTGGATTCCACGCTGGACCGTCGCCAGCTTCGCGAGTGCATAGAATGTGGCGGCTTCCTGATCGTCCGGGTACTTGGCAGCGAGCTTGGCCATCGCTTCCGCATACTGCGCGTCGCGCGTCGCCTTGTCCCCGTCGCCGAAGAGGATCTCCACGGCGTCGAGATACGACTTTTCACGGGCAGTCGGCGCCTTCGCCGCACGAGCGCCCCGCGTTGGAGCAAGGCGGGCGAGCGCCGCCGCGGCTGCATCCCGATCCTGCTGGCCCCAGAGCGTCCGGTTGTGCGCCATCGCCTCGCCCCAGCAGGCCATCGCGAAACCGGGATCGGCGGCGCGCGCCTGGCGGAACGCGTCGAGCGCTTCCTCGTACTCGAAGCTGTGGAGCGCGGCGACCCCACGAAGGAAGTGCGGTTGTGCAGGCGCCGCGCCCGAGGTTTGGAAGTGAATGGTCCCGAACTGACCGAGCGCAGAGAACGCAGAGAACGCAGAGACGCAGAGACATAGAGCGACACTGAGCGGTTGCCAGCGGCGACGCCTCAGCCTCCTCTGCGCCCTTTGCGTCATCGCTTATCACGCTCACGAATCGCAGCAGCAAGATTTTCCTTTGCCAGCGCGTAGGAGGGATTCAGCCTCACCGCTTCCTGGAAGTGGGTGATAGCCTCGTCAAGCTTCCCCTGCGCCTGCAGCATCACGCCGAGGTTGTTGTGCGCTTCGGCATACGTCGGCTTGGCCGCGAGCGCCTGCCGGTACAGCCCCGTCGCCTCGTCGAGCCGGCCGTCGGACTGCCGCATCACGCCCAGATTGTTCATGGCCTCGGCAAAGCCGGGCCGCAGATCGATCGCTTTGGCGAAATGCGCCGCAGCCTCCGCCCGGTTCCCGAGCGCTGCCTCGACGTTGCCGAGGTTGTATTGCACGAGCGCCGCTTCCTCCACATCGTTGGCGCCCACGCGCACTGCCTCGAGAAGATGACGACGGGCGTTCTCAATCTCTCCAGCACGCAGGTACGCGAACCCGAGCGGCGCGTGGAGGCTGCTTCTCTCCGGGTTCGCCGCGAGCATCGCAACATAGCCGGCCACGTAGCGCGTCGCCGCCTTCCGCGCGTAATCCTCCTTCAGCTGCGCCAGATCGCCCGCCGCCTTCGGCACGATCTGCATCCACGTGTTCGCCATCTCATTGGACGACTGGCCGCCGTAGACGATGCGCCTGGGAGGGCTGTGCGGGTTGCGGCTGTTCTTCGCGGAGTTGTCGTACGTGTACCGCATCGCAATCGTGGTTCCCTTTGGAAGGTCCACGGGCACTGCATAGCGATACTCGCCCTGCCAATAGAAGTTCCAGTCCTTGATCCAGATGAGCGGCTTCGTCGTACCGTCCGGCAACGTTGCGGTCACCCGGATGTCCTTTCCGAGGTAGTGCGCGTGCGGGTAGATCGCGTGCACCTCGACGTCGACCGGCACGACGTAGCTGTCTTCGACCGTGTACGCGGGATCGTCGGGAGGAATATCGATCGTATACGAGCCGAGTTGAAGTCCGAGTCCCGTCCGCGACGGCGGCGTCGCCGTGAAAAAGAATCCGACCGACGCCTGGATCCGCTCGGCCTTGCCGGTTGGCAGCAGGTGCAGCTGCATCAGCAGGTCGGTTCCGGGATCGAGGCGCCACGCAAGATCGGGCGGCGCGACCGTCGGCATGACGCCGGGCGACCAGCCGAGGAAATGCCCGTCGGGACTGATGCCTTCGGTGAAGAGCATCCCTCCGATGCCCGGCTCACGGTCCGTTCCGTCGATCCGCCGCGCTTCGCCGGTCGGATCGAGATGCATGATCGCGTGGTGCAGCACGCGCGGATTGTCCGGCCGGAACTCGATCGCGCGGACGTATCGCGTGCCCTGACCGGGAATCGGCACCACGAACTTCCTGAAGATATCCGGGCCGTCGGCCGGCACTTCGTATGGCTCGTTCATGCGGACAACGAGATCCGGCTGTCCGAGCTGCCAGCCCTGCTTCCAGGTCGGCGTCGGCGGCAGGTCGGCGCGGTCGCCGCGGGGCGCGCCGCTCGCCACCCACCGTTGAAGTGTGGCAACCTCGGCGTCGGTGAGGCGACGCTCGCCCGCAAACGTGCCGTGTCCAGGCTCCGGCGGCCACGGCGGCATGACGCGCGACGCGGTCGCCTCGGCGATCTGCCGCGCGCGACGTTTCACATCTTCGTACGTGATCAGGCTGAACGGTCCGACCTCACCCGGCCGATGACACGGCGCGCAGCGCGAAAACATGATCGGCGCGACGTCCCTGGTAAAGGTGACGTCCGGCTTTGCGTCCGAACGGCGCGACGCGTCGGTGACGGCCGCGACCATCGTTGCCAGCGCTGCAATGCAGACCGTGTTCACCCAGACTCGGCCGCTTGGCATGGGATGTTCGAATTATATGAAGATGTCCCGTATCTGCGTTCATCTGCGTGAATCTGCGTATGAACCTGCGTAGATCTGCCGCTCTCGCCGCGCTCGCGCTCGTGCCGCTCGCGCTCTATGCGCGCGTGGCGACGTTCGAGTTCGTTCAGGCGGACGACACCGACCTCATCCGCGGCAACATCGGCTTCCTGCAGAATCTGGGCAACGTCCCGGCCGCGTTCGCCCGCAGCTATTTCGACGTCGAAGGACAGGCAGCCGGCCGGAAGACGTACTACCGTCCGCTCGTCATCGTCTCGTTCATGCTCGATGGGCAGGTCCGCGGCGCCGATCCGCGCGTGTATCACGTCACGAACGTGCTTCTGCACGTGCTGACCGTGATGCTCCTGTTCGTGCTGCTTCGCCGCCTGAAAGTTCCCGATACGCCGGCGCTCGTCCTCGCGTTGCTCTTCGCCATTCATCCCGCGAATGTCCAGGCGGTTGCCTGGATTCCCGGCCGCAACGACACGTTGATGGCAGCGCTGGCGCTCGTGTCGCTCGTTGCGTTTCTTCACTATTACGTTGCCGTGGGGGTCGCTTCCGCTCGCCCCTCGACTTCGCTCGGGGCGACCCTGAGCTTGTCGAAGGGTCGGCGCGCTGATTCCGGCACCGATCCCGGATCCCAGCGTCAGGAAACGACCAACCGCGACTGGCTTGCGCTCCATGTCGCCACTTTTGCCGCCGCGCTTTTCACCAAAGAGTCGGCGCTGGCGCTGCCCATCGTGGTTGTGCTGCTGGCGTGGGCTGTGCCTGTGGTGAAGCCGCGGAGCACCAGGTCACTTCGCTCCGCTCTCGTTGCAGATGCAATCGTTGTCGCGGTCTGGTTCGTGATGAGGCGGCGGGCACTGATGGGCGACGATCAAATGAGCGCGTCGGCCGTGTTGGCGTCGCTCGCCGGAAACGCCAGAGATCTTCTGCTCTACGCCGGGAAGATGGTGCTGCCGGTCAACCTCAACGTCATGCCCGGTCTGACGCGTGTCGACGTCGTGCTCGGCGTCGTGTCGCTGCTGCTTCTCGGCTGGTTTCTCTACCGGCTCACGGCGCGATGGAGGTGGCTCGTCGCTGGCTGGTTGCTCGCGTTCCTGATCCCGGCGCTCACGATCCCTGGCCTTCCTGCGTACGAACACCGGCTGTACTTCCCGCTTATTGGCGTCATCGTCGGCATGTCGCAGCTATCGATCTCGACCACTCGTTCACGGCGGTCACTTGCGATGGCCGCTGCTGTCTGCGTCGTGTTTGCCGGACTCTCGTTCGCGCATTCCGGCGTCTTCCGGAACCGCTACACGTACTGGCAGAACGGGACGCGCGGGACGCCGTTTGCGGGCCTCGCGCATGTCAACCTCGGACAGATCGCGGAGAGCGATGGAGATCCCACCGGCGCCGCGGGTCACTATCGCGCCGCGCTCGCCGCCGATCCGATGACGCCTGGCGCACACAACAACCTCGGGGTCCTCGCGGCGCGGAGAGGCGCTGAGGCCGAGGCGCGAGCCGAGTTCCAGCAGGAAGTGGAACGGCATCCCGCGAACGCGGATGCGTACTTCAATCTCGGTCTCGTCGAGAAGTTCTCGAACCGGTTCGATGAAGCGGCATCCTGGTGGGAGCGCGCCGTCGCCGTCGATCCGCGGCATCTCGCGGCGCACGAGGAGCTGGCCGGGTACTACCGGGCGAAGGGAGATTTCGAGCGCGCCGAGCGGCACCGGGCGGCGCTCGGTCCGCGGTAACGATCCACGGATTTCACGGATCCACGAGCCACGGATTTCGCGGATTACACGGGCTCACGAACCACGGATTTCACGGATTAGACGGATCAGACCTGTCCTCTCGTTTCGCCGCCAGCTTATCGCCGCGGGTCTTTGGCGCGGCGCCGAGCTCGCGCAGTACCTGCTCGCCAATTCGCCGCGCGCCGTCCGTCTCGTACGTCGTCGCCGAGCCGCTTCGCACACGGACTGTGCCAATGCGCTCGAACAGCGCGCGCATCGTCGCGGTGTCCTTGACGTTGGGGTCCTGCGCGACCTCGAGTGCATGCTGGAGCTCGTGCGCGAGCGTCGCGATGACGTTGTCGGGATGGCGATGATTGAAGTTGACGAGCACTCGCACGTATGGAGATCCCTCGAACTCGGCGACGGTATGCAGCAGGCAGGCGACCGCCGCCTTCTCGGGGCATGGGCCCGGTTGCACGAACACCAGCCAGTCTGATGCATCTAGGCCATCCACGAGCCGCCGGAATGTCTTCGACCGGGCGAAGCCTTCGGCCAGCAGCTGCCGCAACAGAGCCTGAGAGACCTTTACGCTCTTGAATGAGTGGGATGAGTCGGATTGAGCGAGCAAGTTGGTCGCGCCGACGAACGCCACCAACGCCACGAGACACGCGAGTCGATCGATTCTGCGTCGCATGAGGCACCTCCGCGCGCAGGACCGAAAATCGGCTCAGAGGATTGGCGTCTCAACCTGTAAGCTGCTGGAGATCAATGGGATCCGCACTTTGCGGTGGAATGCGGTCGATTGCGGTGTCAGAGAGCGCCGGATAGAATGGCCGCGCCTGCCATCATTCCCGGGTGCATCACATGGGCGACGGTTCTCCTGTCCCGCGTGACGCCTTGCCGGTTTCAACAGCCGACGTTCGCCTTGACTCCTGGAAAGAGATCGCCGCGTACCTGAAGCGCGACGTGTCGACGGTGCAGCGGTGGGAGAAGAAGGAAGGCCTGCCGGTCCACCGGCTACCGCACGACAAACTTGGATCGGTCTTCGCGTTCAAGCCGGAGCTCGATGCGTGGTGGAACCGCGGACGACAGCGTCTCGAGGCGGCCGAGTCGACATCGCGCTGGCCGCGCGGTGCGAATGCGCTCGTCGATTGGCGCGCGTCGGTCTCCGGGACCTTGCGCGCGAGCGCGATTGCGCTGCGAGCGTCATGGCGGCGCGTCCTGATGATCGCGCTTGTGTTGTCTGCCACTTTTTTTGTGGGTGCCTCTGTCATGTGGCGCATCACGCGGTCCGCGTCGTCGGCATCATCCGTGGGGCCGGTGCACCTGGCGATTCCTATACCTCCAGGCACGACGCTGGCCGTTGAGGGCGACACTGACCCCGCGATCGCAATCTCGCGTGACGGCACGACGATCGCCTACGTCGCCCGTCGCGGTCCCACGACGCAGATGTGCATCCGGAGACTCGATCGACCGGAGGCTGAGCTACTGCGGGGCACTGAAGGCGCACGGAGTCCTTTCTTCTCGCCCGACGGCGGTTCGCGCCGGTTTTCTCGACAGGGCCAAGCTGAAGAAGATTTCGCTTGCGACCGGAGAAATCGTCGCGCTGTGTGATGTGGGCTACGCGCGCGGCGCAGCCTGGGGTCGCGACGACACGATTGTGTTTGCGGCGGATCTGGATTCCGGCCTGCGGCGCGTCTCCGCCAGCGGTGGACCTTGCACGGCATTGACGACCCGCGAGAAGGGCGAGCACTCGCATCGATTACCCGCATTTCTGCCAGACGGAGACGCTTTTCTGTTTACTGTTGGCATGCCGCGGATGAACTCGTGGGACGACGCACTCACTGGCTTGTCAAGACTCTCGACCGGGCAGCAGCGGCGTGTGTTCGAAGGAGGCTCCACTCCGCGGTATGCCCCAACCGGCCACCTGCTCTACTCGAGACAAGGCTCGTTGTTCGCGGTCCCGTTCGATGTCTTCCAGGGGAGAACGAAGGGCCAACCCATCGAGATGCTCCGCAGGTTGGTGATGTCTCCTATGGGCGGCGAGGCACACTTCGCCCTCTCCGACACCGGAGTCCTCGCGTATGCAGCCGGCCCTACCTGGGGTATGCAGGAGCAACTCGTGTGGGTCGACCGGCAGGGCAGAGCGGAGCGAATCTCCGAACAGAGAGACAACTTTGAGCAGGTCCGGCTCTCGCCGGACGGGCGCTATCTGGCGTTTGAAACCGACAGACTGCGAATCGATGTCTGGACGCACGACCTGAAGCGCGGGACGACAACGCGGCTGACGTCTGAAGCGCTATTTAACACTGAGCCCGTCTGGTCAGCCGACGGACAGTGGATTACCTACAAGTCCGACTTCGGGTCGCCTGGCGCGGGAGTTCCGGCACTGCGGCTGGTCTGGCGCCCCGCTGACGGGACTTCCTCGCCGCAGTTTCACAGTACCGGCGAAATGGCCAGTGCCGTTGATCCCACGCCCGTGGTCGTGGTCCCCCGATGGAGAGATTCTGGGATTCGACGTATTCAATCCTCGCACACGCCGCGATATCTGGATCCTTCGGCGCAGCACACAGAAAGTCGAGCCGTTGCTCACCGGGCCGTTCGCCGAGAGCGTGCCTGCGTTCTCGCCCGACAGTCGCTGGCTTGCCTACGTATCGGACGAGTCAGGACGCCTGGAGGTTTACATTCGGTCATTTCCCAGCCTTGGCGGGCGATCGCAGATTTCAATCAATGGGGGCCGGCTTCCGCGCTGGGCGAAGGCCAGCGGAGAACTGTTCTATCGAGAAGGACACAAGATGATGGTCGTGGACGTCAGAACTTCGCCCGAGTTCTCGGTCAGTGGCCCCGAATGCTGTTCGAGAACGACAGAATGCTGAACTCCTACGATGTGACCGCGGATGGACGCCGGTTCGTGATGATCGACACGAGCAATAACCCGAAGCCGACGCAGATCGACGTGATCGTCAACTGGTTCGAGGAGCTGAAACGGAAGGTGCCGGTGAGGTAGCCACTGAGGTCGCGGATCCCGAAGCCACGGATTCCGCGGATTACACGGATGTGGTCTCTTCTGAATTCTGGATTCTGAATCCTGAATACCGCCCGCGCCACGGGTCATGCCGTACAATGGCAGCCGTGAACCCAACCGACGACAAGGCCCTGCGCGCGATCGACGCAGCCGTCGCGGATGTCGCGCGTCTCACGGGCCCCGCGACGCTGGACGACACCTACATGCGCGCGGTCGAGCGCGTCGAGGCCATGCCGGAGAATCAGTCCGGGGCGGACAAAACCTGGGTGCATGAGGCCCTGCGGCAGTTCCAAGAGCATTTCCGACGCGCGCGCCGGCGCTGATCTCGTGTGGACGCCTTCCTCGATCTGATTCGAGTCCTTCGCCAGCGCGGTGTGCGCTTTGTCGTGATGGGCGTCGCGGGCACAAATTACTACGCACAAGCGGCGCGCGTCATTTTTACAACTCAGGACTATGATCTCTTCTTGCCGCCCGACCCCGACAACCTACTGAGCACCTGGAACGCGTGCGAAGCGGCTGGCCTGTCGCTCTGGACGGAGTCCGAGCCCCTCGATATCCCCCGGGATCGCTGGCTGGCCGAGCAGATCGTCAAACGCCGCGCGTTGATTCGCGCCACCGATCGTCGAGGCTTCGACGTGGACTTGTCGCTCGTCATGGCCGGTTTCGACTTCGAGACCGTGTGGGGCGAGCGACGGGTGTTCATCGCCGACGGTGTGGACATCCCCGTCGCACGCCTCAGACATATCGTCGAGTCGAAGGCGGCGGCGGGCCGCGACAAGGACCGGCTCTTTCTGGCGACGCACGCCGAGGCGCTGCGAGATCTTCTCGGCCGCGAAGAGCCGCCGTCTCAGTAAGGGAGATCCTACAATCCGTGGTCGTTCGATCCGTGGAATCCGCGGAATCCGCGGCTCGTTTCATCCGCGAAATCCGTGGTTTCGTCGGATCCGTAATCGGTGGCTCTACCGCAAGTCGTTGATGAGACATCCGATCGCCGGCGTCCTGTCGGTCGCAACGGGCCGGCCCGCAAGGATCGCCTCGAGCGCCTCTTCGAGATCGCGGCTCGTCGGTGCGGGCCGCCTGCGGGCGGCGCTGATGTAGCGATCGTCGATGCGTCCCAAATAGAGCAGCGTTCCGCGCGCGTCGAAGACCGCCGCCTCGGGCGTGACCGTCGCGCCCGCGCGATCGACGAAGGCGAAGCCCGGATCGCGCCAGACGCCGAACGGGTAGCCGAACTCGCGGAGATGGCGCGTGATTGTGTCGACCGGCTGATCGCCTGGAAAGACCAGCCGGAATTCCACACCGCGCGGCGCAAACGCGCCGTGGAGGCGCGCCAATTCCGGCGCGTACCTGTTCGAGATCGGGCAATCGGTCCTGCTGAACACCGCAACGATCGCGCGCGAGCGGCTGCCCTGAAACGGATCCATCGCGCGGCCGTCGAGGTCGAGGAGTGAGGCGGCGCCCTGTCCGTGCGCTTCGGCGGCGAGCGCGATTGCCACCAGAGCTCCGCACGCAAGCCAGCGGCGCATCGACGCGATTCTAGCGTGGTATCCTCCTCGCCCTCCATGGGTCGGAAGACGCCGGAACGCCGCCGCGGCGCGGGCGCCTCTGCCAGCGCGGCTCCGCGAGGCTGGCGCGGTTGGGCCTTCCCGCTCGTGGCGCTGCTCGTTCCGGTCGTGCTTCTCGGCTCAGTCGAAGGGGCGCTCCGCGTTGCGGGGGTCGGCCGCCCTTCTTCCTTTTTTCTACGCGACGGCGATCGCTACGTGAGCAACCCGCGGTTCGGGTGGCGGTTCTTCCCGGTGGCGCTCGCGCGCACGCCGCTGCCGCTCGCCTTTCCGGCGCGCAAGCCGCCAGGCACGTTCCGCGTGTTCGTCTTCGGCGAATCGGCGGCGATGGGTATCCCGGAGCCGGCGTTCGGCTTCAGCCGCATGACCGAGGTGCTGGTCGAAGCGTCGTATCCAGACGTCGACGTCGAGATGATCAATACGGCGATGACGGCGATCAACTCGCCCGTCGTCGCCGAGATCGCCCGCGAGTGCGTCCGGTACGAGCCCGATGCCTTCGTCATCTACATGGGAAACAACGAAGTCGTCGGACCGTTCGGCCCGGGGACGATCTTCACGAGCGGCGCGCCGCCGCAGCCCCTCGTCCGCGCGCGTCTGATTGCGCAGCGCACGCGGATCGGTCAGCTGTTCGAACGGGCCGCGGCCTCGGCGGTTGCGCCGCGGACGTCGCAAGGCACGCGATGGCGCGGCATGGAGATGCTGACGGGGCAGCAGATCGCGGCTGACGATCCGAGGCTGGACCGGACTTACACATCCTTCCGCGCAAACCTCGAAGCCATCCTCGATGTCGCGAAGAAAGCCCGCGTACCGGCACTCGTCGCGACGGTCCCCGTCAACCTGCGCGACAATCCGCCCTTCGCCTCGCTTCACACGCGAGACGCCAACGACGCCGACATGCACTATCAGCTGGGTGTCGCGGCGCTCGAGTCGGGCCGCCGTGCTGATGGCGCGCAAGCCCTCGCCCGCGCGCGAGACCTCGATCTCCTCAGATTCCGTGCGGACAGTCGCATCAACGGCGCGGTTCGTGACATCGCAGCGCCGCGTGTGCAGGACTTCGTCCTGCTCGCCGACCTGGAACACATTTTTGCGTCCGCCCGGGGAGGCGCGCCAGGAGACGATGTGTTCTGGGAGCACGTCCACTTGAACGAGACGGGGAACGACCTGGTGGCGCGGACCGTCGCGCCAATCCTCATCCATCAAATCTCATTCGCTCGCGGACGCGAGTCGACGGTCACGTTGGTGCCGCCCGAGCAGGTGGCCGAGCGCCTTGCGCTCACCGCCTGGGATCGACATCGCATGGCGGCGGCGATCCTGGAGATGATGCGGCGTCCACCGTTCACGAATCAGGCGGGACACGAGGCGCGCCTCGAGCGCCGCCGGCGCGAAGTTGCGGCGGCGCGAGCCGCGGCCCGGGCAGGGCTCGCGCAGGCCGAAGCGACCTATCGCGCGGCGATCGCACGGCGGCCGAACGACGCGATGCTCCGCGTGGGCTTCGCGGCGCTGCTTCGCAACCGCGGGTCGTTCGGCGAAGCGGTCGCGCAATGGCGCGCCGCACTCCAGGCCGTCCCGGGCGTCGTGGAGTGGCGCTCTCAGCTCGCATTTGCGCTGGCGGACGAGGCCGGCACGACTCAACCGCCTGACGGGACGAAGCTCGCCGAGGCGGAGCGGTTGCTGCGCGACGTCGCTCGCGAAGAGCCCGAGCTGCCTGCGGCGCACGTCAACCTGGGTACGGTGCTCGAACGACTCGGGCGGACCGATGAAGCCCTCGCTACGTATGCGGAAGCGCTGCGCCTCGACCCGGGCCATGACGTCGCGCGCCTCAACCTCGCCGCGCTGCACGTGGCGCAGGGGGCGCCGGTAGAGGCGGAGCGGGTTTATCGTGAGGCGATCGACGCGGATCCGCAGGCGGCCGAGCCGCACGCCCGTCTGGCCGCGCTGCTCGAACGCCGCGGCGATCTGGACGGCGCCGTGGCCGAGTACCGCCGCGCCGTGACGCTGGATCCCGAGCTCGCCTGGGCACGAAACAATCTCGGATATCTGCTCGAGCGCCGCGGCGACGCCGACGGGGCGCTCGAGCAGTATCGGGCCGCCGCCGCGAGCAGTCCGGGCTACACCGTTGCGCGCCTCAACCTCGCGAATCTGCTCTTGACGCGCGGCCGCGTCGCGGAGGCGGCAGCCGCATTCGAGGAGGTTCTTGCGCTGGCGCGCGCGCAGCAGGATGCGAAGCTGATTGCCGGCATGGAGGATCAGCTCCGGCGGCTGCGCAGGCGGTGAATGGTGTGCTATCTTCGCGCAGCTTGCGATCAGCAATGACGCTCGGCGTCCTGTGGCTTGCCGCGGTTGCGTTGACGGCGGGTGTGCCCGTGTCGCGCTCCACGCGTGACGGCGTATACTCGGCCGCCCAGGCCGAGCGTGGCGAGAAAACGTACAAAGCCAAGTGCGGCACGTGCCACATGCCAGAGCAGTACAGCGGCTACGTCTTCATGCAAAGCTGGACCGGCCAGACGATCTTCGCGCTCTACACCAACCTGCGAACGACGATGCCCAAGGACAACCCGGGCAGCTTGAAGCCGCAGGAATACGCGGACGTGATCGCGTATCTGCTCAAGATCAACCGGCTGCCAACTGGCGACACTGATCTGAAGGGTGCCAAGCCGGCCATGGAAGACGTGGTCATCGAAGGACCGGAGAAATAGCGCCTGCGGCCCGAGCGAGGCGCCGGAGAGGAGCCGGCCGGAGGCCGGCCGCCGAGCGAGAGCGAGCGGGGGTGGGGCCCCGCGAGCAGGAATAAAAGAAGGGAAGATCACCGCATGAGGCGAACACTGTTTTCGTGGCTGCTTGTCGTCATCGCCGCGGCGGCGATCGTTGCGCTCCCGCGCGCCAACGGACGCGGCACCCAGGCAGGCGAGTGGCGGTACTGGGGTGGCGACGAAGGCAGCACGCGCTACTCGCCGCTCGATCAGATCAACGCCGCTAACGTCGCGAAGCTCGAAATCGCGTGGCGGTGGAGCGCGGCGAACTTCGGTCCCGAGGTGGACCACATCTACCGCGCGACGCCGATTTACGTGAAGGGGAAGCTCTACACCGTCGCCGGCCAGCGCCGCACGGCCGTGTGCATCGACCCCGCCACCGGCGAAACGCTCTGGATGTATCGCGAGAAGGACAACCCGCGGTGGGAGGCGTCGACGCGGAAGAACTACGGTAAAGGGGTCGCCTACGCCGAGGTCGACGGCCGCGGCATCATTTATCTACTTACTCCGGGCTACTACCTGCATGCGCTCGACGCCGAGACGGGCTTGCCGATTCCGTACTTCGGCATGAACGGCGTCGTCGATCTCCACGTTGGCCTGGGTGACTATCCGGTCGAGGCGGACATCGGCACGCTGAAGAGCGGCGACATCACGTCATCTTCGCCGCCGCTCGTCGTCAACGGCGTCGTCGTCGTCGGCAATTCGCACGACCGCGGCTACTACCCCGAGAACAAGGAGAACATTCCCGGGCATGTCCGCGGGTACGACGCGAAGACCGGCCGCATGCTCTGGCGCTTCCACGTGATCCCGCGCCCGGGTGAGTTCGGCCACGACACGTGGGAGAACGAGTCGTGGAAATACACAGGCAACGTGTCGGCGTGGGCGCCGCTGTCCGCCGATTCGGAGCTCGGGCTCGTCTACGTGCCGACCGACACGCCAACCAACGACTATTACGGCGGCCATCGTCACGGGCAGAACCTGTACGGCACGAGCCTGATCGCGATCGACGTGAAGACCGGCAAGAAAGCGTGGCACTTCCAGATGGTCCATCACGACATCTGGAATTACGACACGCCGGACGCGCCGAAAGTGCTCGACATCACCGTGGGCGGCCGCCGCATTCCGGCGATCGCTCAGGCCACGAAGCAGGGCTTCCTCTACGTGTTGAACCGCGAGACCGGCCAACCGGTGTGGCCGATCGAAGAGCGTCCGGTCCCGCAGTCGGATGTTCCGGGCGAAAAAACCTGGCCGACGCAGCCGTTCCCGACCAAGCCGCCGCCGTTCGAGCTGCAGGGCATTACCGAGAACGATCTGATCGATTACACGCCGGAACTGAAAGAGCAGGCCTTGAAACTGGCGCGCGAGTACCGCCTGGGGCCGCTCTTCCTGCCACCGTCCCTCGCGAAGGCGCCCGATGGGACGAAAGGCGCGTTCAACGTGCCGGGCGCGAACGGCGGCGCGAACATTCCCGGCGGCGCGGCGGCGGATCCCGAGACCGGCATGGTCTACATCGCGAGCGAGCGCGGACACAGCGTGCTCTCGATGGTCCGCGGCGACGAGAAATTCAAGGGCGGCACGTCCGCGTACGTGTCGATGGGACCGGGAGGGATCCGTGGACCACAGGGGTTGCCGCTGCTAAAACCTCCGTACGGCACCATCGTCGCCCTGAATCTCAACACCGGTGACCATGCGTGGACGATTCCCGACGGCGACACGCCGGACGAGGTCAAAAACCATCCGGCGCTGAAGGGCGTGAAGCTGCCCGTGACCGGCAAGCCGACGCAGGCGAACCTGCTCGTGACGAAGACGCTGCTCTTCTACGGTGAAGGGCGCGGCGGATCGCCGCTCTTTCACGCGGTCGACAAGAAGACGGGGAAAGAGATCGCGGCGGTCGAAATTCCCGCAGCGACCAACACGGCGCCGATGACGTTCCTTCACAATGGGCGGCAATACATCCTGGCGGCAGTGGCGAGCCCAGACGTCTCCGCTGAGCTCGTCGCGCTGACGCTGCCGAAAGAGTAGCGCAGCCCTGGAAGCGACATGCGAAAACTCTCTCTACTCATTGTCCTCGCCGGCGTGACGACGACGGTCGCGCAGACGCCCGTCGCCTACAAGCTCGGAACATTCGAAGCCGGCGGCGCGCGCTTCGTGGGCGTGGTCGTGGGTGACGCGGTGGCGAGGCTGGACCAGGCGCTCGAACGCCCGCCGCGCGAGATGGGTGAGCTCATCGCGCGCTACGACGAGCTGAAGCCGAAGCTGCAGGAATTCGCGGCGGCGGCGGCCGGCAAGGGTACGCGTCCGAAATATGTCGTCGGTCTGGCGTCGGTCAAAGTGCGGCCGCCCGTCCTTCCGGGAACGATGCTCAACGCCGCGGTCAACTACGTCGAGCACGAGAAGGAAATGGCGGGCGCCGGCGCGCTAGGCGCGCCCCCGGCGAAGCCGCCCGACGCGATCCCTGGTATCTGGCCCCGGCAGCCGGGCGACACGCGGCAGAATCCGTACCTGTTCCCGAAGCTGCGGTCGGCGGTCATCGCGGATGGGGAGGCGATTCGCATCCCGGCGGGCCGCGATCGGATCGACTGGGAGTGCGAGCTGACGATCGTCGTGGGTAAGGTGGCCAGCCGCGTGCCGGTCGAGCGCGCGGTCGACTACATCTTCGGCTACACGCTCGAGAACGACGTGTCCGATCGCGGCGGCCGCGGAGACGGGCGCCACGGATCTGACTGGTTGCTCGGCAAGAGCCACGACACCTTCGCGCCGCTGGGCCCGTTCGTCGTGCCGCGCGAGTTCGTCCCCGATCCGCAGAAGCTCGCGATCACGTTCACGCTGAACGGAAAGGTCATGCAAGACTCGAACACGTCCCGCATGACGCACACGGTCTTCGAGCTCCTGAGCTACGCGTCGCATATCCTCACGCTGCACCCCGGCGATGCCATCGCCACGGGTTCACCCGCGGGCGTCGGCACGGCGCGGGCGACACCGCTCTATTTCAAGCCGGGCGACCAGTCGGTCTGCACGATCGAGAGCATCGGGACACTTTCAAATCCGGTGCAGTGATCCTCGAATGATGCCCAGATGCCGGCATCAGCGCGCCGAGCGAGAGCGAGGCGTGGCAGGGCGTGGGGGTGGGGCCCCACGGCAAAGGAAGAAATGATGATCCGTGAGGCACTTCTCACTACTGGTTTGTTCGCAGCCTTCATTCCCGCCGGGTTTGTTCTGCAGCAGCAGGCGGCCACGACCCGACGGGTGCCTCAGTTCGAGAACGATCACGTCCGCGTGTGGAAGAGCATCATTCTGCCGAACCAGCCGCTGAGCATGCACCGGCACGAGCATGGGCGGACGATCGTCGCGCTCGTGGGTGGCACCCTCAAAATTGTCGAGGAGAAGGGCGGGTCGCGCGAGGTGAGCTGGGAAACCGGCAAGGCCTACTGGCTGGATGCGGACCCTCCCGGAACGCGGCACGCCGACGTCAACGAGTCCGGCAAGCCCATCGAGGTAATCGTCGTCGAGCTACGGAAATAGGCTAGAATTGCCCGTTACCCGTTCGGTTGTCCGCAAGGAGGCAGCCCATGTCGTTGTCGCGCCGTGCGTTCGTCCGATCGCTGGGAGGCGCTCCAGCGGTCGCTCTCCCGAGCGCGCCACATCTGGCCGCGCGCGGGCGCGAAGCATTCTTTGCCGAGGGTTGGCCTGGCGGATTCGACTCTTCCCAGCCCGTGCCGCCGCAGCCCCCGGACGTTATCCAGATCAACAGCAACGAGAATCCGCTCGGGCCAGGCCCGGCGGCGCTCAAGGCGATCGAGAGCTCCTTCGCGAACGCGGGCCGCTACCCGATGAACGCGAAGCCGGCGCTCGCCGATCTGCGCGCGCTGCTCGCGACCTCGTTCAAGGTCAAGCCCGAAAACGTGGCGCTCGGCGCCGGGTCGGGCGAGCTGCTCATCGCGGCGGTCCGCGCGTTCACGAGCCCGACCAAGGCGTTCGTCACCGCCGCGCCGTCGTTCGAGTCGCCGCAGCGCACCGCCGAGGCAATGCAGCACCCGGTCAAGGCGATTCCGGTGACCGCCGCCGGCAAGCTGGATCTCGATCAGATGGCCACCGCCGCGCGTGGCGCCGGTCTCGTCTTCTTCTGCAACCCGAACAACCCGACGGCGACGGTGCATTCGGCCGCGGCCGTCAAGGAATTCGTCGCCAAGGTCCGGAAGGACTCGCCGGATACCGCAATCCTCCTCGACGAGGCCTATCACGAATACGTGACGGATCCGGCCTACGCGACCGGCGCGCCGTTCGCGATGGAGGCGGACTCGCGGGTGTTCGTCACACGGACGTTCTCCAAGTGCTTCGGTATGGCCGGCATGCGCGCCGGCTACGCGATCGGCTCGCCAACCATCATCAAGGCGATGGCGCCCTTCCTGATGCCGTACAACGTGAGCGTGCCGGCGCTCGCCGCCGCGCACGTCGCGTTCCAGGATGCGGCGCACATCGAGCAGGAGCGCGCGCGCAACACCGCCGTGCGCAAGTACACGCTCGACTTCTTCAAGAGCGCGGGCATGACGGCGACCGACTCGCAGGCCAACTTCCTGTTCGTCGACATCCGGCGCACTCCGCGCGAATTCCGTGAGGCGTGCCGCAAGCACGGCGTCCACGTCGGCCGTGACTTCCCGCCACTCGACCGCACGCACTGCCGCATCTCGATCGGGACGATGGACGAGATGAAGCGGGCGACGGACGTGTTCGCGAAGGTCCTCGGCACGCCAACCACGACGGCTAATAGATAAGGGGAACGATCATGCAATCGCGCCGTGCGTTCATTCGGACCCTCGGAGCCGGGACGGCTGGTGCTTTCGCGGCATCGTATCTCCCGCGGGCCGACGCCGAGACCGCGCGCTGGATGAAAGTCTTCCAGCAGGCCGGGATGCGGCCGCTGCTCCTGCACAACAACGAGAACCCGCTCGGGCCCGGCACGAAGGTGCTCACCGCAGTGCGCTCGTTCCTCAAGGACGGCGCGCCGGCCGGCCGCTACCCGGACAACCCGGAGGTGCTCCGCGAGGCGATCGCCGCCAAGTACAAGATCAGCACCGACAACGTGCTCGTCGGCTGCGGGTCGACGCAGCTGCTGCGGTCCGCGACCCACTGCTTCACGTCGCCGTCGCGCGGCCTCGTGTCGGGCGCGCCTGCCTATGAGGAGTGCGCCGACTACGCCGGCCTCGTCAAGGCGCCGGTCAAGGCAATCCCGCTCGACGCGCAGCTCCGGGACGATCTCGACGCCATCGTCGCCGCCTCGAAGGGGGCCGGCATGGTGTACCTGAACAACCCGAACAACCCGACGGCGACGGTGCACTCCGGCAAGGCGGTCACGAACCTCATTGATCGCGTCCTCCAGGTGTCGCCCGAGACGACGCTGCTCATCGACGAGGCGTACTTCGACTACGTGACCGATCCGAGCTACAGCTCGCAGGTCCCGGTCGCGCTCGCCAACCCGCGCGTCGTCGTGGCGCGGACGTTCTCGAAGGCGCACGGCATGGCCGGCTTCCGCGTCGGCTACATGATCGGCCGCCCCGAGACACTTCGGACGCTGGCGCAGCATCAGTACGGAACCAGCATGAACGCGCTCGGCGTGGCTGCCGCGATCGCGTCGATCGGAGACGACGAGCGCATTACGCAGGAGCGGAACCGCAATACCGAGGCGCGCGACTTCACGATCGGATGGTTCCAGCGCAACGGCTTCAAGGTGAGCGACTCGCAGGCGAACTTCATCTTCGTGGACGTGAAGCGCCCGCTCGCCGAGTTCCGCGATCCGTGCCGCGAACGCAGCGTACTCGTCGGCCGTCCGTTCCCGCCGATGACCACTCACTGCCGGATCTCGATCGGCACGATCGACGAGATGCGGAAGGCGGTGGGCGTATTCGGCGAAGTGCTGGGGGTCAAAGCGACCGCCGCGGCGTAATGCCGACAGGCCGAAGGCCGAAGGGAGTTGCCGCTCCTTTCGTCATTCGGACTTCGGGATTCGGCATTGACCTCACATGACTGACCTCTCCGTTTCCTTCACGGGCATTCGGTTCGACAGCCCTTTTTTGCTGGCGTCCGCGCCGCCCACCGAGTCCGACAGCAACATCATGCGCGCGTTCGAAGCCGGCTGGGCCGGCGTCGTCACCAAGACGATCGGGCTGCATCCGGTGGTGAACGTCAAGGGACCGAAGACGAAGTTTCTGCGCGCCACGTCGGGGACCTATCAGCTCTCGATGGAAAAGCGACCGGGTTCGACGCTGCACTCGTCGTGGAACTGGGAGCTCATCTCCGACAAGCCGCTCGACTGGTGGGTCCCGCGAATCGGCAAGATCAAGAAAGCATTCCCGCACAAGGTGCTCGTGGCGTCGATCATGGCGGGGTCTGGCAGCGACAGGGAGCTGGCCAACTGGCAGACGCTCGCGAAGGCGTGCCAGGACGAAGGAGCCGATGCGTTCGAGCTGAACCTCTCTTGTCCGCACATGGACCGGCAGGACATGGGCTCGAACATCGGCCGGGACGAGGGCCTGATTTCGGTCGTCACACAGGCCGTAAAAGACGTGGCCCGCGTGCCCATCTGGTGCAAGCTGACGCCGTCGACGACCGACATCGTGGCCGAGGCGCGCGGCTCGTTCGCGGGAGGGGCGGCCGCCATCTCCTCGTCGAACACGTTCCCGTCGATTCCGCTCGTCGATCCCGAGACGTTGGAGTTCGAGATCAACGTCGAAGGCAACGTCTCGAGCGGCGGGCTCGGTGGGCCGGCCATCCTGCCGCTCTCGCTCGCGAAGGTGTCGCAGCTCACGCAGGCATTTCCCAACCGAGGGTTCTCCGGCATCGGTGGGATCGCGGAGTTTCCGCACGCGCTCAACTACTTTCTGCTCGGCTGCGGCACAGTGCAGGTCTGCACCGCGGCGATGCTCGACCACGCCATCGGACCGAACGTCATCAAGAACCTGAAGGCCGACATGGCGGAGTTCATGGCGCGCAAGCGCTACGAATCGCTGGAACGGTTTCGCGGCCTTCTCCGCGATCGGGTTGTGGCCCACTCGCAGATCCGGCGGCCGGACGCGAAGGATTATCACGGCGGGTACGAAGCCGAAGGCTACGCGAGGCCAGAGCAGGTTGTAACGAGCAAACAGTAGGGACTAGGGACTAGGGACTGGGGACTAGACAGTACGTAGCGCAGGCCTTTAGGCCTGCCCAAGGATCAGCAGACGTGTACACGGAAACCATCCGCGCGTTGACTGGCGAAGAAATCGTCGCTCTTACCAAGAAGCACACCATTTTCGAGTGGTCCGCGCAGAGCAAGGCGGACCCGATTCCGGTCACCGGCGCAAAGGGCTGCTGGTTCTGGACCCCCGATGAGAAGCGGTACCTCGACTTCAACAGCCAGCTGATGTGCGTGAACATCGGGCATGGCGACGAGCGCGTCGTGCGCGCGATCCAGGAACAGGTCGCGAAGCTCCCCTACATCAGCCCGTTCATGGCGACCGAAGTGAGGGCGCGCCTCGGCGAGAAGCTGGCGCAGATCGCGCCGGGAGACATCGACACCTTCTTCTTCACGAACGGCGGCGCCGACGCGAACGAGAACGCGCTGAAGATCGCGCGGCTCTACACCGGGCGCTACAAGGTGCTCGCACGGTACCGGTCGTATCACGGCGGGACCATGGGAGCGGCGAGCCTGACGGGGGATCCGCGGCGCCTCTTCGCCGAGCCCGGCATTCCCGGCGTGATTCATGTCCTCGATCCGTACCACGGGATCGAGCGCGGGTGGGACACGGCCGAACAGGCGCTGATCCACCTCGAAGAGATCATCCAGCTCGAAGGGCCACAGTCGATCGCCGCGTTCTTCCTCGAGACGGTCACGGGTACGAACGGCATCCTCATTCCGCCGGACGGATACCTCGAGGGCGTGCGCGAGCTGTGCACGAAATACGGGATCCTGATGATCTGCGACGAGGTGATGTCGGGGTTCGGCCGGACCGGCCAATGGTTCGCGGTCAATCACTGGAACGTCGTTCCGGACCTCATCACGATGGCCAAGGGCCTGACGAGCGCGTACGTGCAGCTCGGTGCGGTCGGCATGCGGCCGCAGATCGCGGCGCACTTCAGGGATCGCATGTTCCCGAGCGGTCTGACCTACAACAGCCACCCGCTCGCCTGCGCCGCGGCGCTTGCGACGATCGCCGTCTACGAGGAGGACGATCTCATCGCGAACGCGCGCCGGATGGGGCCGATCATGAAGGACCTGCTGGCCGATCTCGAGCGGCGCCATCCGATCGTTGGCGCGACGCGGTCGATCGGCTTGTTCGGGATCGCCGAGCTCGTCAAGGACAAGAAGACCCGACAGCCGCTCGCCCCGTTCGGCGGGACGTCCGAAGAGATGACGCGATTCGCGAAGGCGCTCCGCGAAGAGGGCCTCTACACCTTCGTCCGATGGCACACCTTCTTCACGAACCCGCCACTCTGTATCACCGAGGCGGAGCTCCGTGAAGGATTCTCGATGATCGATAGGGCGTTGGCCCGGGTCTGACCACCACGCCCGACCTGAAAGGTCGGGCCTACTCGATCCGGAACACTCGTATCCCCGGCTCTTCCCACAACAGGGAGAGGCCCGGGGTGTGCATCGCCTCCTTGAAGACCTGCGCGGAGTTGCTGATCCCGCTGGCGTGTACGACGGCATAACGGACGCCAGCGGTCCTCAGCGCCGCGAGCGCGTCGGGCCGTGGAAAGCTTGCGAACCGTCCGGCGCGTTCGCCGTACTGAGGCGCGACGAAGCCGCTATAGCCGTTCACGAGCGGTTTCCAGTGCGCCGTCGAGTTCAGCATGTAGCCGGCGTTTCGCGCGAACTGCAGCGGCGAGTAGATCGGAAACTCGATGACGGCGCCGGGTGGCTCCGCGGCGAGGCGTGCGTACGTGTCGGGAATGCGGTCGAAGGGCGTGTAACCGATCGGCGCACGCAGCGCCTCGACGTTAACGAGCACGAGGAGCACGCTGCCGGCTGCAGTGGCCAATGAAGGCCGGGCGATCCAGCGCGCCCTGATATGTGCCACGGCAAAGCCCGCCAGCAGCGCGAGCGCGAGGAGCGCCAGCCAACCGAATCGCGCCGACGCGCGCAGCGCCTGCATCGGCGGGAACGTCTCGTAGAGCGTGGTATAGCCCGGCATGGCCGGACCGAACGAGAGCAGCACCCCGGCGACGCCGATCGCGAGGCATATCCGCGCACGCCGATCGCGAAACGCGATGCCCGTCGCGAGCGTCACGATCCCGAGCGCGAGCGCCGTGACGCCTGGAAACAACGCGGTGGCGTCGCCGATGCGATGCGCCCACAGGCTCCAGTGCAGCCGTCCACCGGTGAGAAGGTAGTCGCGCCATCCGGCGGAGTAGTACGCGACTTCGTCCAGCGGGCGGACGAGTCCTTGTTCCGTGTGTATCCGGTAATAGGGGAGCAGCACCGGCAGCAGAGCGGCCGCGGCAATCGCGGCGGCGAGCGCGAGGCGGCGGGCCACTGTTTTCAGCACGGCGCGAGAGGCCCAGATCTCGGTCCGAACCACCAGCGCAGCGGTCAGGCAGACGATCAGAAACACCATCAGGTAGATCGACGTCAGGCCGTTGAGCACGAACCAGAGTGCGAGGAGCACCGCGTGGCGGACGCGGCGCTCGCGAACCAGGTCATCGAGCGCCAGAAGCGCCAGCGGGATGAACTCGGCGTGGATGGCCTGAAGGTGCGGGAGCCGCGTCAGGCTGTGGGCGTTGAACGCGAGAAGCGATCCGGACACCAGGCCGGCCATGCGATCGCCGGTCCAGCTCGACACCACGATGAACGTGGTCCAGCCCGTGAGCGCGAATCCGAGCAGCAGCAGGAGGTTGTAGGTCAGCACCGGCGACGCGCCGAGCCAGAGGAGCGGCGCTCCCATCAGCGCGGGTGCGATCAAATTCTCGGACATCGCAAGAGTGCGCTTGTCCGGATAAAAGATGTTGGCGTTGAACAGATGAACCGGGTCGCGGACGATCTGGTGCGCGACCCACGCGACCGTCCACTCGTTCAGGATGGTGTCGGCGTTGTTGTTCCGGGACAGGTGTGCCGGCGCTGTCACCAGTGGCCAGGTGTGCAGCGCCGACAGCACCAGAAAGACGACGAAGTACGGTTTCAACGAACGATCAGAAACGGTACCTCACGCCGAGCTGCGCCTGGCGCGGATCGCCCACCCCGCTGCGGAGCGTGCCGTTGAAATCGAACAGCAGGCCGCCGCTGATCTGCGACACGATGTTGTTCTCGCTGTTCGTGAGGTTGAAGACCTCGAACAGCGCCTCGATGGATCGGCTCTCCTTCAACCGGAACAGCTTCGTCACCCGGAGGTCGAGCGTGAAGTACTGGTTGTCCTTTTTCTGCTGGTTGCGTCCGACATCCCGCCCATTGACGAAGCGTCGATCGTTGGCGTGGTTGTCGAGGTTCACATCCTGTCCGATCAGATCAGTGCCGGTCGTCGGCTGCGCTGAGCGGTACTGAACGAGCGCGGAGAACTGGACGTCCGCAGGGAAATCGTAGAGGCCGAAGAGGTTGAACCGGTTGCGGCTGTGGCGGTCCGACAGGCTGTACTCCGACTCCAGATCGAGCAGGTCGGCGTAGCGCACCGTGAACGGATCGCGCTCGTTGTCATCGTCCGACTTGTCGTCCGAGATCGTCCAGTTGGCCTGCATCTGCCAGCGATCGCTGTACCGCTTGTTCACGGTGAAGATCACTCCCTGATACTGGCTGCGGGAGCTGCTTTCGGTTGTGAGCACCTCGCCCAGCGTCGGGAACGGCCGGTTCGGCGAGTTGACGCCGGCGTAGATGCGCCGGCCTTCCGCGTTCGTGGTGAACGAGAAGTCCACGTTCGGATCCGTGAACCGGCTCAAGTACCGCGTCTTGGCGAAGTTGTACGCGACGCCCACCGCGAAGTTCTGGACGACCTCGTGCTCGACGCTGACGCCGATCTGGCGGCTCTCGGGATTCTTGAAGTCCTTGTCGACGACCGCGATGCCCGGGGCGCCGCCTTCCGTCGAGGGATTGCTGACCAGGTTCGGGAAGGTCGGGACGCCGAGGTTGCCGACGCCCGGGACGATGACGCCGGTGTAGGTCGCGAAGATGACGCCGTTCGCCGTGCGCGGGTTGGCCCAGATGAGCGACGGCGTGCGCGCCTTGAAGAGGCCGGCGTTGCCGCGGATGACCGTCTTGCCCTCGCCTGTCGGATCCCACGTGATCCCGACGCGCGGCTGCCAGCCCGACCAGTCGTCAGGGATCTCGCCGGTGTCGGTCGGGAACGCCGGATCGCTGAAGTAGCGCGCGTACGGCGTCTCGCCCGGATCGGTCAGCGAGCCGGGTGAGTTGTAGCCTTCCCACCGCAGGCCGAGGTTGAGCGTGATGTTCGAACGGATGTTCCATTTGTCCTGGAAGAAGATCGCCGGCTCCCACACCGGGATGTCCTGACGTCCCGAATCCTCGATCGACCGTCCGCCGAGCGGGACGCGCTGCAGATAGAGCACGAACGACGAAAGCGCCGCGGCAGACGTGGAGTTGTTGAGGTACGCCTCGAACTGATCCATGCCGCCGGTAAAGATGTAGCGGCCGCGCGCGAAGCCTACGAACACCTGCGTCATCGACGTCCAGTTGACCTCGCCGCCGAACTTGAACAGGTGCGCCCCCCGGACGAGCGAGACGCTGTCGGCAATCTGGAACCGCTTGTCCGTCGCCGGATCGACCGGCAGGAAGAACGGCCGGCCGAACCGGAAGGATCGGTCGACGCCGCCCGGGAAGTTGCCGATCGCGGTGTCCGGGAGATCCGGACCGGGATACGGCCGCGGCCGCGGCTCCTCCGCGTACTGGATGCGCGCCTCGTTGAGGAGCGACGTCCCGAGCGTGCTGTTGAGCTGTCCGACGATCGAATGGCTGCGGTCTTTCTCGATGCCGTTCGCGCTGTTGGTCCAGGTCGGCACATCGAACGTGCCATTGAGCTGCTGCGACCAGGAATACGCGTACCGCGCGCTGACCTGATGCTGTGCCGTCAGGTTCGCATCCACTTTGCCGAGAAGCACGAGGGCGTCGTTGGTCTGCGGCATCGGATTCGCCGCGCCCCCCTCGTTCGGCAGGCCGAAGCGGGTTGCGAGGATGTTGAGCAGCCTCGTCCCTTCATTATTCGGATTGATCGCCGGATCCTCGAACGCCGCCTTCGACTTCAGCCGTTTCTCCTCGTTCTGGTCGTACGAGACGAAGAAGAACGTCCGGTCCCGCTTGATCGGTCCGCCGAGCGATCCTCCCCACTGGTGCTGGCTGAAGTCGTCGTCTTTCGTGCCGTCCGAGTTCTCCGAGAGCGTCCAGCCGTAGCGGCCGAAATAGAACCCCGTTCCCTGGAGCCGGTTCGTGCCGCTCTTGGTCACCATGTTCACGAAGCCGCCGGCCGACCGGCCGAACTCTGCCGACCCGCCATCGGTCACGACCTGGAACTCTTTCACCGCCTCGAGGCTGATGATGTATTTCGGCCGCTGACCGCCGCGTTGCTCGCCGAAGAACGGGTTGTTCGCGTCGGCGCCGTCGATCATGACGTTGTTATAGATGCCCCGCTGGCCGTTGATGCTGATCTCCGCGCCGTCCGGCCCCTGCACGATGCCGACCGTCGGCGCGAGTTTCACGAAGTCGATGAAGTTGCGGCCGTTGATCGGCAGGTCCTCGACCGACTTCTCATCGATGAGCGCCGACTGCTCAGACCTCGTCGTCTCGACGACCGGTGACCCGCCGAGCACGCTCACTTCCTGAGCGACGCCCGCAACGCCGAGCGTGAAATCGATCCGGTGCGTCTGACCGACGGCGAGCGGCACGTTTTCGCGCTGCGCTTTTCCAAAGCCGGTCAGGTCGACGGAAATCGTGTACGTGCCCAGCGGAAGCGCCAGGCCGCGGTACCGCCCGTCAGCATCGGTGGTGACCTCGCGCGTGTACCCGGTGCCCGTGTTCGTGAACAGGACGGTCGCGCCTGGCAGGACCGCGCCGGTCGAATCCGAGACGATGCCCTCGATCGTGCCCGTGGTCGCCTGGGACTGCGCGAACGCGGGGGCGGCGATCGCGAGGCAGAGAGCTACCAACAACAACTGCGCTAACCGGGGCATGAAGACGCCTCCTGAAGAAAAGAGCGGTGAGAGGCCGCCACGTTTGTGGGGTGGCCTGAGGTGATGATCCGTAAAATCCGTGTACTCCGTGGCTCAGTTGGATCCGTGGCCCAGAATCGTAACACGTCGTACCGCGTAGAAAGTTCCCATACTGTCGGGTTCTATCTCGTTATGTGATCGCGACGGCTCGCGACGACCGTAAGTACTTGAATCCGCTACGATAATAGCCGCCCACACGCGGCACCAACCTTGCGAATGCATGAGGTCTTTTGGGGAGGTATCCATGCGACGCATCACCGTCTGGCTCTCAATTGTTGCTTTTGCGCTCGTCGCGAATGCCAGTCCCGCGTTTGCCATCAAGCCAACGACCAAGCCGTCGAAGCCGACGGTGACGAAGACGCAGGCGCCGAAGTCCAGCACGAAGGCGCCGAAGCCGGTCAAGCCGTCAGCCCCGAAGGCGTCGACCACCTCCGGTTCAACATCCGCGAAGGTCACCGCGCCCAAGGGTTCGAGCAAGAAGAGCTCGACCCCTGCTGGCTCGACCGCTTCGACAACGACGACGACAACGTCTCCGACGACGGATCCGACGACACCGGTCTGGACGAACGACGTCGCGAAGAAACTGTCGACCAAGCCGAATCAGCTGGCGAAGCTCGAGGCGGCGCTCGGGCTCGGCACGCTGACGCCGGAGCAAATCAACGGCGCCACGTCCGGCTTCAAAAACTTCGGCCAGGCGAACGCCGCCGTGAACACCGCGATCAACAACCCGAACATCGAGTTCGCTGACCTGAAGGCCCTGATGACCGGTCTGGACATGAAGGGTGAGCCGGTCACGGGGCAGACCACGACCTACAGCCTCGGCCAGGCGAAGCAGAAGCTCGGCATCGCCGATGGAGACGACGCGTCGACGTCGACAACGACGACGACCACGACCTCGACGAAGTCGAAGAAGCGCACGAACACGACCTCCGGCGGGACCCAGTAACATGCGCGGCGGCCGGCGCGTCGTAGCGACTGTCATTGTGGCCGGCGGCGCCCTTCTTGGGGCGTCGTCGGCTCTCGCGCAAGGAAACGGGAACGGCCTCGCGAGAGGCCTTTCGAAAGGCCGCGGGCCGACACCGGTCACGACTTCCGTGCCAGCTCCTGATGCCGCCACGGCCGGAACCTCGCTCTACGGCATCCGCCAGTTCGGATCGTGGCTCGACGACGCCTCGCTCGCTGAACCCGGGGGCGGTTGGGTGGCGGTTTCGCTGGGGTTCGTTCGATCCGCGGGTGGACACCAGACGGACTTTCCGGTCGGAGACGTGGGCCTTGGGCTCGCGCCGCGAGTTCAGATCGGCCTGACCCTTCCGTACTATCGCCTCACGTTGACCGATGGCAGCCAGGCGGCCGGGCTCGGCGACGTCTATCTGAACGCCAAGATCGGATTGATCGATCCGGCGCAGACCACGAGCGGTTTCGGCGTCGCAGTCATCCCGATGGTCGAGGTCCTCAACAACGCCGATCCGGTCAGCGGTGGCAGATTCCATCTTGCGCTTCCCGTGAGCGTCGAGTGGCGTCAATCCCGCTATCGCATCTACGGGTCGAGCGGCTGGTTTTCGCGCGGGTCGTTTTTCGGGAGCGGCGCCGTAGAAGTGCCGGTGAACGACCGCTTCATCGTCACCGGCGTGCTCAGCCACACGCGCGCGCTGAACGAGGATTCGACGGCGGACGCGCTGGGATTGTCGAAGGCGCGAACCGATCTGACCGGCGGGGCGGCGTTCATCGCCACGTCGTCGATCGCGCTCTATGGAAGCATCGGCCGCACGATCTCCACCCAGGATGCGAACGCGGCGTCGATCATGCTGAGCGGCGGCCTGTCGGTCAGCTTCGCGCGGACGCCCACCGGCCGGCGTTAACCCCGGCCTTAAACCCCGGCTCCCACACTCTTGTCAAAGTAATGTGACGGCCGTGCCACGGTTAGACCGTCCAATCAGATAAGCCGATCCAGCGCGGCCCGGAGAACACAATGACTCTGAAGAACAGCAAGAGTATGAAAACGATCCTTGCCGGCGTGTTTGCGGTCGCGACCTCGGCTGTACTGGTGACGGCGCATCTCGGGGCGCAGCAGGAGGCCGGGCAGGAAAGCGGCCGGCGACACGGCCCCGGACGGATGCATCGTGGTCACGGCGGCGGGTTCGATGGTCTTGCCCTTCGTGAGCTCGATCTCACGGAGGCGCAGCAGCAGGAAATCCGTTCGATCCACGAACAGAATCGCGAGGCGGGACGTGGCGTCGGCGAAAAGCTGAGGGAGGCGCGGCGCGCGTTGCACGAGGCGACCGTGGCGGATCCGATCGATGAAGCGGCGATCCGGGCGGCCGCGGGCGCTCTGGCGAATGCCGAGGCGGAGGCCGCGATCAGCCGCGCACGTGTCCATGCGCAGGTCTGGAAAGTCCTGACGCCGGAACAGCAGGAGAAAGCGAAGTCACTGCGTACGGAGCGGCGGGAGCGGCGGGGAGACCGCTAGTTCGACAACCGGAGGCAATGGAGTCACCCTCCATTGCCTCCGCGAACGAGATCGAGCACGACTTACTTACAGGTCGATCCGACGAACGTGATGGAGCGCGCGTGCAGCGTATCGCCGTCGCGGTCGCCGGTGATGCGAACCGTGGTCCCCACGTGGGGCTGCAGATCCACGCGTCCAGACGGCACCACCTCAAGCTCGCGCACTTTCGTCACGTAGAGCGTCCGCCAGTTGCGCGCTTCCGGAACGTCCGGGCCGCCGACTTCCGTAAGCTCGAAAGACCCATAGTCGCCGCGAAGGCACCCGACGTAGCTCGCGGGTCGCATTTGATCTGAAGCCGCCCTCTGGCTCGAGGCATCGGCGAGACTTGCCGAACCGGCCAACGTCAGGAACGCCGCGGTCGTCGCGCACACCTTCCATGAACGCCTCATCTGTCCCTCCTTGCACGCCGCACCCCATCCGTAGGGCGCAGTCAGCGGATTACTCGCAAGCCGGATACCGTCCCGCAAGCCGGGCCGTAGCCGCTCGGTCCCGTTGATGACCGTCGACCGACCGATCTCTGGAAACTGCGTTCAGGCCTACGAAGTTGTGATCGGTCGCCTCTGGCCCGAACGGTAACTCCTTCAGTTGTAGAAGTTAGCAGGCGCACGCGGCCGGCAGGGCAGTTGCCTTCTGGTCGAGTCGTGGAGGTGTCCACAATGCGACGTATGACGATACGGCTCGCCATTGCCGCTGCGATGGTCGCGCTTGCCGGTGTGAAGCTCGTGGCCGCGCAACCGGCGGCATCCGTGCCGGTGCAAACGTCGAAGCCGAGCATCACGACCGCGAAGGTGAGCTCCGCCAAACCGAAAACGACGAAGGCCAAAACGACGAAGGCGAAGAAGAAGACGACGCGGAAAGCCAGCAAGGCGGCAGTCGTCAAGGCAAAGGGGTCCCCGTCCATCACGGCGCCGCCGGTGAACGCGGGGCCGTGGAAGCCGAGCAACCCCGTAGCGCAGGAGCTTTCGTCGAAGCCGGACGAAGTCGCGCGAGCGCGGCGCATCCTGCCCGCGGGAGCGGATCTCAACGCCGCCACCGCGGGCTTCAGGAACTACAGTCAGTTCGCGGCCGCGGTCAATGCGACGGAAAGGAAGAACCTCGAGTTCGCGAGACTGAAGTCGCTGATGACCGGCGTCAACATGGACGGCTCCCGCACGCACCGGCCCACGATGACGCTGAGCGAAGCCACGCAGGCGCTGCACGGAACCGCGACGACGCCGCCGGGCGGCTTGTTATAGCTATTGTGGATTGTCAATTGGCGATTGAGGATTGATCCAATCGCCCATCCACAATCCACAATGTATCGATCACTAGCGGCTCGTCCGCTGCACGTTTCGCTTTATCGTCCCGGAATCAATGGTGCGGCCGTTTTCATCGATAGTCTGGAAGTGCATCTGGTCGCCGTCGATCTCGAGCAGCATGAACGTGTAACCCTGGTCGTATCCCTTCGCCGTGAGATCTCCACCGCCGATGTTGCCCTTGCGGAGCTTCGCCGAGCTGCCGCAGATGAAATAGTGGATGCCTTTCTGCGGTTTGAGCCGTTCGTAGAAATGTTCGTGCCCGGTGAACACCACGTCGACGCCATGTTTGACGAAGATCGGCTCCAGTCTCTGCCGGAGCAGTTCGTCCGATCCGTGCTTCTCTCCCGACGAGTACAGCGGGTGGTGGAAGAACGCGATCTTCCAGTCGGCTCCGCTCGCGGCAAGCTCCTTCTCGATGAAGGCCAGCTGCGCGTCGTCCATGTAGTTGCTGTCGAGCGCGAAGAACCGCGCGCTCGTGTTGTCCGGCTTTAGCAGCCTTCCGGTCTTGAACGTGTAGAAACGCTCGCCGTTCATGTTGAACGGCTTGTACAACCGCTGGCTCGGGTCGTCGTGGTTGCCCAGCGCCGCGTAGAACTTGACGCCAACGTCCAGGAGCGGTTTGTACGGGATTTCGAACTTGTTCTTGTAGTCCGACGGGCGCTCGCCGCCGTACAAGTTGTCCCCAAGCATGATCGCAAACTCGAACGGATACAGCGACCGGTACGCGGCGAGCTGCTTTGCGACTTGAAGCTGCGCGCTGCCTCCGGTGCCACTGTCGCCGATGACCGCGAAGCGGACCGACTCCTGCTTGTTCGGCAGGGTCAGCTTCAGGTTCGGATTTGCCGGCGATTGCGGCGCCTGTTGTGCGGTATCGGCTGGCCGCTGCGCCGCCAGCGGCGCTCCGCAGCCGAGCGCGAGCAGCGCGGCCAGGCTCGGGCCGCCGATGATTCGTCCAACGCCGTGCATCCTCATTTCATGTCCTTATTCAATATCGTCATTGAGCTCAGCGAATCACGTTCGGCATGTAGTCCACGATCAGGTTCGCGTCGATGTCGCGGAGAATCAGATGCATGTCGATGATGCGGTACTCGAGTTCTTCGGGCAGCTTTGGCAGCCTGGCGAGCAGATCCGGCGGGACGGTTGGCAGCGGCTGGTTTTCGGGGTACGTCGCATTGACCTTGAACGGGACGGCCCCCGGCTTTGGCGCGTCATCCTTGATCGTTGCCTTCGTTTCGGCGGCGTCGGGTCCCTTCAGTTCCGGATACAGGAGTCTGCGAAACAGTTTCTCGACCCGCGGGGTAAGGATGTCGCCGCGCCGCGCGTTTGCGCGGTGTTCGCGAATCCGTTTCGCCAGCTCCATCTGCGCGGCCTTGATCTTCGCGGGATCGGAGGTTTCCTTCAGCGGCGGAGCGCCGTTGTCGGCGCGGTTGCGAAGCTTGATGTACGCCTCGATGCGTCGCTGGAAATCCTGAAGCGTCGCCGCGTCAGGGTTGACCTTGTCCTGTCGGGCTTCGCCAATGCCGCAGCCGAGGCTGACTGATAAAGCAAGCATCGCGAGCGCGGCCATTCGTTTGGTGTTCATCACAACCGTTCGGTTTCACGATCCGTACCCGGACCGTTCGTCGCCGCTGAGCCATAGGAATATTGACCCGCCTCGACAGCCCGCATACGATCAGCCGGCCCCTCGCGCGATCGGCACAAAAATCTCCCGCTATCACGTGCTGTCCCGCATCGGTCAGGGTGGGATAGGTGAGATCTACCTCGCCGAGGATCCCTCGCTCGGCCGCTAAGTGGCACTCAAGTTCATCCCGCCGGGCCAGTCCGCGGATGAGTCGGCCCGGCGCCGGCTCCTCCACGAGGCGTACGCCGCTGCCCGACTCGATCATCCGTTCGTCTGCAAGGTGTATGAGGTTGCCGACGGCGGCGATCGCCCGTTCATCGCGATGGAGTACGTCGAGGGGGACGGAGATTGCGGAGGCGCTCGATTCCGCGCACAAACGGGGAACCGTCCATCGCGACCTGAAGCCGTCGAACGTCATGCTCGCCGCCGACGGCCACGTGAAAGTGATGGACTTCGGCGTGGCCAAGCATCTTGCCGGCGCGGCGGTCGGGACGATGATCACGCTCACCGGCGAGATCGTCGGGACGATGAACTACATGTCGCCCGAGCAGATCAACGGCGCGCCGGTCGACGCGCGGTCGGACGTCTTCGCATTCGGCCTGCTTCTGTATGAAATGGCGTTTCTGGAGATGTACCGCGGCCGCTACGACGCGGCCATCAAGGAGCTGCGCCAGGCCATCCTGATTAATCAGACCAATCGGTTCGGCGTCAGCGAATACCGGGATCGGCTCATCCTCGCGCGAGCACTGGCTGCGAAGGGCATGTCGGCGGCTGCCGGTTCGGAGCTCGACGGCGCGGCGCGCGTGCGTGCGACGCTGTCGCTCGGCCCCGAGTGGCTGCGCATGCTCGCAAAGCTCGAGGCGCGGCGCGGCCGCGTGAAGGAAGCGCGCCGGCTCGTCGACGAGATGTCGAAGCGCGCGTGGGACGCAACCGCCGGCTCCTCGGCGAATCGATCGATGGACGAGGATCAGACCTACATCAACCAGGCGCAGGGAGAAGTGGCGCTGGCCGAAGGCCGTTTCGACGAGGCGCTCAGGCTCGTCGAGGCGGCCAGCTTGTCCGACCGCGACGAAGATCTGATCGAATCAGTGGCGGCGGCGAACGTGGCTGCAGGGCATCTGGACGTCGCCGCAAAGCGCTATGAAGAGCTCCTCGCGACGCCGCGCTTCGGCCACGAGAGCCAGGAGCTCTGGTTCCGCTCGCACGTGACGGTCGGCGAGATCTACGAACGGCTCGGGCGCGCCGACGAGGCCCGACGGAAGTACGAGGCGCTCGTGAAGATTTGGAAGGACGGCGATTCAGATCTGGTCGCACTGACAGAGGCCCGTGCGAGGTTGGCCAAGCTCGGGGCGTAGGGCCCGCCTTGCCGCCAAGACCACCGATTTCAGCGGACCCTCCTCTTGTTAGCCATCACGGGTTACCGCGGATCTCGACCAACCACGGATGACACGGATTGCACGGATTACTTGTGTTTCTTGCCGCAGATAGACGCAGATTCACGCAGATATGAATCTGCGTGGCCCAGCCTCGCGCCTGCGGCGCGACCGAGCGTGCGCCCTGCGCTAATCTACGGTTCTCAAGAAATCCGTGAAATCCGCCAAATCCGTGGCTTCGTAATCCGTGAGGTTCCGTGGCTCATCGAACGCCTGGAGCGATCGGCGGGGGCTCGGAATAGCGATCCCCGGCGCGGGTGAGTTCCTCTCGGATCACGTGAGCGAGCGACGGCGGAGTCATCACGCGCGCCGCCGGCCCGAATCCAAGAATCCAGCGCCGCAGCGCCCAGTCATCGGTCACATCGAGCGTGAGGCGGACCGAACCGTCCGGCAGTTCCTCCAGGGTCTGTGAGGGATGCCAGAGCCGCTCGGCCACGTAGCGGGAGACTGGCGCGCTGAACTCGATCTCGATCCGCTGCGGCGTGCCCTGGTTGATCCCGAGCGAGTGCTGAAACACCTCGTCCGCCAGGGTCTCCTGCGGCTCGAAGGTCTCTTCCAGCAGCGACAGCGACTCGGTTCGCTCGAGCGCGAACGTCCTGAGGCCGTCGTACTCCGGAACGAAGGCAACGAGGTACAGACCGCCGTCCGCATAGACGAGTCGATACGGCTCGACGAGGTACTCCTTCGTCCGGCCACTCGACAACGAGTGGTATCGCATCGTCGCCCGCCGCCGGCTGAGCGTCGCCTCGATCAGGCGCGCGGTGATCTCCCGTTCGCGAGCCGCGTGCGGCCGCTCCTCGACCGAGCTCGGGGCGGCCCCGAGACTCTTGAAGGGCCGGCGCTGCGGCTCGCGCTTGGCGTGCAGCACGTTGGGCAGCCTGTCGAGGAACTGACGCATCTTCGGCGACAGCGCGCGCTCGAACTTCGCGAACGCCGACGCGAGGTCGTCGCGAAACGGCGTCCCGGCCAGCACCTCGAGCAGGGTCCGGCTGAAATAAAGCGCGCACAACTCCGACAGCGTGAAGCCGGTGTCGGCGAGCGCTTTGAACGGCCGCGTATCGATCCGCCAGTAGCGCTTGCCATCCTCGAGGTCGTCGAAGAGTGGAAATCCGGCCGCCTGCAGCGCTTCGAGATCACGGCGGATGGTCCTCGTCGTCACGCCCTGCGCCTCTGCGAGGCCGTCGATCGTCACATGACGCGACGCTTCGATGGCGCGCAGGATGTTCCACTGCCGTATGACTTCTGCGTTGCGGGGCATAACGCGCCGAGGAATGTACTACGGGCCCTGCAAACCCGCGGGGGTCGAGCTCCGTCTAAGCAAGAGTTAAATGAAACGGGCAGTATTTCTCTGTATCTTCGCGTTCGGGTTGACCGCTCCCGGTCTTCTTCAGGCTGACAATCTCTCCACGGCGGCGACGGTCGAGGCGGTTCCGGTCAGCGAAGCCAGCGCGCTGAAGCTCGACGGCGATCTCACCGACGAAGTGTGGGAACGTGCGCCGAAGATCGACGGGTTCCTGCAGCGCGACCCGAAGGAAGGCGCACCGCCGACCTATCCGACCGAGGCGCGCGTCGCCTACGACGCCGCCAATATCTACGTCGCCGTCACGGCACACGACCCTGAGCCGGACCGGATCGTCGGCCATCTCACCCGCCGCGACACGGCCTCGCCGTCGGACTGGATCCGCGTCGCGATCGATTCCTATTTCGACAAGCGCACCGCCTACGAGTTCGCCGTCAACCCCGCCGGCGTGAAGCAGGACAAGTACTACTTCAACGATGGCAATGAGGATCAGGGCTGGGACGCGGTCTGGGACGTCGTGGTGTCGCGGCACGACACGGGATGGCGCGCGGAGTTCCGGATTCCGCTCTCGCAGCTTCGATTCCCGACAACGGACCATCCGACGTTCGGCTTCGCGGTCACGCGGCAGATCGGCCGGTTGAACGAGACCTCGAGCTGGCCGCTCATCGCGAAAAGCGTCAACGGCTTCGTCTCGCAGTTCGGCGAGCTCCGCGGCCTGTCGCTCACAGGATCGCCGAAGCGGCTCGAGCTGGTTCCGTACACGGTCGCCGAGCTCCAGACCGAGCCCGATACGGACAACCCGCTCGTCGACACGCTCGATCCGGGTGCGTCGATCGGTCTCGACATGAAGTACGCGATCACGCCGGCGCTGACGCTTACGGCGACGGTCAACCCGGACTTCGGGCAGGTCGAAGCCGACCCGGCGGTCGTCAACCTGTCGGCGTTCGAGACGTTCTTCCCGGAACGCCGGCCGTTCTTCGTCGAGGGCTCGGGCGTCTTCCGCTTCGACATGGACTGCAACGACGGCGATTGCACCGGCCTCTTCTACACGCGCCGCATCGGGCGGCCGCCGCAGCTCGATCCGGACGAGCCGGACGACGGGTTCGTCAGCTCACCGGTGAACACGACGATCCTCGGCGCGACGAAAATCACCGGGCGCGCCGGCGGCTTTTCGATCGGCATCCTCAACGCGCTGACCGCCGAGGAGGACGCACACATTGCAGCCGGACCGCTGCGTTCCACCTCTCCAATCGAGCCGTTCACCAGCTACACGGTCGGCCGCGCCCGCAAGGAGTTTGCGAACCAGTCGTCGCTCGGGTTCATGATGACCGCGACGAATCGTGATCTCGACGACGACGTGAGCCCGTTGCGGCTGCTGTCGAACGCGGCGTATGCCGGCGGGCTGGACTGGGACTGGCGGCTGTCGAAGAACCGGTACTCGGTGGCGGGCTATTGGGCGGGCAGCGCGATCCGCGGCAGCGAGGCGGCGATCGCGCGGCTGCAGGAGAACAACGTCCACAGCTACCAGCGGCCGGACGCGGAGCACGTCGAGTTCGATCCGACGCGAACGTCGCTCGCGGGGCAGGCGGGCTTCATTGCGGCTCGGAAGATCTCGGGCGAGCGCGTGCGCTTCGAGTCGAACCTCGGCTTCAAGTCCCCCGGCTTCGACAGCAACGACCTCGGCTTCATCCGCCGGGCCGACACGATCAACCAGAGCAACTGGATGCAGTGGCGCCACGACAAGCCGGGCAAGTACATCCGCAGCTACCGGTTCAACCTGAACCAGTGGAGCGGCCACAATTTCGACGGCGACCGGCTGTTCCTGGGCGGCAACGTCAACATGCACTGGACCTGGCAGAACAACTGGTCGAACGGGTTCGGGATCAATCGCGAGGTCATGGGCTTCGACGACCGGGCGACCCGCGGCGGTCCGGGCGCGCTCTACGAAGGCAACTGGAATTTCTGGGGTTACATGGACTCGGACAACCGCAAGCCGATAATCCTCAACCTTTTCACGGGCGGCGGCACGTCGCAGGAGTTCGGCATCCACTTCTTCGACCTGAACCCGTCGATCACGTTCCGCCCCACGTCCGCCCTCTCGGTCAGCGGCGGGGTTCGCTTCGGCCTGTTCGACAACGACGCGCAGTGGGTCGAGAACGTGGACGGCACCGACGGCCGGTCGCACTACGTCTTCGCCCGGCTCGATCAACAGACGGTGGCGCTGACGATGCGCGTCAACTACACGATGACGCCGAACCTGTCACTGCAGGTGTACGCCGAACCGTTCGTCTCGGCCGGCGCCTACACGGGCTACATGGAGCTGGTCGACGGCCGTTCGGAAGACTGGCGCCTGCGCTACACGTCGTATCCATACGAAGGCAACGCGGACTTCAACTACCGCTCGTTCCGCACGACCAACGTGCTTCGCTGGGAGTACAAGCCGGGCTCGGCGCTCTTCGTGGTCTGGCAGCAGGGGCGCGAAGAGACCGGGACGTTCGGCAATTTTCGATACGGCCGCGACTTCGGCGGCGTGTTCGGGATCCCCGCCTCGAACGTCTTCCTGGTGAAGTTGTCGTACTGGCTGAATTACTGACGCTCGATAGGGACTAGGGACTAGTCCCCAGTCCCTACAAATCGCTAGGCGTGCGCGGCGGCGCGCTCCTTCGGATCGACGGCCATGAGGTCGGCATGCGCCGCGACGTGGGCGGCGACAATCGCTTCGGCCTTCGCCATCAGGTCCGCGTCGCCGTTTCGGTACACGTCGTTGGCCGGGATCAGATCTTTCTGGCTCGCGGGCGTCGAGTCGTGGCTGTCGTAGATCGCGGCCACCGGGCAGGCCGGCACGCACGCGCCGCAGTCGATGCACTCTTCCGGATGGATGTAGAGCATCGTCATGCTGGCGAATTCGGGCTCGTCCTTCTTCGGATGGATGCAGTCCACGGGGCAGACGTCGACGCAGGCGGTGTCCTTCGTGCCGATGCACGGGTCGGTGATCACGAATGGCATGAGGGCTCCTCGATCAGGCGGCGCCCGGCGTCGGGCCCGCAATCGCCCCATCCTATTTGATAGCGCTGCAATTTCCAAGGCGACGCGGGCGTCATTCCACAGAGTGGAATGTGTGGAACCAGGCTTTAGCCTGGCTAGTACGAGACCTTCTCCAGAAACAGCCCGGAGGCGGGGGCCGTCAGGCGCGCCGGTGCGCCTGAGGTCTGTCCGAGCATCTTCCCAATCTCGTCAAGGGTCAGCGACCCACGGCCGGCCTCGACCAGCACGCCCACGATCCGCCGGACCATCTTCCAGAGGAAATGCGAACCGTCGATCCTGATCAAGATCAAATCGTCCCGCTCGCTGATGTCGATCCGCTCCACATGGACCTTGGTGGATTTGTCGTCCGGCTCGTCGTCTGTGAACGATCTGAAGTCCTGGAGGCCGGTGAAGAGCGCCGCGGCGTCTCGCATGCGGCCGAGATCGAGCTCGTCGCGGACCCACCAGACGAACGGCTTGTGGAATGCCGTGCGGCGCCTGGAGATCTGATAGAGGTAGCGGCGGCCGACCGCGTCATGCCGCGCGTGAAACCGATGGCTGGCGATCTCGACCGACAGCACGTTGATGTCGACTGGCAGCTCGTCGTTGACGCGCCGCCGCAGCGTCTCGGGCGGCAGCGTCGTGGCGATGTCCAGGTGCGCGACCTGCGCGATCGCGTGCACGCCGGCATCCGTCCGGCCCGATCCGTACAGCTCCAGCTTCTTCGCGCGCGTGACCTCGCGGATCGCGCGCTCCAGCTCACCCGCCACGGTCCGCGCGTTCTTCTGAATCTGCCAGCCGCTGTAGCGTGTGCCGTTGTACTCGATCGTTAGCTTGAAGCGAGGCACCGTTTTAGTAGCCCATCTCCCGTTCAATTCCCCGAACAATCCGATCGAGCTCCTCCACGAGCGGCCCGCCGCCCGCCTGCCGGAATGCCTGGACCAGCGACTTGTAGTACCAGACCACATCGTCCGGGCTGGCACTGAAGCGGCCCCACACCCGCTCGCCGATCGTGCGCAGGTCGCGCAGGATCGCGTAGGCGTTGTGCACCTTGTCCGCCGCCGATACGCGGAGCGCGGCGGCGTCCAGGGCCGCGGCGTGCGCCACGTAACGGCGCTTCCGTTCGATCCAGGGTTCCTTCGGCGTGTTCCAGGAATCGGTGCACGCTTCGACGATGCGCGCGACGGCGTCGCCATACCGCTGGCGGATGTCCTCGAGCCGCGCGCGGCCGCCCTGGTCCTCTGCAGCGTCGTGCAGGAGCGCGGCAATGGCTTCGTCCTCGTTCCCCCCATCGCCGAGGACGATCGACGCGACCCCCAGCAGGTGTGAGAGATACGGGACCTGCGTCCCCTTCCGCGTCTGGTCTTCGTGCGCCTCTGCGGCGTACCGGATGGCGTCGAGAAACCGGTCTGTCAGCATGATTTCAAAGTAGCCGGATAGACCGATGCCAATGGTAGATCGTCCATCGTTCATCGGCCGATCGGCCCCGACGGGGCCGGTGACCTAGTCTGTCACGCCCGCTCGCTAGAGTGGGCACATGCCACTGATATTCGCTCGCACCGCACGGGACACCGACCGGATCGGGGCCGCCGGTCGTACGTCGCTCGAGGTCGGCCCGCAGCGGAGCCTCTTCGACCCGACCGTGGCCGGCCGATCGTTCGAACGCGGCGGCACGCGATTCCGGATGACCGACGAGATGCTGCGCGAGAAGCTCGCCGAGCTGGATCTGCGCCGCCGCCGCGCGCAAATCCGCGCGCGCAAAGCGGTCGACGCTCCGGAACCGGAGGCGCTCGCGCTGCCCTTCGCTGTTTAGGGGCTTCGCTCGTCTAAGGTACTCATGGTGCTCATGGTGCTCATGGTCCCCAAGGTGCTCTGGGTGCGACCGGCTAAGGGAAATTCTGCACCGGTCGAGCGGCGATGACGGTGCAGAATTTCACCACCGAGCGCCGTAACTTGTTGATTCGTCGGCAAAGCACGCTCGGCATGGCCGCTGCTTCTTCGGCCCGGCGTGAAGATAAAGGATCACAAGAAGTTAATCGCTTGGTGGCTGGCAAATGAACTGCGCAAGCGCGTCATGGCGTTCACTGGCCGGCCGCCAGCTGCAAGGGATTTCGAATTCAGGGACCAAATTCGCGGCGCGAGTCGATCCGTCTGTCGAAACATCTCCGAAGGCTTCTATCGTTACAAACACAAGGAGTTCGCTAATTTCGTCAGCATCGCGAAGGGCTCCCTCGGCGAAACTCAGGACGCACTTGAGGACGCACTTCAATCAGGCTTTGTAACTAGGGAAGAGTTCGATGAGATGTGGCAGCTTTCAAAACGCTGCATGGCAGCCGTCAACGGCCTTCATTTTTACCTGCGAACAACGAAGGAACCGGACTAGCGCCAGGCACCCTGAGCACCCTGAGCACCTTAAGAGTGCTATGAGACGCGTCGCGCCGGTCGGAGAATGACGTCGACGAGATCCGTTTGGCGTCCATCGGCGAAGCGGACGGCGCCGCGGCCGACGGCGGCGATGAGGAATCCGTCGGCTGGCTCGTAGGCGTAGCGCAGGCAGACGATGGCGTGGTCCTCGATCGGGCGGACCTCGCCGCTCTCGGACACGCCGTTGCCGTCGCGATCGTGCCAGATCGCCAGGCCGCGGAGTTCCGCGCCGCGAACCTCGCCGTCGCGGTCGTCATCGAGCGCGGCGAGCGGTTCGAAGCCGTTCCGCCAGAACAGCCAGAACGTGACGTTGCCGAAGAGTTGCAGCGCCGATTCGATCTTCCTCGATCGTGTGGGATCGTGCACGAGCCACGCGGCGTCGCGCGAGATCCAGGTCCACCGCCGCGGCAGCGCCGTGCCGTCCGCATCGAAGAGGACGGCGGCGTCCATGTCGACGAGATCCGCCGGCGCGGTCGCCGCGCCGAGCGGAATGACGAGCGGTGTAATGGCACGCGGCCTCTGCTCGATCTTGGCGAGGCGCGCTTTGAGTTCGGCGATCTCCGCGCCGTCCTTCTCCGCGTCGAGGAGAGGGATGAGATAGCCGGCCGCTTCGACGGTATAGAAATTCTGGCCGAGTTCTATGTGATTGGTCTTCTGCTCCTTCGGCCAGGCTTCTTCGATCACACGGCGGTAGGCGGCGATGGCGTCGTGGCCCCGTTTCTTCTGATCGAGGCTCCAGCCGAGGCCGAGCCGAGCGGTGAGGTTGGTCGGATCGAGCGCAAGCGCCGCTTCGTACCAGCGTATCGCTTCGTTCAGGTGTTTGGCGGCGGCCGCCGCGCGCTCTTTGGTTTCCGCGTTGTAAGGAATGATCTTCGGCTCGGCGCCATACCACGCATCGTCGATCGGGCCGTTTGCTTTGACGGGCACCGACTCGGTGTCGAGCGCGTACGCCATCCCGTGCAGGCGCGCGAGGTTCACTCGCACCGCGACATCTTCGGGCCGCGCCTCCGCGCGGAGTTCGAGGTTGCGCACGAGCCGCGAGGCCGGAACGTTCTTGATCTCTGGTATCAGGTATCTGGCACTCGTCGCGCTCGACGCGGCGAGAACCGCAATCAATACCAGGCGGCCGACTGGGCCCATGCATGTGATTTTATCCGAGGGCACCAGGCTTCGGCAGGGTGGCACCAGGCTTTAGCCTGGTCGAAGGGAAGGCAGGAAGGCATAAGATGCACTGATGGCGCCATCGCCGCCTGGACGCCTCGTCGACGTGGGAAGCTTCCGGCTTCACCTCAACTGCGCGGGCTCGGGCGGCCCCACGGTCGTCCTCGATGCGGCGCTCGGCGGGTCGTCGATCAGCTGGGCGCTCGTGCAGCCGGAAGTCGCCAGGTTCACGCGTGTCTGCAGCTACGACCGCGCGGGGTTCGGTTGGAGCGACGCCGGACCGCTGCCGCGGACGGTGGGGCGGATCGCCGACGAACTGCGAACGCTGCTGGAGCGCGCGGGAGAGGCGCCGCCGTATCTCCTGGTCGGCCATTCCTTCGGCGGGCTTGTCATGCGCGTGTTCGCGTCTCGCTACTCGGCTGATGTCGCAGGGATCGTGCTCGTGGACACGGCGCATGCCGAAGACTGGGTGACGCCGGCGCCGAAGGAGCAGGTGAAGATCGATCGCGGCGTCCGGCTGTGCCGTCAGGGATCGAGAGCGGCGCGGCTCGGCATCGCGCGGGTGGTGGGGTGGCTCGTCGGATGGGGCGCCCTGGCGCCGGCGCGCGCGCTGACGCGCATCGTGAGCCGCGGCAGCCTGTCGCGCGAGGACGAAGGCATCCTGGCGCCGATCTGGAAGCTGCCGCGCGAGGCGCGCAAGCCGCTGCGCCACGTCTGGACGCAGCCGAAGTTCTTCGATGCGCTCGGCAGCCAGATCGAGTCCATCTGCGCGAGCGCAGCGGAGGTGATGGCCGCGGACGCCGCGGGCTACGGCGATCTGCCGCTCGTCACGATCTCCCAAACCGAGCCCGGCGAGTACCGGCTTCGTCAGCAGGAGCGGCTGATCCGCCGCTCGACGCGCGGACGGCACATCGTCGCGGCCGCGAGCGGCCACTGGATACCGCTCGAGGAGCCGGAGCTGGTCGTCTCGGTCATTCGCGATCTGTGTTATCGTTTCGAGCACGACGACGAGCGTCGTCGGACCCGGTATCCCGGCATTGCGGCCGGAGGCGAAGGAGCCGATCATCACCGCCACCCCTCGTTCATTTCCTCTGATTGAATCGGCATCTGCCGAATTGCGGCTGCGCGCGGCGCGGGAGTTCGTGACGCGCCTGCCGCCCATGCGCGAGGCGCTCCTGGTCGGCGCATCCCGGGGATCGGTTGACGATCTCGCGCGTGCGATCGTCGCGGAACGTGAGCGCGGGATCGCCGCTGGCCTCCACCGATTCAGTTTCACCCAGCTCGCAGCGCGCCTTGCGGCGGTCGCGCTTGCCGAACGCGGCCTGACGCCGGGGACGCTCCTCGGCACCGAGGCGGTTGCCGCTCGCGCGGCGTTCGAGGCCCGGACCAGCCGCGCGCTCGAGTACTTCGGGCCGGTCGCCGGTTGCCCGGGGTTCCCCCGCGCGCTCGCGCGCACGCTGGTCGAAGTTCGCATGGCGGGTGTCGATGCCGGGCGGCTGGCGGCCCTGCCCCTCGGCGGATCCGACCTTTCCGATCTGTTCGATCGGTTCGACGAACAGTTTGCCGCCGCGTCCGCGACCGATCGCGCGGCGCTGTTCCAGACGGCCGCCGCCCGTTTGCGTGCGGGACCGACGCCCTGGTCGGGACACCCGCTGCTGCTTCTCGATCTGCCTGTCGAATCGACTGTCGAACGCGAGTTCGTTGGAGCGCTGATCGAGTCCTCGTCGGCGGCGCTCGCGACGGTCCCCTTTGGCGACGTCGTGTCGCTGGACGCGTTTCGACAACTGGGCGCCGCGGTCGACGTCGTCGAGGAAAAGGGATCGTCCGATCTGGTGGCCCTCAGGCGGCGCCTCTTCGCGACGACTCCTCCTGTTCCGCGGGAGCAGACCGGTGAGCTGACGTTTTTCTCGGCGCCCGGAGAAGCGCGCGAAGCGTGCGAAATCGCGCGGCGCATCATCGCCGAGTCCCGCCGCGGTGTCCGGTTCGACGAGATGGCGGTCTTCGTCCGCTCCCCGAAGGATTACCTCGGTCTGCTCGAACACGCGCTCCGACGAGCGCGGCCGCACCAACCGCCGATCAACGCAGATCAACGCAGGTACGAAGACGAGGGCGTGCCCGCGTACTTCGACCGCGGCACTCGCCGCCCGCATCCCTCGGGACGCGCGTTCCTCGCGATCATCGCCTGTGCGGCGGAAAAGCTGTCGGCCCGCCGGTTCGCCGAGTACCTGTCGCTTGGACAAGTGCCGCAGATTTCGGCGGACCCCAACGTACCGACCCAGGCCGACTCGGTACCGCCGGACGATGAGGTGCTCACCGCGATGCTGGCCTACGAACCCCAAGAACCTCAGGAACCCCAGGAACCCAGGGAACCCCAGGAACCTGATGAGAGTGCCGTCGTCGAAGGCACGCTGCGCGCGCCGTGGAAGTGGGAGTACCTGATCGTCGAGTCGGCTGTGATTGGCGGCGACGCCGATCGCTGGCGCCGCCGGCTGGATGGTCTGGCGAAAACCTATAAACATCAGATACGGGAGCTGCGAAAAGAGGAGCCGGAATCGCCGCGGCTGCGGCGACTCGAGCGCGATCTGCTGAATCTCGGTCACCTCCGGAAGTTCGCGCTCCCGATCGTCGCCCGCCTCGCGGGATGGCCGCAGACCGCGATCTGGGGAGAGTGGATCGAGCATTTCGACGAGATCGCGCCGCTCGTCCTGCGCAAGCCGGCGCGCGTGCAGCGCGTGCTTGCGAGCCTGAGACCGATGGCTGCCATCGGCCCGATCTCGCTGGCCGAAGCGCGCGGCGTGCTCGCGGATCGCCTGCTGTCGCTCGAGATCGATCCGCCGGCTCGCCGTTACGGCCGCGTGTTTGTCGGCAGCCCGCACCAGGCGCGCGGGCGCTCCTTCCGCGTGGTCTTCGTGCCGGGCCTGGCGGAGCGTATGTTCCCGCAGAAGCCACGCGAAGACCCGATGCTCCTCGACGATGAGCGGAAGACGCTGGGCGGTCTTGCGGTGCAGGCGGACCGTGACACAACCGAACGGCTCCTGCTTCGCCTCGCGACTGGCGCCGCCACCGAGCGGCTGTACCTGTCGTATCCGCGCCTCGAGATTGCCGAAGGCCGCCCGCGCGTGCCGTCCTTCTATGCGCTCGACGTCATGCGCGCGGTCACCGGCCGGATACCCAATCACGAGGACCTGCAGCGCGCGGCGTACGAAGAAGGAGGCGCGCGTCTCGCGTGGCCGTCACCCGCGGATCCCGCACGTGCGCTCGACGATGTCGAGCACGATCTCTCCGTGCTGCGAGCGCTCCTGGACGAGCCGATCGCGCAGAAGGTCCGCGGCCATGCGCACTACATCCTCCGGCTGAACGACAACCTGAAGCGCGCGGTGACGACCCGCTGGAAGCGCGCGCAGTCGTCGTGGTCCTCGTATGACGGCATCGTTCGCGTGACCGGCCAGACGCGAGCGCCGCTGTCAGGCGAGCGCCTCTGCACGCGTCCGTATTCCTTGTCGGCGCTGCAGAAATTCGCAAACTGTCCGTACCAGTTCTTGCTGTCGGCGATCTATCGCCTCGAGCCGGCCGAGGAGCCGGAGCCACTGCAGCGGCTCGACCCGCTGCTGCGCGGGAGCATCTTCCACACAATCCAGTCCGAATTCTTCAGAGCGCTCGAACGCGAGCCCAATCGAACCCCCTCGAACCTTCTCGAACAGACGATTGAAAGAGTCTCGAACCAATATCGTGAGGAGTTAGCTCCGGCGATCGAGCGGGTGTGGGAAGCCGAGATCGCCGACATCGCCAAAGACCTCCGCGTCTGGGCCGCGCGCATGCCGGACAAGGACGGCTGGCGGCCGTATCGCTTCGAGTTCAGCTTCGGCCTCTCGGACGAAGGACGCGATCCGCGCAGCCTGCCCGATCCGGTGATGGTGGACGGACGATTCCTTCTGCGAGGGTCGATCGATCTGCTCGAAGAGCGGCGCGGCGGCCAGGAGCTTCGGGTGACGGACCACAAGACGGGCAAGGCGCGGGTGACTGACAAGGCGATCGTCGACGGCGGCCGCGCGCTCCAGCCGGTCCTGTACGGCCTCGCGATGGAAGCGGCGCTGCAGCTGCCGGTCGTGTCGGGCCGGCTCTATTACTGCACGAGCGCCGGTGGCTTCACGGAGCACGAGATCCCGATCAACGACAGGACCCGCCGCGCCGGCCTCGAGGTGCTCGAGATCGTCGACCGCGCGATTGAGCTCGGCTTCCTGCCGCCGGCGCCCGCCGCCCGCGCCTGCGGCTGGTGCGACTTCCGGCCGATCTGTGGTCCACACGAGGAGAAGCGGCTGCGGAACAAGTCGCCGGACAAACTCGGCGACCTTCTCGCGTTGAGGGAGATGCCGTGACTCCGCGCCGACCAGCCAGGTCGAAGATCGCGACGCCGCAACGCCTGGCCGATCAGGACGCTCGCGATCTGATCGTCAACGATCTCGACTCGACGCTGGTCGTCGAAGCGGCGGCGGGGACAGGAAAGACGACCGCGCTCGTCGGACGGATCCTGCGCGTCATCGAGGCGGGCGGTGAGCGCGACACGATCGATCGCATCGTAGCGGTCACCTTTACCGAGAAGGCGGCCGGCGAGCTGAAGCTCCGGCTGCGCGAGACGCTCGAGGAAGCACGTGGGAGAGCGGCGTCGCGGGACCGCCTGGACGCGGCGCTCGCCCGCCTCGAAGAAGCGCACATCGGGACGATCCATGCGTTCTGTGCGGACCTTCTGCGGGAGCGGCCGGTGGAAGCGCGCGTCGACCCGCTGTTCACGGTGCTCACCGATCCGCAGGCGGATCGTTTATACGGCGAGGCGTTTCACGCCTGGCTCGAGGAACAGCTCGCGGATCCGCCGGAAGGCGTACGCAGAGCCCTCCGCCGGACGTCGTATGCGGCGTTCCGGGGAGGACCCGGTCTTCCCGTTCCCGGCGAGGGTCCGATCGATCGTCTGCGTTCCGCGGGCCGCGCGCTGGTCGAGTGGCGTGACTTTCCGCATCCCTGGACGCGCGACGACGCGTTCGATCGGAGGCGCCAGATCGAAGAGCTCGTCGACGAGCTCGTGCGGTTCGCGGAGCTGACCGAGAATCCGTCGTATGCCCGGGATTTCCTGTATCTCGACACCGCCCCCGCCCGGACGACGATCGCGGAGATACGACGAACCCTTGGAACCCATGGAACCCATGGAACCCATGGAACCCTTGGAACCCATGGAACCCTTGGAACCCATGGAACCCTTGGAACCCGTGGAACCGACTTAATTCTGGATGAGATTGAAGCGCGTCTGATTGATCTTGCGCGCGATCGGCGATTCCAGCACGCCAAGCACGGGCGTGGACCGGATTACCGGCGAGGTGTGCTGCGCTCGTCGGTCATCGCGGCGCTGGAGGCACTCAAGGTGTCGCTCGACCAGTTTCGAGCGGCGGCTGACGCCGATCTCGCGGCGCTGCTCCAGCAGGAACTGCAGGGCAGCATCGAGCGTTACGAACGGCTCAAGGCGCAGGCGGGCGCGCTCGATTTCATCGACCTCCTCATCAAGACGCGGGATCTCGTCCACGGCAATGCGGACGTTCTCCGCGCCTTCAGAGATCGTTTTTCGCGCATCTTCGTCGACGAGTTCCAGGACACCGATCCGCTCCAGGCCAACATCCTGCTAAAGCTGGCGAGCGACGAGCCCCCGCCTTCGCGGGGGGTAGGTCGAGATCCGGCCGCTTCGGCGAGGCAGGCTCGAGTGTCCGTCCAACCAGGCAAGCTCTTCATCGTCGGCGATCCCAAGCAGTCGATCTATCGCTTCCGCCGCGCGGACGTGGCGGTCTATCGCCGCGTTTGTGAAGATCTGATCGCCGGCGGCGCGAAGTTCCTGAAGCTCACCACGAGCTTCCGATCGACGCCGCAGATCCAGGCGGTCGTGAATGCGGCGTTCGCGCCGGAAATGACGGGCGATGCCGCGACCCTCCAGGCGGACTACGTCGAGCTCTCGCCATTTCGTCTTCAGCCGGCCGATCGGCCCTCGGTCGTGGTCCTCCCGGTGCCCGAGCCGTATGGCGTGCGGAATCTGTCCGCCGTTGCCATCGAGAAATCGCTGCCCGACGCCGTCGGTGCGTTCATCGAGTGGCTGGTTGGCAAGAGCGGCTGGGGCATCACGCCGAGCGATATCTGCATTCTCTTTCGCCGCTTCCTGTCGTTCGGCGAGGACGTCACGCGTCCGTACGTCGACGCGCTCGAAGCGCGCAGCGTCCCGCACGTGCTCGTCGGCGGCAAGACGTTTCACGGTCGCGAGGAAGTGGAGTCGATCCGCGCGGCGCTGGCGGCCGTCGAGTGGCCCGACGACGAGCTGTCGGTGTTTGCGACGCTGCGCGGGGCCTTGTTCGCGATCGCCGACGAAGACCTTCTCGAATGGCGCCATCTCTATAAAGGATTCCATCCGTTCCGCGTGCCGCAGGCGTTCGTGGATCGGGGGCCGGAGGCCGGAGGCCAGGGATCGGAGGCGGCGCCGCGCCACCTGGCACCGATTGCCGAGGCGCTCCTCCTGCTGCAGCGTCTTCATCGGCGCCGGAACTACCGTCTCGTGTCCGACACCATCGGCGATCTGCTCGACGCGACCCGTGCGCACGTCGGCTTCGTGCTGCGGTCCGGCGGTGAACAGGCGCTCGCAAACGTCCTGCATCTCGCCGAGCTCGCGCGTCAGTACGAGCTCGAGGGAGGCATTTCGTTCCGCGGATTCGTTGACACGTTGAAGCAGGCGGCCGAAGGCGCCGCGTCGGCCGAGGCGCCGATTCTGGAAGAAGGCAGCGAAGGCGTCCGGCTGATGACCGTCCACAAGGCGAAGGGACTCGAATTCCCCGTCGTGATCCTGGCGGATCTGACGTGCAAGCTGTCGCG
>DATAEE010000426.1:0-3835 GCA_036258175.1 Vicinamibacterales bacterium
CGCGGCCGCGAGCCACATCGGCCTGCGCGACGTCGCAGCCATGGCGGACGCGTTCTACGTCATCCAGAGCCTGCGGCTTCGAATCCAGAAAGACGGCTCCGAAAACCGGGTCTCGCCGGAGAGCCTCAACCGCCTGGAACGCGCTACCCTCAAGGAGGCGCTGCGGCTCGGGCGCGAGCTCCAGGCGCGCCTCGCGCTCGACTACCACCTCTGAGCCATGCTGACCGACATCGTCGTCACCCTGCGCATCATGGTCGAGATCTGCCTGTTCTCGCTCATCGGGCAGGGCGTCCTCGCGGTGCTGCCCGGAGTCGATCGCGAGACGAATTTGTTCTACCGCGTGCTCAAGACCCTTGCCTCTCCGGGATGGCGCGTGGCGCGCTGGATCTCGCCGAAGTTCGTGGTCGACCAGCACATCGGCTGGGTGGCGCTCTTCATCCTTGCCCTGCTGTGGCTCGGCCTCGCGATCGCGAAGCAGATCGTCAGCGGGATCGAGGTTCCATGACGCACTGCAACACGTCAGCGCGTTGTCAGGCCGCGTAAGATTGACGTAAGCATAAGAGCCGACTATTCAAGCGCTGTAAGAGGGAAACTAGCCCAGAGGAGGGACCGTGGCCGTCCAGCTTAGCGAAAAGCATCACGAGTATTGGCGCAAGAACCTGACGATCACCGCAATCCTGCTGTTCGCCTGGTTCGTACTTACGTTCGTTATCGGGTACTACGCGCGCGAGTTGCACAGCATAACGATCCTCGGCTTCCCGTTCGCGTTCTACATGGGCGCCCAGGGATCGCTCGCGCTCTACATCGTGATCATCGGCTTCTACGCGTGGTACATGAACCGCCTGGACAAGCAATACGGCGTGCATGAAGGGGAGGAAGAATGAGCAACGGCGCGGCGTTCAGCCAGAAGGCTTTCACCCAGTCGCTGAAGAAGTACTACAGCGTCTACACCGGAGGCTTCGTCGCCTTCGTCATCATCCTCGCCATCGCCGAGCAGCTCGGCATGCCGCCCCGCTGGATCGGCTACGCGTTCCTGTTCTCGACGATCGTGCTGTACGCGGTGATCGGCGTGATGAGCCGCACCGCCGACATCGCCGAATACTACGTGGCGGGCCGGCGCGTCCCGGCGCTCTTCAACGGCATGGCGACCGGCGCCGACTGGATGAGCGCGGCGTCGTTCATCGGCATGGCGGGCGGCCTCTACATCCAGGGCTATGACGGCCTCGCCTTCATCATGGGCTGGACCGGCGGTTACTGCCTGGTGGCGCTGTTCCTCGCGCCATACCTGAGAAAGTTCGGCCAGTTCACAATCCCGGACTTTCTCGGCGCGCGCTATGGCGGCCACATCCCGCGCACCATCGGCCTGTTCTGCGCGATCCTGTGCTCGTTCACCTACGTCGTGGCGCAGATCTACGGCGTCGGCCTGATCACCACGCGGTTCACCGGGGTCGACTTCCAGGTCGGGGTGTTCCTCGGTCTCGCCGGCATCCTGGTGTGCTCGTTCCTGGGCGGGATGCGCGCTGTGACATGGACGCAGGTGGCGCAATACATCATTCTCATCGTCGCCTACATGATTCCGCCGATCATGCTGGCGTACCGCCATACCGGCGTCCCGGTGCCGCACGTGGTCTACGGCTACCAGCTGCAGAAGGTCACGGCACGCGAGCAGGAGCTCACCAAGGACCCGAAGGAGGTCGAGGTGCGCGACATCTTCAAGAAGCGCGCCGCCGAGGCCGACGCCAGGCTGAAGGGGCTGCCGGCTTCGTTCCAGGAGGAGAAGGCGAAGGCCGAGAAGCGGCTTGCCGACCTGCGCGCGGCGAACGCGCCCGCAGACCAGATCCGCGCGGCCGAGGAGGCGGTGAAGAACTTCCCGGCAAATCCGGAGGCTGCGCGCGCGCGCTGGACGGCCGAGCGCAACGCCGCCGCCGCGCGCACGAGCCCGCCGCTGCCGCACGCCACGGAGTTCGCCGCGGCGACCGAGAAGGCGCAGGACATCAAGCGCAAGAATTTCCTGGCGCTGATCTTCTGCCTCATGGTCGGCACCGCGGCGCTGCCACACATCCTGATGCGCTACTACACGACGCCCAGCGTCCGGGAAGCGCGCGTCTCGGTGACGTGGTCGCTGTTCTTCATCTTCCTGCTGTACTTCACCGCGCCCGCGGTAGCGGTGCTGGTGAAGTATGAGATGTACCACTTCGTGGTGGGGACGAAGTTCGCCGACCTGCCGGCCTGGGTGAAGTCCTGGTCCGCGGTGGATCGCACGCTGCTGAATATCGCCGACATCAACGGCGACGGCATCGTGCAGCTCGCCGAGATCGTGATCGGGGGCGACATCGTGGTTCTAGCCTCGCCGGAGATCGCCAAGCTGCCGTATGTGATCTCGGGCCTGGTCGCCGCGGGCGGCCTGGCGGCGGCGCTTTCCACCGCCGACGGCCTGCTCCTCACGATCGCGAACGCGCTCTCGCACGACCTGTACTACAAGATGATCAACCCGCACGCCTCGACCAAGACGAGGCTCACGGTGGCGAAGATGTTGCTGCTGGTGGTGGCAATCTGCGGCGCTACGGTCGCGTCGCAGAAGCCAGCCGATATCTTGTTCCTCGTGAGCGCTGCGTTCTCGCTCGCCGCAGCCAGCTTCTTCCCGGCGCTCACGCTGGGAATATTCTGGAAGCGCGCCAACAAATGGGGTGCCACGCTCGGCATGCTCGCCGGCACCGGGATCACGTTCTACTACATGTGCATCACGCAGCCCTGGCTGCGCTCGGTGTTCAATGTGAAGGGCACGATCGCCGAGAACACTTGGTGGGACATCAGCCCGATCTCGGCCGGCCTCTTCGGCGTGCCGCTCGGCTTCGCGGTGATCATCATCGTCAGCCTGCTCACCCCGGCGCCCGACCGCGAGACCCAGGAGCTCGTCGACCACGTGCGCTACCCGGTGCTCGAGGGAGACATAGACACACGCCAGACCTGATCCGCGGGGAGGCAACTGTGGAACGCCCGCCGAAAGGCGGGCTTTTCATTGTCGGGGAGTAAAATCCGAGCCTGCGGAGAGATGGCCGAGCGGCTTAAGGCGCACGCTTGGAAAGCGTGTGTACGTTAATAGCGTACCGTGGGTTCGAATCCCACTCTCTCCGCCATGATTTCGCCACCAGCAAGGATCGTCCTCCTTCTTGTCACGGCCGCGATGCTAGCGGTGCTCGCAGCATGCGCCCCGCCGTTGGCGGCGCCGGCCGACTCGCCGCGCCTAGATGGCGTGGTATCTGGGACGATCGGCGTCCTGGTTCGCGAGGAGCGATCGCAAGTTATCGTAGCTGCGGTCGGGAAGGACAGCCCGGCCGCGAAGTACGGGCTCGCGGTCGGAGACGTAGTGTTGAGCTGCAATGGCGAGGCCGTGGTGAGCTCGCGCCAGTTCAACCGGTTGGTGCTCGACTCGCCGCCCGGCAGCTGGGTCCGGCTGCAACTGCTGCGCTCAGGAGCAATCCACACGCTCGAGGTGCCCGTCGAGCAACTCGATCTTACGCCCCGGGTCTAGACGGCGGGCGTGGCTGTTGCCTGCTGCGCGGCCGGCGGGGCCTCAGAGCTTGCATTCCAGCGTCAGCGAGACGAAGCGCTGCGGGTACCCGACGGAAGCAGCGTCGGATACCCGGGTTCCAGAATCGAGCACCGTCGCCGTCCCGCGGAAAAGCGTCTCGGCATAGCCGACTAGCTTCGCGTTCGGCCCCACGACAAGGCTGCGCGCCTCTTCGAACAGCGGCTGCGGGGGGATTTGTTCCAGGTTGGCCACGAGGATGATCGAGCCCGGGATGGCCTCCGCAAATAGAGGACCCTCCACCTG
>DATAEE010000427.1:0-1928 GCA_036258175.1 Vicinamibacterales bacterium
GGTCGCGACGACTCTGTTGATGGCGCTCCTGGTCGCTGCCGCGATGGCGGCCCCCACCCGGACGGCACTATCGGTCGATCCAGCCATCGCTCTGCGCGATGAATAGAATGCAGAACCTCGCTGATTCCTGATTCCTGATTCCTGATTCCTGATTCCTGATCGCTGCGCCGGCTACTGTTTCAGCTTCGCCTCCGCCTGACGGATGCCCGCCGCCAGCCAGCCACGCTCGTTGCTGTTGTTCGAGCGCGCATCGAGAATCTTCAGCGCCGCGATCCGCGCCTCGAGCGAGGCGCGATGTTTCGGATCGACCGCCAGCGCCATGTCGGTGAGATAGAGCGCCGTCAACGGGTCCTGCTCCGCGACTTCATGAGCGCGGGCGGCCACACGGTCCGGACCTCCGGCCAGCGAGACCATCGCGCTGTAGCCCTGGCTCGGCGGCCCGAACATCGTCGAGACGTTGCCGTCGAACCATCCCACGTAGCCTTCGTAAATGCCGCGAATCGACCAGGTGAGGCGGCCGTACGACTCGCCGAGGGCAAGGTCCGGCGGCAGCGTGATCTCGCGCATCAGCGTGAGCACGTCCTTGCCGTCGTTCATCCCCTTCACGGTCGCGTCGTGCACGTAGAGAATGGCATCCCGATACTTCGTCAGACGGCGCCTCACTTCGTCGCGGCCACGGATCGCTTCGCCGTGACTGGGCAGCACGAGCTCGGGCTCGAGCGCGAGCACCTTGTTCAGCGAGTGGACGTAATCGAGGGCCCAGCGCGGGCGCGTCCCGCGCAGCGTGTAGAGATTCGGAAACGATTCGTAATAGTTGTCGCCGACGAACGCCGCCTTCAGCTTCGGAATCCAGACCGTCAGGTGCTCCGGTGTTTCTCCCGGTGTATGGAGCAATTCGAACTTCGTCTCGCCGACCTCGAAGCTGTGCGTCTCGTCGAACAGGACATTCGGCCGAGGATCCACCGGCGGAATACCGACGAGCGGCTCGGAACGCGCCGGCTGCTGAGACTGAGCCGGCCGCGCGCCTGTGACGCCGCCGAACTGCGCCACATTCGAGCGCGCGAAGTAGCCAGACAGACGATTCGTGTAGTCGAGGAATTCCGGATAGCCGCGCTGCGCGATCACATCGGTGCCTGCTTGACGCCAGAGCCCGATTCCACCCGTGTGATCGCCGTGTGCGTGCGTCAGGACGATGGCCCGGATCGGGCCCCTGTTGACGGCGAGCAACGCTCGCTGGTGCGCGTCTGCGACGGCGGCAATGGAAGTGTCGATGACGACGTTGCCGCCGTTGGTCACGACCAGAAACGTATTGCTTTGCGGCACGCGAACGGTCGATCCGCCGGCGACGCCGGCGCCAACCGCCTGATAGATGCCGCCACCGAGATCGATCACGCGGACGCCCTGCGCGCGGAGCGCCCCGCCCGCAAGGCAGATCACGAGCGCGATCAGCGCCGCCCACCGCATGGTGTGCTCCTACCCGGACCGCCGCGCGTCGGTCCGCAGCGAGTGATTCACATGGTGGTACTCACGCCGAATGGCTTGGAGCGCCGAGTGGTCGTGCGCCGCCAGCGCGTTGTCGCGGAGCTTCCGCAGCTCCTTGAGCCGGGCCCGCGCCGCCGCTTTGGCTTCACCGTGCGCCGCGTGATGCACGTGCGCGTCGATGCCCAGCGCGGTGCAGAGTGCGGGCAGCAGATGATCCTTGTTCATCTGGCTGTAGCCCTGGACCGCCTCGTGCGTCAGCTCTTTGGCGATGTCGCGCAGCTCGGCAAGAGTCTTCTTCTTCAGGTCCTCGTAGGTATGGGCCATGGTGCCTCCGATCGGGACAGATACTACTCCCGTCGCGATTCATCAAGAGTGCGAGGCCCGGCTGAAGCCGGGCCCACAACCGACGGTGTACTCTGAGTCATCATGACCGCCCCTGTTTCCTG
>DATAEE010000428.1:0-5778 GCA_036258175.1 Vicinamibacterales bacterium
GAGTATCTCAATCACACGTTCAGCTCCGCGCTCACCTGGCAGCGCGGTACCCACACCCTGAAGACAGGTGGCCTGTTCGCGCTCGAACACGTGAACTCGAATCTCTATCCGGAAACCACACATGGGTCGTTCGCGTTTCAGTCCGGAGGCGGGTTCACGGCGTTTCAGAACTTCCTCCGCGGCAACTCGGGGGGCGCATGCGGCGAGCCCTGTGGCTATTTTGAAACAGACATTGACGTGCTGAACCGCTTCCAGCCTGGCCGGTACGAGCTGTACGTCCAGGATACATGGCGACTTCATCCCAGGGTCACCGTCGATCTTGGGCTCCGCTACGCGTTCTATCCGCCGCTGACGGATGAGAACGACATGCTCTTCACCTTTTCTCCGGACGCATACGATCCCGACCAGGCACCGAGCTTCGCTGACCCCGCGGGCGATTTCCTAGTCCTGGGGACGGGAAACCTGTTCAACGGCATTCGCGTGGCCGGTAAGGACTCCCCATATGGACGTGCCATCTATGCGGCCGACAAGAACAACCTGCAGCCTCGTATCGGGGCCGCCTGGGATCCAGGCGGAGCAGGGAGCTTCGTCGTGCGCGCTGGTTACGGCATGTATTTCGACCAGACGCAGGTCGGAATGTTCGCTCAGAATGTGGAGGAATCGTTTTACGATCCTTTTCGCACGGATCTCTTCGTCAGCAATCCGCCGCTCTCGAATCCTGGGCAAGGCACGGTGATCGAGCCCTTCGCGGTATTTACACCTGACAGTCTGGCGACCAGCGAGCAGTTTGTGGCGCCTCGTTGGCAGCAGTGGAACATCGGCGTTCAGCGGCGCCTCTACTCCCGCGGCGTGATCGATGCAGGCTACGTCGGCTCCAGCGGTGATCATCTGATTCGATTCGTAAACCTCAACCGCCCGCAACCCGAGAACTTCGTGGGGCACGGCGGCCGATCGAACACGGTGCGACCGTTCCTGGGCTACCAGAACATCGTCATGCGAGAGACGACGGCCAAGAGCCGCCATCACGGTTTCCTGGCCAGCTTCCGTCACGAGGCTGGCGCTGCGGGGTCGGCGACTGTGAATTACACATTCAGTCGAAACAAGGCGGACGCTACGTACGATAACTCGGCGGTCGATGATCCCCAGAATCCGCTGGATAAGGACGCCGAGTTTGCCGCAGCCGGCACGGACCGAACCCAGATCTTCAACGCATCCTACGTCTACGAGCTGCCGTTCGCTCGCGGCGGGACCGAGGGCTGGCGGAACGCCATGGTCGGAGGGTGGCAGATAGCTGGGATTATCAGGATCGAATCAGGACCGGCTGTTCGGATTCAGGTGGTCAATTGTAATTACGACGACGGGTGGTGTTTCCCAGCGCCGCTACGGCCCAATCAAGTCGGCGACCCCGGAGCTGGCGACCAGACGGGCCTCGTCTGGTTCAACCCGGCGGCGTTCGTACCGTCACCAGCAGGTGAGTACGGCGAGGCGCCCGTCGCGCCGTTCCGCCTGCCTGGCCGCCACCAGTGGGACATCGCCGTGTTGAAGACTTTGAGCTTCGGCACGACGCGTCTCCAGTTCAGAGTCGAGCTGATCAACGCGTTCAACCAGACCCAGTTTCTGGACGTCGATACGCAGTGTTTCGGGACGACGACGTGCGACCCCAGGGGCAGATTCGGCCAGGTCACGAGCGCGCGGCCCCCGCGCGAGATACAGCTTGGCGTCAGATTAGATTGGTGACCCGATCGGCGGCGACGGTCGCCTCTTCTCGAGCTCGCTCGATGGGACGCCAACATCTGAGTATCCGACGCGGTAGGAAACTTCGGACCGCCCTCGTCGTTGGCGTGTCGAGTCTGCTTACTGGGTTAGCGACACTTCTAGATTTCGAACCGTCGATCACCACCGCGCAGACAGCCGTCGCCCAGACCACCACGCCGATTCGCGGGTTTGCCGACTCTCTGGCGATGATCACAGACCTCCTTGACCGAGGGAGGGGAATCGAAGCCGAGAACGTGGCGCGGGTGTTGTTGGCTCGGGTTGAAAGCATCAAGGGGCGCGAGGCGCTCGAAGTGGCCGAGGTTCTGGACCTGCTTTGGCGGGCGGTGAGTCGCTCGTCCAAAGTGAAGCAAGAGGAGAAGAGAGAGATTGTCGAGCGGGCCGTGGCGATCAAAGAAAAGACGCTTGGCCCCTTCCATCCCGACCTGGCGACAAGCCTTATCAGCCTCGGCGTACATCGGACGCTGGCGGGCGATCCCGCTGCAGGAAAACCGTTGCTCGAGCGGGGGCTGGCCATTCGAGAAGCCGCTTTCGGTCCCGATCATGTGTTGGTCGCCAGTGCGCTGCTGAAGCTCGGCGGGTTGCTGATAACTCTCCATGATGACGCCGGAGCGAAGGTGCTGCTCGAGCGAGCCCAGCGGATTCGGGAAACAGTCTACGGCGCCGACCACCCCGACACGGTACGAACGCTCGTCAATCTGGCAATCCTTTATCAAGAGACAGGCGACTACACCGCAGCGCGACAACGATACGAGCGCGCCCTCGTACTTTGCGAAAAGATGCGCCCCGCCGACCTACTCACCCTCCACGTCTTGACCGGCGTGGCAGTCGTGCTAAGCGAGCTGGGAGGCGACTTCGCCGGCTCCGCAAGGTTGAACGAACGACTGCTGGCGTTAACCGAACGGGCTTACGGCCCGACGGATCCGCGCCTGAGGACTCCGCTGGAAAACCTGGCGATGGATCGGCGCGATCTCGGCGATTACGACGCAGCAAAGGCGCTGGCCGAACGCTCGCTGGCCATCGCCGAGCGCGCGCTCGGTCCGAAACACAGCGAGGTTGCCAGGAGTCTGCACACACTGGCCACGATCCTCGCGGGGATGGGTGAATACTCCGAGGCCATGCGGCTGTTCGAGCGGGCTACACGAATCAACGAAGAGGCGATGCGGCCATCAGATCCAGAAAGAGCTCGCGCGTCGTGGTTCATACGCGACCTGCTTCCCCTCTCCGGTTACGGTTCGGACGACATGGACCTGTTCGAGCAGGTGCTCGCGATTCGTGAGGGGAACGGCGGTCTCGGCAACCCGCGCACGGCAGAAAGCCTGAGCAATCTCGCCGCGGTGCTGTCCAGCGAAGAGGACTACAGACGAAAGCGACCGCTCTTTGAGCGAGCCCTGGAGGCGCAGGAGAAATTCCTGGGCCCGGACCATCCAGAGGTCGCGGCCTCCGCCACCAATCTCGGCCATGTGCTATCGCGAATCGGCGAGGACGAAGCGGCCAAGCCTCTCTACGAGCGGGCCCTGAGCATCTGGGAGAAGTCGCTGGATGCGGATCACCCAAAGGTGGCGACTGCCCTTGTGAATCTCGCTCGCTTCAACGTGAGAACTCGCAACTACGATGACGCCAGGCCCCTCCTGGCCCGTGCACTGGCCATTCAGGAAAAGAGTCTGGGTCCCGAACACCCGGACGTCGCCGTCACTCTCATCGGTGGCGCCGAGCTGGCTGCCCACAGTGGAGCAACGATCGAGGCGTTTGCGATCGCGGCGCGTGCGGAAGCCCTCAGCCAGGAGCACGTACGGCTCACCGTCCGCACACTTCCCGAGCGTCAGGCGCTGGCGTATGCCTCGTCGCAGCCCTCTGGCGTCGACCTGATGTTGCGCCTGGTCTCGACGCGCTCGGGCGACAGTGAGATGTCGGCAGCGGCATGGGATGCCATCATTCGCGCCCGAGGGATGGTCCTCGACGAAGTGGCCGCTCGCCATCGTTCCGCGAGCGCAGGCGAGGCGAAGGAGATTGCGGAACTTGCAAATGCACTGGCGGCCGCCCGGCAGCGCCTTGCCGGGTTGGCGGTGCGCGGCATTCGTAACGACCCTCCCGAGCGATACCGCCGTCTTCTCGACCAAGCTCGAGCCGAAAAGGACCGCGCCGAGCGCGATCTGGCGGAGAAAAGCGCGCGGTTCCGAGAGGATCAGTCGAGAAGCCGCGTCGGCATTCCCGAACTGACAGCCGCGCTGCCTGATGACAGTGCTCTCGTAGCCTTTGTCAGGTATCGCGGTGAGGGCCTCGACCACTACCTCGCGTTCGTCCTGCGCGGCGGTGACGACGTGCCGGCCGTCGTTCCGCTCGGAACGGCGGCGAGAATCGATGGGCTGATCGTGCAGTGGCGACGTCAACTCGATCAGGAGGCCATCGCCGCGGGAAGGGCCGCCGAACGCGGTGAAGCCGCCTACCGGCGCGCCGCGGGAGAATTGCGTCAGCAGATATGGGATCCACTCCTGCCGCATCTGTCGAACGCGACCCGCATCTTCGTCGTCCCCGATGGCGCGCTTCACCTCGTGAGCTTTGGCGCGCTGCCGACCACGACGTCCCGGTATCTCGTCGAGACGGGGCGATTGATCCACTACCTTTCAGCGGAACGAGATCTGGTGCCCACCGAGGCGCGCCGCCAGGCCGGCGGGGGCCTGCTCGCTCTCGGCGGTCCCGCCTTTGATGAGTCCGGTCAAGCGCCGGTCGCCTCTAAGGCGTTCTTCCGCGGCGCGCGGTCGGCGTGCAGCGATTTTCAGTCGATGAAGTTCGATCCGCTTCCAGCGTCCTTGAAGGAAGTGGACGAGGTGGTGACGCTCTGGAACCGGGCTCACGCGCGGACGCCTGAAACCATCCGGCTGACCGGCGCCGCGGCGAGCGAGTCCGCTTTCAAGTCGGAGGCGGCCGGCCGCCGCGTCCTGCATCTGGCGACTCACGGGTTCTTCCTCGGCGGGCGCTGTGCATCCGGCCTGGATCCGCCGGCCGCGTCCACGCCGGCGGGAGCCTCCGCGAAGATCGCGCGGGAAAACCCACTGCTCTTGTCGGGTCTGATCCTTGCCGGCGCGAACCGTCGGAACGCCGCGGCGTTGGACCAGGAGGACGGCGTGCTCACAGCGGAGGAGGTGGCCGCGTTGAACCTGAGCGACGTCGAGTGGGCCGTGCTGTCCGGCTGCGACACCGGGGCGGGCGAGGTCAGAGCCGGCGAGGGTGTCTTCGGGCTGCGACGAGCGTTTCAAGTGGCCGGCGCGAAGACCGTCATCATGAGTCTGTGGCCCGTCGAGGACCAGGCGACGCGCCAGTGGATGACAACACTCTATGAGGGTCGGTTGATGAAGAAGCTGGGTACGGCGGAGGCGGTGCGTGAGGCGAGCCTGGCCGTGCTGCGCCAACGTCGGGCCAAGGGGCTCGGCTCGCATCCGTTCTATTGGGCGGCCTTCGTTGCCGCCGGCGACTGGCGCTGAAGGTCTTCACGCGGCGAATGCGGAAGGTCACCATCCCGCAGCTGCTAGCGCCCCCGCGCTATCGCCGTGCGGCGGCGGTCGACCGTGACGTCCTCTCGGCTTCCTTGCCGACCATCTGAATGATGGCGAGGATGTTTCCCTCGCTGTCCTTGAACCACGCGGCCTTGGTGCCGCCGCCCGTCACGATGCCGTTCACGGTCTTGAGGCCGGGCATGTCGTATTCTTCGAAGACGACGCCTCTGGACTTGAGATCGGCCATTTCGGCTTCCACGTCGTCCACTTCCCAGAACGCCTGGCTGGCCTTGGACGTCCCGGCATTGGGCGTCGGGTACAGGTAGATCCACGAGCGGTCGCCGCATTCGTACACGACGCCGCCGGCGAACTCTTCGCGTGGGACGAGCCCGACCTTCTGTTCGTAGAAGCGTCGAGCTCGCGTGACATCAGTTGCTGGAATGTACGGAACGATCGGAGCATCCTTTAGCATGTTCCGATGATAGCCACGATTACTCGAAAGGCCGAGTCA
>DATAEE010000429.1:0-19497 GCA_036258175.1 Vicinamibacterales bacterium
GGCGAGTCGGCAACGGCGTTCTTCACACGCGTCGATGTCGCGCGCGTGAAGGCGGCGCTGGCCGACCTCGAACGCCTCAGCGCCGCGCATGCCGTCGCCACGGATTTTGTCGATCTCGGGGAAGAACACGAGTTCACACCGGCGGTCATGGAGGGCGAGTGCGCGGTATGACTGCAACCACGGATGACACGGATAGTCCTCTCGAAGGCCACACATGACGCTTTTTCCCCTCTTCCTTAAACTCGCGCGTCGACGCTGCCTCGTCGTCGGCGCCGGAACAATTGCCGAGGGCAAGATCGCGAGTCTGCTCGACGCGCGCGCGCGAGTACGCGTCGTGGCGCCGCAGGCAACGCCGACGATCGCGGCGTGGGCGCGCAACCGCCGGCTCATGTGGATCCAGCGTGCGTTCGAGCCCGCCGATCTCGATCGCGCATTTCTCGTCATCGCGGCGACCTCGTCCGTCAAGGTGCATCGGATCGTGTTCCGCGAAGCGCGGCACCGCGGCGTTCTCTGCAACGCCGTGGACGAGCCCACGCGCTGCGACTTCTATTACCCGGCGGTATTCAGGCGCGGCGATCTTCAGATCGCCGTCTCGACGAGCGGCCGCAGCCCGGCGCTCGCGCAGCGGCTCCGGCGCGAGCTCGAAGCGCAGTTCGGGCCCGGAATACGAAGCGTGGCTCGATCACCTCGCACGTTCCCGGGCCGCGCTGTTCGCGCGGTCGATGAACCCCGAAGCGCGCCGGCGGCTGCTGCATCGGCAGGCCAGCCGCTTCGCGTTCAAGCGCTTTGCGGCGAGTGTTCAGAATCCAGAATCAAGAATCCAGAATTCAGAAGAGAAGGACAACGAGTCCGCGAAATCCGTGGTTCGTGGAGAAACCAATCCGTGGAATCCGTGAAATCCGTGGTTCGTAAGGACAAGCATCCGTGAAATCCGTGGTTGCAAAATCGGTGGCGCTCGTTGGCGCCGGCCCCGGCGACCCCGATCTCCTGACGCTCAAAGCGCTCCGTGTCCTCGCGCTCGTGCCGAAGACCGTGCGCACGCAGAGCGTCGGCAAGCGGCACGGATCGGAGACGCTCAGCCAGCAGGCCATCAATGACCTGATGATTCACTACGCCCGGCAAGGACTGGCCGTCGTCCGGCTGAAGGGGGGCGACCCGCTCATCTTCGGCCGCGCCGCGGAGGAGGTCGAGGCGCTCGGCGCGGCGGGCATCGAGGTCGAAATCGTTCCAGGCATCACGGCCGCCGCGGCCGCCGCGGCGGCGGCGGTCGTGCCGTTGACGGATCGGCGGCATGGATCGGCGCTCGTGCTGCTCGCGGGTCACCGCTGCGCAACCGGCGGGCCGCCGGACTGGCGCGCGCTCGTCAGACTCCACGCCACGATCGCGGTGTATATGCCCGGCGGCCGCTACGCGGATCTCGCCCGCGAGCTAACGGCCGCGGGACTCGATCCAGCCACGCCGTGCGTGATCGTCTCGAGAGCCTCGCGCGCCGACCAGCGGACGTAGGCTCCACCGTCGTGCAGCTCATCGACGCGCCCGACCTGCCCGCTCCTGCCCTGCTGATCATTGGTCCTGGTGCGTCCAATTGCGCGCTCACGCTATCTCGCGACTCCCGCGGCGACGACGAACTCGCCGGGCACGTCGTAGCCGTCGCCCGAGCGCCACGACGCGATCGAGGTGAGATACTCCACGTGCGCGCTCTCGCGCGTCGCGCCGTCGAAGCGGGAATACGCGAGCGCGACCGGGCCGCCGGCCAACGCGGCGCCGCACGCCTCGTCGGCGGACGCGTAATGAAGGCGTGAGGACAGCCGGTCCAGCGTCACGTCGGCGAATCCCGCGTCGGCGAACGCGTGGCGCAGACGATCGCCCGTGCCGAGCGCGAAGAACATCGGACAGACGTCGGACTGCACGCGCGATTCGACGATCGGAAAGATCTCCGCCCAGCCGCAGCGGGCGCGCGCGCCCCAGACGGCCGCCACCGCGCGGCCGCCGGGCGACAGGACGCGCCGCATTTCGCGAAGCGCCGCCACCGGGTCTGGCACGTACATCAGACCGAGCGCGCAGAGCGCGGCGTCGAACGAGCCGTCCGGGAAGTCGAGCGCTTCGGCGTCCATCCGTCGCGCTGCGATCGGCGCCGATCCCGGCCGTCCGGGTTCGGCGGCGACGCGCGCGACCATCGCGTCCGAGATATCCGTGGCCGTCACGGCTCCCGACGAACCGACGAGCGCCCCCGCCTTGAACGTCACAAGGCCGGTGCCGCACGCGACGTCGAGGACGCGCATCCCCGGTTGCAGCGCGGCCAGCTCCAACAGGCGTTCCTGTGCCGGCGCGAGCTGTGCCTGCCAGAAGCGCTCGTAATGCGCTTCCGCCTTGTCCCATCCGTAGCGCTGCACGCGCCGCTGGAGCTTCGCGTCCATCCTCAGACGGGGCTCCGCCCCGAACCCCGGCTCGGTCGCTCGCGGGGACCCCTACGCTCCGCTCCGCTCCCTCGCGGGCGCGCCGTGCGCGCCGCCGTCATGCGGCGATGAAACTGGCTTCCTGTCGAGCGCCGCATAACGGCCTTCCTCAGACGGGGCTCCGCTCCGAACCCGGGGTCAGGATCGTCAGCTCGCGCCGGACGTCGTGCGCGCGCGCGAACACGTCGCGGTACGGACTGTACTTGTCGGCGGTGTCGATCACGCGCTGCACGTCTGCTTCGGGCGCGGCGCTCAACACGGTGACGCGGTATCGGACCTGCGTGTACCCGGGCGGTACGTCATCGGACACGCCGAGCTCGCCGCGGCTGTCGTAGTCCGCCTCCACCTGGACCTCGAGCGTGTCGATTGGCACGCCCAGGCGCGCGGCCCACATCCCGTAGCTGACAGCCAGGCAGCTTCCGAGCGCGCCGCGCCCGAGTACGCCTGGTGACGGCCCCGCATTCGTGCCACCCGATTTCTCGCCGATACCAACGAGCAGCTTCCACGGTCCCTCGACGACCTCGCACTCCAGCCCGGGCTTGAGCCGCACGGTTGTCGTCGCCGTCTGGCGGCCTAGCGCAGGCCGCAGCGATACGGCCTTCGCGTTGCGCTCGAGGACGTCGCGAAGCTCATCGTTGCGCATCCGCAGATTGTAGCGTCGCTGCCGTCTGGGGCGGAGCCCCGGCATAGTCTGATATTCTCCCGCTCAGAGATGGCCGTCGACGACGACGCCGCTCTCCGGCTCGCAGCGATGCTCGATTCCTTCGACGATGCCGTCGTCAGCACGAGCCTGGACGGCACCATCGAATCGTGGAACCGGGGGGCCGAGCGCCTGTTCGGACACCTGGCGAAGGAGGTCATCGGCCGGTCGATAGCCGTCCTCGCACCTCCGGATCACACCTCGAGCGAAGAGCTGATGCGGCGGGTACGGCAGGGGGAGCGTCTCGGTTTTTTCGAGACGACCCGCATTCGCAAGGACGGCGAGCCTATCGAGATACTCCTCGCCCTCTCACCGATCGTCGCGCCGGACGGCGAGCCGATCGGCATCTCGATGATCGCGCGCGACGCCGCCGAGCGCCATCGGATCGAACGTGAAGTGCTCCGCCTCGCGGCGATCGTCGATTCGTCGGACGATGCGATCGTGAGCAAGGATCTCACCGGCATAGTCACCACCTGGAACCGCGCCGCAGAACACATGTTCGGATATACGGCGGACGAGATCGTCGGCAAGTCGATCACCATGATCATTCCGCCCGAGCGTCTGCCCGAAGAGGAGTACGTCCTGTCGCGGATCCGGAAGGCGATGCCGGTCGAGCATTTCGAAACGGTACGTGTGCGCAAGGACGGCTCGCTCATCGACATCTCGCTGACGGTCTCACCCATCAAGGCCAGCGACGGCCGCATCATCGGTGCGTCGAAGATCGCACGGGACATCAGCGAACGAAAGCGGCTGTTGGAACAGCTGGAAGAATCCAGCCGGTTGAAGGACGAGTTCCTCGCCACGTTGTCGCACGAGCTCCGGACACCGCTGAACGCGCTCATGGGCTACGCGCAGATGATGCGCGAGGGAAAGATTCCCGAGGCGGGACGGTCCCGGGCGCTCGAGCTGATCGACCGAAACGCTCGATCGCTTCAGCGATTGGTCAGTGACGTCCTCGATATTTCGACGATCGTCGCCGGCAAGGCGCGGCTGAAGCTGGAGCCATGCGATGTGGTGCCAACGATCGACGCAGCCATCGACGTCGTACGGCCGGCGATGGAGGCGAGGCGGGTGTCGCTCGTACGCGAGTTCGAGCCAGGCGCGACCGTCCTGGGTGATCCGGACCGGCTTCAACAGGTCTTCTGGAATCTGTTGATGAACGCCGTGAAGTTCACGCCGGAGGGTGGCCGTATCACAATAGCGGTCCGGAAGCATGCTGGGATCGTCCGCGTGTCAGTCGCGGACACCGGTGCCGGCATCGCGCCCGATTTCCTGCCGTACCTCTTCCAGCGATTCCGTCAGGGCAACGCCCGCGTCGATCGTGAACACGCCGGACTCGGCCTCGGACTGGCACTTGTTCGGCATTTCGTCGAGCTGCACGGCGGCGTGGTGACCGCAAAGAGTCCCGGACTCGACCAGGGCTCGACGTTCGAGGTGTCGCTGCCGCTCTTCGCGGCTCCACCGTCCGCGTGACCTCTCTTCCCGTCATCGACGTCACGCCGTTCCTGACGTCCGGGGGCGACCCTTCGACTTCGCTCAGGGCAAGCCGATCGGAGGCGGCCTCTCAGATTCAACAGGCGTGCCGCAGCGCCGGCTTCTTCTATATCGTCGGGCACGGCGTCGACGAGGCGCTGCAGGCGAGGCTCGAGACGCTCAGCCGCCGATTCTTCGCACAGCCACTCGAGACGAAGCTCGCGATCCGGATGGAGCTCGGCGGTCTTGCGTGGCGCGGCTACTTTCCCGTCCGGGGCGAGCTGACGCGGGGAAAACCGGATCTCAAGGAAGGCCTCTACTTCGGCGCGGAGCTCCCGGGCGATCATCCGCGCGTCGCCGCGGGAACGCCGCTGCACGGCCCGAATCTCTTCCCCGACATCCCGGGTTTCCGCGAGACCGTGCTCGACTACATGAGCGCCATGACGCGGCTCGGCCACGCGTTGATGGAGGGGTTCGGGCTCAGCCTCGGCCTCGACGCGTCGTACTTCGACGATCGATACACGCGCGATCCGCTCGTCCTCTTCCGGATCTTCAACTACCCCGCGAGCGAGCCTGCGACCTCAGAGCCGGAATGGGGCGTTGGCGAACATACCGACTACGGTCTGCTCACGATCCTGAAACAGGACGATGTTGGGGGCCTGCAGGTGAAGGGACCTTCCGGATGGATCGAGGCGCCACCGATCCCTGGTTCGTTCGTCTGCAACATCGGCGACATGCTCGACCGGATGACGGGCGGGTTCTACCGCTCCACGCCGCACCGCGTGCACAATCCCAGCGGCCGCGCGCGCCTGTCGTTTCCGTTCTTTTTCGATCCTGGCTTCGACGCCGACGTACGTCCAATCCACCCGGGCGCGTCCGTCGTGGATGACAAAGCAGAGCGCTGGGACGGTGCGAGTGTCCACGAGTTCAGCGGGACGTACGGCGACTACCTCCTCACGAAAGTGTCGAAAGTGTTCCCGGATCTGCGGCGCAAGCTCAGCTAATCGTGTTACCAAACTGCAAAAATCCGGGACGAACGTGGGATTGGCAATTACGTCATCTTCGAGCAGAACAGCGGTCCGGGAATCCGTCCTACGCGGTACTCGTCCGACAAGACGATCAACTCGAGCACCTACGCGTCGGTCGCGAACCCCGCGATTTCCCAACCTCACGGAATCGGATACGTGTGGGCGACGATGCTGTGGGACATGTACTGGAACCTGGCCGAGAAGCACGGCTACAACCCGAACGTATACGACAGCTCGACGACCGGCGGCAACAATCTCGCGATTCAGCTCGTGATGGATGGCATGAAGATTCAGCCCTGCAGACCAGGGTTCGTCGATGGCCGCGACGCCATTCTGGTTGCTGATCAGACGCTCACGACGGGCGCAAACCAGTGCTCGATCTGGCGCGCGTTTGCCAGACGCGGGCTCGGGTTCAGCGCAAGTCAGGGGCTTAGCACCAGCCGCACGGATGGCGTGGAGGCGTTCGACACGCCCCCCTTGTGCGGCTTCGGCGACCCAGTCAATCCAGGAGGTGTGACGACGTGGACGGCGGGCAGCCCGGTCCCGTTGCAGTTCTCGCTCGAAGGGAACGAGGGGCTGGGTATCTTCGCCGCCGGTTATCCGGTGTCGCAGCAAATCGACTGCACGACGAACGCGCCCATCGGCGGGACGGAACCGACCAAAACCCGCTGGAGCTCCAGCTGACGTTCGACGAAGAAACGGGCCAGTATCTCTACCTGTGGAAGACGGAGAAGTCCTGGGCGGGCACCTGCCGGGAGGTGATCGTCAAGCTCACGGACGGCACCGAATTCCGCGCGCGGTTCTCATTCAGGTAGGCAGCCCTCACGGGCTGCGTCACGCATTCGCGTACACTGGCGTGCGCAACCACGCCGGGGAGGCCGTTCGCGGTCCTCCCCGGCGGTTCTGCCATGCCACACGCGCGAGTCGCCTGGCTCGTTCTCCTCGCCGCCGCCTGCTGCAACGACTCGGCGCGCAGCGGAAGCGGAGCGCCCTCGCAAACGCAGCAGCCATCATGGCGTCTGGTCTGGTCGGACGAATTCGACACCCCCGGTCTGCCTGACCCGGCGAAGTGGTACTACGACACCGGCGGCCACGGGTGGGGCAACAAGGAACTGCAGTTCTATACGGAGCGGCGGATCGAGAATGCCCGCGTCGAGGGTGGACAGCTGATCGTCGAGGCGCGCCGCGAGCGCTGGCAGGAGCGCGACTACACGTCGGCCCGCCTCAACACGCGGACCTGGTGGACCTACGGACGGATCGAGGCCCGTGCGAAGCTGCCGTCGGGCCGCGGCACCTGGCCGGCGATCTGGATGCTGCCGGTCGACTGGACCTACGGAAACCGCGGCTGGCCGGACAACGGCGAGATCGACATCATGGAGCACGTCGGCTTCGACCCGGACGTCGTCCATGCCTCTGTTCACACACAGGCGTACAACCACGTCGCCGGCACGCACCGGACGGCGAGGATCACGGTACCGGGCGCGCGCGACTCGTTCCACGTCTTCGTCGTCGAGTGGACCGACCGCGAGATCAAAGCGTTCGCTGATGACCGCCAGTATTTCAGCTTCGCGAACGAGCGGCTCTCCAATCCCCAGGCTGATTACCGGCACTGGCCATTCGACAAGAGCTTTCGCATCCTCCTCAACATCGCGGTGGGTGGGAGCTGGGGCGGCCAGCAGGGAGTCGACGAGTCAATCTGGCCGCAACGGATGGAAGTCGACTACGTGCGGGTGTACGAGCGGAGTACGCCGTAAAAGGTGGTGACCGTCTCTCGTCCGCTCGTGGCATTCGCGGTGCTTGGTCTCAGCGATGCTTCCGTCTGCCTGCCGACAGGCACCAGTCGAAGCAGCTGCCAGCATCGACGCCCTCATGCGGCAACTGCAGGAGCGAGGGCAATCAGCGGTGCGGTTCTGGTTGCTCAAGGAGGGAATGTCGTCTATCGAGGAGCATTCGGCGTTGCTGATCAGAGCTCGGGCCGCGCCTTCACGCTCGGCACTCCCTCACGCCTGGCTTCCGTTTCACAACCTCTCACCGCGTGCGCGAGCGGCAGTCAGCGCCGTTGCACGGCTGGCTGACCCGCCAGTAGGACGAAGATGGCTCATTTCAACGTGAGCACCCACACATCCGCCTCGGTCAACCGTCGCGAGAAATACATGTGCCGGTCGTCGGGCGTGAGGCGGGCCGGGCCGATCACCTCGCGCGTGACCGAGAAGATCTTGTCGACTTTCCTGGATGCGCTGTCGAGCAGATAGAAGTGCCTGCCCTGGGCGACGAACACGATGCGCCGGCTGTCGCTGAGCCACGTCGGCCATTCACCGAAGTCGGTGAGCCGCTCGTACTGACCCGTGCGGAAGGAATAGGTGACGATGCCCGCCGACGGCACGCCGCCGGTGTGGCCGGCGAGCCGCTCTCCATCCGGCGACCACGATGTGACAATCACTGGCCGGCCTAACTCGGTGAGGGGTGGCAGTACCTGCGGCCGCTGTGAGTCCCAAGGCTTGTCCGTCGCAAACACGTGGACCAGCCGGTCGTCCGGTCGGATGATCGTCACCGCCATCCGCGAGTCACGGGGCGACCATACCGCGAACTGCGTGCGGGTCCTCGCGTTCGTGAGCTGTCGCAGTCCGCTGCCGTCCGGCCGAATGGCCCAGATCTCATGGGCGCCCGAGCGGTTCGAAAGGGCGGCAATCCAGCGGCCGTCAGGAGACCATCGAGGCGTACGGTCCATCGCCGTATCGTCGGTCAGCTGGCGCACGCCGGTGCCATCGGGGCGCATGACGAACAGATCCTCTCGCCCGAGGCGCGAATAGAAGGCAACCCACTGTCCGTCCGGCGAGGGATCCGGCGACGACCACAGGTGCGACCCCGTCGTCACCGAGACCGGCTCTCCACGGAGCGTTCCCGTCCCCGGGTCCAGCGTGGCGCGCTGGATGTTCTGGTTCTGAAGCACGGAGCTGTAGGCGATCCGACGTCCGTCAGCCGACACGCTCGGGCTCCCGAGATACGAGGCCGGAGCCACGATCGGCTCCGGCTCGCCGCGTGGGAGGCCGGTGCGTTCGTCGATCGCGATGCGCCAGAGATTCATGCTGCCGCCGCGGTCGCTGATGAAGTAGATGCGCCCTCCGTCGGACGACCATACCGGGTTCCAGTCGGTGTGCACATCGTTGGTCAGCCGCACCGGCTTCCCATCGATCACCCCAATCGTCCAGATATCGGCCTGGGACGGATCGCCGAACCGGCTCCCGTACACCAGGCGCTGTCCGCCCGGGGACCAGCTGGCCTGCGCGGCATCAAAATCGCTGACGCGCCGCAACTCCCCCGAGTCGACGTTCGCCACCCACAGCTCGCCGAATTCACGTGAGTATGGGTTGACCGTGACTGCTTCGGTCGTAAACGCGATTTGGCGTCCATCCGGCGACCACGCCGGGTTGAAGCCGCGGTCGGTCAGGCGCCTGACTGCCTCGCCAGTGCGGCCCATCACGAACAACCCACCGCCGCCGCGCTCGGATCGAAACGCGATGCGCTCGCCGTCAAACGAGAACGCCGGCTGGGAGTCTGCGGCCGGAGAATCCTTCGTCAGGTTGATGGCGACCTGCCCGCCGACTCCCTGGAGGTAGATGTCCGGGTTCCCTGAAGACTCCCCCGAGTAGACCACCCACTTGCCGTCGGGCGAGAGGCTGGGAGACTGCTCCTCGCCTGGATCGGCCGTGAGCTGCTCGATGCGCGCGATCTCCGGCGCGACGGACCGCGTACTGTTCCAACGCCACGCCAGGATCGAAGCGGTGGCCGCTGCGGCGAGTACGAGCGCGGCGACGGCCCACCCGGGCCGCCGGCGTGGGGCTGGGCGCGCCGGGGCGGGCTCTGGAGCGTCGACCTGCTGTTGGAGCTCGTCGAGGTCGTGCGCGAGATCCAGCGCGCTCTGATAACGCCGCGCGCGGTCTTTCGCCAGGCACCGCCGGATGATCCGATCCAACCCGCGCGGCAGCTCGGGCACGACGGCCACCATCGGCGCCGGTTCGTCTTTGAGGATCGACGAGATGATCGACGCCGTCGTCTCCCCTTTGAAGGGCCGCGCACCGGTCGCCATCTCGAACAGGATGCTGCCGAGGGAGAAGATGTCGGACCGATGATCGAGGGCGAGCCCCTCCGCCTGCTCCGGAGACATGTAGGCCACGGTGCCGACGATGTGGTGGTCTCCTGTGAGCTGCTCGGAGGCGACGGTGGCGGTTCCATCCGCGGCGGGATGGTCCGGCTTCAGCTTGGCCAGCCCGAAGTCGAGCACCTTCACCCGTCCGTCGCCGGTGACCATGACGTTCGCCGGCTTCAGGTCGCGGTGGATGATGCCGCGCTCATGCGCGGCGCCGACCGCGTCCGCAAGCTGCACGGCAATCCGAAAGAACTGGTCGCGCCGCAGTCCTCGTCCGGCGATGAGATTGGCAAGCGTCTTCCCTTCCACCAGCTCCATCGTCAGGAAGTGGACGCCGTCGCTCTCTTCCACCGAATGAATCGTGACGATGTTGGGGTGGTTGAGCGTGGCGACCGCGCGCGCTTCGCGTTCGAGCCGTTTCAAGCGGTCCACATCGTCGGCGAACGGGCCTGGCAGCAGCTTCAGCGCAACCTGGCGACCAAGTTTCGTGTCTTCGGCGGCGTAGACCTCACCCATGCCGCCGCGTCCGAGCGGTTGGTAAATACGATAGTGCGCGATGGTGGTGCCCACCACGGCTGATATCGGGAGCGCGACGCGGACATTCTAGCCCAGGAGATCGCGATAGAATTCTGCGGAACGGAGATGACAGACGACAAGCCCTTGAAGTCGGCGTACGAGCTCGCGATGGAACGGCTGAGTCGCGCGGACGCGGAGTCTGGCGTCGAGCAACGGCGCCTGACCGATGAGCAGAAGGCGTCCATCGCCGAGCTCCGGCGCTTCTACGAGGCGAAGCTCGCGGAGCAGGAGCTGCTGCACCAGTCGGCGCTCCGGAAGCGGATGGATCCCGAAGCCCGCGCTGTGCTCGAGGAAGAGTACCGCCACGATCGCGAGCGCCTGGTCATCGAGCGCGACGCGAAGCTGGAGAAGGTCCGGCAAGGCGAGTAAGCGGTCTGCGACCACGGAAAGCTGCATGCCCGGGACTGGGGACCGTATCGGCCCGTACACGATCATTGGGCTCCTCGGCGAAGGGGGCGCCGGACGCGTGTACCGGGCGCGCGACACGCGGCTCGGCCGGGACGTCGCGCTGAAGTTCCTGCGGGATCCCACATCTGCTGGAGCGCTGGTCCACGAGGCGCGCGCCGCCTCCGCCCTCAGCCATCCCGGCATCTGCCACGTCTACGATGTCGGCGACTCGTCCGATGGCCCGTGGATCGCGATGGAATACGTGCCCGGCGAGCGCCTCGACCGCGATCCGCGGCTGGCGAGCGGTGGCATGTCATCCGACGCGGTCGTCCGCCTTGGCACACAGATCGCGGCGGCCCTCGCCCACGCGCACGCCCACGGCATCGTCCATCGCGACCTGAAGACCGCCAACATCGTCGTCCGGCCGGAGGGGCGTGTCGCCGTGCTCGATTTCGGGCTGGCGGAACCGCTACCGGCCTCCGTCACCGACGCGCTGACGAAGACCGGAACGGCCATCGCCAGCGGTCTGTCCGGCACGCCCGCGTATATGGCGCCCGAGATTCTTCGCGGCGCCCGCGGCGACGAGCGGGGCGATCTCTGGGCGCTCGGCGTCGTCCTCTTCGAGCTTGCCACGGGCGCGCGCCCCTTCGGCGGCGCGACGACGTTCGAGCTGGCGGCTTCGATCCTCGAGAAGCCGACGCCCGCGCTCCCGGCGCACGTGCCGGCGCCGCTCCGCCGAATCATCGCGAAGCTGCTCGAGAAAGATCCTGGGTCGCGCTACGCGAGCGCGGCCGAGGTGGGGGCGGCGCTCGAAGCGATCGGCGAGCCCGGCCCAGGCAGGACCGAGGAGCCGGCGCCAGCTCGCACCGCGCCGGCGTCACGATTCCGCCTGGCGGTTGTCGGCGTGCTCGCCCTGATCGCCCTCGCCGCTGCGGCTCTCGTCTGGTCCCGGCTTCGCGAGGCGCCGCTTGGCGTCTCCAACGTGCACCTGGCGTCGCCTGACGACAGCTCGTCGCAGCAGGCGCCGGCGTTTTCGCCTGACGGCGCGCTGGTCGCGTTCGTCGCGCCGGACACGAAGGGAATCGGTCAGGTCTTCGTTCGAAAAACCAGCGGCGGCACGCCGGTGCAGATTACATCCGGCGCGGCGGCGGCGGCGCGCCCAGCGTGGCATCCGGCGACGGGAGAGATCGCGTACGGCCTGGCAGGCCAGGGCGTCTGGGCGGTGTCGGCGCTAGGCGGCACGCCACGTCGGCTCGTCGATCAGGGGATGCACCCCAGCTTCTCTCGCGACGGCGCGCGGCTGGTCTTCGAGCGCGCCCGACGCCTCTGGATCGCGGCCGGCGATGGAGCCGGCGCGCACGAGGTCGCGGGAGTTCCCCAGAAGTACTACGGTATCCCGTGGATGGCCGCGATCTCGCCGGATGGCACTCGCATCGCGTACTTCCAGCCCGAGGCCGGTCCCAACGGCGACTTCTGGATCGTGCCGGCCGACGGCGGCGAGCCGCGGCGGCTCACGTCGGACTCGCGCGAAGGCAGCTGGCCGGCGTGGACGCCGGACGGACGCCGCCTCCTGTTCTCGTCGTCGCGCGCGGGCAGCCGGACGCTCTGGCAGATCCGTCCCGACGGCGGCGAGCCCGAGCCCGTGACCACCGGCGCGGGTGAGGATGACGAGCCGGCGATTTCGCCGGACGGTACCCGCCTGCTGTTCAGCAACACGAGGAACACATGGGAGCTGCGGATTCGCGACCCGGGCGGCGTCGAGCGCCGGCTGCTCGAACGAAGGAGCGAGCTCATATTTCCGATGTTCTCCCCCGACGGCCGGCGCGTCGCCTTTTTTGGGCGCGCCGACTACGCGATCGCGATTTTCACAATCGGGACCGACGGCTCCGACCTCCGGCAGCTGACGGCGGGACGGGAGCTGAATCACTCGCCGCGCTGGTCGCACGACGGCGAGTACATCGTCTTCTATCAGATTAAACCGCAGCTCTCCCTGCGACGTGTGCCGGCGCTCGGCGGCGCCAGCACGGCGATTCTCGACTGGAACTGGGAAACGGAAAACGGCATGCAGTACGACCCCACCGGGAGCAGGATCATCTACACGCGCATGAGGCCGATGGGGGCCCCGATGAGCGTGCCTGAAGCGGCCGTCGTCCGCGACGTGAAAACGGCGCGGGAACAGGAGCTGGCGCAGCCGCATAAACACAGCTGCCGCTTCTCGCCGGACGGCCGCTGGATCGTGGGATCGGAGCACGACGGATCGGTCGTCGTCTGCCCGCCGGACGGCGGCGCGTGCCGCACGGTCGCGAAGGCGATTCCGACAGGACCGACCACATGGTCGGGCGACGGCAGGCGCGTGTACTTCCTGCGCGCGCCGGAGGGGCTCGAGGGCCGGCACGACCTCTGGTCGGTCGGCTCGGATGGCTCCGACGAGCGAATGGAGAGCACGCTCGGCCGGTTCAGATCGATCGACACGTTCTTCGACGTGTCGGTCGGCGGCCACGTCGCCTGGGCCCCCTTTCAACAGGGCCGACGCGAGCTGTGGGCCGCCGAGGTCAGGTGACGATCCTCGCGAGACCCTTGACAGCTTCGGCGCTCCGCCGCGATCTCGGCCTCTGGGCCGTCGCCGGCGTCGTCGCCGGCGACATGCTCGGCTCGGGCATCTTCTTCACGCCCGGCGAGCTGGCGGCGGTCGCGCAGTCGCCGTGGCACGTCTACGTCGTGTGGGCGCTTGCCGGCGGCATCACGCTGTGCGGCGCCCTCACACTCGCGGAGCTCGCAAGCCGTCTGCCGCGCGCCGGCGCCCCTTTCCACATCATCCGCGAGAGCTTCGGACCGTTTCTCGCCTTCGCGACGATCTGGATGCAGGTCTGGGTCGCGGGTCCGGGCTCGATCGCCGGCGTGGCGATCGCGTTTGGCGAATTCGTCGCGCGGGCCGGCGCCCCGTTCGATCGCTGGTCAGCGCCTGCGTGGGGCACGGCCGGCATCGTGTTTTTCGTCGCGATCAATCTACTCGGCGTGCGGTGGGGCGGGCGTACGCAGATTGCGTTGACGACGGCCAAAGTCGTCGGCCTGCTGGCGCTCGTCGCTGGCAGCCTGCTGCTCGCTGACGCTGTGGCACCGTCGTCTCCGCCGGATCGTTCAGGCGGAGATGCCGGACGCGCGATCGCCGATTTCATCCGCGTCGTCGGACTCGGGATCGGCGCCGTGCTTTATACGTACGACGGCTGGATCGACGTGTCCTACCTCTCCGGCGAGGTCAAGGACCCGCAGCGGCATTTGTCGCGCGGCCTCGGCTACGGCGTGGCGGGCGTCACCCTGCTCTACATCCTCGTCAACGTGGCCTATCTTCGTGTGTTGCCGCTCGAGGCGATGCGCGCAGCGCCGACGACGGTCGCGACCGACGTGGCGAAAGCGGTATTCGGCCCGACGGGCGGCGCGCTGCTGCACGCGCTCATCATCCTGTCGATTTTTGGCGCGATGGGTGGGCTGATCATGACGCTCCCGCGGCTCTACTACGCGGCCGCGGCCGAGTACGCCGCGCAGACGACCGGTGCGGCGGGCGCCATTTTCCGAGCGTTGTCGATCGTCACGCCGCGGAGCGCAGTCCCGGCTGGTTCGCTCCTGTTGTCAGCCGCCGCGGCAACGATCGCGCTCCTCTTCTTCGGAACGTTCTCGCGGATCGTCAATTTCTTCGTCGTGCCGCTGCAGCTGAACAACATCTTGCTGGTAGCAGCCGTGTTCCAGCTGCGGCGAGCGACCCCCGAGGGTCCCGGCTACCGGCCTCCCGGCTATCCGGTTTTGCCGCTCGCCTACATTGCAGTGATCGGGTTTTTCCTCGTGAGCGCGATCGCGTTCAGGCCGTACGAGACCCTGACGGGCGTGGCCTTGACGATGACGGCCGCGCCGGCGTACTGGCTGATGTTCCGAGGGGAAAAGCGCTAGTCGACCGCGACCCTCTTGAGCAGCGCGCGGTCGGTCAGAAGCTTCCCGGCGCCGAGCACGACGGTCGCAAGGGGGTTCTCCGCCAGCAGCACGGGCAGCCCGGTTTCGTCCCGCAGACGTCGATCGAGATTCCGGATGAGCGCGCCGCCGCCGGTCAGGACCACGCCGCGATCGAAGATGTCGCCACAGAGTTCTGGCGGCACGCGCTCGAGCGCTTCGCGGACTGCTTTGACAATGACGCGTACAGGCTCGCACAGCGCTTCGCGGATCTCGGCGTCGGTGATCGTCACGGTCCGCGGCACGCCTTCCGACATGTGCCGGCCCTTCACATCCATGCTGAGCGGCACGTCGAGCGGCGCGGCGGATCCGACCTCGAACTTGATCTGCTCGGCGGTGCGCTCGCCAATCAGCAGGTTGTGCTTCTTCTTCATGTACTGAATGATGGCCGCGTCGAGGTCGTCCCCCGCCACCCGAAGCGACCGCCCGTAGACGACGCCCGCCATCGAGATAATCGCGATATCCGTCGTCCCGCCGCCGATGTCGATGACCATGTTGCCGGTTGGATCGGTCACGGGCAGGCCGGCGCCAATCGCCGCCGCCATCGGCTCATCCACGAGGTGCACTTCGCTCGCCTTGAGCCTGACGGCTCCTTCTTTCACGGCGCGGCGTTCAACGGGAGTGATCTCGGGCGGCACGCCGATCACCAGCCGCGGCCGGACGAGGGCACGGCCTTTATTCACCTTCTTGATGAAGTGCGCGAGCATTTTCTCGACGGCCTCGAAGTCGGCGATGACGCCGCCCTTCATCGGCCGGATCGGGGTGATGTTCGGGGGCGTCCGGCCGAGCATGTCGCGCGCTTCGGTCCCAACCGCCTCGACGCAGCCGCGTTGGGTGTTGAAGGCGACAATGGACGGCTCATCGAGGACGATCTCTCCCCGGGTGAAGATGCAGGTATTGGCGGTCCCGAGGTCGACCGCGACGTCCGACGCAAAACCCGAAAACAGGTTCATGAACAGGCTCCGTGTGGATGGGCTGGTATGGCATATCTGGGTCCGGCCGTCCGTGCCACACGATCGCCGAAATTCACTAGGGATTTGTGCAGAAGCGGGCACGCGCGCGGCCGGTTTGCCTGCGTACCGCGTCACACATTGCGGCGGCTGATTACGTTTCTTGGAGGAATCGGAGGGCTAGTCACGAAGCCACGGATTACGCGGATTACACGGATTCAAAAATGGTATAGGCGCGCCCTCTCTCTTGTCTCGAAACCTCTAAAAGATCGCGACAGCTCTCAGCGGTCCTCCTGATCCGTTCTGGATCTTCATCGGCAACGCGATGACGGTCGCCCCGCGGGCCGGGAGCTGGGTGAGATTCGTGAGGTTCTCGAGGTTGAAGACGTTCCGCGCCGCGGCGATGCGGTGGACGACGAAGTCTTGCGAGCGGCCGTAGTCGATTGAGGCGGTGTCGATGCCGATTCCCGCGACCTGACGTCCTTCGACGAGCAGGCGACCAGCCTCTTCGCCATAGCCGGGGAAACTGAGCTTCGACGCATCGCCAGGCGTGTCGTCGCCCAGATACGCCTTCGCGTCAGGCCAATGCCGGCTCCAGCCGGTTCGCATCAGAACGATCGTCCCGGCTGCGATTCGGCCGTGCTGCTTCTCGAACTGCTCGACGTCGGCGCGGGTGAGCAGGTAGTCACGATTCTTCGCCGCGGCGGCTGTTACGTCGATGACCACGGCCGGTGCGATCAGACGCTCCAGCGGAATCTGATCGGCCGCCCACTTCCCTTCCCCGAAGTGAACCGGCGCATCCAGATGCGTGCCGCCATGCTCGGGCGTGCAGAGGCTGTATGCGGAGTAGAACCAGCCGCCCGGTGTCGGACCGTATGCGAGCTTCTCATGCTGGAATTTCGTCGGCGACGTCGGCCAGTAAAGCGTGCTGGGACCGTACTCGTGGGTGAGATCGACGATCTTGCGGCCCTTGAGATCGAGGGCTTGAGCAGAGGACGACGCGAAAGCGTCGTACCACCCGAGGGCGTCGTACCACCCGAGTGCGAGTACTCCAGCCAGCATGATGAGCACGAGAAGTCGCCATCCGCGTAATCCGTGAAATCCGTGGCCCGTACGTGATCTGCGAAATCCGTGGCTCATGTTGCACTCTCCATCCTCGCCGCGATCGCCTCGAACTCCGGCCGCGGACCGGTCCATCGCAACTCGTCGACCGACGTGAAGACGGGCACGTCCGTTCTCAGCGTCGCCAGATCCCGAAACAGAAGCGCCAGATCCCGCTGCTCGTCGAGGACGCGCGCGAGCGCGCCGGCGTTCCGCACGTTCGCGTGCCACTCGCGGTAGTCACGCGGAATAGCCTCGAGCCGCTTGAAACGTGCGAGCACCTCCGACGCCGACTTCGGTCCCCATCCGGGGAGCCCGGGGTAGCCGTCCGATGAGTCGCCGACCAGCGCGAGCCAGTCCGGAATCGACGCCGGCCCCACGCCGAATTTCTTGACGACGTCCGGCTCGGTCCGGAGTTCGCCGGTGCGGCGGTTCAGTTGGACGATCCGATCGCCGCGCACCGACTGCGCGAGATCTTTGTCGGGTGTGCAGATGATCACGCGCTGCACCCGCCGGTCGGCTGCCGCCTTCTCCGCGGCCGACGCCAGCGCGTCATCCGCTTCGTATTCGACCATCGGCCACACCGTGATGCCGGCGGCGTAGAGCATGACCTCGAGCGGTTCGAACTGCGCCAGGAGCGCGGGGTCGACGCCCTCGCCGGTCTTGTAGCCCCGCCACAGGCGGTTCCGAAACGACTCGATGACGTGGTCGGTCGCCACGCCGACGTGCGTTGTCCCGCGCTGGATCATCGCGAGGATGGAATGGACGACGCCGCGGACGGCCGCGACTTCGCGGCCGTCGGCATCCTTCGCCGAGGGCAGCGCGTAGAAATGCCGGAACAGCTCGTAGGTGCCGTCGATCAGGTGAACGTTCACGGGGTGCTCACGGTGCTCACGGTGCTCACGGTGCTCAAGGTGCTGCGCCAACTTGAGCGACCACATGGACGTCGAGGACCTGTTCGCGCGTCGACAGAGTGAGCTCGGACAATAGCGGAAACAGATCCGCGGCGCCGGCGCGCTCGACGATCGGGCGGATATCGACGAAGACGCGGTCCCCTTCCATGCGCACGCCGGGCGGCAGCTTACCGAGAAAAGTCGCCGCCGAGCCGGCCAGCGCTGCCAGGCCGGGCAGTGCCATGCGCCAGCGGAAGACGAGCTCCGGCCGATCGGGCAGCGACGGTTGACGGTCCAAGACCGCTTCAACGGCAATCGATGGCACGAAGCTCCGCGAGAGCTGAAGGTCGAGATGAAACCGGTATTCAGGGTGGATCGTCACTGTCACGCCGCGCAGGCGTCCCTCTGATCCGGCAAGCGCGTCCGCCAGCGCGCGGTTGATCAGCCGCTGGGGGATGACGAGGTCGACGGCGGCACGGCTGCCGGCGAGGTCCGCGAACCGAGTGCGCCGGAGGTCATTCAGCAGCTCAATCACGGAGGAATTCTAGATCCGCATCAGCACGCCGCGAGGTGTCGAGGTCCGCAGGCGCCCCAGCGCCTCGCAGTAGAACGCCACCTGGCGCTCGTACTGGCCAAAGTCGACCTCCGGATCGCGATCGGTCTTGAAATCTATCACCAGCCCTTCCGCGTCATCTATGAAGAGATCGACCGCCCCTTCGACGAGCGTGTCGCCGGACAGCGCGACGACCGGAAATTCGCGGCGAAGCGTCCCGTTCTGCGCCGCTTCCCTCGCCCGTTGGAGGAGCGGGTGGGCCAGCACGGCTGTGACTGACTCGATCGTCGCAGCGACCTCCTGTTCCGAAGCGCCTACGATGCGGCCCTGCGTTTCGGCGACCGCGCGGATCGTATCCCGCCCGGCATCGAGCGGCACGAGCGAGAGCACAGCGTGAACCAGGGTCCCGAAGCGCACGCCCGACGGACGATCGCGCGGCGCCTCGCGGCCGGTCACATCGATGATCTCGAGCGATGTGGTCGCAGGTTCGGCATCGAGAGACTGCGCGACCTCGGTGACCGTCCGGACGGTCAGCGTCGGCCGCGCCCCCGAGACGATCGCCTCGTCGCGCGACGCGCGCCAGCTTTCGTACTCGTGCAGCTTCTGATCGACCGTGAACATGTCGACGTCCTTGACGATCAGGTCGTCACGCCGAAGGCCGAGCGAGGGTTCGGCGTTCAGCGTCAGCGCCCTTGGGTCCCACCACACGACGGCCTGGGGAAACTCGTGCAGTCCGGGCGCGACGGTGGCCGGACGAGCCGGATCTCCGCCGGGCCGCATGAGCACCGCATCCTTCGACGCGAACGCCGGGCAGCCGGGCGCCCTTCTCGATTCGCGCCGAGCCCCGGCGGGCGGATAGACCGCTTTGTAAAGCGGATCGACCCATCCGCCCTCGAACGCCTCGTCGCCGACGGCCGGCACGACGAGGAGGTCTCTCGCTCTCGTCGCCGCAACATACGCGAGCCGGACGGCTTCGGCCTGATCGCGGGCGACCTCGATGCTCCCCTGCCGCAGCAGGTCGTGCGGCGCCCAGCCACCGAGCCGCAGCGCGCACAGCTTGCGGTCCGGATCGATCCAGCGTCCCGCATCGGCGCGCGACAGCTTGCACGTCAGATCCGCCAGGATCACGACGGGGAATTCGAGTCCCTTCGCCTTGTGGACGGTCATCAGCCGGACGCCTTCGCTGCCTTCTTCCAGAATCGGCGCCTCGGCCGACGCGGCGCCTTCGGCCGCC
>DATAEE010000430.1:0-19437 GCA_036258175.1 Vicinamibacterales bacterium
GAGTAGCGTCTTGTCGGTGAGCTGATTCCAGTAGTCGTCGCCAAGAACGCCGCTGCTGTGGTGGACGACGATTTGACGGAGCAGACCGAGGTCCACGATCTGGTTGCGAATGGTATCGTTGGGCCACGGTGAGAATCCGAAGAGCTCTAGAAAGATCTCTTCCATTCGCTGTCCGCGATTCTTGAAGCCGATGCGGCCGACAGCCATAGCAATCAGCGACTCCAAAGTACAATCTGCAGCCTCTCTCCTACCTTGACCTATTAGGTACCTGCGGGTTTCCGGCTCCTTTTCGCAAGTCGCAAGAGCGACAAGCGAGGCTAGGAGGTCCTCATGCCATGCCTCGATTAGTACGATCGTGCTCTCCACAAACAGGGGCAGCCCTCGACGGTTCAGGATCAAACCGGGCGTGACGGCCTCGATGTATTCGCTCAATTGACCGAACCGACCGCTATAAACGCCGAACGTAACATCGAGCTTTGTTGTCATGCTCCGCTTTGGTAAGCGTTCGAGGCTCAGGCGGCCCACTCGACGAATCTGGCAGGGACCTCGTCGTCGCTGGCGATCACGATGCGGCCCACGCGTTCATCGCGGCCAAGTGCCTTTGCACCGGCTCGCGCCTCGTCCAGCGTCGAATAGCGAATCCATTCTTCCGCCAAATCCGATGCTGTGCCGCGCTTCACGATAGTGATGAGCCTGAACATAAATGCACCTTGAGGCATGCCGATGCAAATGCGCCGCCGGATCGCACGAGGGGTGATCGATTACTGCTCAAGAGTCGCCCAGTATTTTGCCTATCCGCCTGGGACTCGTTGGAAAGGCAGATCAGTCGCAGACACCCTGACTGATGCAGCTCGGCAACTACGCGGCATCCTCAGGTGATCAGATCGCGTTTTATCAGTTCCGTCCCCCGTCGAGCCCGCCGCCCATCGTGACAACACTCATCGTGGTCGTGACGCGAGATGCGGCCTACTTCACAGACTCCGCCGCCCCTGTCCTTTACCGTGTTGCCCTCGGGCCTGGCGGTGACCCGTCGTCGGACTTCGAGGAGATTCCGCTGCCAGCGAATTTCGGCGTGCCCGGTGGCTGCGGGGGAGTGCCGATATTAGCGAACGGGATTGATGCCGTGCCGAGCGAAGAACATCTGATTGTTGTCCATACGACCGAAGGACAGCTCTATCGGATCGAGTCGGCCACGCATACGGTCGCTGCGATCGACCTCGGTACCGACGACCTGTGCGTCCGGCGAAGGGTCGAGAGGGCAGCTTACGTATCGCGACTGGGAAAGCGCCTTCGCGAGCGCACTGACGGTCACTAACGAAAAGTCGCCCAGTCCTTAGTAATCGACCCAAAGGCAACCACCCAAGGGGTTGCCGATTGAGGTTTTGTTGCAGGCTCTTAAGGCTTGGGGCCTGTCGCGCGCTTTGCCAGCCACGCTTCGAGCTTCGCTGCGAACGCAGCCTCGTCTGCGTGCATCTTCTCGAATACCGGCGCCAGCGCGGCAGGCGGCGTGGTGTCGGGGATGCGCGGATGCGCGAACAGGTTCTCGCCGCGCACCGCTCTGAGGATCAGGTCTGCGAATCCCTCGATCCACCAGGCCTCGACCGCACGGCCGTGCGCTGTCGTCGCCTTTGCAGGGGAAGACAGGTATCCCTGCCAGCCTGGCGCGGTCGCGATTTTGCGCAACTCCTCGAAGGACTGCCCCGCCTGGCTTGGGAGCGTTTTGTAGTCCGGGCGAACGAGATCCGGTCGGACGGCCAGCATGCCGGATGTTTCGCCAACACCGGCATGCACGTCCATCCCGAATGACGCGAGCTCCGCGGCAGAGAAGTGCGCGGCGTCGATCTTCTTCCCCTTCGATTGAATCGCCTCATCCGCGCGAAACAACGCACTCAGGTGGAGCATCGTCACGCCAAACGTCTCGCTGACGAAATCGCATGCCTCGTTGATGGCGATGTTCTGCAGCGGCGCGCCATGCCCGTTCGTGACGAAGATCCATTTGAAGCCGTTCTGCGCGAGCTGGCCGCCGAGATCGGCCACGATTGATCGCACCGTCGACTGCCGGATGGCATACGTGCCCGGATGTATCGGAATGCCGCCGAGCTCGTTGGCACCGCCCTGGCCGTAGTTGATTGGCGGCATGAGGACGACGTTCCAATCCGGTAAGGCCTGGCTCACACGCTTCGCGGCGGCGTTTGCCTCGTAGGTGACGCCAAACGTATCGGCGCCGACGGGCAGATGCGGGCCATGTTCCTCGAGGACTCCCATCGGCAGGATGAAGAGCGTCCGCTGACGATCGAGGGCGTCGATCTGCGGCCAGGTGAGCTCTTCAAGCTTGTAGATCTTCGAGGCCGGCGGCGCCACCACGCTCGACGCGCTCATCACCCACACGCTCACTATAACGAGCGCTCGATACATGGATGTCTCCTTGAAGCGTCCGCCCAGTCAGCCGCACGCTACGCTCCTGTCCGCCTGCTGTCAACGCGCGGTTGACGCGCTACAATCTCTCCGATGCTGCAGGATCTCCGATACGCACTCCGGACGATCCGCCGCGCACCGGGCTTCGCCGCCATCGCCGCCGGATCGTCGGCGCTTGGCATCGGGGCCTGCGCCGTCATCTTCGCGATTCTCAACTTCGCCCTGCTCACGCCTCTCCCGGTGGACGATGCGGAGCGGCTGCTGAGCCTCTCCGGCACGGACCGCCGCACCGGCGAGGGCGGCAACGACCTGTCGTATCCGGACTTCCGCGACCTGCGCCAGGCGCGGTCCTTCGACGGCGTCGCCGCCTACACCCTCATGCCCGCATCCATCGCCTCCGCCGACGATCCCGAGCGACACTGGGGACTGGTCGCGACCGCCAACTACTTCGACATCGTCAAGCCGCGCTTCCGGCTCGGACGCGGATTCGATCCAGACCGGGACGACACCCCCGGTGCGCCGGCCGTCCTCGTACTGAGCCACGATCTCTGGCGCCGCCGCTTCGGAGCTGACGCGGAAATCATCGGACGAACGGTCTCGATCAATCGACGGCAGGCAACGGTCGTCGGCGTGACGGCAGCGGGCTTCCAGGGTACGGAAGTGGGCTTCGTCCCGGAATTCTGGATCCCGTTCTCGATGATCGAGGAGCATCGCGTGTTCGCGGGCATCATCCAACGGGTGATGGACAACCGCGGACGCTACTGGCTGACCGCGGTCGCGAGACTGCGCCGCGACATCGCCCTGCAATCGGCGCGTGCAGAACTGGACGTCATCGCGCAGCGCTTGAACGAAGACTCGTCGGGCGGTAATCGCGATCGAGGATTTGACGTTGAGCGCGCAGGGCAGCTCGCCCCGCAATTCCGCCGTATGGGCCTGACGCCGTTCGCGGTGTCGCTGGGCGTCGCGGCGCTGGTTCTGCTGGCGGCCTGCACCAACGTCGCTAACCTGCTCCTGGGACGCGCGTGGGCCAGGAGGCGTGACACTGCCACCCGCATGGCGCTCGGCGCCAGCCGTCCTCGACTGCTGCGCCATCTGCTGATCGAGAGCCTGCTCATCGCGCTCGCCGGCGGACTCGGCGGCTGGATCATCGCGGCGTACGTCACCTCGCGGCTCGACCTCGTGCAGACGCCGTTCGGCTGGCCGGCGGATCTCACGATTTCGCCGGACTACCGCGTCCTTCTTTTCTGCGTTGCGCTGTCGCTCGTAACGGCCCTCGTGTTCGGCCTGGTGCCGGCCTTACGTGCCACGAGGTCGGACCTGATCACCGAGTTGAAGGCAGCCGCGCGGGGCGGAACCGCCGTCACGCGATTCGGCCTCCGCAACGGACTCGTCGTCTCGCAAGTCGCCATCTGCACCGTGCTCCTCGTTTTCATGGGGTTGTTCCTGCGCAGCCTTCACAGCGCGCAGGAAATAGACCTGGGGATGACGAACCGCAACCTGCTCCTGCTCGCGTTCGATCCCGGCCTCGACCGCAGACCGGATCCGCAAGCCAGGCAACTGCTGCGGGACATCCTGGACGGCGCGCAGAGCGTCGCCGGCGTCGAGTCCGCCACGCTGACGACCGCGGTGCCGCTGACTTTCATCGTCAGCAATTCGCGCTTCGTGCCGGCTGAGAACGCAAAAAGTCCGCAAGCGGTCCGCATCCGCACGGACATTTACGCGGTCGGACCTTCGTTTTTCGCGACGATGGGGATCCCGTTCATCTCCGGCGAGGACTTCCGCGCCGACGGGTCGGTCGTGGGAACGCCTGCGATCGTCAACGACGCGTTCGCCCGTGCAGCGTTTCCAGATCAGTCACCGATCGGCCGGCGCGTCCTCGGCGATGGCAAAGCACTCGACATAGTGGGAGTCGTCGGGACGGTGAAGTCCCGCACGATCGGCGAAGCCCCGCGTCCCACCATCTATCTCCCAATCCTGAGCTCGTACGCGGCGGCCGAGAGCCCGCGCGGCGTGACGCTCGTCGTGAAGACACGGGACGTGGCCGCCTTCTATGTGGAGCCCTTGCGCGACGCAATCCGGCGCGCGGATCCATCGCTCGCGGTCTTCGATGTGCGGACGATGGAGAGGCACGTGAGCGACGCGATGATCGTTCCGCGACTCATTCTGGTGGTCGCAGTCGTGGCCGGCTGCGTCGGCGTCGTGATCGCGATTGTTGGCATGTACGGCGTCATCGCCTTCGCCGTCGTCCGGCGCCGCCGGGAGCTCGGCATCCGGCTGGCGATTGGGGCGCGGCCGAGCGAGATTCTCGTGATGATCCTGAGAGAAGGCTCGAGCCTAGCCGTCGTGGGGATCGCCGTCGGCGCCGCCGCGGCCCTCGGTCTCACTCGGTTCGGCGCCAGTCTCCTCTATGAAGTGGCGCCAACCGACGCTGTGACGTTTCTGGTCGTCGCGGCTGCGCTGCTGATCGTGGCGCTCCTCGCGTGCCTCGTGCCGGCGCGCGCGGCGGCGCGACTGGATCCCGTCGAAGTGCTTCGGTCGCTCGACTAGCGAGATCCGCCGAGGTGGATCCGTGTCGATTCGAGCCCTCCCCGTTCGACGAATGGGTACAGGAGTACTGCAAAATGAACATCGTCCTTTGGGTTTTGCAGGTACTGCTTGCGAGCGAACTGAGCCAATGTTGAAGAGCGTTTCGAATGTGACCGAAGGTGTGAGTTGGGTGGAGCGGCGACATGAGAAAGATCATTGCAGCTCTGATCACGTCGTTGGACGGGTTCATCGAGGGGCCCAACGGAGAACTGGACTGGGGCGCGATCCTGACCAACCCTGAAGGCATTCTGCCGTTTACCGGCAGGGTCGCTACCAAGGGAGAGATCGACTACGCACGCTTTGCCGCCAGGACCCCACACATCGTCCTGTCCAGGACGTTGAACGAGGTCGGCTGGGCGCACACCCGAATCGTACGGGACATCGAAGACCTTCGCGCGATGAAGCAGGGGCCCGGCAAGGATATGCATGCCGTCGGCGGGGCGACCCTGGTGTCCAGCCTCATGAACGCCGGCTTAATCGATGAACTGCGGATAGTGGTTGAGCCGATTGTGCTGGGCCGAGGGAAAGCCCTGTTTAAGGACGTCGAGGAGCGGCACGCGCTGACGCTCCTCGACGCCGGGCCGATGCGGTCGGGCAGGGTTCGTCTGAGGTACAGCACCGGCAGCTCGAGGTGAGTGAGAAACCTCCTCGAACCGTTTCGAACCCCCTCGAACCTTCTCGAACCTTATGTCGTGCCGCTCTGGCGTTCGTAAACAGCCTTGAACTTTTCATTGACGCCCACCGGGCCGCCGGTTTCCGTCAATGTCTTGCCGTCGGCTGACACCTCGAACGAGAGATTGAACAGCGGCTTGCCGTTCTGCTTTTCAACCAGGTCGAACGAACGCGGTCCGGTCTTCCTGATCGCGAGTGTCAACCCAGGCGGCATACCCGGTCCGGTGGCCGGATAATCCTTCCCGTCAAATTTCAGGTCGGCAGCGATCTTGAAGTCCGGGATACTGACGGTGAGGCCGTCGCTCCCGGAGGGCGTGAGCGCGAGGACCGTCGGCGCGCTCATCTGGACGTTCTTCGTCTTCCACTTCCCTTCGAGCCCCGGACCGCCGGAGACCCGCTCGTAGACCGTCGTCGACTCGAACGTTCCGCCAGCCGGCTTCGGGCCTTTCGAGTGCACGGTCATCGCCTTGCCATCCGCCGACAGCTTGGTTGTATCGGTGGCGATCAGCGTTCCGTCCTGCTTCGTGACCGTCTCCCACGTGTTCGGGTCGATCTGCTTCCACGCGGACGACCGCCCGAACAGCGACGGATAGTCCTTTCCATCCACTTTGAACTTGTACGACTGGCCGGCCATCGTGAACTGCATCTCGTCCGCGCCGACCTTCGCATAGGTCGCCGTGGTTTCACCGAAGTCACTCTTCGCGACGTTGAGCTTCCACCTGCCGGCATAGGGCAGATCGCCGGCCTTCTCCGACTGCGCGAGCGGCGCGCCGCCGCCCGCCAACGACACCAGGGCTACGAGCATGAGCGTCCTTCGCATGACGTCTCCTCCTTGCCTCGAACGTGGTTAGACGCCCACCGTTGCAGCGGGTTCCAGTACTGGGGTGGCTGAATTGTGAAGGAATTGTGAAATCTGCGGATGAGCTTTGGGTGATCGGGAGCTGGTCGATCTCACTAGCGTCCGATTGCCGTCAATCCTTCCAGCAGGACGATGTCGGAATCGCCCTCGCCGACCGCGGCCAGGATCGAGCGGCCGTCGGACGACCAGGACACACGGCGCGCGATGAACGTCGTGCGCTCGCCGAAGTCGGTCAGCTGGCGCCATTCGCCGGTCGTCGTCGAAAGCGCCCAGACGTTGGTGGTGAACCTATCGGTCAGCGCCTGGGCCAGCCACTTCCCGTCGGGAGAGAGCGCGGGATTGACGATCTGCCAGATTGGCACGCGCGAGGCTGGAATGCGCACGAGCACGCGAAACGGCGCGTTCTCGGGCGTGGCGGCCCGGATCTCGAATTGCGGCGTGCCATCCATGAGCGGCCGCTCGAACGAGTAGTACAAAGTGTTGCCGTATACACCGATCACGTTGCGCAGCCGCTCGGTCGTCACGGTGGCTGCCGGCCCTCCGTCGACGGGCACTTTTTTCAGGACGATCTCCGTGGCCGCCGCGCCGCCCCGCGTCGCGTAGTACACCCAGCGGCCGTCCGGCGACCACGCAGGACCGAGCCCGGGGTTCGCGATGTTGCGCAAGTTGCTGCCATCCGGATCCACCAGCCAGACGCCGAACGTGAATCCCTGGTTGCCGCGCGAGGAAACGAACGCGATGGCGCGGCCATCCGGCGACCACACCGGCACGCCCATGGCCACGTTCGGATCGCGCTCGTGCGTGAGCTGGCGTATTGCGCCGGTCTCGGTGTTCACGACCCACAGGTTGGCGTGGCCGCCGCTGTCGGAGAGAAACGCGACTTCGTTGTCGCGGGGGTTCGCCGTCGGCGTGAGCACCTGCCCGGTCTGGCGCGTCACACGAACGCCGCGGCGCACGTTCTCGACAGGAGTACCGTCGATCGGGAATTTCCAGATGTCGGTCTGCAGCATCATGCGGCTGACCAGCATCGCCCCGGTCCTGGAGATGTCCGGACTGACGTACGACGCCTCGCCCGATGTGACCCGCCGTACACTTCCATCAGTCAACGTCACCTGCCACAGGCCCAGAGCCGGCAGATACGGCATCGTGCCGCCGCGGCTCGAGCTGTAGACGATGCCCGTGCTGTCGGGCAGCCAGGCGAAGCCGTTCATCATGTTGTTGTCATGCGTCAGCTGGCGCGGCTCGCCTCCAGCCGCCGGCGCCACGAACACGTCGAATCTCACGCTGTCGCCCCGTTGAAAAGCGATCCATTTGCCGTCCGGAGACCAGCGGGGATAGAGGTAGTACGTGGCGGGCGCGAATTCGGCGACCACGTCGAACCTGGAACCGTCGGTCGGCGCGGTCACCAGCTGGATGCCTTCCTTCGCCAGCCGGAAGAGCGCAAGCCGCCCGTCCGTCGGGCTGACGTCGCCGCCGCCCACGCTGTTGACGATGCGTCGCGGGACACCGCCGAGCGCCGGAATCTCCCAGAGGCTTCCCTGCAGCTCGCCTGGTGCGGCGGCGGAAAAGTACAGGATGGAGCCCGAGTCGGGCGACCATCGCGGGTATTCGTGATCGACTGGATCGCGCGTGATCTGCAGCGGCGCGCCGCCGGCAACGAGCTGCACGAAGAGCTGCCGTCTCCCGTCTACTCCGGCCGTGAATACGACCGATCTGCCGTCCGGCGAGATGGCCGGAGATTCCTCGAGGCCGGGACGATCCGTGAGCCGCATGACGCGGGTGTCCGGCGGCACCGGCTCGGCCCGCCTTCCGAACCCCTCACGCGCCGCCCAGAACAAAACGAGGGCTGTCGCGATCCCGAGCGCCAGCGCCAGGATTGCGGCGCGTGTCCAGCGTCGCGGCGCCGGCACTGAGGCCGGTGCGGCGGGCGCAGCCCTCGCATCTTCGATCTCGATCCGTGCGTCCGCGATGTCATGCAGCCGGCGGCGGGCATCTTTCTGAAGGCACCGCGTCAGCAGGCGCCGGATGCCGTCCGGCGTACCGGCCGGCAGCGACGTCCACTCCGGTTCGGCGCTGACGACGGCGGCGATCGTATCGGTGACGGTTTCTCGTCCGAAGGCCGAAGAGCCCGTCAACATCTCGAAGAGCACGCACCCGAAGGCCCAGACGTCGGTGCGTTTATCGACGGGGCGACCTCGTGCCTGCTCCGGGCTCATGTACCCGGCGGTGCCGAGAACCACGCCCGCGATCGTCCCGGCGGTCATAGTCGGGGACTTCGACGGATCCGGTTCGGACGGTTCGGCCGCGAGGGCTCTTGCGAGACCGAAGTCGAGCACCTTGACCTCATAGTCAGCGCCATCGGCCGCCGAGAGTCTACGCTCGAGGCGGCCGTCTTCTGTGCGCGGGGGTGGGGCCCCGCTCACCTTAAGTTTGATGTTCGACGGTTTGAGATCGCGATGGATGATCCCGGATGCGTGGGCGGCATCGAGCGCGTCGGCGATCTGCTGCGCGATGGCCAGCGCTTCCGGGAGCGGCAGCGGACCGCGGCGCACGCGATCGTCCAGCGTGTCGCCCTCGACCAGCTCGAGCACCAGGGCCGGCCCGCTGCCGGTGTCTTCAAGCCCGTAGATGGAACCGATGCGCGGATGGTTGAGCGATGCGAGCACCCGCGCTTCGCGCTCGAAGCGCGCCACGCGATCGGCGTCAGCCGTGAACGCCGGCGGCAGGACCTTCAGCGCGACGTCGCGATTGAGCTTCGTGTCGCGCGCGCGATAGACCTCGCCCATGCCTCCGGCGCCGAGCGCCGAGAGGATTTCATAGGGGCCGAGGCGCGTGCCGGCGGTCAGACCCATCGAGCGCTGAGGCGCTCATTGTACCGGCTCCTACTTCCAGCCGGTTGGCTTGCGGGTGAACCGCGCCGGCAGAGCCGGCTTGGCGGAAGATGGCGTCTCCGACTCAGCTGAAGCGGCGTTGATCTCTTTCTCGAGCTCTTCGTCGTTCGGCAGGCCCGCGAGCTGGTCCAGGAACATCATCGATTGCTGCGACGGGATCTCGAACTTCTTGCCGCACGTCTTGCACGTGACCTCGTCGTCCAGGCGCAGGAGATGGTCGCGCAGCTTGGCGAACTTGGCGCGGTCCTCGTCGCCGACGCCGGAGGGCGGCCGGTCCTTTCGCGATCGGCGGACCCAGCGGATGCTGTATTCGTTCGTCCGCTTGCACTTCGGACACTGATACCGCCCGGGGCGGGATTCTGGTTTCTCGTTGAAGAAGGCGCGCTCGTCCACGGACACAATAGTAACGCGAGATCTGGCGATGTGCGATCGGCGATCGGGTGATCTAATCAAAGAATCTGACATTGTCTTATCGGGATAAGTGATCGCGGTATCGCGATATCTTGCTATCCCGATATCGACTTATCTCGATATCGCGATAAGGTCGATAAATCGATCGGATACTCCGATAATCCGATCCCCCGATGTCCCGATAAGATGAGCCGATCGGCCGATCAGACATGGCGAGATCCGGCAGTCAGTGACCTCGTCGCAGGCGCTCGCGGACCCGTTCAACCAGAACATCACGCTCGATCGCGAGTTCCTGGCGCTGCCGCTTATGCAGGGCATCATTACCGATCAGCATCTCATCGAACGCGATCGTATCGGACGCACACTGACGTTCATGGCGCGCATCGTCGCCGACGGCTGGGCGCCCGAGAGCAAGGCGATCGCCATCGATCGGGAGACGGCGGTTCTCGTGGAGGCGTCAGGGCGCTCGACGATCGTCGCGAACGCCGATCATCCCACGCCGTTCGCCTACTTCATCCGCGGCGGCACGCCGCAGGTCGTCGCGCCGAACACGCCGTTGACCTACCTGAATCTCGACGTCCAGCGCGCGCAGCCCGGCAGCACGTTCAATCTCGGAAGGTGGAAAGGAACCGGCCTCACCTCCTACACGTTGAACGTCAACGCCGGCGTGATCAGCTCGACGCAGCCGGATGGGTCGATTTACTGACGCGTTAGCTAGATCGGCTCATGGCTGATCGGCCGATCGGGCCATGTCAACGGGCCATCTGCGAATCGGATTATCGGGGGTAAATGATCGATCTATGTGCTCATCGCGATATCGCGATATGTCGTTATGGCGATATCTCGATATTTCGATAGCGCGATCATTTGCCCCGATCAAAGGTGACCAGATGACGCGATGACATGACCCGATGGCCCGATCATCCATGGCCAGATACATCGGGTCCCCTTTTCCCATGGGAAAACTGGCTCGAAGTGAACCATTGTGCACCGTTTCGGTACGGGCGCCCGGATCTTCGGGACTGTCATAGGCTTGGCAAAAATCAGGTCCTCGGACGACATCGATCCTGGTACAGCGTCTGAGCGAGGCGGCGCAGGCAGTCCCATTTCGGAACGGACGGAAGCCGTTTCGTCACAGCGAATTGGCGCGTCACTGTACGGCGGGCCGACGTTGGTCGGCGCCTTGCACTGCCCCGGGTGTGCGCGAACGCTCGATGCGAGTCCTGGCGCTCGAAACTGACGCTGGCCAGGAAGCCACTCTTCGACAGGTCGTCTGCGGTGCGGTCGGTGCGCGCCTGAGGCTGGTTCGGTCCGTGGACACCGCCATTCAGGCACTCCGCGACGAAACGCCCGACGTGATCCTGATGCCCGCGCTCGTGTCGCCCGCCGAAGAGGCGCAACTGCTCGACTCGCTTCGCTCGCTCCCGAACGGGACGTACATCGACGTCCTCATCACGCCGGCACTCGCCGCGCCGGTGACGGCTGATGCCCCGGCCTCACGATTCTGGCTCAGGAGCATCGCGCGGTGGCGCACCGAGCCGCAAGCCGCAGGCAAGGAGCTGCGGTACTTCGAGGAGCGCCTCCTCTGGTCGTTCGAACGCGCGCGTGAACGACAGGATCGCGATGCGCTGCACGAGCGACAAGCGGTGCCGGCCGTCGAGGCATCGTCCTCCGAGCTCGCGCTCGTTCCCTACCCAGACACGGCCGCATCGTCTGCCACGGCGCCCGACGATCGACGCCTGTATCCGAGATTTGCGGTCGAGCAGCTGCTTGGGCTCAGAGCGGTGCGTATTTGCCTCGGGCCGTCGATCTCGCTCGTGGACATGTCCGCCGGCGGGGCGCTCATCGAGAGCGATCAGCCGCTGCGGCCCGGCGCGGAGGCCAGGCTGGAGCTGGCGGACGCTCGTGGTGTACGGACGGTGCCGTTCCGCGTCGTTCGGGGCTGGGTCTCAAGTCTCGAGGGGGCGCGCCGGTTCCGCGGCGCATGCATGTTCGCCGAGCCGTTGGACCTGTCGGGGTTGGTGCTGCCCGAGCCGGCGGTCCAGACTCCTTAGAACGTCCGCTCGAAAACCAGGTTCCCGTGCTGCTCGTCGGCGTCTTCGAGGGTGTGTACAACCACGCCGTCAAGAACGTCCTCTTCGCGGGATTACCTGTTCCTCCTCATCCGGGATCGGCTGCGAAGCATCACGGGAGCGCCATCCTTGTTGGAATCGGCTCATGGCTGATCGGGCGATCGGGTGATCTCATCGGACGATCGGGGTATCGCGGGATCGCGGTATCTGATCGTTCTATCTGCTCATCGCGATATCCCGATACCGCGATATCTCGATATCTCGAATGCCAGATAGCGCGATCAGTTACCCCGATATAAAGATGACCAGATGACAAGATGATATGACCCGATCGCCCGATCACACATGACCAGATGATTTTAGAGACACATCGCTCTAGCAGTCGTGCGCGAGACCAGCATTCGTCAGAAGCTCGCCGCCGGCATCCCGAGATTCCGCTATGTCTGAGACGGGTGCGGAGCCGGCGTAAGGCCGTGGCGGCGCAGGATCTCCGCCATCTTCGCTCGGTCCGGCGGACCGCCTGCCGCGGCGTTGATGACATCGGCAGACTCGCGGAAGAACTGCGGACCGATCGCGGCCGGCGTGATCAGGCAGAGTGCCTTTACATCCTGGCTACCGTTGTTGTCGAACCGGTGAATGGCGCCGCGCGGAATACACAGCGCCTGTCCCGGCCCGACGGCGATGGAATTTCCGTTGACGGTCCAGGTCAATACACCTTCGACGCCATAGATCGTCTCCTCGTAGTGGTCGTGGCTGTGCGCTGGAGCCGCCAGGCGTTGCCGGGCCGGGACCATGACCTCGAAGGCCGCGATGCTGCCGCCGGAGTTGTCGCCGGTCAGCAGAAAGCGCACTGCGACCGGCCCGAGGCGGATGGTCTCGTCGGAGGGATTCACGTGAAGGTCGATGGTCGCGTGTGACATAGGTCCCTCTTGGTAAACGTCGCGCTTTTGTAAAACTGCCCGAGCTTTCTCTTCGGAGCACGAAGTAACGCGCCCCTGTCCTTTCTCGAGCCCCCCATAGTAACGCGCGCGCGTGGTCGGGAGGCTTACTCAGCGGTTTGAACTATCCGCTCGGCGCCGCCCAGCCCCGCCTCGAAGCGCGCGAGCGCAGCCGCGAGACGGGCGCGCTCCCGTGTCAACATCCCGGCATCCTTCAGGCGAATCGCCTCCGTCACCCCCGGCAGCGGCTGGCCGTCGTACAGAGAATGGATGTTCCAGCCGTAAATGACGTGGCGGTACCAGCGGCGATCCGGCGGCTCCGAGTCATCCACCAGGGTCTGCTCGAGACGCGCGAGCGCGTCGTTCAGAGCGCGACGCACGGCCGGAGTCAATCGTCCCTGCGCGAGGTGACGGTCGATTGCCTGTTCGAGCTCATCGGCGCGTGACGCGGCTCGTCGCGCCGCCGCAGCCAGCCGTGGCAAGGCGTCGCCGCCGATGCCGGCCTGCGATGCGGCCTCGTCGATGAACGCAGCGATGCGTCGTGCGTACTGCGAGTAGCGGAACGGGAGGACGTCCGCGGAGGCGAGTCGAAGCGCGACGGAGCCGAGGATCCGGGCCAGCCGCGGGCCGCGGGTGCGATCGGGATCGCCCATGCGGTCAAAATAGAGCCGCGTGTCGTGCGAGGAATGATACGTGCCGTAGCTGCCGTCGAAGTCCAGCTCGAACGACAGGGTCGGCAGACCGAGAAAATCCTGGAACGCCACGAAGTCGGCACCGCTGCCGAGCGCGGCCAGCTCGTCGGGAGCCGTCAGGCCCAGATCGTGCGCGACGTCCGCGACGAAATCCCTGAGCGAGGGCACGCCGCCCGCGTCGAACCGATCGCCCATGTAGTAGTCCGAGTTCACGTAGCACACGACCCGCTCACGCAGCAGCGCGGCGCGATCCTCGGCGAACTCCGTCGATCCAATGAGGCCGTACTCCTCGGCGTCCCAGAAGGCGAACGTGATCGTGCGCGAAGGGCGCCAGCCGGTCCTCGCCAGCGCCGAGAGCCCGCTCGCGACCTCGACCAGCACCGACGCGCTCGTGCCCGGATCGACGCCGCCGAAGGTCCAGGCGTCGTGGTGCCCGCCCAGCATGACGATGCGGTCCGGATCGGTCGAGCCTCTCAGGGTGGCGAGGACATTGCGGATCGGCAGCCGGCCGGCGGTCATCTCGACGTCCAGCGCCGCCTCGACGCGGCCGCGGCCGAGCGCGTCGAAGATTTTCCGGGCCTCGGCGGCGCCGACGACGACCGCGGGAATCTTCGGCAGCGTCGGCGCGCCCCGCGGATCGAGGGCGCGCGAGCCGGCGATCGCCGCGATGCCGGGGGTGAGCGGATCGCCGTGCCAGAACCACGAGTACTTCGCGTTTCCGCGCTGCAGAAGCTGCGGCGAACGCCAGGGACCGTCCGGCCACACCGGACCGCGCTCGGCGCCGTCGTCCGCCGGATCGCTATAGAGGATGATGCCGCGCGCGCCTGAGACCTCGGCAGTGTGGACCTTCACTGCCCTGTGGCTGCGCCCATAGCGCACGAGAACAACGGCGCCGCTGACGTCGACGCCGTCAGTCCTGAGGGCAGCGTAATCGGCAGGCAGGCCGTAATTGACGTACACCACCGGGCCGGTGACGCGGCCGCTGGCCGAATACGCGACATGTCCGGGATCCAGGTCCGGGTTGGCAGTGTCTGGATCGAAGGAGGACGGAGGCTCGGTCGTTTCGAGCGGAATCGACAGGTGGCCGTCAAGACGCAGGCTCGCCTGAACGCGGCGTGGACGGGAGAGATACGCGGAATACTCGGCCGTCTCGACCGTGAGTCCGGCGGCCGCGAGCGTCCTCGCGAGCCAGCCGGCGACTTCGGCTCCGCCGGACGTTCCCGCAGCGTGCGGCCGGCGCGTCATCGCGCGATGCGTCTCGGACAGCCGGTCTGTCGAGATGCCGTCGGCGAATCGGCGTTCCAACTCGCGCACCGCCCGGCCGCTGTCGGATGTGAATCCCAGCGGCGGCGCATTCTGCGCGGCGAACCCGCCTGCAACAACGAGAGCGCCCACACTCATCAGCGCCAGCCGGCTTCGAGCGAGCCGAGGGCAGAGAGAGCGCACGGCGCTAGTCGAGATGGTACGTGAACGTGAGCGATTGAATCTTGAAGTCACCACGCGTCTCGATGAGCAGCATCATGAGCGTGCCGCGACGGCGTGCGTCATTGTCGTGCAAGCCGCAGCTGTTCGCGCCCGGCCGGATCTCGACCGGGTTATGTAATCGGGCCGTGTTGCTGCCCGATAGTGAATCAAGTTTCAGTGCTTGCTGGCACCGGGCGAGGATAGCGTCCCCTCGAAGGAACCAGTGGTCATCAAGGTGGCCGTATCGAACAAGCGCCCGCCGGTGAAGCTCCCGGTGGCGCCGGCGAAGCGACCAGTACCCCCCGTGATGGTCGCGGTTTCCACAATGGACAGAACGCCGGGAGTCGCCAGACTGGCTTGCCCGGTAAAGTCAGCGGTCAGCATGTCGCCGTTGGCCGCTGTGAATTCATAGGACCCTGTTGCGGTCCTGGTCACCATGTTCACAAGGTGCGGGATTCTTACCGTGAATCGACCCAGGTGGGTAGCGTTACCCGCGCCATTAATAAGCACGGACGCGAACGGGGGGGCAAGCGGCGTGATGGTAACAACCCCTTCCAAGCTGCCTTTGAAAGGCACTTCCGTGCCTGTGGCAACGCGGCCGACAAGGCCGGTCGCATTTCCGCCCGAGGATGTGATGGACGCACCGCCCGACGGAACGGACGTCGGACTGGTTGGCGAGATGGGTTGACCACAGCCGAGGGACAGCGCGACGAAGACGGCGGCAACAGCGGTGAGTGAGGCACGCATTGGTGACTCCTTTTTGGCTCACAAAGGTTCGAATCAACGAGTCACACGCCTTGCGGACGGCCGCTTAGTAGTGTTCGCGAGGGTTGCGAAGCTTCGCCTCGACTTTCCCCAAGTACGAGACCGCGCTCCATCCATCACTTGAGTGGAGATGCCCCGCGAACAGGCATCGACGTAGTTGCACGGTTTCTGCCGTTAGCGCCAGACGCTCAGTGAGTGGCCCGGTATGCGTCAGTTCGTGCGCAATTTCGGGCGAACGCTAGCAGGTCCGGAGTTGGGGTGTCTGTTCGATATGGCACACGACCAAACGGCCGCCCGTCTTGATGAGGCGCTGATGAGCGCCAGGTGCGTGAACGCCTGCGGGAAGTTTCCAAGATGCTGAGCGCGCGGACCGAGCTTCTGATAACCCGTTTGGACGATAGACCGATCCCGTATAAAGAGGCCGTAACAAAACTCGAACGGGGCGCTTCAGCGGTGAGTGCCCTGCTATTTGGTCGGCGCACGCGCCGTCAGCTCCTCGAACCAGTTGAGCACCACGTTGAGCCGACCGGAACCCGCCTCGTCCTTGATCATCACGAACCGCTGGCCGTCGGGGCTGACGTCATAGTTGGCGAGCGAGACGTTTTGAAAGACATACTGTTGGTCGAACAGCTGCCGCGGCTGCGAGAGCGTGAGATCCACACCAGCCGACACGTCCACGACCATCATCTTGTTTCCAACGCGATAGAAGATCTCTTTGCCGTTCCTGTTCCACGCGGGTTGTGTCCCCCCCTGCGTCGAGACCGTCCATCGTCGGCCCGGGCCAGGAAAAGGCCGAACGTACACCTGCATCTGACCGGAATCGTCCGAGGTATACGCGATCCAATGGCCATCCGGGGAAAACTGAGGCCCACCCTCGAATGCAGGTGTGTTCACCACGGGTCGGGGCGGGTGCTGCCCGCGGAGCGAGAGCACGTACACATCACGGGAGGTCTGGCCGGTTTGTCGCATGTAGGCGAGCGTGTCGCCATCAGGTGAAAAAGAACACGGAATATCTCCCGAAATGGCGCCGGCAATCGGGTGAGGATCACCGCTGCCGTCCGCGGCGGTCCAATACATGCCGGTCGATGTCCGGAACAGCACGCGCGTGCCATCTGGCGTCCATACGGGAAAGGCATTGCCGACCGTTCGTTCCGAGGTCAGCCGCGTCAATGTCGCGCGCGTGAGGTCCTGGATCCACAAATCGCCGGCCGCGACGACAACTGTCCGCCGGCCGTCCGAAGCCAGGCGGGGGTACATATACCGCCGCGGGGTCTCGGTGATCGGCTGTTCCACTCCTTGACGGGACACCCACACGAGCCGCGTGGTCCCCGCGTCGCTCGGTGCGTACGCCAATGAACCGGCATTGGACAGCGCCGCCAGCGGCGCGTCCATGGTAGTACCCACAGCGAGGTTTTCGAGGACGCGGACAACCGGCCCCGTCACCTCCAGCCGGTCGACATCGAATGACGCGCCGAGCAGGGCGCCATCGCGGAAGAACACGAGATGCCCGCTCGGCGCGTACAGCGGGAACGTGCCTGATTCGACGATGACGCGTCGCTGGCCGGTCGCCAGCGAGAGGGCCTCGATGTGCGACGCATCGCGGCTGCTGCCAGTGATGGACGCGAACAAGAGAATCCGGCCTTGCGCAATGAGCGTTGGCCACGCGTGGAGAAGCTCCCGCTTTCCACTATCGAGCGTGGTGAGCCGTTTCGCCGCGCCGCCTGAAGCGGGCACTTGCCAGAGCGCGCCGGCGCGAACGAACGTGATGCGGTCGTCGGCTCCCCAGGCGGCGCCCGCAATAAAATCCACGTCATGCTCGACCGTGATGACGAGACCGTCCGTCAACGACACTCTTTTCAGCGTGAGATCTGCCGTGATGAAACCTAACGCACGACCATCCGGCGAGATGATGACCGTGTTGGCGCTCTCCGACCCTCGGATCGGGACGGTCTCGAACTGATCGAGCCGACGCGTGAACACCTGACGCGTGCCGCGAAGCACACCGACAAACGCGATGCGTGTTCCGTCGTTCGAGAGCGCCACCGCGGGTGGGAACACGGTGCCGAACTCGACGCCCGCCGGCATGTTCAGGTCGAGACGTGTCACCGGGCCCGCGGGCGAACCGGTGCGGCGAGGCGCCTGCTGCGCCACCAGCAATGACACCGCGACCGACCCCGCGGCCACGGCCCAGGGAATGGCGCGCATCCAGCGAACGGCGCCACGTCGGTGCGTGCCGGCTGGTGTCATCGCCGCGGGCTCGGCGATGGCCTCCTGAATCTCGATTCGCGCGTCGGCGATATCGTGCAATCGAGCGACCGGCTCTTTCTTCAGACATCGCCGTATCAAGGATCGAATGCCTGGAGGGGTGTCCGCCGGCAACGCCTGCCAGTCTGGCTCTTGCTTCAACACCGCCGCCAGCGCGTCGGAGATCGTCTCACCCGCGAATGGTGGCCGGCCCGCGAGCATCTCGTAGAGAACGCAGCCGAACGCCCACACGTCGCTGCATTTGTCCGCGGGTCGTCCCCTGGCCTGCTCCGGGCTCATGTACCGGGCCGTGCCGAGGATCACGCCGACTTGAGTCATCATCACGGGCGAGGTGATCGTGGGCGAGCTCGCCAGATCCGGGGCGACGCCGGGTACGACGGCCTTGGCCAGGCCGAAGTCGAGCACCTTCACTTGCCCGCCTCTGGTCAGCGCGATGTTCGCGGGCTTGAGATCGCGATGGATGACACCCTTCTCGTGCGCCGCTTCGAGTGCGTCGGCAATCTGCCGCGCAATCGGGAGTGTCTCATCGACCGGCAGCGGTCCCCGCTTGAGGCGATCTGCGAGGTCTTCGCCATCGACCAGTTCGAGGACGAGGAACTGCGTGCCGTTCGCTTCATCGAGACCGTAGATCGCGCCGATGTGCGGATGGTTCAGCGAGGCCAGGATGTGGGCTTCGCGACGGAACCGGGCGAGGCGTTCAGGATCATGCGTGAAGGTGTCGGGCGGGATCTTCAGTGCGACGTCGCGTCCCAGCTTCGTGTCGCGGGCACGATAGACTTCGCCCATCCCGCCGGCCCCAATGGCCGAAAGGATCTCGTACGGGCCGAGGAGTGCGCCGACGGCTAGCGCCATGAGAGTTTCGGATCGGCCGGTACCGCTGATTGTAGTCGGCCTCTGCGGAGCAGCAAAGGCCGATGGTGACGAGGGGAACTCAACCAGCGTGTCCGGCGGCCGACAGGCGCCGGTCGAGATCGTAGGCCGCGCTGATCAGCGCCAGATGGGTGAAGCCCTGAGGGAAGTTGCCGAGATGCTGAGCGCGCGGGCCGAGCTCCTCGCCGTACAGCCCCAGGTGGTTCGCGTAGCCGAGCATCTTCTCGAAAAAGAACCGCGCCTTCTGAAGATCGCCCATGCGCGACAGGCACTCGACGTACCAGAACGAACACATCGAGAACGTGCCCTCCTGGCCTGTAAGCCCGTCGGAGAAGTTGCCGTCCAGACGATAGCGATAGACGAGCGAGTCGCTCACGAGCTCGCGCTCGATGCCGGCGAGCGTGGACAGCCAGCGTGGATCGGTCGGGGACACGAAGCGCACCAGCGGCATGAGCAGGGCGGCGGCGTCGAACGTCGACGCGCCCGGGTACTGGACGAACCCGCCGCGCGCCTGGTCCCAGAAGCGCTCGAAGATGT
>DATAEE010000431.1:0-2880 GCA_036258175.1 Vicinamibacterales bacterium
CGGACATCTCTCCGATTGAGTGGAATCAACAGCTTACCGGAAGGCGGCGAGCCCTGCAAAAGCAAACTGTGACGTGACTGGGACGTGAGGTCGTCGCTGACCTCCACGATCGCCGGGATCTCCGCCTGGTTTGCGCCGTCCCCATTGCCATCGCCATTATGCGGTGTCGAGCGCCGGGCGGCGTCCAGGCGTCGAGCGCCTGTCGTTTCGCGTCGATTCGGATGTGCGAATAGTGCTCCAGCATCCGGCGCGACAGATGACCGCTGATGGACTCGAGGACGTGGTCGGCCACGCCCATCTCGGCCAGCTCGGTGATCACCGTGTGTCGCAGGTCGTGGAACCGGAGCCCTGGCAGGCCTGCGGCGTCGCGCAGTGCGCGCCAAGCGGTGTCCCACTTCAGCATCGGGCTGGTGGCGTCATAGCGGCCCCATTGGCACGCAGGCCAGAGGTAGTGCTCGGGATCGGTGTGTCCGAGGAGATCCGCGCGCTCGAACATACGCGCCGCCGCCTCGATGGCCGATGCGTTCAGCGGGATGACGCGATGGCTCGTCTCGTTCTTGCTCCGTCGAACGTGCACGAGCCGCTTGACGAGATCCACATCGCAGCGACGAAGGTGCTTCACCTCGACCGGCCGCATCGACGTGTTGGCGGCGATGACGGCGGCGCAAAACACGTGCTCCCACTCTGCGTTCGATGCGGCAGCGTCGAAGAGACGCTTCCGCTCCTCTGGCGTCAGTGCGCGTCCGACCGGACGCTGGCGCTCAGGCAAGTTCTTCACGTGATCCGCGAGCGCGCGCCAACGACCGCAGGACTTGAGCACGCGCGACAGCACGCCAACGTCCATGTTGATCGTGCGGTTGGCGATGCCGGCATCGTGCCGCGTGCGTTGAAACTCCGCGATCGCCTGCGCGGTGATTGCCGAGAGCGGCGCGTCGCCGAAGTGCTTCTTGACGAGGCTCAGCCGTTCTTCTTCGAGCTCGATCGTCCGAGGTGAGCACCGGATCCGCTTGGCAGCCAGATACGCGTCGGTCGCATCCGAGAGCCGCTTCGGCCCTTGTTCGTCGGCAGCCAGGCGGCCGTGTCCAGCTTCTTCGACGAGCTCGCGCTCACGGCGAGTAGCGATCCGGAGATTGGTCGTGCCGAGGCGCTTCCGGTATCGACGGCCGGCGACGGTGAAGTCTGTCCAGTACTGACGACCGCGTTTCCAGAGACTCATAGCGGCAACTCCCCGACCTCTGAATCATCATCTGACGAGGAAATCGGTGTCGTGTCAACTGCACTCGCCCGAACGAAGTCCGCCACGTCGGACGGCAAGTATCGAACCGACCGCCCGAGCCGCAGGAAACGCGGACCCTTCCCTCTGTGCCTCCACGCACGTAGCGTGGCGACTGACAACCCCAGCATGTCGGCGACCTCGCGTTCGGTCAGCGCGCGCGTGGTGTCTGACCTCGTCGCCCGCGCGTTCATGACGCCGCTCCGTTCTGCGAGTCACCGATGCGCCGGCGATCTTGAACATCCGGCGCGTGTCGTTCCAGCCAGGCATCGATCCAGACCGGCCGAATCCGAATGGCGCGCCTTCCGCTGACGCGCGCGCTTCGCAGCTCCCCCTGCTCGCATGCCGTGTAGATCGTGTCCCGGCTCAAACCGGCATACTCCACAGCCTCGGACACATTCAACCAGGGCTTCATGGTGCACCTCGGCTCGACGCGTATCCGCGTCCTCGCAACTGTTGCCGAACGTCCATGTGAGTGGCGCGCTCTGGCGCGCTGGCCTATGGCCGGCGCGCCGGGAACAGTGGCGCGAGATGCGGGCTGGTGTTGCCGGCATCGAAGACCGGGACGCTGAGCATCGCGGCCGTCGCATGACGCGTGGTCATGCGTTGCCGAAACCGTGGGTCACGCTGGCCGCGCTGTTCTCTCGAATGGCCAGGCGATACAGCCACGCCTCGGTGGTGCACCGCGGGCCGCATGCTCTGAGAGCGATGCGGTGTGCGGTTGCGAGTCTCTGATCTCGAAATGGCCCTGTAGCGATCTCGATTCAGAACCGTGCTGAAGTCAGGAAGTGGGCTGTCGGTCGTGGCCCTGAGAGCTGCGACCTTCAGCGCTCCGCGCGGGATGATCCTCTCGCGGAGGGTGTGCAGTGAGCACGGACGATGAGAAAAGATTACCGCCACTTCGGCGCACGGTCAACGGTCAAGATCGGTCCAGCTAAGCATCATCACACCGCCGGCCATCACGTAATGGCCAAGACGTGATCTGCGCGCAGGCACCGTCAAGGTCCGCAGGCCGCGCGCACGCGCGGGCGGAGCGAAGCGACGAGCCTTGCACGGTGCCGAGCACAGATCCAGCATCGAGGGCGTGATGGTCGGCGATCCGACGAGGTGCAGCTCGTTGCTCTGGTGCGTGCTCAAAAGCGTGCAACGATCGTGACTACCGCGGACGCCAGATCAGTCGTGTCATCGCGCGCTGAACGAGTGCGACTTTGTGACCAGGACTTCCCGCACGACGGGACCAGATCGTCCGCACAAAGTGGCCCCGATTGAGCACCAGATCTGCGGAACAATTCACCGCCTATGTCGACGGGGCGGCGCGATCATCAGCGCCGACACCGACTTTGACCGCCATGGCGTGAGCTACCCCTCCGGACACGCGCGGGGCCATTTCCAACGCGCGCACCGGGGTCGCTCACGCCATGGTTTCCTGCTCTGATCGCGGCACCGGCGCCTGCGCGGTGGGCGGCAAAGAACGCCGCCCATCGTGCTCGTGTCGCGCGCTCACGATGAAACTTGCGGCCAGAGAATTGATTATCGGGGGTGTCGGCGGGATGTCCGTCGTTCGCGTAGTTGCCGTCGGGGCGGATCGCCTCGAATGCACTGGGGGG
>DATAEE010000432.1:0-3377 GCA_036258175.1 Vicinamibacterales bacterium
CCGTCGAGGAGCACAAACTGCTTCGGCTCGGGAGCCCCCTCGTACTGCGCGCGAATTCGAGGAAGTCGTGGCCCGTCTCCGCTCGTGTCGTCGCGCGCGACGATGAACAGCTTGCGGCCTTTGAGCTTTTCCGGCGGACGCGAGATGGAGCTCGCCAGCAGCACCACACGATCGATCTCGCCGGGGACCGCTTCAACGGCCGCGTCACCCGCGGCGCCGCCGCCAAGGCTCGCCCCGACGAGGGAGACGGTGCTCGCGCCTTCCTTGCGCAGGTACCGCACCGCCGCCAGTACATCGAGGTGAAGTGGAGCGGTGAAGATGTCGCCGTCGCCCGGCCCGCGCGACTGACCGTATCCGCGCAGGTCGATGGCGAGCACGCGAAAGCCTGCCTTCATCAACGCGTACGCCTGCTCGGCCCAGCTCGCCTTGTCGAACCTGCCGCCATGGACGAGCACGACGGCACGAGGCCCGGCCCCATAGAGATCGCCGTGGATGACGCCGCCGTCTTGCGTGGGGAACGAGACCGGCTTCCAAGGCCCCGTCACTTTCATGAATTCGTCTGGCGCGAGCGCACGCCGCGTGAACCGCGCCGCATGGATCGACCCTTTGAAGTAGCTGACACGATTGATACGGGCGCCGACCGAGGAGCGCCCGGGTCCCTGGGGATCGAAGCGGATCTGCGCCGCCCCTTGCTTCACTCCGTTCACGAAACTCTTCAGCTCGCGCCCGTCGTAGACGGCGGCGACGTGGTACCAGGCGAGGATTGGGTGAACCTTGGTCCGATCGATGAGCGCGTGCTGGTTCTCTCCGCTGTGCAAATAGGCGTCGAGATACCACTTGCCGTTGACGACCCGGAGCTCGAGCAGCATCCGGTTCTCGGTCGTCGATTCCTGCAGGTGAAACCAGCGCTGCTCCTCCTGCCCGCCTTCAGGGCGGAAGATCGCTTCCCAGGTAAACGTCGTCGCGCCGGTGAGCGGGTGCGCGTCGACGAAGATCGCGTCGTCCACGCCGTCGAACTCGATCGCCTTGCCGACGGCTGAATCGACGACTTTCGGATTTCCCTCAACCGTGACGTGATGTCCTCCGATGCGGTCGAGGCGATCGAACGTCCAAAGGGCGTCAGGGTCGGCGAAGCCCAGGCGGCCGCAGATCAGAATGGCAACAATCGCAGCGGGATGTTTCATGACGCGCAGGATTTCAATAAGGGGAGTATGCAGGATTGTGTGACCGGCGGGAAATGCTCCGACGCCGCGGTTGCCGACTCGCGAAACGGCTTCGGTATATGGACGAACTGCTGAACGCGGCGTTCTTCGTCCTTCACACGACGTGGATCGCGTTCACGTGCCTGGGATGGATCTGGAGAGTTACGCGCCCCTGGCAGCTGTCGGCAGCGGTGCTTACCGCTCTGTCGTGGGTCAGCCTGGGCATGCTCTACGGCTGGGGATACTGCCCCTGCACCGACTGGCATTGGCAGGTCCGCGCGCGGCTGGGCTACCAGGACCCGCCGTCGTACACACAGGTGCTGATCAGCGAGCTCACGGGTGTCAGTCTTTCTTCCGTCGTCGCGGATACTCTGACGGTTGGAACGTTGGCCGTCGTAACGGTGCTGGGTGTTGTGCTGAACCTGCGGGATCGTCGGCGCGCGACGACTCGTATGCGGTCTTGAGCCTCGATCGGGACATCAGGACACCTGCGCCGGAGGCATCCGGAACGTCTTCTTCACGAATTCGATGTTGGCGCGCGTGTCGCCGACGATGTCCTTCGTCGGCGAGCTGGTTTCGAGGACGTACCAGCCGCGATACCCGATCTCGTAGAACTGCTGCGCCATCCGCGGCCAGTCGAGCCGGCCCCCCGGCGTGGACAACAGCATGTCGGCATTCTTCACATGGACCTGGTGGATGCGCTTCCCGAGAATCTTCGGCTCGGCGTAAATGTCCTTCACGTTCTGTGCGCGGCCGACGATGTTGTGGGCGTCGTAGTAGATGGCGACGTAATCCGACCCGATCGCGTCCAGGAGCTTGACGTTGTCTTCGGCCGAGATCCAGTCTTCGATAGCGACCACGACGTCGTGCTTCTCCGCGTAGCGCGCCACTTCCTTCATCATGGCGACGAAGGTATCCACCTGCGCTTGATTCGTGACGTCGATATGGCTGTCGCCGAGTATGGGCAGCAGGATGTTGTTCGTGCCGAGATTCCGCGCGACTTCGACCGCCTCGACGAGCAGGATCGCTGCCGCCGGGTTGGTGTGCAGCGGCATGCGCGATTTGCCCGGCGAGCCGATCGCAAGTGAACAGATTTGAATGCCGTTCTCGAGCGCGGCGCTCTTGAACGCGGCCTGCGTTTTCGGATCGCGGAGCGTCGGCGTCTTCACGTCGGTCGGAAACTGCAGGCTCACCTGGATGCCGTCGAGCCCGATCTCGCGCGCGAGAGCGATCTTCGTGATGTCGCCGCGCTGCCCGAGATTCCAGTCGGTCATCCCGATGCGCACCGGCACCGGATTGGTCGGTTCCTTTGCCTGCGCGCCAGCCCGCACAAAGAGGGGCGCGAGACTCGCCTGCTTCACGAAATCACGCCGCGTCATGTCAGCTCGTCATCTTCAGGATGTCCTGCCAGCCCTGGCGGTACTCCCGCTTGATGAATGGCGCCGCCTCCGGTGCGTTCCGGGCCACCAGGTTCTGATAGTCCCACTCGATCTTCTTCCCGATTCGATACGCCACGTTCCCGAGATGGTTCGCTTCCGTTGTCCACCCGGAGTACTGGAAGTTCGACCCCGGTACCGGACCGAGGCCCTTCGCGTAGTTCACCCACTCGACCCAGTGGCCGGGCGAGCGGGGCAACGTCTCCGGCGGGGTCTGGAAGTCCTTGAACCTTTCCTCCGGCAGAAGCTTGCCACTGCCGAGCAGCATGCCCTTCTCGCCGATGAACAACTGCGATCGCCCACCCCACTCCGGCACCCAGCCCGGCGGCTTGCTGTCGCCCTGATGCCAGACGAGTCTCACCGGCGGTTCGCCCGATGGCGACGCCGGGAACTCATACACGACGGTCATCGTCGCGGGCGCGAGCTCTTTGTGCGCCGGACCGTTCGGCGACGAGGCCTCGATCGTCAGCGGCTGTCGAATGTCCAGCACCGTGTACGGCACGTCGTTGTCGTGGCTGCCGAGATCGCTCATCGTGCCGTTGCCGAAGTCCCACCAGCGATACCAGCGCGGGCCGGGGAAATAGGTCGCGTGGTACGGCCGTGCCGGCGCTGGTCCAAGCCAGAGATCGAAGTGGTTGCTCGCCGGAACCGGCATTTCCTCCTTGAACCGATCGACGATCTGGATGCCGTTGTAAAAGCCGTGCGGCTTGTCGAACTTCGCGGCTGATGCGGCATCCTG
>DATAEE010000433.1:0-15306 GCA_036258175.1 Vicinamibacterales bacterium
TCGAAGAGACTCGACCCCAGCTGATCGTAGAGGTATTTCGACTGAAGCTCCTTGGGCGACTTGCGGAGATCGCGCGCCACGTCGGCGGCGAATTCAAGCGCGAACGCTTGAGCGTCAAGGACTGCCGGGGCGCGTGTCATCATTAATCCCCTTTGCGCTGGGGCCCCACCCCCAGCGCCTGCCACGCCTCGCTCTCGCTCGGCGCGCTAATTCGTGGCACCTAGCCCACGGTTCGAAACTTTGCGAATACGTAGGGATAGTCCGGACGGAACCAGTTGCGGAAGCTGCGACGAATCAGCTCGCGCGGCGTCACCGGCGACGCACCTTTCATGACGTAGTGCTGCCCGTCGAAGAAGTCCGCCGAGTACTCGGGATACGACGGCATGGCCTCGAAGCCCGGGAAGCCCGCGAACACGGTGGACGTCCATTCCCAGCCGTTTCCGATGAGATCATGGATGCCCCAAGCGCTCGCGCCCGCAGGACACGATCCGACCGGCGCGGGATCGTAGCTGAGAAAATCGAACACACCGCGACGGATTTCATCGGGCGGCTCTTCGCCCCACGGGAACGACCGTTCGCTGCCCGCGGGATCGCCAAACGCGGCGCGGTGATACTCGGCCTCCGTTGGAAGACGACGGCCCTTCCAGCGGGCGTACGCGTCAGCCTGCTGCCACGTGACCCAGGCGGGCCAGGCCATCGGCAGCGGGAGCTCTTCGAACATCCCGCGCCACATCCAGGTTCCGCTGCGGCGCGTCCAGAAGTGCGGAGGCTCGTGTCCCGCCTCGACGAACCGGAGAAAGTCCCGATTCGTGACCGGAAAGCGGTCGATGTCGAACGACGGCACGTCGACTTCGAGCGCGGGGTATTCGTTGTCCCACCAGAACGGATCGCGAAGCGGATCGGCGCCGAGCGTTACCGCGCCCGGCGGGATGCGCACCATCTCCGGCTCCGGCGGATCGCCGCCAGGTGAAGGCCGATAACCGTCCGGCGCGCGCTTCAAGTCATAAGGAAGCTGATGCCACATATACATCAGCGTTTCCTGATGCATCTGCTCGTGTTCCAGCGCGGCATACACCGCCTCGAGCCGGCGCATGGCGGGACGGCCAATCGAGTCGAGCGGCGTGGTTCGCAGCACGTCGATGATGGCGGCGTCGGCGCGCCGCGCGTACGCCTGGACTTCTTCGCGCGACGGCCAGACGGCGGTCGCGCTCGACGTCGCCGCGGCGGCCTGCTCGTCTTCGGGGTCGATGCCGCGCGCGAACAGCGTCTCGAGGCGCTCATCCACACCTGGTCGGCCGAGCCCGCGCTTGATCAACGCGATCACGCTGAACGCGGGCAGGTGGCCCTCATAGAACACGACAGGATTTCGCAGCGAGATGGGACGCGTGTAGTACGCGTCTGGCGATAGGAGATTGAAGAGGCCGTGAGAGCGGGCGCGGTTGCGAAGGTACCACTCGACCGCGGCGTCGCGATCGAGCGCCTGACGTCCGAATGTGAGAGGAAGCGTCATTCAGGGTGCTCCGTGCTCATTGTGCTCCGGGTGCTCAAGGTGGCTCGGCACCTTGAGCACCCGAGCACGTTGAGCACCTGAGCACCCGGAATGCTACATCGAGCAGCTTTCGGACACGTGCTTGATCGACCGCACGTTGAGCTTGTGCGCTGCCTTGCTCTTGTCCTTGTCCGCCTCAGGGGCTGGCGTGCCGGCCGTGCCCGCTTCCGGCTTGGCCGGCGCGATCGTCCCGGTTACCTCGACCTTATGTCCGACATGCTTCTTGAGATCGATATCTGAAGTAGCGGCGAGCAGAACTGAGGCCGTGCCCGCTGAGCTTGCGGCTGGAGCAGACGGTGTGCCGGTCGTCCCCGTCGCGCCCGAGCGGGGTGTCAGCGTGCTCGGATCGACATTCGACAGGACGAACGAGCTTGGCGTGTCACCTTCACGGACACACCCGGCGATTGTTACCGTCTGTGCGCTCTTGTCGGCCATCTGCTTGTCCGCCGGCTTCTGCTCCGGGGGCGGGGTCTGGGCGCCTACGCCTACTGCTGCAAGGCCAAAAGCAAGAACGCAGGCGGGAATACAACGTGTCATGATGCAACCTCCTGGACTGATCCCGTTGAGACTGCACGATGCGCGCCACAACGTTACGGAAGAGGCTGCGCGTGCGCTCAGCTGCGTGCGGCTGCGCGCACCCCAGCCGTGTGCGGCGCGTGTTACGCTAGAGCGTTCTGCAGTTGCGAAAGTGGCGGAACTGGCAGACGCGCCGGACTTAGGATCCGGTGACCGAAAGGTCATTGGGGGTTCGACTCCCCCCTTTCGCACTAGTCTCCGCGCAGAAGGGCTGAGGCGCCGGGCCGCCTCAGCCGATACACCCGCATGAAGACCGAGTTCATCGAGATCACCGAAACGCAGAAGAACCTCGTCATTGAGATTCCCGGCGACGTCGTGACGGCGACAATCGAACGCCTGACCAGAGACTACGGCAAGGCGGCGAAGATCCCGGGCTTTCGGCCGGGCAAAGCGCCGGCCCAGGTGATCCGGAAGCGGTATCGCGAGCAGATCCTCCACGATGTCGTCCACGAGCTCGTGCCCCGGGCCGTCGACGAAGCGTTGCGGGAACGCGGTCTCGAGCCGGTCGACACACCGAACGTGAAAGACGTCATCGTCGAGGAAGGGCGGCCGCTGACGTTCACGGCCGCGTTCGAAACGGTCCCGCCGATCGATCCGGGCGAGTACGCGGCGATTACGCTGCGGAAGACGCCAGTCGAAGTCGAGGACGCGGCGGTGGACCAGGCGCTCGAGCGGTTGCGCGAGCGCGCGGCGAGATTCGAGCCCGTGGAGGATCGTCCGGTTGCACATGGTGACACGGTCGTCGTCGATCTCGAGCGAACCGGCGCGGACGGCCAGACCGAAAAGCACGAGAACGTCTCGGTCGAAGTCGGCGCGCCGGCGAACCCGCCGGGATTCGACGCCGAGCTCACCGGCTTGCGGGTCGGCGACTCCCGGAAGTTCACCCTCACCTACCCCGGCGACTACGCGATCAAGGAGCTTGCGGGATCGTCGGTGGCGTACGCGGTGGCGGTCCGCGCCATCAAACGTCGCGTCGTGCTCGCGCTCGACGATGAGTTTGCGAAGGACCTGGGCGACTACGAATCACTCGAGGCGCTGCGCGGGCGCGTTCGAGAAGATCTCGAACATCAATCGCTCCACGAGAAGGATCGGGAGCTCCGCGCGGAAATGCTGCGCCAGCTCGCGTCGCGTGTGGGCTTCGACGCGCCTGCGTCGCTCGTGGATCGCGAGATCGATCGGCGCGTCGAAGACTTCGTCCGACGCCTGATCGAGCAGCAGATCGATCCTATGCGCACCAACATCAACTGGGAGGAGTTCAGGGACCGGCAGCGGGAGCCGGCGGCTGAGGCGGTGCGAGGCGCGCTCGTGCTCGACGAGGTGGCCCGGCGCGAGAATTTGACGGTCGACCAGGCCGAGGTCACGCGCGAGGTCGAACGGTACGCGGAACGGACCGGACGTTCGGTCGAAGCAGTACACGCGCGGCTCGAGAAGGAGGGCGGCATCGCCCGGTTGTACACGGGACTCAGGCGGGAGAAGGCGATTGACTTCCTGCTGACGCGTGTTACGATCGTTCACGCGTGAGCGGATCCTGCCGCGCGTTCCCGACCTTCCCAATCCGGTAGCGCAGACCCCGAGGGGCAGCTTGCGCGTTGACGTTCTCCGAACCTCAACGCATCGTAAAAGCGTCGTAGAAACATATGGCTGAGCGGATGCAACTGATCCCGATGGTGGTCGAGCAGACCAATCGCGGCGAGCGTGCGTACGACATCTTCTCGCGGCTGCTCAAGGACAGCATCATCTTTATTGGGACGCCGATCGACGACCAGGTGGCGAACCTCGTCATTGCGCAGATGCTGTTCCTCGAAGCGGAGGATCCAGACCGGGACATCCTGCTCTACATCAACAGCCCGGGTGGGTCGGTCACGGCGGGCATGGCGATTTACGACACGATGCAGTTCATCAAGCCGGACGTGCAGACCTACTGCATCGGCCAGGCGGCGTCCATTGCGGCGGTGCTGCTCGCGGCGGGCAGCAAGGGAAAGCGGTTTTCGCTGCCCAATTCGCGCATTCTGATCCACCAGCCCTGGGTCACCGGCCTGGGCGGTCAAACGACCGATATCGATATCCACGCCAAGGAATTACTGCGCACCCGCGAGCGCCTGAATCAGATCCTGGCGACGCACACCGGCCAGGCGCTCAAGCGTATCCAGGATGATACGGAACGGGATTACATCATGGGCCCCGACCAGGGGAAGGAATACGGTATTATTGATGATGTCATCCGGAAACGGGCCTGACATGGGGATTTCCGGCCTCTAACGACTATGTCCAAAAAAACGGGCGAATCGGAAGTCCTGCGCTGCTCCTTCTGTAATAAGGATCAGAACGACGTACGCAAGCTGATCGCCGGCCCGACGGTGTTCATCTGCGACGAGTGCGTCGAGGTCTGTAACGACATCATTGCGGATGACAACCGCTTCGAGAGCCGCGGCGGCCCCCGCTCGTCGCTGCCGGTTCCCCAGGAAATCAAGAAGTTCCTCGACGAGTACGTCATCGGCCAGGAGCAGACGAAGAAGAAGCTCGCTGTCGCGGTCTACAACCACTACAAGCGGATCGAGATTCAGAAGCAGGCGCGCGGCCGGAACGACATCGAGCTGACGAAGTCGAACATCATGCTCATCGGGCCGACCGGCACGGGCAAGACGCTGCTCGCGCAGACGCTCGCCAAGCTTCTCTCGGTCCCCTTCACGATCGTGGACGCGACGACGCTGACCGAGGCCGGCTACGTCGGCGAGGATGTCGAGAACATCATCCTGAAGCTGCTGCAGGCGGCCGGGGGCGATATCGAAAAGTGCCAGCAGGGCATCATCTATATCGACGAGGTCGACAAGATCTGCCGCAAGGACGAGAACCCGTCGATTACGCGGGACGTCTCGGGTGAAGGCGTGCAGCAGGCCCTGCTCAAGATCCTGGAAGGCACGGTCGCGAACGTCCCGCCCCAGGGCGGCCGCAAGCACCCCCACCAGGAATTCTTCCAGGTCGACACGACCAACATCCTCTTCATCTGCGGCGGCGCGTTCGTCGGCCTCGACAAGGTGATCGATCGGCGCACCGGCAAAAAGACACTCGGCTTCAAAGCGGACGTCCGTTCGGTGCAGACGCGCGAGATTGGCACGACCCTCGAACAGGTCGAGCCGGAGGATTTGATCAAGTACGGCCTCATCCCGGAGTTCGTCGGCCGGCTGCCCGTCGTCGGGACGCTGCACGAGCTCGACAAGCCCGCGCTCGTCCAGATCCTCACGCAGCCGCGCAACGCCATCACGCGGCAGTACCAGAAGCTCTTCGAGTACGAGAACGTCAAGCTCCGGTTCACGGACGACGCGCTCGAGGCGATTGCCGAGCAGGCGCTGCAGCGGAAGATCGGCGCGCGCGGGCTGCGGATGATCATCGAGGATCTCATGCTCGATCTCATGTACTCGCTGCCGGGCCAGAAGAAGGTCCGCGAGTGCGTGATCACCCGCGAGGTCGTGCAGACGAAGGAAAAGCCGATCACGCTCATCGAGAAGGCCGGATAGCCCTTGGAAGTCTACGAAACGTTACCGATCGTTCCCCTCCGCGACGTCGTCGTCTTTCCGCACATGATGATGCCGTTCGTCATCGGACGGCCCTCCTCGACCCGCGCGCTGGAGCACGCGCTCGGGAAGGACAAGCGGATCTTCCTCGCGGCGCAGCACGACGCCGCGGTCGACGACCCGCAGCCCGCCGACATCTACACGATGGGCTGCGTCGCCAACATCGTCCAGAGCCTGAAGCTGCCCGACGGCAACATCAAGGTCCTGGTCGAAGGCGTCGACCGGGCGCGCGCCGTCGAGTGGAAAGAAGACAAGGGCTTTTACCGCGTGGTGGTCAAGGTCGTCCCGAAACAGCGGGACGCCGGCTCGGACCTCGAAGCGACCATGGGCCGGGTGGTGTCGCTCTTCGAGCAGTACATCAAGCTGTCGAACAATCTGAACTACGACGCGATGGTGTCGGCTATCCGCGTCGACGACCCGGGTAAGCTCGCCGATACCATCGCCGCGCACCTCCTCGTCGGTGTGGACGAGAAGCAGAACCTGCTCGAGATCATCTCCCCCATCGAACGGCTCAACCGCATCGCCGGGATTCTCGAAATCGAGGTCGACAAGCTCCAGGTGGACCGCCGGATCCAGTCTCGCGTGAAGAAGCAGATGGAAAAGGCGCAGAAGGAGTACTACCTCAACGAGAAGATGAAGGCGATCCAGAAGGAGCTGGGGCGCAAGGACGAGAAGGGGAACGAGATCGAGGACCTGAAGAAGAAGATCGAGCAGTCGCGGATGCCGCGCGACGTCGAGGAAAAGGCGATCCAGGAACTGAAGCGGCTCGAGGCGATGCCGCCGATGTCCGCCGAGGCGACGGTCTCGCGCAACTACCTCGACTGGCTGATCGCGGTGCCCTGGCACAAGAAGACGAAGGAGAGCCGGGACCTCAAGCGCGCCGAGCAGATCCTGAACGAGGACCACTACGGCCTCGAGAAGATCAAGGACCGCATCATGGAGTTCCTCGCGGTCCGCGCCCTCGTGCGGAAGCCGAAGGCGACGATCCTGACCTTCTCGGGCCCTCCGGGCGTGGGCAAGACGTCGCTCGCCAAGTCGATCGCGCGCGCGATGAACCGCAAGTTCGTCCGGCTGTCGCTCGGCGGCGTCCGCGACGAGGCGGAGATCCGCGGCCATCGCCGGACCTACATCGGCGCGTTTCCCGGCCAGATCATCCAGATGATGAAGAAGGCGGGAACGCTGAACCCGGTGTTCCTGCTCGATGAGGTCGACAAGATGTCGATGGACTTCCGCGGCGATCCGTCCGCGGCGCTCCTCGAGGTTCTCGACCCCGAGCAGAACCACGCCTTCCTGGACCACTATCTCGACGTCGAGTTCGACCTCTCGCACGTCATGTTCATCTGCACGGCAAACGTCCTCCACACGATCCCGCAGGCGCTGCGCGACCGCATGGAGGTCCTCCAGCTCGCCGGTTATACCGAGCAGGAGAAGATCGAGATCGCGAAGCGGTTCCTCGCGATCAAGGCGATCGAGGGCACTGGTCTGACCACGGAAAACGTCGCCTTCCTCGACGAGTCATTCCAGACGATCATCCAGCGCTACACGCGCGAGGCGGGCGTCCGCAACCTCGAGCGGGAGATCAACTCGATCTGCCGCAAGATCGCCCGCAAGGTCGTCGTCGAGGGGAAGGGCTTCACCGAGGAGATCACGGCGGCGAAGGTCACCGAGTACCTGGGCGTGCCGCGCTTCCGCCCGACGCTGGCGGAGGAAAAGAACGAGATCGGCATCGCGACCGGGTTGGCGTGGACCGAGGTCGGCGGCGAGATCCTCGTGACCGAGGCGACACTGATGCCCGGCAAGGGACGCCTGATGCTGACGGGCAAGCTCGGCGACGTCATGCAGGAGTCGGCGCAGGCGGCGATGAGCTACGTGCGCGCGAAGTCCGAGGAGTTCGGCATCCCGAAGGACTTCAACCGGCGGACGGACGTCCACGTGCACATACCGGAAGGTGCGATTCCGAAGGACGGCCCGTCAGCCGGCATCACCCTGGCCACGGCGCTCGTGTCGGCGCTCGCGAAGGTGCCGACACGGCGTGACGTCGCGATGACGGGCGAGATCACCCTCCGCGGCAAGGTCCTGCCGATCGGAGGCGTGAAGGAGAAGGTCCTGGCCGCGCATCGCGCCGGCGTCAGCAACCTGATCCTGCCGAAGGACAACGAGAAGGACCTGGCGGACATCCCGAAGAACGTGCTCGACGCGCTCAACATCTACATGGTCGAGACAATGGACGAGGTGCTGAAGATCGCGCTGGCCGAGCCGCTCACCGCGTTGACCGCCGGGCCGGAGGCCGCCGTCCCGCCGGCGATCACGGACGATCGGATCACGCATTAGTCGGGCATGGGGCGCGAGCCCCAGGCCCTGCCATTGAAAGTCTTAGCAGCAGAGTTCGTGACGAGCGCCACCTCAGTGGCGGGGGTGCCGTCCGATCCAGGCCCGCGTATCGCTCTCGTCGGTCGTTCGAACGTGGGCAAATCGAGTCTGATCAACGCGCTCGCGGGACGCGCGATCGCCCGCACCAGCGCGACGCCGGGCCGCACGCGCCTGGCGAACTTCTACCGCGTGACGCTCGCGGCTTCGGCCGGTGCCGGCGGGCGGCGATCGATCGTATATCTGGTTGATCTACCCGGGTATGGCTACGCGCGCGGTGGGCACGGCGCGCAGTTCGCCTTTGCGCAGCTCGCGGAGGAGCTCTTTGCAGAAAAGGGCTTGGCTGCGGCGCTGCTCGTCGTCGATGCGAGGCATCCGGGACTCGACGCGGATCGGCGCGCGCGAGACTGGCTCGCCGGGCGCGGCCTCGCGTTCGGCGTCGTGGCGACCAAGGTGGACAAACTGTCGCGTGCGGAGCGAGCACGCGCGATACGGGAGATCGCGGCAACACTCGAAGGGCCCGCGCTCGCCTTTTCGGCGGCGACGGGCGAAGGACGGGACGAACTGTGGAGCATGATCGCGGAGCTGGGGCGGGCGCGAGCGGAGCGCCCGGCGCGGGAGTAAACACGACGACGGACGGCGCCGTCATCGAGATGTCGACGCTCAAGGACATGGGCATCGCGGAGCTGACGCGCGTCGCCAAGGAGCTCGACGTCGCCGGTGCAGGCGGCATGCGCCGGCAGGAGCTGATCTTCCAGATCCTCAAGGCGCGGAGCGAGAAGAGCGGCGCCCTGTTCTCGCAGGGGGTGCTCGAGACGCTGCCGGACGGTTTCGGCTTCCTGCGCGCGCCCGATTACAACTACCTCCCGGGCCCCGACGATATCTACGTTTCCCCCTCGCAAATCCGCAAGTTCGACCTGCATACCGGCGACACGGTCGCAGGACAGATCAGGCCGCCAAAAGATGGCGAGCGCTACTTCGCGCTGATCAAGGTGGAGGCGGTGAACTTCGAGCCGCCGGATCGGACCCGCGAGAAGGTCTTTTTCGAAAACCTGACACCGCTCTATCCGCAGGCGCGCATCAACCTCGAGAACGGGGGCGACAACCTCTCGGCCCGCGTCATGGACTTGATGGTGCCGATCGGCAAAGGCCAGCGCGGCCTGATCGTCGCGCCGCCGCGCACGGGCAAGACGATGCTGCTCCAGAACATCGCGAACAGCATCACCGCCAACCATCCTGAGGTGTACCTGATCGTGCTGCTGATCGACGAGCGGCCGGAAGAGGTCACCGACATGCAGCGGTCGGTGAGGGGCGAGGTCATCTCGTCCACGTTCGACGAGCCTGCGCAGCGCCACGTCCAGGTCGCCGAAATGGTCATCGAAAAGGCGAAGCGTCTGGTGGAGCACCGGAAGGATGTCGTGATCCTGCTCGACTCGATTACACGGCTTGCACGCGCCTACAACACGATCGTTCCCGCGTCCGGAAAGGTGCTGTCGGGCGGCGTGGACAGCAACGCGCTGCAGCGGCCGAAGCGCTTTTTCGGCGCGGCGAGGAACATCGAGGAGGGCGGCTCGATGACGATCGTCGCCACGGCCCTCATCGATACCGGCTCGCGCATGGACGAGGTCATCTTCGAGGAGTTCAAGGGCACCGGCAACCTCGAGATTCACCTCGACCGCAAGCTGGCGGATCGGCGCGTCTTCCCGGCCATCGACATCCAGAAGAGCGGCACGCGGAAAGAGGAGCTTCTCATCACCAAGGAGGATCTCAGCCGCGTGTGGGTGCTCCGCAAGGTCCTCACGCCGCTCTCGCCCGTCGAGTCGATGGAACTGCTCCTGTCGAAGATGGGGAAGACGAAGTCGAACGCCGACTTCCTCGCGGCGATGTCGAACGGCCAAAAGTCGTAGAATTCGGCTACAGCCAGAGCTGGTTTCGCGGCATGTCCGTGCGCCTCGTTCTCGTTCTGTGTCTCTTGGGCGGCTGGACATCGGCAGCCCAACCCTCTCGCCCACTCGTTCTCTCGGGCGGCACCCTCCTCGATCTCTCGGACTTCGGGAATTCGACCCGCGACGTCCGCGACGCCGTCGTCGTCATTCGCGACGGGGCGGTCGCCGCCGTGGGCGCGCGCGGCACAATTGCGATTCCGCCAGACGCGCAGGTCGTCGACGCCACGGGAGGTTACATCGTCCCGGGCTACTTCGATGCGTTCGCGACGGTCAACAACCAGGCGCAGGCCAACGCGTACCTCTACATGGGAGTCACGTCGATCGTCGGCATCCACGATCCGGGCGGACGCCGCGGCCCGCTGTTCACCTCCGCGGATCCCGGCCCGAGCATCTACCGCCTGGAGCGCATCACGGGCACCGGTCTGGACGAGAGCGCGCTCGTGGCGGAAGTCGACCGCGTCTCGGCATCGGGTGCGAAGGTACTGCTGCTCTATTACTCGTTGACGGCGACACAGGTCGCGCTCGTCGCGAAACGGGGCCGCGAACTCGGCCTGGCGACGATCGGGGAATTGGGAACGACAACGTATCGGGAGGCGATCGATACGGACGTCATGGCGTTCGTCCACACGAGCCGCTATTCGCTCGATCTCGCTCCCCCGGCGCTGCGGGCCGCCGTGGCCGGCGCGCCGTTCGGGCCGCCCCGGATCAAGTTCTATGAGTTCCTGAATACGGTCGAGCGCGACGACCCGGCGCTAGCCCGCCACGCCGGCCTTCTCGCGTCGGGCGGGACGGCGCTCATTCCGACCTTGTCGTTGAACTATCTCGACCTGCCGGATCATACGAATCCGTGGGACGAACCGGCGGCGGCGGTGCTCGACCCGGCCGACATTCATCTGCCGGCGGATCGAGCGACCGGGCGGCAGCCGGAGGCCGCGCTGCCGCGCGACGCGATGCCGCCCGACACGACACCGCGGCTCATGATGCTCGAGCGGACGTATCGCGCGGCAGGAGCGAAGTACCTCGCGGGGAGCGGAACGGACGCGTTCGGCACGCTTCCCGGCATATCCCTGCACACCGAGCTCGGGCTGCTCGTACGAATCGGGCTCACGCCGCGACAGGCCCTTGCTGCCGCGACGTGGAACGTCGGCGAGGTGTTCGGCTGGCGGAACGTCAGCCGCATCGCGCCCGGCGCCGACGGCGACGTGCTCATCCTCGCTGTCGACCCGACCACCAACATCGCGAACGCCAAGCGGATCAGGACGCTCGTGCGCGCGGGCCGGATCGTCGATCGCGCCGCTTTGCTCGCGGGCCCCAGAATCCAATGAACCGCTCGTCGAGCGCGATGGCACGCACGCTGCTCGTCGTCGCCGGCCTGACGGTCGCCGTCGGGACGACCCTTGCCGCGCAATATCGTGGACGGGCCGGCGATCGTTACCCGCCGGAATGGGAGAGCGATCAGTTTCGCGTGCGCCGGATCGCGGTGCCCGCCGGAGCGCAGGTCAGCGATTCGGATGCGTCAGACAGCATCCTCGTTTACCTCACGGCCGACCTCGATGGCCGGATGCCTCCGGCGGAGGCTGTCTGGCAACCGGCCGGAGCGCGTGCGCTCGAGAACCGCGGGCGGGCCCGGTTCGATGCGATCCAGATTGAGCTCAAGGACGTCCCGGCGCCCGCTGCCGCCGTGACGCCGCCCGAAGCGATCCCGTCGACCGACCAGATCGACATCTGGCGCCTCATCGACAATCAGCGTGTGCTCGTCACCAAGCTTCGGTACAGGCCCGTCACCTCGGTCGACCCGATGCACTTCCACCTGCGCGATACGCTCGTCGTGTACCTGAAAGGCGGCTACATCTGGCAGGCGGTCGAGCAGTCGAGGGATTGGTACGTCTGGCCTTTCATGCGGTGGGCGCCCACGCAACGGGTCTCCCGGAGTGATGTCGACGTCGTCCCGGCGAATACGTTTCACAGCTTCGGCAACGCGGGTGGCGATCCGCTCGAGTTCCTGGCTGTCTTCGTCAAGTAGCGCAGCCCTTCAGGGCTGCGCTTATTCCTTCACCGGATCCCCAGCGAATCGCCACGTGCTGCGGAAGTCATGCGAGAGCGGCTGGTTCGTCAGGCGAGCCCGCACCATCTCCACCGGCATGCGGCCGCCAAGCAGCACGCGATCGTGGAACTCTCTCGCGGTCATACGGCCCGAGGTGACGAGCTCCTCGTACAGCGCGCGGAACTGAAGGCCTCCGATGAGATACGCGAGTTGATAGAGCGGCGCCGCGTCGGCCGAGCGGCGGACCTCCGCCTCCGCGTTCGCGCGTTCATGCCCGACGCGGTCCACGAGGAAGTCGACGGCTTCCTGGGCCGACCACTTTCCGAGCTGGAAGTTCAACGAAAAGATGATTCGGGCGGCGCGGTGCATCCGCCAGAAGAGCATGCCGATCTTGTCTTCGTTGCCGCGAGGAAACTTGCGATCCCACAACAATAGCTCCCAGTACAGCGCCCACCCCTCTCCCCAGAAGGGCGTACGAATCAGATCGCCACGGTGCGGGTTGAAACGGGTCGACATGAACGCCTGGAGGTGATGCCCGGGGATCAGCTCGTGATGCACGGTCGCGAAGTTGAAGTGGGGCGTGTTGCCCCGCATGCTCATGAGCTTGTCCTCGTGCCGCATCGTGTCGGTCGGATATGACACCCGCGTCACTTCGCCGCCGGTGAAGAACGGGTTCTGGAGCTGACGTCCGGGGTCTGCATCGCGAGCCGCCAGACTTCCTTGGCGAGCGGTGCGATGGTGATCGCGTCCATCTTCTCGACGAAGTTTTCCGAGTAATCGGCGATCGCGAAAATCGCCCACGGCTTCTCGCCCGGCGCCGGCGCGAGGTTCTTCACCTGCTCGAGCGCTTTTTTCCAGTCGTCTCCAAATCCCATTTCGTTGGAGACGACCTTGAACTGCTTGGCCGCCCACTCGAACTCCCGCCCGCCAATCGCGATGAGTTCCTCCGCGGTGTATGGGATCATCTCCACCGCGAGATCGGCGCGGAGTCCGTCGGCCAGGACCGGGTCTCCAATGATGGGCTCGATGTCATCCGGCCGTACACCCACGAGTTGACGCCGAATCGCGTCGGCGTACGCGGTCAGCGCCTTCTCGAGCCGCCCGCACGGTTCGGCGGTCCACCAGGTGAACAGCGGGTCGTATCCGCGGTAGAAACGGTTCCAGTCCGCCAGCACTTCGCGGAGGTGGGTCACATAGGCGGCCCCCCGGTTGGCAACCGCCGGCGTCATGCCCGAGCTCGAGCCGGCTCCTGAGGATCGCGGCTTGTCAGTGAGCGCCGCGGTCAGTCGCGTCGCCTCGTCCGCGACCTCCGTCAGCGTTGCCGCAGCGGCGCGGGGATCGACTCGCTTTCGATCGTGACGGACTTTCTGCAGTAGGCGCAGCTTCTCGCCGAACGGCACGAGAGGTGCGATCTCCTTCCAGCGACGCTCGTCGAGGGCCAGCATCTCGAGGTCATACGTCACGCGATTTCTGAGCAGCACGTAGTCGATTTGGCCCTCGTGATTGAGTGCCTTGAACTCGATCGCCAGAGCTGGTATCGGCCCGTCTGGCTGCACGGCAACGACCGATGATTCACAGAAACCTCCCGCAGGCGTGAACAGAATTACTTACACATTACCGGCCGACGGGTGCATCGTCACTGGCAACGGCCATAATGCCAGGCGCTTGTCGGACCAGATGCCGCCGGAATGCTCGCACCGTTCGTCGATGATGAAGGATGGCGGCGGCAGCTCGAAGGGAGGCGCCTGGAGGTTGAGCGGACGCCAACCGCCGGTTTCGATGTCCGGATTCGCGCGCCGTGCGACGAACGTGTTCGTCAGCAGCCAGCGAGAGCCGCTCCGGTTGAAATTTTCGATTGCCGCGCGAATGTCGCCGCATGACAAGTGAGGTAGCACATCTCGGCACACGATGACATCGACGGATGGCAGCGGATCGCGGACGAAGTCACCATGGAGGAAGTCCCGTCCTGGCGCCGCGAAAGCGGCGCGGTTCGCTTCTACGAGTGCCCGAACGACGTCGAGACCAAGGTAGCGGGTGCGTCCGAGCGCTGCCTCCTTCATCCAGTGAAAATCGCCGCAACCGGCGTCGAGCACCGATTGGGCGCGGAGACGGATCAGCAGGTCGACGAGATCCTGGCGGAGCGATGCGGTCCGAACCAGCCCCGAGCCCGGTCCGGACACCGATTCGTCTCCACCCCATTCCCGGCGCTTGTAGATGCCGGTAAACACAGCCTCAATCGTCGAAGAGTCAGTCACGTGAAGCTGTGAGGGCTCGCGCGGCGCGTCGGACGGCGCCGCCGACAAACGGTACGCGCAGCACACGGTCGCGCAGACGAATCGTTGAAAGCGACCGATATGCTTGTACCTCCTGTTCCAGCGTGGCGAGGCGGAGTTGCTGGGACGCAAGCGCTGCCTCAGCCGCATTGGCGCGAGCACACTGCTCGTCACAAGATGCTGCCAGCCGCTCGCGTGCGTGTTGGGCGGTTTTGAACTCGCGAGCAAGCCACGCAAGGTGTCTCGCGGCCGCGCGTTGCGCCGCTTCGGGCGACCGCCTCGCTGGCTCAGCACTCGCGCTTTGGACCACTCCTTCGTACACGGCCAACAGCCGTTCAACGGCCGCATCGAGGCCTGCCTCCGCGCGAACCCGCGCGCTCACCGATGCCGCATCTGCGGCGTCGAACGCCGCGAGCTGACGGGCGTACCATTCGACGCTGTGCGGGTGCTGGAGCGCCCGGATGCCGAAATTCCACGCGCGCAGGCGGTCGAACTCGCGCGTCGTTACGAGCGGTCCGCAGCCGGCCGCATCGGCGAGAATTACGCCGCAGCCGACGGCGAGCGCCTCGAGCGCCGACCGCGCTTTCGCGAACACGAGGTCGAAGTCCCGCAGGATCGATTCCGGGCTGGCGATCGGCCGACCGCAGCGCAGGCCGCCGATCTCGACTTGGATGCCCGTACGGGCGCACGCCTCACGGATCACCGTGGCGTACCCATCAGGGCTTGCGCCATTGCTGAACACGAGCGCCCGCCGCGGCCGCTCGGGCAATGGACCGCGCGCCCCGAATCGCGACAAGTCGACGAAGTTGCGCAGGATCTCGACTCGATCCGGGACGATCCCTTCCTCGACGATCAGGCGGTCGTACGACGGGTCGTCGACGGCGAGATACTTCACAATCGACGGGTGTTTGAGCGGCCGCTCCTCCCACGGAACCCAGCCATGGCATAGCTGCACGATCGGCACACCCGGGAAATGCAA
>DATAEE010000434.1:0-10770 GCA_036258175.1 Vicinamibacterales bacterium
AGAGTAGAACCGCACGCGACATGCCTTCAACAGTTGCGTGACGAACGGAGGGATGAATCGTTCGCCCATTGTTGATTGCTGATTGCTGCACCCGTCTGCTGATGGATGTCTACCGGCCGGCTGCGGCCGGCACGGCGCGGCATCCTTTATTGATCTTCTTCAACACTGCGGTCGGCCCGCAGAAGACTACAGCCTTCGGCGGTTTCTACGGCTCGTGGGCGCAGACCGCGGCGTCGAAAGGCATCGTGGGGATCGTTCCGGACCTGCGGCAGGGAAACCAGACACAGGATTTTCAAAAGCTCGTGACGCATCTGGCTGAACGCGCCGCGGACTACGGCGCCGCAGTCATCAACGAGTTCCGCCGCGATCTCCCGGTCCTGTACATCAGGGCTGGCCTCGATCGACCGCCGCTGAACCGGGAAATCACCGAGCTGGCATCCCGCGCAATCTCTCAGAACGCCCCCGTCACTCTGCTCAATCATCCGACTGGCCATCACGCCTTCGAGGCGCTGGACGATGACGATGCGACGCGGGACATCATCGATCGCACGCTCGACTTCGTGAAGCGCGCGACGGCGGCGCCGTATCAGGCGGCAATGCGGAAGGCGCTGCCCGAGGCAACCGCCGCCAGCCATGTCGTCACGGGCAACTACGGACAGGCGGCGAAGCTATACGCGGAGCTCGTCGCGGCGCATCCGGACGATGCGCGGCTGCGGCTGGCGTACGGCGAGGCCCTGCTCGGCGACAAGCAGTTCGCGACCGCGTGCTCAGAGTTCGAGCGGCTCAAGGGCAAGGGGCTGGGACCACGCGACCTCGGGCTGCCCGCCGCGCGCGCGTGCATGCAGATGGGGGACGCGGAGGCTGCGATCGCCTGGCTTCGCACGATTCCACAGCGATTTCTCCCGGGGGACGTCGCCAAGGATCCGGTGTTCGCGTCGATTAAGAGTCGAGCTGACTTCCGCGCGCTGTTCGAGCCGCGGTAGACTCAGCGCGAGTGGACGCGCTTCACGTCATCAACACGGTCTTCGGCGTCCCGCGCGCGCTGATCGGTGTCATCCACCTTGACGCGCTGCCGGGAACGCCTGGAAACACGCTCGACATCGGCGCGATCACGTCCAGGGCAGTCGATGACGCGCGCGTCTACCGCGACGCCGGCTTCGACGGTCTCCTGATCGAGAACACTCACGATCGACCCTATCTGAAGACCAACGTCGGCCCCGAGGTCGTAGCGGCCGTCTCCGTGATCGGCGCCGAGGTACGCCGGGCGGTGCCGTTGCCGCTCGGCATCCAGATACTCGCCGGCGCCAACTCGAGTGCGGTCGCGGCGGCGCTGGCCTGCGGCGCGAGTTTCGTGCGCGTCGAGGGTTTCGTGTTCGCCCACGTCGCCGACGAAGGCCTGATTGAGGCGAGCGCCGGCGCGCTGCTGCGCTATCGACGCGCCATTGGCGCCGGCCACATCAAGGTGTTCGCCGACGTGAAAAAGAAGCACTCGGCGCACGCCATCACGGCCGATGTGGATATTGTCGAAACGGCCAAGGCCGCGGTTTTCTTTCAGGCCGACGGCGTGATCGTCAGCGGCATCTCGACCGGTGAGCCGGCCGCGCCAGACGACGTCAGGTCGGTCGGCCAGGCCGTGTCGGCGCCGACGCTGGTCGGCTCAGGGATCAGCCTGGACAACCTCGGATGCTATCCCGAGGCGGACGCGTTCATCGTCGGGTCGTCGATCAAGCGTGAAGGTCTCTGGTCGAACCCGATCGACGTCGAGCGCGCCCGGGTGCTGGTGCGCGCGTTCCGCAGCGGTAGCTAACGCAACGGAGGCGTCGGTATCGGGAATCGTTGTCGTTGCTCATCTCAGATACCGCTCGTTCAAAATCTTCACGTGATGCGCGAGGTGTCCGGCCACGATGTAGGCCAGCGCGCGCACCGTGAACGGATTGCCGCTCGCGACGCCGCGGCGCGCCCAGGCCTCGGAAGGCAGACTGCGGAAGAACGTCACCGTCGCGGCGCGAATCGCGCGAAACTCCTCGACGTGGCTGCTCCAGGACCGCGAATGCGCTCCTGACGCGGGCACCGCGACGTTCTGATCGAAGCTCGGGAGCGGATCGGTAAATCCGCGCGCGAACCAGAACGCGCGGAAGACGAACAGCCGTTCGGCGTCGTTCACATGGCCAAACGCCTCGCGGATGCTCCATTTATCCGGGGCGTACCGATACAGCGATCGATCCTCGGAAATGCCCTGCAGCAACGGCAGCGTCTCTGCGAGCTGGCCGTCGAGGATCTGGCAAATGTCGCCGGCCGGTACCTTGTCGATGTAGGTGAAGTAGTACTCGGCGGCCTCTGTGCGATCGGGAACTGTCGTGGTGCTCATGCTCATATGATGCCATCGCTTAGGCGCGCACGGCGCGCCTGCGAGGGAGCGGCGCGGGGCGTAGGGGTCCCCGCGAGCGACCGAGCCGGGGTGTGGGGCGGAGCCCCACGCTAGAAGGCCGAACACGTCTGCATCCGCTGAGGCTCAGCGGGCGCGGGACGAACCGACAGGTATTGCACGGTCGGTGGCATCGTGGGCGCGAGTGTGATGGCGACCTGCAGTTTGCCGCGCTCGCACCCCATCGTCCATTGCCCGCGCAGGGCGTTCTCGACGACGTCGAAGGAGGTGGGCGGCGAACAGCTGCCGACGGTGGCGCGCAGGTCCTCGAATTCCTTGCGTCGACGATCCTTCGACCGATCCATGAACAGATTCTCGGCCGCGATCTTGTCGGCCAGCGCGTCATCCCAGCTGGCGACGAGCTTTGAAACCGCGTCACGCGCTTCGACGAGCGCCGTCGAGGGCCGGACGGTCCGCGGCTGCAGCCCTCCTGTCTTCGCCAGCAGATCGAACGCCTCGCCAACGACCTGGCCCCAGCCCGTGTACGTCCGATTGCCGAACGCGATGATGCCGACGCCGTAATCGGGAAGCCAGCGCATCACCGATCCATAGCCGGGCAAGCCGCCGCTATGGGCGACGATCGCGCCGAAGTCGCACGTCTGGGCGACGCTCAAGCCAAACCCATAGCTGCTGGACGTCAGCCTCGGCGCGCTCGAGGCCTTGTCCAGGACGACGCGCGTGCCGGAAGGACGCCAGGGCTGCTGCATTTCGCGCAGCGAGGCGCGGCGACTCGGACCGGTCTCTGCGCCGTCACGCGGCGGCCATGCGTCGAGCAGCGCCGCCACGTACCGGCTCAAATCGCGGATCGAGGTCAGCATGCCGCCCATCGCGCCGAACGATCCATGCGGGAGCGCCGGCTCTTCCTTCCAGCGCTCGTCTTCCCAGCGGTATCCGACTGCCAACCGGTTCGCCGCCACCTTCGATGGATGCAGTGTCGTCGAGGCCATGCCGAGCGGCTGAAGGATCGCCTGCGAGATGTACTGGTCGTACGGCTGGCCGGAAACACGCGACACGATCCGGCCGAGGATCGCAAAGCCGTAGTTCGAATACTCGTAGGCGATGCCAGGAGCATTCGAGAACGGGATGCCGCCGCGCATCATGCGCGAGAACTCCGCCTCGCTCTCGGCCAACTGCTGATCGCCCCACGGGTTGTCTTCTGGAAACCCCTCTGAATGCGTGAGAAGGTGGCGGATGGTGATCCGCGGCGAGTCGGTCGTCGGATATCGCAGGCTCTTCAACTCGGGCACGTGCCGCTCCGCCGGATCGTCCAGCGACAGCTTGCCTTCGTCGCGGAGCTTCAGGATCGCCATCGCGGTGAAGCTCTTGGTCATCGATGCGATCCGGAAGACCGTATCGGCATCCACCGGCGCCTTGGTCGCGACGTCGCGCACACCCGCTACACCGGAGTGCGCGAGCTGACCATCGATGACGATGCCCCAGGCGGCGCCCGGCACATGTGCCGTTTTCGTGTACTCGGTGAAGAGGCGATCGATATCAGCGAACGCCGTCGCGAGCTTCGCGGACCGATTCAGATCCGCGAACTGCGGTGGGGGCGGCGCGGAGGCCGCCTGCATGCTGGCGATGATGATCAGGGCGATCCAGACGCGCATGACCGCCAATATTACTCGACGATGATGCGCCCCATGATTGCGCCGTCGGTCTCACGCAGGTGGTCGTGAAACCCGCAGACGCGCGGAACGCTCAACGTCCCCGTCGTGCGGCTTTGTCCCGGATCGATGATCCCGACGTCGTTGATCGCCGGGCAGTCGGAGTGGCTCTGAGCCGGGTCAGAGCTCATCGCGTGCGCGCGGGTGTCGTTGTTGACGAACGTGACATGACCGAAGCGCGGGATGCGGATCTCCGTAGGAGTCACGACTGAAGCCGTGATCGTGATCGTGCCTCGTTCCGGGGGCGAGGGAGTCGACGGCGACCCGTTACAAGCCGCCAGACACACGACGCCAACAAGCATGCCGATAGAGGAACGCGGCCCGCTCACGCGTCGACGAAGACCTTGAAGCCGCCGTACGCCATCCGCTTCATGTCGAAGGGCATCGACTTCGGATCCATCATCTTCGCCAGGCGTGGATCCTTCATCACTTTCTTGTTGACGCGATCCCGGTGCCCACGCGACTTGTAGACGATCCACGAGAACACGACGGTCTCGCTCGGCTTCGCCTTGACCATTTTCGGGAACAACGTCGCCCACTTCACCTTCAGATCGTCACCGGCCGCCTCGATGTACTCGAGCGCGCCGTGTTCGCGCCAGACCTTTCCCGCTTTCTGTGATATCCGGCGATAGGCCTGCAGTTTCTTCTTCGGAACCGGCAGCACGAATCCGTCCACGTAGCGAGCCATGTCAAAAACCTCCGCATCTTCAGCAGCCTTGAAGGGCTGCGCTACGACGTCCCCTCAAGCAGCCCTTAAGGGCTGCGCTACTCAGAGCGCAGCGCCTGGATCACGTCGATGCGGGACGCGCGCGCGGCGGGCATCAACGACGCGAGAACTGCGGCCACCACCAGGATCGCCGCGGCCCCGGCGATCGGGAGAAACCCCGGAATCCGGACATCCTGGATGTAGGTGCCGACGACGCGCGCCAGCGCGAGCCCGCCGACGGCTCCGGCAACGATGCCGACGCAAGCGATCGTCGCCCCTTCGCCGAGAATTCGCGTCAGCAGTTGTCCCGGCGCCGATCCGATCGCCATCCGGATGCCGAACTCACGCGTGCGCGCGCTCACCGAAAAGGCGAGCACGCCGGCGACCCCGACGATGGCGATGGTCAGCGCGACGGCGGCGAAGCCGCCAAAGACGAGCGTGTTCAACCGCTCCGGCGACAGCACCTCGGCGCGCACGTCCTCGAGCGTCGCGGCCCGCTCGACCGGCTGGTCGGGCGCGAGCTCCCGGATGATCCGCGTGATCGGCGTGACCAGCGCGTACGGATCGGTCCGCGCCTGAACGAAGAGACGGCCGCCGCCGATCTCCTGCTCGAAGGGGTGATACACGCTCATGGCCGGCCCCGGCACCACGTTCTCGTCGTCCACGTCGGCGACGATGCCGACGATCCGTCGCGGCGCGCCGCTGACGCCGATGAACTTGATGACCGGATCGGTCCACATGAAGCCGCGATTGAGCGCGTCGCCCGTCGGGAACATGCGCCGCGCGACGCTCGCGCTGATGATGACGACCTGCTCGGCGCCGCGCCGATCCGCATCGGTGAAGTCACGGCCGGCGATGATCGGCACGCCCAGCGAGGCGAAGAATCCAGGGGAGATGGTGCGGAACCTCGCACGCGGGTCTTCTTCGCCGTTCGCTTTCACGTAGCCCTGCACCGTGAACTGCGCGCCGAAGAATCCGCCGGCGTCGCGCCACGGCACCACGGTGCCGACGGCGACGCGCTCGACGCCAGGCACTTCCGCGATCCGCCGGAGCGCTTCCCTGTAGAACCCGACGATCTGTTCGGGCTCGCGCGAGTACGACACGATCGGGACGTTCAGCGCCAGGACGTTGGTCAGATTGAACCCGGTCTGCGTGGCCTGCAGCGCCAGGAGCTTCGTCAGCAGCATGCCGGCGCCCGCGAGCAGGACGAACGAGGCGGCAATCTGAGTGACGGCAAACAGGCGCAGACGGCGGTTCGTGCCCGACGTGATACGCACGCTCCCGCTCGACAAACCGAGTCCCGTGGACGCCTCCGCCGAGGGGAGCCGCGGCACGAAGGCGAGAAGGACCGCCGCCGCGAGCGCCAGCCCCGCGCCGACCCACAAGAGACTCGCGTCGACCGTCAGATCGAGCGCGCGCACCGAGAACCGTGCCGCGTAGCTCGCCAGGACGGCGACCATCGGCCGCGCAATGACGATCCCGAGAATCGCCCCAGCGCCGCAGAGCAGCAGGCTCTCCGCAAGGAGCGTTCGGCGCAGCGCTCCGGTACCCGCGCCAAGCGCCGCACGGATCGCGAGCTCCCCTTCGCGACGCACCGACCGCGCCAGGATCAGATTGGCGACGTTCGAGCAGGCGATGATGAACACGAGCGCGGACGCGGCGAGCAGCACGAGCAGCACGGTCCTCGCCGGCGAGATGATCTGATCGCGCAGCCGCACGGCGTCGAGCCGAAAGTCAGCTTCCCTCGGATACGACTCGGGGTGCTCCTTGATGATGGCTCCGTGCGCCGCGCGCAGCTCGGCCCGCGCCGCCTCCAGGTCGGTCCCCGGCGCCAGCCGGCCGAACAGCTCCGTCATCCGATGGACGCGCCCCTCGACCATCGTCGCGTCCAGATGGTGAGGGCTCGTCACGACGTTCGCGATGATCTCGGTTTCAGCCGGATACGGGACCGAGGGCTCGAGGACGCCGACGATGACTGCGGCCCGGTCGCCGAGCCTGATCGTTTTGCCGATCGCCGACTCGTCGCTCTGCAGCCCGCTGGTCCAGAATCGGTACGTCAGCACGGCCGCGCCAGCCGCCTTCGGCCCGTCGTCGCCGGGGCCGAGCAGCCGCCCGCGGATTGGCCGCAGGCCCATGACCTCGAAGTACGATCCGCCGACGACCCCGGCCCGGACGACGCGAGGGTCGCCCAAACCGATCATCGTGAACTCGATCGTCGAGAAGTCTCCGAACGCGGTCAGCGACTTGACGCGGGACTGAAGGTCGCGGATCTCCGGGACCGAAAAGGCCGCGTTCTCAACGCCGATGCCGGGCGCGGTCTGCCGGATGTAGATCAGCCGGGCCTCGTCCCGGTTGACCAGCGGCCTCAGCAGGACGCCCCGAACGACGCTGAAGATCGCGGCGTTGGCGCCGATGCCCAGGGCGAGGGTCAGAATGACCGTCAACGACAGGCCCTTGGCCCGGGCCAGCGAACGAACCGCGTAGCGGAAATCCGTCAACAAGCTCATCCCAGGAATCCCTTCTGAATTCTGGAATTCTGAATTCTACCTGTATGTCGATCCAGGCCGGCCGGGATCGACAGGGATGAGCCGCGTGGAATCAGCGAACGGTAAAGCGGATCTCTTTCAGCAGCGTCCCGTCGCTCGTCGTGAGCTCGACCCTCCAGTCGGCCTGGTCCAGGTCGTTGATGGTGTTCCGGCTGAAGGTCCTGTATCCGGCGTCCGTGTTGGCGCGAACGCGTAGCTCCACGACCTGCCGTACCCGATTCCCGCGATACCAGCGGTGTTGGACCGTGGTGTCGGTCGGAGACTTCAGGCGCGTGTAGAAGAACAGGGGGCCCGCGCCAACCGGACTCCGCGGTGACACGCACTCCCAGTCGTCATCGGTCGCCAGGTTCCGGCAAAGCCGGGCTTCGACCAGGACCGGTGCGGCGAGTGCCGCCCGCCCGCTTTCTTTCTCGGCGCGCCGCGCCGTTGACGGCGCCACGGCCGCGGCCGGTTTTTGCGCGGGCGCGGTGGGTTTGGTCTTGTTGTCGACTGGAGCAGGTGCGGGACTGGGCGGCGGCGCCGTCTCCGAGTTGGAGGCAGGAGATTCAGCGGCGTCGTTCGATCGAAACAGCGGCGTGGCGATGAACGTCACGACGAGCGCGATCGCCACGAGGATTCCAATCGCAACTGGACTCGGCAATCCTCCAGCGGCAACAACGGGACTTGGGGGCTCGGACGTCTTGCGTGCACGCGGCACCTCGGCCGGACGCGTCAGCGGCTTTTTCTTTTCGACAGGAACCGGTGGTGGCGCAGCAGCCTTTGCCGGCGGCAGATCGACTGGCTTCCCCCGCGCGCGGCAGAAGTCCTCGAGATTCTTCCGGCTCGTCGTCACGAACGGGTGATCGGGTTTCAGAGTAGCGGCCGCGATACCGTACGCCCGCCTGAAGAAACGCTCGGCGTCCTCCGGCTTCTGCGTAATCTCGCAGACGATTCCGAGATTGTTCAGGGTGTTGGCGAGGTCGGAATGCTGGGGGCCGAGGTTCGCCTCCTGCAGAGCGGCGGCCTCACGCAGCAGCCGTTCGGCCGTCGCGTAGTCGCCATCGCCAGCCGCTTTCTCCGCCGCCTCGACGACGGATCGATGATCGCGCGATTCAGGCATGAACTCTCCGGCGCGGAGAAGCTAGGGGAGCGTTCGACCGATCGGGAGCTCCCATTGTAGACGATCGCGCGCTACTTCAGCTCCACTTCGATGACCCGGACGGGCGCGGTTCCGGGGTTCATCGGCGCATGCGTGACGTTCGCGTCGCGAAATCCCACGGATCCGGCGTCGAGCTTCGCCGTCTCCGACTTTCCGTCCGGGTACTTGAAGACCAGCGTCCCACCCTGGATGACGATCCCGACGTGTGGCAGCTCGTGGGTGTGCATCCCGGTGGGTCCTGGCGGGAACGTGACATCCCGGACGCGCACGCGCGCGTTCTCCAGAACGACCTCGGCTGAGCTGTGCGCCTGTTCGGAGCCGACCGCGGTGACAGCGGCACCAAGGACCACTCCAAATATGAAACCCGGCAGGTGTCTCGTCATGTGCGTATTCTATGGTCGATTTGGCAGGGCATCGTTCGACGTCAAGGTAGGAGGCACGCATGCGTTTCATGATCATCGTCAAAGCGAACAAGGACACCGAAGCTGGCGTCCTGCCCGAGGAGAAGCTCATAGCCGAAATGGCGACCTACCATGAGCAGCTCGCGAAGGCCGGGGCGCTGCTCGACGCCTCCGGCCTGCAGCCGAGCTCGAAAGGGGCACGCATCACGTTCTCGGGCGGAAAACGCACAGTCATCGACGGTCCCTTTACCGAAGCCAAGGAACTGATCGCCGGGTACACGCTCATCCAGGTGAAGTCGCGCGAAGAGGCCATGGAATGGGCCAAGCGCTTTCCGAGTCCCATGGGTGACAAGGACGGCGAGATCGAGATTCGGCAGCTGTTCGACCTGGACGACTTCGGCCCGAGCGAAGCGGTCGATCGGTTCCGGGAAATCGTCACGACATCCAAGGCGTAGGCCCGACCTTAAGGTCGGGCGTGGTCGAGTTGCGCTCGACCGTTGGAGATGATGTGATCGCGTCTATTGACGCAATCGGACACCCATCGCGCGATCGACGCGGTCTGGAGGATCGAATCGCCGCGGCTCATTGCCGGCCTCGCGCGGATCGTGCGCGACATCGGCATGGCCGAGGACCTCGCGCAGGACGCGCTCGTCGCCGCGCTTGAGCAATGGCCGGCGTCGGGCGTCCCACGGAACCCCGGAGCCTGGCTCATGGCGGCCGCGAAACACCGCGCCATCGACCACTTCCGGCGGAGCAAGCTGCTCGAGCGCAAGCACGAGGAGATCGGCCGGGATCGCGAAGCCGATCAGGAGAAGATCGCGCGGGACCTCGAAGCCGGGCTCGATGACGACATCGGCGACGATCTGCTCCGCCTCGTGTTCACTGCGTGTCATCCAGTGCTGTCCACCGAAGCACGCGTGGCGCTCACGCTGCGGCTCCTCGGCGGGCTGACGACCGAAGAGATCGCGCGCGCGTTTCTCGTCTCCGAGCCAACCATCGCCCAGCGCATCGTCCGGGCCAAGCGAACGCTGGCCAGGGAACAGGTGCCGTTCGAAGTGCCTCGCGGCGCCGAGCTGGCGGGCCGCCTGTCCTCGGTGCTCGAAGTCATCTATCTCGTCTTCAACGAAGGCTACTCGGCGACTGCCGGTGATGACTGGGTGCGGCCGGCGCTCTGCGAGGACGCGCTGCGCCTCGCGCGCATTCTGGCGGAGCTCGCTCCGCAGGAAGCCGAGGTGCACGGCCTCGCGGCGCTGCTAGAGATCCAGGCCTCGCGGCTGAAGGCGCGGGTCAGCCCGTCGGGCGAGCCCATCCTCCTCTTCGATCAGAACCGCGCGCAGTGGGATCAGCTGCTCATTCGTCGTGGTCTCGCGGCGCTCGAGCGAGCCGAAAAGCGCGGCGGCACGCGCGGGCCGTATGCGCTTCAAGCGGCAATCGCCGCCTGCCACGCGCGGGCGCGAACCGCGGAAGAGACCGACTGGGCGGCGATCGTCGGCTTGTACGCGGAGCTGGCGGCGATCGTACCGTCGCCGGTGGTCGAGCTGAATCGCGCGGTCGCCGTAGGGATGGCGTCGGGGCCGGCGGCCGGACTGGCGTTGGTCGACGCGATCAGGTCCGACCCTTCCCTCCAGGACTACCACCTGCTGCCCAGCGTCCGCGGCGACTTTCTCGCGAAGCTCGGGCGACAGGCCGAAGCGCGCGAGGAATTCGCGCGCGCCGCGTCGCTGACACGCAACGTCCGCGAGCGCGAGCTTCTGCTGGCGCGCGCCGGGCAATGATTCCTCATTCATGTCTTAGCGCCACCATCGGCTCGACCCGCATGGCGCGGCGAGCCGGCACCGAGCAGGCGACCGCGCCAATGACCACGATGATCGCCACGGCACCGATGAG
>DATAEE010000435.1:0-19657 GCA_036258175.1 Vicinamibacterales bacterium
GATCCCGAGACCGGGGCGATTCTTCGCACGATCGAGTCGAACCGTTTCGTGACCGGAGTCACGTGGGTCGACGGAGAGCTCTGGCATGCCACGTGGGAAGGTGACGAGAGCGAGTTGAGGCGAGTCGATCCCCGAACGGGAGAAGTCCTGGAGCGGATCGAGTTGCCGCCTGGAGTCAACGTTTCGGGGCTGGAGTCCGATGGCGGCGATCAGTTCTTCTGCGGAGGCGGAAAGAGCGGCAAGGTGAGGGCCGTCCGCCGACGCAAGCGAGGCTAGGGATCTATTCAGCTCGTCCTCCGTCACCGGCATCGCCAGCCGCGGCCGCATGCCGTGGGGCAGCGTCAAGTAAAAGCCGGTTCGCGCCGACAGCCAGCGAGCGAGATCGACGATGTCGGCCTCGTCGTTCACCTCGCTGGCGATCCTTCGACTGCCCTGCTCGTCGATGACGTTGAGCTCGTACTGATCGTCGTTGTCGCTGTCGGTCGATTCCACGACTTCAAGGCGCGCACTCTTGAACGTCCGTTCCCATTGCCAGGTGGCCAATCCCCTGTGCGACGTGTGCTGCCCGTGGCGCACCAGCCACTCGCGACGCGACCACGTGATCCACGCTGCGCCCACGCAATCAGCGCTCTCGCCCGCCGCTCGCTGATTCGATCGGCTTAGGCGCGTCGCGCCGGTTTCAACCGTCATAGTCCATCCGGGAGGCGCCACGGCTGTGTCGACGCGGGTGCCGTCATCCGGCAACGAGAGCTGCCGCCGCAGCCACTCGGTCATGGTCCGACGCTCGTCGGCTGTTCCGTATGTAGTAATCAGCTCAGTACCTGACGCGGTGTCCATGACCACGGCTCTGTCGTGCCGACGCATGCGCTCTTGACTCGCAGGCAGGCGCCCTGGCTTACTTGTGTGTCCTTCTGCGGCTAACTGACACCCGAGCGAGCCAGGGCCTGCAGGTCGGCGAGACGAAGCCGGCCAGGATCCGAATCGCATCTTGGCCAGTCCAAGAGAAGGTATCGGAGCGGTCGGGTGTCGATCCAAGCCCTCGCCGTTCGACAAGTCGGTACAGGAGTACTTGAAATGAACATCGTCCTCTGGGTTTTGCAGGCTCTGCTGGCGATTGCGTTTTTTGCCCATGGATTGCTCTTCTTGTCACCACCCGCCGAGCTTGTGGAACAGATCAACGCGTCCCTGCCCAGATGGTTCCAGCTCTTCCTCGGTGTGGCGGAGATCCTCGCGGCCGTCGGGCTGACGCTGCCGGCACTTACTCGAATTCAGCCATGGCTGGTCGTCTGGGCGGCGGTCGGGATCATGATTGTGATGGTGTCGGCAACGGTCTTTCACGTCGCGCGCGGTGAGATGAGTTCAGCAGGAATCACCCTGCTTCTGCTCGCGATGGCGGCGTTCGTGGCGTACATGCGGCACCGCGTCGTGCCTATCCCCGTGCGACGGGCCGGCTAATTGTCGTCAGCCGAGAAGCCGCGCTGCGCGCGCAGGAACGACAGCAGCGACGCCTGCTGGCCGGCCGCAAGACCGACGGACGTCGCCTCGCGCATGATGCGCGGCGTTTCGCGGTAAGACGCGATGAAGGCGATGCACCGCGGACAGCCGGCGACGTGCGCTTCGACCGCCGCATACACGTCGGCGGAGAGCACGCCTTCGAGGTAATCCATCAGCAGATCGACGCCGGAGGCGCACCTGATCTCGTTCATGGCTTCACCCTCGCGAGATCGCTCAGGTACCCCCGCAGCATGAGCCGCGCGCGGTGCACGCGCTGCCGCACCGCGGCCGGCTCGATGCCCAGCACCTCGGCGACGTCGGACGTGGACATCTCCTCGAGATCGCGCAGCACGAACGCGACACGGTTCGTCTCCGGCAGGCGCTCGATCGCTGCCATCGCCTTCTCGGCGAGCAGCCGGCGATCGACAATCTCCTCGACGCTGGCGGCCGACTGCAGCTCGGCGGGCGTGCCCAGATGGACGCCCGCGGCATCGAAGCCCGGTAGAAACGCGTCGAGAGACTCGGCCCGCTGCCGCGCGCGCACGCGGTTGTGCATCAGCGCGGCGTTGGTCGCGATGCGGTACAGCCAAGTGCCGAACCGCGACTCACCGCGAAACGAGGCGAGGTGACGATAAACCTGCAGGAACGTGTCCTGCAGCGCGTCCATGGCGTCCGCTTCGCTCCCCGTCAACCGGCACGCCAGGCGGTAGACCCGGCCCTGATACCGGGTCACGATCAGCTCGAACGCAGCAGCGTCTCCAGCCGCCGCGCGAGCGGCGAGCGTTTCGTCATTCGTCTCGGTCGCGGGGACGACCATTGTGAATCAGTTTATCTATCTTTACCAACTCCACCGCCTGACCGACGCGAATCGTTCCGCCGCGGACGACGTCGCAGTTGAGGGCGAGGCGGCCGCCGAAACGCTCGACGATGTCTCGCAGGACGCGAGGATCCTGTTCGAGCGAGTCGGGGTCGAAGGTCGTCATCACGCAGCGACCGCGAAGGCTGTCGACCTCGATCACAACGTCACCAATGCGCAGACGCCGGCCCGGCCAGCGCCGCTCGTCGAGCCCGGACACGCCGCCGATGACGAGGTTCGGCCGCAGGCGACGCCGGTCGCGCCCGAACGCGGCGATGGCCCCGTCGGTGGCCACGAGCAACGGCAGCACGTCGAAGCGCACGTCGAGGTCGGGATCGCGGACGAGCCGCGCGTCCGGACCGACGATCCGGCGCACGTCGGCCAGGACCGTGGAATCGGTCCACGGCCGTCCGTCGACGAGCGGTTCACCGTTCGAGTCGAGCGTGGCGCGATGGCCGAGCAGGGCCGGATGGGTGCGAGCCGTCACGACTCGTCCGTGCCCGTTGAAGACCTGGACGACGCGATCGCCGGGGATTCCGGCCAGCCCGACGTCCGCCTCGCCTAAGGTCTCGCCGGCCATCGACTTGACGGGATATCGCCAGATTTCCGCAACGAAGAGGGATCCCACGCTCCTTGAGATGCGAAAAGCCAAGCGAGTGTGACAGGCTATTCATAGCGCAGCGCGACCATTGGATCGACACGCGCCGCCCTCCGCGCTGGGATCCAGCATGCGACAGCCGCCGTCATCGTCAGCAGTAGAATCGTTGCGATGAGCGTCGGCGGATCGTAGACCGTCACGTCGACGAGCTGCGTTCCGATAACTCGCCCTAAGAGGAGGCTCACCGCGATTCCGAGGGCGATGCCCGCCAACACGAGTCGGAGCCCCGTCCTTACGACCAGTCCGAGAGCGTCCGAGGCTTCTGCGCCCAGCGCCATGCGAATGCCAATCTCGTGCGTCTTCTGCGCGGTCGAGTAGGCCAATACGCCGTACACTCCCACCGCGACCAGAATCAGCCCTATGCATCCAAAGAGCGTCATCAACAGAAAGCCAAACCTCGGCCCCGCATACAGCCGCTCGTTGAAAAGATCCTCTAACGTGATGGGGTTCGACAGTGCGACTCCCGCATCCGCGGCCCAGACTTCCTTGCGCACCGGGTTCGCGATCGTCCCCGGCTCTTGCGACGTCCGTACCATCAGCACGGCGACGTCCGGTCCCCCCGCGACCGTGTACGGTATCCACACCTCCGGCTGGATCGGGTCCCGCAGGCCGCGGTTGATCACGTCAGGAAACACGCCGACGATCTCGAACCAGGCGTCGCGCGACGGATCCTCAGGCTTCTCGAGCCGCGCGAGTCGCATACGCCGCCCGATGGGATCTTCAGTGGGCAAATACCTCCGCACGAACGCTTCGTTTACGACAACCACTTTCCGCGCGTGATTGACCTCCGCCTCGCTGAAGGGCCGTCCTCGCTTGAACTCGATTCTCAAGACCCGGAAAAACTCTTCGCTGACCTGCTGAGTCAAGGTCCGCCAGTCTTCGTCGCGCGCTTTGCCTGCGATCTCCATCGCGCTTTCTGGGCCACCAATGCCGCTTGACGCCGCCGCATCGACCACTCCTGGCAATGCCTTCAATCGCGCGAGCAGCGGCCGGTAGAATCCGGCCACCTGCTCCGCCGTCTTGTAGCGGTCTGTGGGCAGGTTCACGAATGTCTGGAACACCTGGTCCGCCCGCAGACCCAGATCAATGTCGCGTAGCGCCGCAAAGCTCCGCATCAACAGACCCGCACCGATCAGGAGCGTCAAGGAGAGCGCGACTTCCATGATGACCACTGCGTCCCGCAGCCGCCTGCCCCGGAATCCACCGCTCACACCCTTGCCGCTGTCGCGCAGCGGATTGTTCAAGTCGCGCCGGGACGATTGGAGCGCCGGCGCCAGCCCGAAAATCAGGGCGGTCAGCACCGCAACGCACAGCGTAAACGTCAGCACCGGACCATTCAGCTCGATCACTGATTCGGAAGGGATCACGAATGGCGGCATGGCTGCAACGAGCGCCTTCAAGCCACCCCAGGCAAGGAAAACCCCCAGCGCCGCCCCGGCCACCGCCAGCACCAGGCTCTCCACCATCACGAGCCGGACAAGCCGTGCGCGTCCGGCGCCCAGCACGACGCGCAAGGCGAACTCCCTCTCTCGCATCGTCGCCCGCGCGAGCATGAGGTTCGCCACGTTGCTACACGCGATCAGCAGGAGCAATCCCACGGCCGCCAGCACCGTGTACAACGTCGCTTCGATGCGGCCCACCACCGAATCGCCTAAGGTCCTGATTTGAACGGTGAACTGCTGCGGGAAGTCCTGCGGATGGATCTTCGCCAGGCGACGGGCGATTACCGTCAGCTCCGCCTGCGCCTGCTCGCGCGAGACACCCGGCTTCAGACGTCCCACCATGAACCAGTAGGGCTGAGAGTCCGCCGACGCCTCGGCGTCCCGGGTCAACTTGTGGGGAATGAACATGTCCGCTCCGTACCACCCAAAACGTGGCCGCATGATGCCGACGAGCGTCCGGGGCGTGCCGTTCAGAACAAATTTCTTGCCCACAACCGATGGGTCGCCGTTGAACCGCTCCATCCATGTCTTGTAGCGCATCACGAACACCGGCGGCGCCCCTGGCTCGTAATCAGCCGCCTGCAACACGCGGCCGTGGAGCGCCGGCAGACCGAAGAACTCGAACGTGCCCGCCGTCACGCGCGCGCCGAAAAATATCTCGGTTCCCTCTCCGGGCTTGTAGAGGACCGGGTCACCGAACGCGGCGGCGATTCCGTCAAACACGTGATTGTTTTCTGCGAATTCCAGGATTTCCGCGGGCCTGTACCCCTGTCGCCCCACGCCCGCGCCTTGCTGCGTGTAGTGGATCCTGGGAAAGACGATGCGATCGGCTTCCGGGTAGGGAAACGGCGCCAGCAGAACGTTGTAGACCACGCTGAAAATCGCCGCGGCCGCGCCGATGCCCAATCCCAGCGTGCCGATCGACACCGCCGCAAATCCCCGGTCTTTCCACAAGAGGCGCATCGCGTACCGCAGGTCGTGCCAGAGCGCCTCGATCGATGGGAGCGTCTTCAACTCTCTGCGGTCCTCTTGCAGCAGGGTGGTGTTGCCGAACTGGCGGCGCGCCGCGACGGCGGCCTCCTCCCGGGACATCCCCTGCGCCACGAACCGCTCCGCGAGCATCCGCAGGTGTTCCTGGACCTCCTCATCGAACTCATCGTCGCGTTCTTGTCGTAGCAGAAAACCGCGCAGCTTCTCCACGAACGCGCGGAGCCTGAAAGCTCGTCGGGAGCCCATGACTATCTCTACGCTTCCTGCCGCAGCACGCGGCGAATCACGGAGGAAATCCGCTCCCAGTTTTCCGTTTCGACCTCGAGCTGCTTCTTCCCCCGCTCGGTGATCGAATAGAACTTCGCCCTGCGGTTGTTCTCCGACGTGCCCCACTTTGCCGCAATCCATCCCTGCTGCTGCAGCCGCAGCAACGAGGTGTACACCGTGCCCTCATTCAGCTGGAGGACGTCACGGCTCACCTGCTCGATGCGCCGTGCAATGCCGAACCCGTGCAGGGGTCCCAGCGCGTGCAAGGTTTTCAAGATCATCAAGTCCAACGTCCCTTGGAGCACTTCCGACTTGTTCTTGTCCATATGCCTCAGGTTCACCTTCAGACCCAGCCAGCGGTCGGTCCTTTGCAGTATCCACAGGAACATACCATTGCTCCTGTGGAATATCCAAAGGTGTTTGTGAGGGCGGAAGGTCGGACTAGCTATTTGGACGAGAGGGAGCCGCAGTCAGCTGCGCCGCTTCCTCGAGCCTGAGAAACCCGCGGATTTCGTCGATGTAGCGCTGCCACGCCGGCTCATGGGAGAGGATGATGTGATTCCTGCTCTCGAGCGCCACGAAACGCGCGTTCGGAATCGCGCGCGCGAGCGAAAGGCCGTGCTCGAAGGCCACGCGCGCGTCCCCGCGGCTGTGCAACACGAGGGTTGGAACGGCGACGTGCGACAGGAGCTCCGTGACGTCGATGTCTCCGAGGACGTGCAGCAGGCGAATCGCGGTTTCGGCGGACGCGGAGATCCGCTCCAGCTCGTTGAACCAGCGCATCTCCTCCTGCGTCGCGTCTGGCACGATGAGCGATGTGAACATCTGACGCGCCGCGGGATTGTCCTGTCCCCACCCTTCCCGAATCAGGGTCACCGACGCCTCCGCCCGCGCGACGTCACTCGCATTGCCGCGCCTGCGCCATCCCCTGGCAAACCCACCGCACAGGATGAGCCGCGAGACACGCTCGGGATGTCGGACGGCATACGCAATCGACACGGGAGCACCTTGTGAGATGCCCATGAGAGCGAACCGGCGCAGTCCGCATTCGTCGACCACCGCCTCGAGGTCCCGGACGAACGCGTCGAACGAGAAGTCCGGAACGGTCCGATCGGAGAGACCGACGCCACGCTCGTCGTACCGCACGAGCTCGCATTCGGCCGCGAGCCGCGTGAACAAGGGCGCCCATACCGGGCTCTGCCAGTCGAATTCGATGTGATTGAGCCAGTTCGCCGCCTTGACGAGCGGCAGGCCGCGGCCGGCCGTCGCGACGGCGAGATGCACGCCGTCCGGCGCCCGGCAGAACTTGACGGTCTGCTGAAGCGCCGCCGGCGTCTCCAACCCGTTCGGTTCCTCACGGACCTCCCCGACGAAGCGGAATCCGCGGCGGGTCACGGTTCGAATGAATCGCTGCTCGACGCCGGTATCGCCGACGGCCCGCCGCGCCGCGCTCACGCGGCTCGTGAGCGTGTCGTCCGACACCGAACGCCCCTCCCACACGACACGGATGAGTTCTTCCTTGCTGACGACGCGGTCCCGGTGGCGCAGGAGATGCACGAGGACGTCGAACACCTGCGGCTGCACGGGCGTGACTACGCCCGTGCGGCGAAGCTCTCGCCGAGCGCAGTCGATCTCGACGTCTGCAAAGACAAAGGCCATGGGCCCGGCTCCACGAAAATCCCGACTTTCTGCAGGGAACCTCACGGGTTCGTTCAGGACGGCCATCGTCCCGCCGCGGCATTATGGGGGCCGTGGCAGCGCAATCGCAACCGTCTCGTCGCGCCGTGCTCAAGTACGCCGCGGGCGTCGCGGGCAGCGTCGGCATAATGGGGCGGGCACAGCGGATGAAACAGAACACCTTCGTGCTCGTTCACCCGGCGTGGCACGGAGCGTGGTGCTGGAAGAAAGTCGTGCCGCTCCTGCGCGAGCGGCGCCACTCCGTGTTCACGCCCACGCTCACGGGACTCGGCGAGCGGAGTCACCTCGCTCGCGCCGATATCGGTCTCGACATTCACGTCGACGACGTCGTCAACGTCCTGAAGTACGAGGATCTGCGCGACGTCGTCCTCGTCGGCCACAGCTCCTCCGGCGCCGTGATTACGGGCGTCGCAGATCGCGCGCCGGAGCGAATCGGCCGCGTTATCTACGTCGATGCATTCGTGCCCGAAGACGGTCAGGCCGTGCTCGATCTCGTGGCGCCGGAGCGACGCCAGATGTTCGAGGCGATGGTGAAAAACGAAGGCGACGGATGGCTCGTGCCGCGCTTCGCGCCGCCGCCGTGGGAGACGATCGTCCGCGACATGTGGGGCGTCACCGACGACAGTGACGTGAAATGGATGCTGGAGCGGCTCGTCCCCACTCCCGTCGGCCACTTCACGGTTCCCGTGCGCCGCACGAACGCTGCGGCCGAGAAACTGCCACGGGCTTACGTTCGGTGCACGCGATACGCCAATCCTCGCTTCGACCGGCATGCCGAGATGGCACGCCGGAGCGAGCGCTGGCAGTATCGCGAGCTGTCAGTCGGCCATCACCCGGCGGTCACGGTGCCCGACACGCTCGTGGACTTGCTCGTGGAGCTGGGGTCACTGTAGGCCTCGCCGAGGCCTGGCCATTCCCTCACCTCACCGGGGCGTAAACACCGCAAAGTGCGGAAGCCGGCCAGGGCATCGCGGTCGTGCCGTCGACTGTACGGTTCGCGTCGACCCCAATTCTGATCATGCCGCTCGTCCAGGACGGGAAATCACTCGGCGTGTGGGGAGGCCTGGCGTGGGATCCGCGGCGCGCGCTGCCGACTTACGCTGCGAGTTTCGTCGAGGACCTGACGACCTACGTTTTTCGAATGGTGCCCGGCAAGCGATTCGATAGGATTGCTCCGCCCCTGCCTCCCTCGATTAGGGCTGGGTGATCGCTCTCAGAAAGGGATCGCGCAGCAACAACGTGGGGAACTCCCGCACGAACCGCTCCAGGTGCGCGAATCGGCCGGCGCGGAAGCGAGACGCCTCCATTTCGGCCAGCGCCTGGTCCGACGTCCAGTGCTCGCGACTCATGCGATAGCACGCGACCATCACGCCCGTGCGTTCGGCACCGCGCTGGCAATGCACGAACACTTTCCGGTCCGGATTGTCGCGCAGCAAACCCAGGAACTGTGCCATCTGTTCGGTCTTCGGATCCTGCTTTCCGCGCCAGGGGATGCTGACGTATCGCATGCCCTGCGCTTCCACCAGGGTGCGCTCGCGCGCAATACGGTCAGCTTCGTGTCTCAGGTTCACGACGATATCGATTCCCAGCTTCTTCAGCTCCGCAAAGCCGGCATCTTCCGGCTGGGCGCCCCGGTAAAGCTGAGAGCTGACGACAGCGAAGTGCGGTAAACCGGCGCGCGACTCCGCCAACATCGGCGCCGACAGTGCAAGCGCCACGAAGAGCGAAGCCCGGAAGGGTGACGGCCGTTTCATGACTCGACTTAATAAGAATGCCACGGAACTCACGTGGTGACGTCAGCAAAGGCCACGTCCTGCTTCCTCGCCACAATCGTCGCCGCCGTCATGTCGCCCGTGACGTTCAGCGTCGTCGCGAACATATCCGGGATGGCGTCGACGGCGATCAGAAGTCCGATACCCTCCGGCGGAATGCCCATCGTCGCGACGAGCGGTGAGATCACGAGCAACCAACCGTGCGGGACGCCGGGCGTGCTGAAGCTGGTGAGGACAGCCGTGAGGGCGACGACGACGAGCTGCATCGGCGTCAGCGCGATCCCGTAGAAGCGGCCGAGAAAGACGGCTGCCGTAATCCACATCAAGGGCAGGCCCATCTTGAATGTCGAAACGGCCAGAGGCAGTACGACGTCAGACACCTGCGTCAGAAGACCGAGCCGGCGGTTCGCGCCGTCGATGAGCGCGGGAAGCGATGCCAGTGAGGAACTGGAGCTGAATGCAACTGCCTGCGCCGGGAACACGGCCCGCGCGAAGGCGGCGATGCGTACTCCACCAACGAACGCGGCGACCGGATAGAGAAACGCAATCACGACCAGCTGTGCGACCGACATCACGACGACGTAGTAGCCAAGCGCGCCGGCAACTGAGCCGCCCGTCCTGGCCGCGAGAGGCAGCATCAGCGCGAAGACGCCGATCGGCGACAACGCGATCACCACACGCACGACGACCAGCATCGCGTCGCCGAGACCGGCGAAGAACGCGACGACCGGCTCTCGGCGCGAAGACGGAAGCGTCAACAGCGCCAGCGCAAGCGCCAACGTAAAGATCACGAGCGGCAGGATGAGGCCATCCGCCGCGGCCCGAATCGGGTTCGTCGGAACGAGCGCTGTGACCCACTCCGCGAACGTCGGGACCTGCGCAGCTGCCGCAGACGCATCGGCCGGGTTCGGCTGGAGCGATGCAGTGGCAGCGCGATCGATGTGGAGCCACGTAAAGAGCGGCGGCACGACCACCACGCTCACGACGGCGGCGAACAGGAGCAGGCCGACGAATGTCACGATTGCCCGCAGGCCGATCCCGCGGACGGCACGCAGGCTGGCCGACGAGGCGACGCCGGTGATCAACAACGAGACCACCAGTGGAATCACCGTCATCCGGATAGCGTTGACCCAAAGGACGCCGATAGGTTCGATGAGGTCGATGAGCCTGAGAAGGATTGCCGCCGGATACTCGCGGACGGTCAGCCCGGCGATGAGACCGAGCACGAGCGCCGCGAGGACCTGGACGGTGAGCGACATGCGCAGCTGGTCATGCCGCCACTCGGTGAGTCGGGCGACGGTCGAATACTAGCGACGGCGCCGGGACTTGGCAATCACTCACGTCATTCGAGATTCGCCGGTCAACGCCGCGCGCATCCTCGGATCCGACTGGACCTCGTCCCACTCCAGCCATTTCGGATTGACGGCCGACCCGGCGGCGAGCAGCATCGCCACGACGTCGTAATAGCGTTCGCCCGCACTCATTGGCGCGTCGTTCGACGCCCATCCATAAAGCGCCCACGCCAGCGGCGTCGTGCCCCACGTTTCATCCGTCAGCTCCACTGTTGCGCCTCGGCGCAGGAGAATCCGGACGATGTCGGGATGAGCGTGGTAGGCGGCGAGATGGAGGCCCGTGTGCCCGCGGCCGTGGAATGGGAACCGGGCGTCAACGCCGATGCCTCTGTCGAGGAGGAAGTCGGCGACCTCGGCGCGGCCGTAGCCGCAGGCCCATACGAAGGCATTCGCGAGATCATCCTGTGTCGCCGAGGACCTCAGGCTGCCGTCATCATTGAAGTACGTTATGACGACGTCGAGCCGTCCGACGCCCGCCGCTCCAGGCAGATTAAGCGACGCGCCCCGGCTGGCGACATACTCGGCGGCTTCGAGGCGACCGTTCGCGAGGCAGCCGGTGACGAGCGTGTGCTTGTTGCCGGCCCCACCCGGATGGTCCAGACGCGCGCCATGTTTCAGGAGCACGTCGATCAGATCGTTCTGCACGCCGGCCTTGAACGGATGGACGCTGGTCGCTACAAGACCCAGCGTCGTGGCGCCTCCTCCGTAGACGTCCGCTTCCGCGTCCACCTCGGCGCCCGCCTCGAGCAGAATCTCCGCAACCTGCACCGCGTTCTTGGGAGTGCGCTGACGATAGTTTTCGACGCCGTTCGCGGCGACGTAATGCAGCAGCATGGCCTGGTGCTCGCGGGTTGAACGCGCGCGTATCAACTCCGGATTCTCACGCAGGAGCCGCGTCAGTGTTGCGACATCTCCTGCGACGATCGCGTCAGCCGCCGTCTCGAACGCTGAGATCCGAGAAGCATCGCGCGCGAGCGATTCGAGGTGCTGCGCGAACTTCGGCCAGCTCTTGAAGCCGTGGGCTCGCGCGATGACGAACTGCGCGTCAGCGAGCGCGCAGGCAGAGGGCGACAACTTGGTTTTTGCGAACTCCTCTATCTGTTCCGCGCGATGCTTGATGGCCTCGGCGCGTCTTGGCCTGTTGGCCTCCGGCTGGGCCGTATCCAGCGCTTCAAGCCAGTGCTCCACCCGGGCGCGGATCGCGCCCGGATCGCCCGACTTGCAGGCCTTGACGAGATCCTTTGCGCGTTTCTTGTACTGCTCGAGATTGGGGCGCGGCGGCAGCGGGAGGACATCCTGCGGGTTCGGGTACATACGAATCTCCTTCCGTAAAGCGCCTGGAGTCCGCCCGGATCAGGCTGAAAGAAGGTTCGTAGTTGGTCGAACGGCGTGGGTGGGCACGGCCCTTTCCGCGGACTGGATGCGCCCCTTCGCGCGCGGTCAAGTATAGCGGATGTCGAGAACCGGCCGTCGGCTCCGACCTACCCATGAAAGCGCCAATAATGGCCCTTTCGACGAGGGAGTGACGGACATGAAGTTCATGCTGATGATGAATGCGCCGGGTGGAAAGACGGGCGACTGGGGCGTCGCCAACTGGAAGGAGCATGACCTGAAGGCGCACATCGGGTTCATGATCGAGTTCAACAAGGAGCTCAGCGCGGCGGGCGAGCTCGTGGGCGCTGAGGGACTGGCCTCGCCGGGACAGGCGAAGATCGTCCGCGCGAAAAAGAACGGGGAGCCCGAGGTGACCGATGGTCCATTCGCGGAGACGAAAGAGTTTCTCGCCGGCTACTGGATCGTCGACGTCGAGAGCCCGAAGCGCGCCTATGAGATTGCAGCGCGAGCGTCGGCGGCGCCGGGGCCGGGCGGCGCACCGCTGAACATGCCCATCGAAGTGCGCGAGGTCATGAGCGGGCCGCCCGTCGAACCCTGATGAGCGCTCCATCGTTGGACTTCACCGGCGAGAGCCTCCTGCGCGAGCTCGCGCCGCAGGTTCTCGGCGCGGTCGTCCGCCGCTTCCGCGACTTCGCGGCCGCTGAGGACGCGGTCCAGGAAGCGCTCATTGCGGCGGCGCGGCAGTGGCCCGAAGAGGGCGTTCCCGACAACCCGCGCGGATGGTTGATCCAGGTCGCCTCGCGCCGCATGACTGATCAACTGCGGGCCGATCTCGCTCGTCGTCGTCGCGAAACGATTGTCGTCATGCAGACGCCGAACGAGGTAGTTCCATCACCTGATACAGATGATGTGACCGAACAAGATGACACACTCATCCTGCTGTTTATGTGCTGCCACCCGGCGCTCACACGCCCATCAGCGATTGCGCTGACGCTGCGTGCTGTCGGCGGCCTGACGACCAGGGAAATCGCGAGAGCGTATCTCGTGCCCGAAGCCACTATGGCGCAACGGATCAGCCGGGCGAAACAGACGATCAAGTCGTCTGGGGTGCCGTTCCGTATGCCGACCGACGGCGAGCGCGCGGAGCACCTCGGCGCGGTACTCCACGTCCTCTATCTCATCTTTAATGAAGGCTATACGAGCAGCGCCGGCACTCACCTGCATCGGACGGATCTGTCTAACGAAGCGATCCGGCTGACGCGAGCGGTCCATAACCTTCTGCCTCGTGATGCCGAAGTCACGGGGCTGCTTGCGCTCATGTTGCTCACCGACGCGCGGCGCGCGGCGCGGACCGATGCAGACGGCCAACTCATTCCGCTCGCGGAGCAGGACCGGACGCTGTGGAATCGAGAGACGATCGCCGAGGGCACCGCGCTCGTCACCAGAGCGCTCTCGAAGGGTTCGGTCGGCTCGTATCAGGTGCAGGCAGCGATCGCCGCCCTCCATGACGAGGCGGCTCGGGCCGAGGATACCGACTGGCCGCAGATCCTCGCGTTGTACGGCCTGCTGAAGAAAATGTCGGACAACCCGATGGTGACGTTGAACCACGCCATCGCGGCGGCAATGGTGCATGGTCCCGCAGCCGGTCTCGACCTGCTGAAGCCGCTCGATCGCGACGAACGGCTCGCCGGTCATTACCGGCTCGACGCCGTCCGGGCCCATCTGCTCGAGATGGCCGGCGATCGCGACGCCGCCGTCGCCCGCTACCGCGAAGCGGCACGAAAGACGACGAACATTCCCGAACGAAACTACCTGATGACCAAAGCGGCGCGATTGTCATCCGAGCGAAACTCTTCACGCGAACCCGCGTAAGGTAGTGTGAAGCTTTGCTGGAGCCGACGATGTCCATCCTCTACGCCGACCTGAAATCCGCCCTTCGCGCGATCCGGAAACAGCCGGGAGCCTCACTGGTGATTGCCACGACGCTGGCGCTGGGTCTCGGCGTCAACGCCACGGTCCTCGGTATGATGGACGCACTGCTCCTGCGCCCCTTCCAGTTTCCCGACTATCAGCGGCTGGTCGTCCTGTGGGAGACGCCGCATGGCGCGTCCGAGCGGGACACGATCGCGCCGGCAACGTTCCTCGACTGGCGCGCGCAGGCGCGCGGCGTCGAGCGGCTCGCCGCGTGGCAATGGTCCGACTCCACGTTGACGGTCGCGGGCGAGCCCGAGCGCGTGCAGGGGTTCCGTGTCACCGCAGGGTTCTTCGAGCTGCTCGGCAATGCACCGGTCCTCGGCCGGCCGCTCGCACGCGACGACGAGCAGCCGGGGAATCATCGTCGCGTGATCATCAGCGACGGCCTCTGGAAGCGGCGTTTCGGCGGTGATCCTGCGGTCATCGGCAGCGAGGTTCTGGTCGACGGCGAAGCCCATACGGTCATCGGCGTTGCGCCGCCCGGCTTCGCCTTCCCGGTCGGATCGGAAGTGTGGTTCCCGATCGCATTCACCCCGGAAAGGGCTGCCGATCGGACGGACCGCAATCTCACGGTCGCGGGCAGGATCGCTGACGGCTTGACGCTTGCCGAAGTGCAGGCGGAAATGGACCTCATCGCGCGGCGCCTTGCGGAGCAGTATCCGCAAACGAATCGCGACCGCGACGTCTCGGTCCGGTCCCTGTCGACGGCTTTTCGCGAGGGCAGCACGATTCCATTCGTAGGCACCCTGAATGTCGCGGCAGCACTTGTTCTCCTGGTCGCGGGCGCGAACGTCGCGGGTCTGCTTCTCGCACGGGCGATCGATCGCCATCGCGAGCTGGCGCTCCGCACCGCGCTCGGCGCCAGCCGTCTCCGCATCGTTCGTCAGCTGGTGACCGAGACGATCGTTCTGGGCATGCTCGCGGGTGGCCTGGCGCTTCTCTTCGCCAGCGTCGGGTTGGATCTGCTGCGCGCGAGCATGCCGGCCGACACGGCTCGATTCGTCGAAGGCTGGGACAACCTGCGACTCGATGCGCGTCTCGCCCTGGTGATGCCGCTGCTGGCGATTGCAGTGGGTCTCCTGGTCGGCCTGTTCCCCGCCATGGGTGCCACGCGCTCGACGCTGACCGACGCGCTGAGAGAAGGCGATCGCGGCGTCATTGGAGGCCTGCGGAAACAGCGAGGACGTCAAGCATTGGTCGTGGTGGAGATCGCGTCGGCCCTCGCAATCCTGATCGGGGCCGGTCTCACGTTAGCGGGTGGCGCGCGCCTCGTGAGCCAGCCCGGAGGCTTCGCACCTGACGGCGTCCTCACTCTGCAGATTCCGCTTCCGGACAACAAATACGGGGAGCCTTCAACCAGACGCGAGTTCGCGAACGACTTGATCACCCGGTTCGAGGCGATCCCCACGGTCACGCGCGCGGCGCTCGCGAGCGTCGTGCCAGGCGGCGGATGGAATCCGGTCAAGCCGTTCGAGATTCAGCAGCAGCCGAATCCCAACCCGGCACAGTGGCCGCGCACTGGTTATCGCGAGGTCTCTGACGGGTACTTCGAGACGATGCAAATCCCGGTCGTGAATGGACGGGCGTTTTCGACGATCGATCGTGAAGACGGCGAGCCGGTCGCGATCGTCAGCGCCACGCTGGCCGCGCGTTCCTGGCCCGGCCAGGACGCCATCGGCAACCGTCTTCGTCTCGACGGGCCCGACAGCAACTGGCTAACCGTCGTTGGCGTCGTCGGAGACGTCAGGATGTACAACTGGTGGGATGGCGAAGATTTCGCCGTCGTTTATGTGCCACTGCGCCAATCGCCGCCGGGCGGGCTCGTGCACGCGGTCGTCAGGACGCAGGCGGACCCGGGATCGATCGCGGCGCCGGTCCGCGAGTCGGTGCGATCCGTCGATCGTCTGCTGCCGGTCAGCGGCGTGCGAAGCATGAGGCAGGCGATCGCGGACAGCAGCGCCGGCCTTCAGCACATGGCGATGCTGATGGGTGTCTGCGGCGGCATCGGCGTCATCCTCGCGCTCGTCGGGATCTACAGCGTGATGTCGTACGGCATCTCACAACGCATGCACGAGTTCGGCGTGCGCATGGCGCTCGGCGCGACGGCGTCACAGATTCTCCGGATGACGCTGGCCCAGGCCGCCGCCGTGACCGGCATCGGGCTGGCGCTCGGCTCGGTGCTGGCGTTGGCCTTCGGCCGGCTGCTGGACGCGGCGCTGTTCGGGACGGTCTCGCTGCAGGTCACACCCTTCGCGGTCGGATGCGTCGGGCTCGCGATCGTCTCCCTCATCGCGGCGTGGCTGCCGGCGCGGCGGATGCTGCGGCTCGACGCCGCGGCAATCCTCAGGGGGCAGTAGTCTTCACAGCCGGCCGCGCGGCCGGTACCGGCGACAAGACTCTCCGCTCTGGAAGCTTGTCGCGATCGATGACGCGACCATCGCGCATCACCGTCGACAGCTTGCGGAGATTCCGGATGTCCTCCAGCGGATTCGCGTCCAGGATCTGAAGATCCGCGCGCTTGCCGGCCTGAATCGTGCCGAACTCGTCGACGCCGCGCGACGCGATCGCGCCGTTCTTCGTCGCCGCAACGATCGCCTGATCGGGCGTCATGCCCAGCTCGACGAGCCCTTCAATCGCAACGATGCTCCCGATCCCGTGGTTCTGCGAGTCCGGCTTCGGCGTCCGTGAGAACTCGGGTGCGGCCGCCCAGTAATTGTCGGTGCCGATGGTCACGACGGCGCCTGCCTTGATCAGCTTCTGCGCGTTGCGGCGCCGCATTTCCGTCCCGACGCCCTCGTCCGCTTCGCGCTGCCGCACCTCCGCGCTCGTGCGCTGCCGCTCGGGCGCCTTGTCTTTCTTTTCGTCCTTTTCTTTCTCGGCCCGCTTGCGCGCGGCCTCGTCCCGATCCTTCAAGTGCTTTTTCCACGCGTCGCCCGTGATGGTGTTCGTCAGCATGGAACAGACGACTTTCCGATCCACGATCGCGCCGACCAGCGAGTCGGGCAGCTCGCGGTTGCCTATCACTTCCGGGTGCTGAATCAGGTCGATGCCCGCCTCAATCGACAGCCGCAGGCCGTCGATGGTCGTCGCGTGCGTCTCCGCCACCTTGCCGCGGCCGTGCGCCTCTTCGACGATCGCCTTCTGCGCTTCAGGCGAGAATCCGATGAACGCGGGACGCATGAAGTGGGCCGTTCCGCCGTATTTGATGAAGTCCGGTCCCTTGTCGAGGTACGCGCGAATGGCCGTTCGCAGTTCGTTGACATCGAGGTCGACCAGATCCTCGCCCACGCCCTGAGAGATCTCGTCGTTCACCTGCTCCTGGAAGAGCGTCAGCGCCTGCTCGCGGGTCAGGCTGAAGCTGATCGAGTACGGGCCGCCCCAGCCGACGATGTTGCCCGCGGCCAGAATACGAGGACCTACGGCGCGTCCCGCCGCGATCGCGTCGCGCACCGCGACGAGCGGCCGCAGCACACCGTAACTGTCCCGGACCGTCGTGACGCCGTAGGAGAGCTGCAGCTGCGCCGCCTCGAGGACGATTTCCTCCTGGCGCGGGTGATATCTGGCGAGAGTTTCGTAGCGGTCCGCCATGCCGCCGTACAGCGACAGGTGCACATTCGTATCAATCAAACCCGGGAGGACATACTTCCCTGCCGCGTCGATAACCGTGGCTTCTTCTGGAATTTTGATCGACACTCGGGGCCCGGCTGCCGTAATGCGTCCGCCGGAAACCAGCACGACCGCGTCGCGTGTCGGCGCGCCGCCCGTTCCATCGATGAGGGTGGCGCCCGAGATGGCCACGGTCGCAGTTTGTGCCTGTAGCGAAAACGCAGCGGCGACCACCGAGACGAGCCAAGCTGCCGCCATCAGGCGGCGAACGCGGGTGTGCATAATGTCCTCGCTGCTAAACTGAGCCGGCCATGACTATAAACCGACGCGAGTGGTTGGCGCGCACCGGCGGATTTATCTGCGTATCGGCGTTTGAGCCCACCACGATTCGCGACGAATTCCCATTGGCGGCCAGCCGTGTTTACTTGAACAACGCCTCCGTTCATCCAATGAGCCTTTCGACGCGGCGCGCCGTGCAGGCGTATCTCGACGCGCGAACGACCGGCTCGCCGGAGACCGGCACACCGGACCCGCGCGTCCCGGTCGCGCGGGTCAAGTCGTTGTTCGCGTCGCTCATCGGCGCCCGGGAGACTGACATCGCGCTGGTGCCGAGCACGACCGTCGGCGAGAACCTCGTCGCATCGGGATTGGGCCTTCCAGGAACTGACGGGAACGTCGTCACCGACGCCCTCCATTTCGAGGGTTCGCTGTACCACTATCAAAGCCTCCAGCAGAAGGGCCTCGACGTCCGAATGGTTGTCCCGCGTGACGGCCGGATCGATCTGAAGGACATGGAGCGCGTAATCGATCGCAAGACAAAGCTCGTCGCCGTGTCGCTCGTGTCCTGGATCAACGGTTTCACGCACGACCTCAAGGCGCTGTGCGATATCGCGCATGCGCACGGTGCGCTGGTATATGCCGATGTGATCCAGGCGGCCGGGGCCCGGCCGATCGACGTCGCGGCGCTGGACGTCGACTTCTGCGCATCGGCCAGCTACAAGTGGCTCATGGGAGACTTCGGCGTCGGGTTCCTCTACGCTAAAGAGCAGCACCTCGGCTCGGTCCTGACGCGGACGCAGTACGGCTTCCGTCAGCTCGAGGAGTTTTCGACACATTTTCTCCCCGGTGATCCGCCAGGAACAGGCCCAATCAGCTGGAAGCCGCGCGGCGGCGCAGCCGGCCATTTCGAAGTCGGAACCTGGGCATCCGCGGCGATCACGGCGCTGGGCAATTCGCTCGAGTTCATCCAGCGAATCGGCGTCGACCGCATTCATGCGCACAATCGCGCGCTGGCGCAGCGGATCCAGCGCGAGGTGCCGGGGCTCGGGTTCGCGCCGCTCACGCCGGACGAATCTGTGGGATCGATCGTCAGCTTCGTCGTGAAGGATCGCGAAACCACCGCGCGGCGGCTGGCGCGAGCGAAAGTCGACGTGAGCCTCGGCGCCCACCGGATGCGAATTTCGCCGTCCATTTACAACAATGACAAAGACGTCGACGCGTTGCTCGCCGCCCTCGCTTGAAAGCGTCTTCCGCTTTGACTCCGGGCCGCGCTGGATTTAGGATTCCTCGTTCCCCCCGGCGGCGTAGGAGGCAAGCATGCGGCGGCGCACGACGGTCGTCCTCTTTCTCAGTCTGCTCCTGAGCCCGTTGCCCGCGCGGGCCGACAACACCTCCTGCAAAGGCGCGATTTTTCTGGTACCCGACGGTTCGCTTCACACAGGAATGTTCACGGCTGCCGGCCAACTGCGCTGGTTCCGTTTCGCGCCGAAGGCCGGGCGGTCCTATTCGATCGGCATCGAAAACCTGAGCCCGACCGACTTGCAGCCGTTCGTCGAATTCTCGGAAGACAACACGCGAATCGACTCCTGCACGGGACCGGAACTGACCACGTTGTTCACCGAATCGCACGAACCTTCGAGCGATCCACAAGTGTGAAATCGCCGGTGAGCGCGGCTAGGTTGCCTGTGGCGACGGCTCGGAGGTGAGGGCGCTCCCCTTCCGGACGGACAGGATGGAGGCGGATGTCCAGGGAAAGCTTGCGGAAGGCAGTCCTGGCGCGCTCCCCGGACTCAGTGAGTAGGGCGGAGAGATCTTTGAGTTGAGTTCTGATCCACTCGGGCGTAACCGGAATGGCACGGCGTTCTCGGCCCAAAGCGGTCAGGTCCTGTTGGAGCCGCTGGATGTTCGCTTCTCGCTTCCGGACCGCCTCCAGG